>NZ_JACVZC010000020.1 GCF_016658545.1 Pseudomonas sp. S37 | reverse complement strand
GCTGTCTGAGGCTTATAAATCAATGGGTTGCGTTTTGTTTGATGAGAGCGGCCTTGCGTCGCGATGGGCTGCAAAGCAGCCCATTCACCGGGCTTTTGCTGTAACAGGTGGCTGGCTATACTCGCCGTCGCTTTTTTAGTCACCTGATGAGTCCCGAACTTCATGGAACGTATCCTCGAAAACGCGATGTATGCCTCGCGCTGGCTGCTCGCCCCGATCTACTTCGGCCTGTCCCTCGGCCTGCTGGCCCTGGCGCTGAAATTCTTCCAGGAAGTGGTCCACGTCCTGCCCAACGTCTTCGCCCTGAGCGAAGCCGACCTGATTCTGGTGATCCTGTCGCTGATCGACATGTCGCTGGTCGGTGGCCTGTTGGTGATGGTGATGATTTCCGGCTACGAAAACTTCGTTTCGCAACTGGACATCGACGAGAGCAAGGAAAAGCTCAACTGGCTGGGCAAGATGGACTCTTCGTCGCTGAAGATGAAGGTTGCCGCATCGATCGTGGCGATTTCCTCCATCCACCTGCTGCGTGTGTTCATGGATGCGCAGAACATCTCCACCGACTACCTGATGTGGTACGTGATCATTCACATGACCTTCGTGGTCTCGGCGTTCTGCATGGGTTACCTGGACAAGCTGACCAAGCACTGAGCCCTGCCAGGGCCTATTCGCGGGTGAACCCGCTCCCATAGATATGTACAAGCCTTTAAGCCTGCGCAATACCTGTGGGAGCGGGTTCACCCGCGAAGAGGCCGACGCGGTCCAACTGACCAGCGGCGTCGGTCTTGCCTTGTGTAATCTCCCATCCTGTACAAAAAATGAGCACTCATGCGTGGTTCCCAGCAGCGAGGTGCTCTCATGAACTTGCATCAGCTCAATAGCGAGGCCAGGGCTGGCCATGTCGACGAACTGAACCTGATTGCCATCGAAGGCGGTGATTACCTGCTAGAAGCGCGGGTCAAAGGTCACGCCCACCCCTTGTCCGACACCCGTGGTGAACGCTTGCGCGTGCACTCGGTGGAGGATGCCCGCACGTTGCTGCAGACCATCCCCATGGTCTCGATGAACCTGGTGCACTGGTCGGTGCAGGACGAGATGTGTGGCATGGGCACACACCCGGAAGAAGACCTGAAGGTGCCGATTTCCCAGCGTTCGGCCTGGTAGCTGCTCGCAGCGCCCCAGTGTGCTAGGCTGCTCGCCCTTTTCATCAAGGGCGCGGCTGCACTGCGCCCTGCAGTGGAGCACGACAATGTCCGAACTCAACCTGTCTACCGACGAAACCCGCGTCAGCTACGGCATCGGCCGTCAGCTGGGCGGCCAGCTGCGCGACAACCCGCCACCAGGTGTCAGCCTGGAAGCCATCCTGGCTGGCCTGACCGACGCCTTCAACGGCGCCGACAGCCGCGTCAGCGAAGCCGACCTGTCGGCCAGCTTCAAGGTCATCCGTGACGTGATGCAAGCTGAAGCTGCTGCCAAGGCCGAAGCCGCTGCCGGTGCCGGCAAGGAATTCCTGGCTGAAAACGCCAAGCGTGAAGGCATCACCACCCTGGCTTCGGGCCTGCAGTTCGAAGTACTGACCGCAGGTGAAGGCGCCAAGCCGACCCGCGAAGACAACGTGCGCACGCACTACCACGGCACCCTCATCGACGGCACCGTGTTCGACAGCTCCTACGAGCGTGGCCAGCCGGCTGAATTCCCGGTAGGCGGCGTGATCGCTGGCTGGACCGAAGCCCTGCAGCTGATGAACGCGGGCAGCAAATGGCGCCTGTACGTGCCGAGCGAGCTGGCCTACGGCGCCCAAGGCGTTGGCAGCATCCCGCCGCACAGCGTGCTGGTGTTCGACGTCGAGTTGCTCGACGTACTGTAAGACCGCTGGGGCCGCTTTGTGGCCCATTCGCGGGTGAACCCGCTCCCACAGGTAATGTGCACAATTCAAGCGTTGTACGATTCCTGTGGGAGCGGGTTCACCCGCGAAGAGGCCGGCCCTGCTGGCCTCAATTCCAATCCGTTCCCCCCGGGCGCAACGCCCGCGCATAGCAGAACAGAAACAAATTCCGCACCAGCTCCTTGAGCACCCCCGGTTCACTCGAATTCAACCCGCTCATGTCCAGGTCGCCCTGGTCACGCAGTTCGTCGAGGGCTTCTTCTTCAAGCACCGCGCACACTTCGCCGGTTTCCCGATGAAGAATGCGCAGGTAAGGATGAGGGCGGTCCAGCCAGGCGTCGATCAGATAAGTCATGGCTATTCTCCTTGGATAGCAGTTCCAATGAGAATAATTCTTATTATCAGAATAGCAAGCGCCAATTGGCGGAATTTTGTGTAATCAGACTTTGCGAACGAACTCGGACTTCAGCTTCATGGCGCCGATGCCGTCGATTTTGCAGTCGATGTCGTGGTCGCCGTCGCACAGGCGGATGTTCTTGACCTTGGTGCCGACCTTGACCACCAGGGACGAACCTTTGACCTTGAGGTCCTTGATCACGGTGACCGTGTCGCCGTCCTGCAGGATGTTGCCGACCGAATCCTTCTTCACCACGTCGTCGCTGGCTACCTCGGCATCGCCGCTGGCCGACCACTCGTGGGCGCATTCAGGGCAGATCAGCTGAGTGCCATCCTCGTAGGTGTATTCGGAGTTGCATTTCGGGCAGGGTGGCAGAGTGCTCACTTCGGTTCCTCAAACAAACAGACGGGCGGTAGAAAGCCCGCATTGTAAAAGGTATTTTTCCAGAAGGGATTATGTCCGGACAAAAAGCTTCGCGGGTAAACCCGCTCCCACAGGAAAATCGCAGGCCTCTGGGCCTGTGTTATACCTGTGGGAGCGGGTTTACCCGCGAATGAAGGCGACTCGGTCTGTCAGTGCGTCCGCGCGACAGCAAACTCACTCAGCTCAACCAGCGCATCCCGGTACTCGCTAGCCGGCAGCACCTCAAGGCACGCAATGGCACGCTTCACGTAATCGCGAGCCAGCTCTGCGGTGTACTTCAACGCCCCCGACTCCTCAACCGCCACACGAATCTGCTCCAGGTCCTCCAGGCCACCTTTCTGGATCGCCTTACGCACCAGCGCAGCCTGTTCAGCAGTGCCTTCGCGCATGGTGTAGATCAGCGGCAGGGTAGGCTTGCCTTCGGCCAGGTCGTCGCCGACGTTCTTGCCCAGGGTCTGCGAGTCACCCTTGTAGTCCAGCAGGTCGTCGACCAGCTGGAAAGCCACGCCCAGGTGGTCACCGAAGGTACGCAGGGCTTCACGCTGCGCGTCGGTGGCTTCGGCCAGCGCTGCCGCGCTGTGGGTCGAGGCTTCGAACAGCATGGCGGTCTTGCCGCGGATGACCTCCATGTAAACTTCCTCGGTGGTGCTGGCGTCGCGTACCCGCGACAGCTGCAGCACTTCACCCTCGGCAATCACCCGCGTGGCCTTGGACAGGATCTGCATGACCGGCATCGAGCCCAGTTCGACCATCATTTCGAACGAGCGCGAATAAAGGAAGTCGCCCACCAGCACGCTTGGCGCGTTGCCCCACAGGGCATTGGCGGTGGAGCGGCCACGGCGCATGCCGGACATGTCGACCACATCGTCGTGCAACAGGGTGGCGGTGTGCAGGAACTCGATGGTGGCGGCCAGCAGGCGCAGGTCGTCGCCTTCGCGGCCCAGGGCCTTGCCACACAGCAATACCAGCAGGGGGCGCAGGCGCTTGCCACCGGCGGACGTGATATAGTCGCCGATCTTCGATACCAGCGGCACGCGCGAGGTCAGCTGCTTCTTGATGATCTCGTCGACGGCGCTGAAATCATCAGCCACCGCGCGGTAGAAGGTTTGGGGTTGCATCGGCTGCTCCAGTGAGGTTGCGCGGCATGCTAGGTCGCAGGTCCCGGTGTGTCAAGGCGCGGTGCCCGCAGGCCGGGGGCGGCACTTGCAAGCAAAACCACGGTTGCGTACAATCGCGCACCCTAACTTCCTGGGCAGCACCTGCCTTACGCAATTGCACCGGGCCGTTCCAGCCCTGTGCAGCCATGCCAGCCAATACTCATCATATAAAGCGCTGGGTGAGCAGGATTATCGGAGAAATACCATGTCTTACGCAGTAATCGTTACCGGCGGCAAGCAGTACAAAGTCGCTGAAGGTGAATTCCTCAAGATCGAAAAACTGGAAGTCGCCACTGGCGAATCCGTGACCTTCGATCGCGTTCTGCTGGTCGCCAACGGTGAAGAAGTCACCATCGGTGCTCCAGTTGTTGCTGGCGCTAAAGTAGTGGCCGAAGTCGTTTCGCAAGGCCGCCACGACAAGGTTCGCATCATCAAGTTCCGTCGTCGTAAGCACCACATGAAGCGTATGGGCCACCGCCAGTGGTTCACCGAGATCAAAATCACCGGCATCCAGGCTTAATCCCCTAGATCCCCTGAATTTATTTGGAGAATTGAACCATGGCTCACAAGAAGGCTGGTGGTAGTACTCGTAACGGTCGCGACTCAGAATCTAAACGCCTTGGCGTGAAGATGTATGGCGGCCAGGTTATCAAGCCAGGCAACATCATCGTCCGTCAGCGCGGCACCGAATTCCACGCTGGCTACGGCGTTGGCATGGGCAAGGATCACACCTTGTTCGCCAAGATCGAAGGCGTGATCAAGTTCGAGAAGAAAGGCGAGTTCATGCGCCGTTACGTGAGCATCGTCGCCGCTTAATCGCGACGTCGCTCCAGAAGCCCCGTCATGCGACGGGGCTTTTTCGTTTGTGGTGAGCCTCTTGCAAAGCTGTTTGTCTGGGTTGCCGGCGTTGGTTTCTACGGTCGTACGGGGCCGCCGCGCTCATTTTTGCAAGAGCCTCATGTTTTTGAGTCATTCAGCTCGTCTACCGACGAGAGGCGGTTTTAATGAAGTTTGTTGACGAAGTATCGATTCGGGTAAAAGCCGGTGACGGCGGCAACGGTTGCATGAGCTTCCGTCGCGAGAAGTTCATCGAGAACGGTGGCCCCAACGGCGGTGACGGTGGTGACGGCGGCTCGGTGTACATGGTTGCCGACGAAAACCTGAACACCCTGGTCGACTACCGCTACACCCGTCACCACGAAGCCCAGCGCGGCTCCAACGGTGGCAGCACCGACTGCACCGGCAAGAAGGGTGAAGACCTGTTCCTGCGCGTGCCGGTCGGTACCACCGTGATCGATGCTTCCACCCAGGAAGTGATCGGTGACCTGATTACCCCGGGCCAGAAGCTGATGGTCGCCCAAGGCGGCTGGCACGGCCTGGGCAACACCCGTTTCAAGTCCAGCACCAACCGTGCGCCGCGCCAGACCACCCCAGGCAAGCCGGGTGACCAGCGCGACCTGAAGATGGAAATGAAGGTGCTGGCAGACGTGGGCCTGCTGGGCCTGCCGAACGCCGGCAAGAGTACCTTCATCCGCTCGGTTTCGGCCGCCAAGCCGAAAGTGGCTGATTACCCGTTCACCACCTTGGTGCCAAACCTGGGCGTGGTCAGTGTCGACCGCTGGAAGAGCTTCGTCATCGCCGACATCCCCGGCCTGATCGAAGGCGCCTCCGACGGTGCCGGCCTGGGTATCCGCTTCCTCAAGCACCTGGCACGTACCCGTGTGCTGCTGCACCTGGTGGACATCGCGCCGCTGGACGAAAGCAGCCCGGCCGATGCCGCCGAAGTGATCGTCAATGAGCTGACCCGCTTCAGCCCGTCGCTGGCCGAGCGTGAGCGCTGGCTGGTGCTGAACAAGGCCGACATGGTCATGGACGACGAGCGCGACGAGCGCGTGCAGGAAGTGATCGACCGCCTGGAGTGGGAAGGCCCGGTCTACGTGATTTCGGCCATCTCCAAGCAGGGCACCGACAAGCTCAGCCACGACCTGATGCGCTACCTCGAAGACCGCGCCGACCGCCTGGCCAACGACCCGGCCTACGCCGAAGAGCTGGCCGACCTCGACCAGCGCATCGAAGACGAAGCCCGTGCCCAGTTGCAGGCCCTGGACGATGCCCGCACCTTGCGTCGCACTGGCGTCAAGAGCGTGCACGACATCGGCGACGATGACGCGTGGGATGATGATTTCGAGGACGACGAAGACGGCCCGGAAATCATTTACGTGCGCGACTGACCGGTTGCAGTACACTAAACGCCGCTCTTTGGAGCGGCGTTTTTGTATCCACGGTATCTACAGATTCGACATAGGTTGGAAGAAGATGCGAAGCAAGGTGACGGGCGCCAAGCGCTGGGTCGTGAAGATTGGCAGTGCGCTGCTGACCGCCGATGGCAAAGGCCTCGACCGCGGTGCCATGGCCGTTTGGGTCGAGCAGATGGTCGCGCTGCGTGAGGCAGGCGTTGAGTTGGTACTGGTCTCCTCCGGGGCCGTGGCTGCCGGCATGAGCCAGCTGGGCTGGACCTCGCGACCGAGCGCGATGAACGAGCTGCAGGCGGCTGCTTCGATCGGCCAGATGCGCCTGGTGCAGGCCTGGGAGTCGAGCTTCGGCGAGCACGGCAAGCACACCGCGCAAATCCTGCTGACCCATGACGACCTGTCCGACCGCAAGCGTTACCTGAACGCCCGCAGCACGCTGCGTACCCTGGTTGACCTGGGTGTGGTGCCGGTGATCAACGAAAACGACACCGTGGTCACCGACGAGATCCGCTTCGGCGACAACGACACCCTGGCGGCGCTGGTGGCCAACCTGGTCGAGGCCGACCTGCTGGTGATCCTCACCGACCGCGATGGCATGTTCGACGCCGACCCGCGCAACAACCCCGAAGCCCAACTGATCTACGAAGCCCGTGCCGACGACCCGACGCTGGACGCCGTGGCCGGTGGTACCGGTGGTGCGCTGGGCCGTGGCGGCATGCAGACCAAGCTGCGTGCCGCACGCCTGGCTGCCCGTTCCGGTGCCCACACCATCATCATTGGTGGCCGCATCGAGCGCGTGCTCGACCGCCTTAAGGCCGGCGAGCGGCTGGGCACCTTGCTGTCGCCTGAGCGCGGCATGCTCGCGGCGCGCAAGCAGTGGCTGGCGGGCCACCTGCAAACCCGTGGCACCCTGGTGCTGGATGCCGGTGCCGTGCAGGCGCTGCGCCAGGCCAACAAGAGCCTGCTGCCGGTTGGCGTGAAGACCGTGCAGGGCAGCTTCCGCCGTGGCGAGATGGTGGTGTGCGTCGGCACGGACGGCGTTGAAGTGGCCCGCGGCCTGGCCAACTACAGCGCCCTGGAGGCGCAGAAGATCATTGGCCAGCCTTCCGATGCCATCGAAAGCACCTTGGGCTACATCGCGGAGCCTGAACTGGTGCACCGCGACAATCTGGTTCTGGTCTGAGGGCGTACTTGTGTTGAAAAGGATGATTGCCGTCGCCGCACTGGCATTGCCGATGCTGGCCGGGGCCGAGGAAATCGGCCAGGTGTCCACCGTGTTCAAGTTCCTTGGGCCAAACGACCGTATCGTGGTCGAGGCATTCGACGACCCCAAGGTCGAAGGCGTGACCTGTTACCTGTCGCGGGCCAAGACGGGTGGCATGAAGGGTGGTCTGGGGTTGGCCGAGGACCGGGCAGAGGCATCGATTGCCTGCCGTCAGGTTGGGCCGATCAACTTCAAAGGTGAGTTGAAAGATGGCGAGGAAGTGTTCAAGGAACGCACCTCGCTGGTGTTCAAGACCATGCAGGTGGTGCGTTTCCTGGACAAGAAGCGCAATACCTTGGTGTACCTGGTGTACAGCGACCGCATGATCGAAGGCAGCCCGCAGAATGCGGTGACGGCTATCCCGATTTTGCCTTGGGCGCATTGAATAGCCTGGTAGACCGCCGGGAGGCCTTTGGCCTCCATTCGCGGGTGAACCCGCTCCCACAGGTACTCCACTGCCTTTTAGGCTTGTGCAATACCTGTGGGAGCGGGTTTACCCGCGAATGGGCCGCAAAGCGGCCCCAGATTCCTCAGGCCAACTCTTCGGCCTGATCCTCACGCACAACCGCCTTCACCTCATCCAGCCGGCTGATGAACTTCCAGTCCGCTTCGTCGATGTAGATGCCATTCGGCCCGCTGCCACCTTCCAGGTCGATCGCAACACGCGCCGATACCTGTGGCTTCACACTCGCCAGAATCGGCACAAAGCCCAGCTGCAGGCTGGTTTCCAGCAATGCCGCCTGGTTGCGTTCGTCGATGTCCGCTGCTTCGTCCAGGTAGTACGGCAGGCGAATGCGCCCGGCCAGGTCGCGGTCCATCAGGTGCAGCAACAGGTACATGTTGGTCAGCGCCTTGATGGTCATGGTGGTGCCGTTGGACGCCGCGCCGTCGATGTCGGCGTGGATGATCGGCTGACCGTTGACCTTGGTGATCTCGAACGCCAGCTCGAACAGGTCCTTCAGGCCCAGCTGGTTGTGGTTGGCCGCCACCAGCCGTGCCAGGTACTCCTTGGCCTCTTCGTTCTTGTTGTCCTGCTCGGCGCTCTGGGTCAGGTCGAACACCGACAGGGTTTCGCCTTCTTCGTACTGGCCGGCACTGTGGATGATCTGGTCGATGTGCTTGAGCGCTTCCTTGTTCGGCGCCAGCACTACGCGGAAGCTTTCCAGGTTGGACACCTGGCGCTTGTTGATCTCGCGGTTGAACAGCGCCAGCTGGTGCTCGAGGCTGTCGTAGTCGCTGCGGATGTTGCGCAAGGTACGGGCAATGTCGGTCACTGCCGCGCGGCGGGCCTTGGCCAGGGTCAGGGCTTCGTCGGTGCGGTGCGCATAGGCGTTCACCAGCAGCTGCAGGCGGCGCTCCATGTCGTCTTCGCTGTCGAACTTGGCCACGCCTTTCAGGCGGACCTGGGCGTACAGCGCCTCGATCTGGTTGTCGACGCGCTGCAGGCCCTGCCAGCTGTCCTGGTAGTCGTTGAGCAGCGGAAGCAGGTTGTCCATCGAGTCGTCGATGGCTTCCATGAAGGGGGTGCCGTAGGGCAGGTCGGCCGGCAGCAGCTGGCGACGGCGCAGGGCGTCTTCCAGGGTGCGCTGCTTGGACTCGAGGTCACCGATCTGGCGGCCGACCAGCTGCAACTTGGCCGACAGTTGCTGGACGCGCTCGGTGAAGGCGTCGCTGGAGCGCTTGAGCTCGTCCTGGGCGGCTTCCAGCTGCGACAGCTGCTCGAGTTTTTCTGGCTCTTCGGCAGCAAGGGTCTCGCTGCGACGGAAGTCTTCCAGCGCCTTCTGCGCGTCCAGCACTTCCTGGTACAGGGTTTCGGTCTGTGCCTTGGAGGCGGAGCGGTCGGCGGCTACTGCCTGCTGGGTCTTGAGCTGTTTCAGCTCTTTTTCCAGGCGCTCCTTCTGGTCGCGCAGGGCCGCGCGGTCTGCCAGCGCCTGCAGGGCCGGCGGGTCGATGTTGGTCAGGTCGATGGCCAGGCCCGGGGCTTCGAAGCGCTCGCCCTTGAAGCCGTCGAGCACCGCTTCCAGCGATTTTACCCACAGGTCGCTGTCGTCCAGTTCGATACCACGGTCACCCAGTGGCAGGCTGAACAGCGCGCCGTTGAACAGGCGCATCAGGCGGTCGACGTCCTGCTGCGAGAACTCTTCGCGCAGGCGCGCATAGCTGTTGTTGTCGGCGTGGTCGAGCTGTTGCTTGACCTGCTTCAGGCGTTTTTCCAGGTCGCGCACGCGCTCGTCGAGGTCTTCGGCGCTGAACTGCCGCGACTGGGCCAGGGCGCCGGCCAGTTCGTCGTGGGCGTCCTTGGCGGCCAACAGCTGCTGCTCCAGAACCTTCACGTCATCGACCAGGGCAAAGCGGTGCTTGAGCACCGACAGCTCGCCCAGCCAGCGCTGGATGCCGGTGATTTCCCGCTCCAGGCGCATCAGCTCCTGGGTGCCGCCGCGCTGGTCGTTCTGCAGGCGGTCTTGCTCGCCACGGTAGTGTTCGGACTGGATGACCAGCTCTTCCTTGCGCGCCATGGCGTATTCCTGCCAGGTGCCCAGCAGGGTGTCGAGCACTGGCGAAATGCGGTGCAGCTTGCCGCGCAAGATGTCGCGCTGGGCCACACCACCGGCCAGGGCCTCGACCAGCGGGCCGGCGGCGACCAGGGCGTTGTAGTCCTGTTCCATGCGGCGCACGTCGCGGAACGCTTCCTCGCACGCGGCGATGTAGTCGACGCTGCCCGAACGCAGGCTGTGCTCGAAGGCGTCGAGGAACAGCTGCTTGAGCTTGGCGGCGGTGATTTCGCGCATGTGCAGCAGGTTGATGAACAGCGCGCGGAAGGTTTTCAGGCTTTGCTCGCTGGTGGAGCGCAGCGGGATCATGGTCAGGTCCAGCGGCACCGAGGTGTGGCCGCCAACCAGCAACCGGCGCAGTTCGTCCGGCTTCAGCTCGTAGGCCTTGATACCAAGGCGTTCGAGGTTGGTGAACAGCTCTTTCTGGCGCAGGCAGGTGTCGTTCTTCTGGTAGTGGGCCAGGTCCAGTTCGCCCTTGTAGGCGAAGAACTGGTGGCCGAAACCGCCGCCCGGGCCGCGGCCGACCACGCCGATCACGTGCGGGCCGTGGGGCAGGCTCAGTTCGCAGAGAATGTACGAAGTGTCACTGGCGAAGTAGAAGCGGCGCGACTGTTCGAGGCTGTACTTGCCGAAACTCATGTCCGACATGCGCGCCAGGATCGGGAACTGCAGGGCGTTGATCGACGCCGATTTACCCAGGTTGTTGGCGCCGTACACCGACAGTGGGTGCTCCAGCGGGAACAGGCCGAGGCTGTAGCCGGCAGTGTTGAGCAAAGCAAAGCGGCGGATGCCGTAGCGTTCCTGGCTCATGCGTCAATCTCCTGTTGCTCTTCGCGGATGGCCCGGGCCAGGGCGTCCTCTTCGCTTTCCTCACCGTCGAAGGGCGTGAGGTCGAGCGGGTCGTCGGTGCGGTTGAGTTCTTCGGGGCTTTCTTCCTCGACCAGTACCGGGGTCGGCAGTGGCAGGTCGCTGTGCAGGGTGGCGGCGAGGTCGCGGTCCTGCTGCACCGACAGGCACACATCGAGGAAGCGGTGCATCGGCGGCAGGAAGCGGTAGATGCCGCCTTCCTCATGAGCGAAACCGAGCTGGGTCATGCGGCGCAGGATTTTTTCTTCCAGCTCTTCCACGGTTTGCACTTCGGCCTGCAGGAACAGGTCGCGGTACTTGTCCAGTAGTGATGGCAGTTCATCGCGGCCAATGCTGCCGCCGTCGAGCACGGCCATCGGGTCGCGGCCCTGGTCGGCCAGGTGCTCGACCAGAATGAAGGTGAACAGCGACAGGCGCTGCGCGGTTTTGTTGACCTGCGCGGCGGTCATGTCCGGGACGAAGTAGTAGAAGCCACGGGTATCGCAGACCAGTTCGAAGCCCAGGGCCTTGAACAGGGTGCGGTACTGGTCCTGGAAGTTCGACAGCTGGGCGTACAGCTCGGGGTCGCGGCGGCTGACGTGGAAGCCTTTGAACAGCTCGCGGAAGATCGGTGCGAGCTGGGACAGTTCGGAGAGATCAAGATGCATTGGCTGGGCTCGCGTTGGATTCGGTAGGCGTGCCGGCGGCGGCTTCGCGGCTGGAGGTCAGGCCGAACGAGCGCAGGCTGACCAGGTGTTCCTGGGTGGTGTACTCGCGGCGCTCGAGGCGTTCGCGCTTGAAGCGCTTTTCCCGCGACAGGCGCGAGAACCAGTACAGCAGTTCGTCGGTAGCGCCTTCAGGTTCCTGCTCCAGCAGCCAGACCATCAGGTCGGGCAGTGGCAGCGCCTGTTCGCAGCGCTCGAGCATTTCCTTGACGGTGCGCGGTGCGCGTGGCGCCTCTCCACCTTGCGGTTTGTGCGCCTTGGGGAAGCGCGCCGGCTTGGGCTCGAAGTGGGCCAGGGCGTACACGTAAGCCTCGACCTGGCTGGCACTGCCGAGGAAGGTGCTTTGCGGGCGGGTGAACATCGGCATGGCCGCCTGCGGCACGGCATCGATGCCCTTGCGCCGGATCACCGACAGGGCCAGCGCGGCGCCACGGGTTACGGCATTGTGCCGGCGCGCTTCTTCGCGCAGCGGCAGCAGCAGTTCGCGGGCGTGACGCAGGGTCAGCTGGGCGCTGGTCTGCATTTCCAGGATGCGCGCGTGGGTGCGCAGCAACATGTCGTCGTCGACCAGGTGGCCCAGGCGCGCCTGCTCGCCGAGCAGCTTCAGCAACACGGTCTCGACCTTGCGCACGCCTTGTTCGAAGGCGCCGTCGGCGTTGACCAGCTGAATCATCGGCTCGACGTATTCGTCCCAGGTTGCCAGGACTTCGGCGTAGCGCTGGCGCAGCGGGATCTGGCGGTTGCTGGTCTTGGCCCGTTCGGCCACGGCCACCAGCGCCTGCTCGTCGTTGTCGAGCTTTTTCAGCACATCGCGCACGCGCATGTCGAGCAGGCGCAGCTGGCGCGCCAGGTCGTCGCTGTCGCGGTTGTCGAAGGCATCCTGGATGTGCCCGGCAAGGCGTTCCAGGTGGCGCAGGTAGGCTTCGATCTCCAGGCACAGGCCCAGCCGGTGTTCGCGGCGCAGGTAGGCGAGGAAGTCATGGATCTGCGCGTTGAGCTCGAAACGGTTCGGGCTCTTGGCCACCGGGACCAGGATATCCAGGCGGATCCACACGTCGAGCAGCTGGGTAATGTCCTGCGGGGTGCTTTCGACCTGCTGGCGGGCCACATGCTGGCGCAGTTCGACCAGGCTCAGGGTACCCTGGTCGAAACGCTCGCACAGCGGCTCGATCAGGGCCCAGTGTTCGGCTAGGGCGCGCAGGACGCGCTTGGGTTCGATCATTGGCTTCGACTCGTTGCCAAGAAAAAGGGGGCGATTGTACTGCATCCGGGGGGGAGGTTTTCACCCCTTGGTCTGTAATGAGAGATAACCTTTATTCCTGTAGGGGATTCACTGGCCTCTTCGCGGGTGAACCCGCTCCCACAGGTACTGCACAACGCCTTGTGGGAGCGGGTTCACCCGCGAAAGGGCCGGCACAGGCAACAAAAAACCGCCGACCAGTTGCGGCGCTCGAATGCCAACAGCGTTAGAATGCCCAATTGCCTCCACCCCTCGGAACCCCGCACCTTGCTCACCGAACCCCGTCGCCGCGCCTTCCTTTCCGCCATGCAAGTGGTGCACTGGCTGCCGCGCGCCGAACTGCCGTTCGCCGCACCGTCGCGGCCCGAGCTGTTGCTGCCGGTGGCGCCGGTCGAGGACATCGACTTCGACGTCCGCCCGGCACCCGCTGCCAACGACGCGCCAGCCGCTCCCCAGGCGCGCTCTGGCGAGCGACCGAAAATCGAAATCCCGCGCCCGGGCAGTGTACCCAAACCTGTCGCCAAGCCTGTGGAAGCCGAGGAGCAACCGGCCCCCCCGCGCCCGGCCCCGGTCCCGCCACCGCGCTTCTCGCTGCAACTGCTGCGTGCCGGCAGCTGCCTGCTGCTGGTGGAGCTGGCCACCGGCCAGCCGTTCCAGAGCCGCGACCCGTCGTACCTGCTGCTAAAGGACATGCTGCGCGCCGCCGGCCTGCCCGACGCCCCGCAGATTATCGGCGAGCCAGTGCGCTGGCCGCTGCTGGTGCGCGGCAACATGGACCAGGGCCCGGAGGCTGCGCGTGATTTCGTCCAGGGCTTTGTCCAGGCCCGCCTGGAAGACGCCCCGTGCACCTGCCTGTGGCTGGTGGGTCTGCCAGCGGCACGCTTCGCCGCCAATGCTGACGCCGAAGCCTATTACCAAACCCTGAAGCTCGACGGCCTGGGCGACGCCTGGGTCTTGCCGGGCCTTGAACTGTTGATGGACGAGCCGCAACGCAAGGCGGACGTCTGGAAAGCCATGCGCCAGCTGATGGCGCGCTGGAAGCGCGTTGAATGAGTGAATCGATCAGTTTCCGCCCGATGACCGAGGCGGATCTGGATGCCGTACTTAAGATCGAATATGCCGCGTTCAGCCATCCCTGGACCCGCGGGATCTTTCAGGATGCGCTGAAATCGTACGAGGTCTGGCTGATGTTCGACGGCCAGCAGCAAGTGGGCCATGGGGTGATCAACGTGATCATCGACGAAGCGCACCTGCTCAACATTACCGTCAAGCCGGAAAACCAGGGCTGCGGCCTGGGCCTGCGCCTGCTTGAGCACCTGATGGCCCGGGCCTACCAGCTCAATGGCCGCGAATGCTTCCTGGAAGTGCGCGCCAGCAACCGTTCGGCCTACCGTTTGTACGAGCGCTACGGTTTCAACGAAATCGGCCGCCGCCGTGACTACTACCCGGTCGCCGGTGGCCGTGAAGACGCCCTGGTGATGGCCTGCACCTTGCTTGAAGATTGATCCCTGTCCACGCGTATCGGGCTAGAGTCAGAGGACCTTCTTGTCATGCAGAGGCTGGTCAAGGATGAGAACACTGCTTCTAGCCGGATGCTTGCTCATAGCTAGTGCAGCCCACGCCGACGAGCGCGACATCTGGATGTTCGCCCAGTGGGCCGGCGACCATCAAACCCGGCCCTTCCGTGAAATGCTGGTAGATGCGCGCCTTTATGGCGTAGTGCCCATTCACCAGCTGCTGCGCTCGGCCTCGGACTGGAGGCTGTGCCACGCGTCGCCGTTTGCCGTGCCGCCGGTCAGCCACTGGCCAGCCGTACGTTCGACCCTCTCATTGCTCAAAACCCTCGACGACCAGGGCATTCTGCGCCAGTTCGAGGTGGTTTCCGCGTACCGTGAGCCGCGCCTGAACACCTGCGCTGGCGGGGCGGCCAACAGTGCCCACACCCGCGCCTTTGCCGTGGACATGCTGCTGCCGGCGTGGGCCGACCCCAACCCGCTGTGCCGCTTCTGGCAGCAGCATGGCCAGGCCTGGCACATGGGGCTGGGCCGCTATCCATCAGGTCGCATCCATGTGGATACCGCCGGCTATCGCACCTGGGGTGGCGATGGCAGCCCCGGGTCGTCGTTCTGCATCAAACCCAAGTGAGCCAGGCAATATTGGCATTCGGCCATCACCCACGTTGTGAAGCGCTGGCGCTTGCCGCTGTCGGCCAAGGGCTGCGGGCTAAGCAGGTGGTAGGCCGAGCCGTCGCGGACAAAGCCGAATGGTGCCTGCAACTGCCCGCTGTCCAGTTCGTCGCGCACCATCAGCGCTGAGGCCACGGCCACGCCCAAACCGGCGCTGGCGGCCTGGATCGACAGGTAGAAATGCTCGTAGTCACTACGTTCGCTGTGCCGCGCCTGCTGCCCGCTCAGGCGAAGCCAGGTGGGCCAGGCAGCAGGGCGGGTGGTGCTGTGCAGCAGGCGTTGGCCGTCGAGTGGGGTAGGGGAGGCGGGGTGGCACACCGGGCCGATCCATTCATCACAGATCTTTTGATTGAACAGCTGCTTGTCCCAGTGGAAGTCGTCGCGGCGGATGGCCAGGTCGACACCACTGCGGGCGAAGTCCAGCGGCCCGCCAGCGGCCACCAGGTGCAGCTGCAGGTCGGGGTGGGTGGCATGGAAGCGCGGCAGGCGTGGTATCAGCCAGCGCATGGCGATGGTCGGCTCGCAGGACAGCACCAGTACATTGTCGCGGGCCTGGTGCTGCAAGCGCTGCACGGCGCCTTCGAGCTGTTCGAAGATCGCCTGGGTGGTGCCTTGCAGGGCGCGGCCGGCCGGGGTCAGGAAAATGGCCCGGTTGCGGCGCTCGAACAGGTCCACGCCCAGGCTTTCTTCAAGCAGCCGCACCTGGCGGCTGACGGCGCCGTGGGTGACGTGCAGGTGTTCGGCGGCGCGCACGAAGCTTTCGGTTTGCGCGGCGATGTCGAAGTAGCGAAAGGCATTGAGCGGAGGCAGTTTCATGGCATCCCTGTGTTGCCTGTGCCGGCCTCTTCGCGGGTGAACCCGCTCCCACACAGATCATTGTAGGAGCGGGTTTACCCGCGAAGAGGCCGGTGCAGGCTGTGTATATCTGTGAGAAAAACTAGCAGATTTACCTCACTATAAATCGATTTTTACCTCTCCATAAGCACTCGATAATCACCGCATATGTGCATTTCCATCGCCTATCGAGAGCAGCCCGCATGACCGAACTGATCGCCGTCGCCCTGTTCACCCTCCTCGCCGTCATCAGCCCCGGCGCCGACTTTGCCATGGTCACCCGCAGCAGTTATGCACAAGGCCGCCAGGCCGGGCTTGCCGCCGCCGTAGGCATCGCCCTGGGGGTGCAGGTGCACGTGTTGTACACGGTGCTGGGCATCGCCGTGATCATCCGCCAGAGCCCGGCGCTGTTCCTGGTCATGAAAGTGTTGGGCGCCGGTTACCTGATCTACCTGGGCTACAAGTCACTCACCAACACCGGGCGGATCAGCCTCGAGGGCGGTACCCAATCGGCAGCCGGCGTGCTGCAAGCCCTGCGCATTGGCTTTCTGACCAATGCCCTCAACCCCAAGACCATGCTGTTCGTCATCAGTGCCTATAGCCAGGTGGTACAACCCGGTAGCCCGCTGAAGCTGGCTTTTGCCTATGGCGCCTTCATGTCCGTTGCCCACTGGCTGTGGTTCAGCCTGGTCGCGGTGTTTTTCTCCAGCCCGGTATTGCGCAAGGCGATGATTGATCGGCAAGTACTGGTGGACCGGGTCATTGGCCTGGCATTGATCGGGCTTGGCCTGGCAGTGGCGGTGAGCGGCGTGCGTTGAGGCAGTGATTGCAAGTTGGCGTGATGGCCAATTAGAATAGAATCATTCCCATTTGCAAAGCTTCGCGATGAAACCCACCCCGCCCGCCGCCGCAGACACTCTGGATGCCTTGTACAAGGGTTATCACGGCTGGTTGCTGGTGTGGTTGCGCCAGCGCCTGAACTGTCCACAGCATGCTGCTGACATGGCCCAGGACACGTTCGTCCGCCTGCTCAGCGCTGGCAGTTATGTTGCCCCGCGCGAGCCCCGTGCCTTGCTGGCGACCGTGGCGCGGCGGCTGCTGATTGATCGCGGCCGCCGGTACAAGCTGGAGCAGGTCTATCGTGAGGCTTTGCTACTGCATGCCGAGCAGATGCAGCAAGCGCCTTCACCCGAGCAGATCCATGCGGCGATACAGGCACTGGAACAGATCGACAGAGCCCTTTCGCGCATGCAGCCGCGGGTTCGCCAGGCGTTTGTATTGCGTCACCTCGAAGGCTTGAGCCACAGCGAAATCGCCGAGCGCCTGCAGGTTTCCACCAAGAGCGTGCAGGGCTACCTGGTGCAGGCGCTGCTGGCTTGCCATGCTGCCGCAGAGGCCTGCCTGTGAGCCCGGAAATCCTCCACGAAGCCGCCGAGTGGCTGGTGCGCCTGGACGACCAGCCCAGTGGCCGTGAACGTGAGGCGTTCCGGGTGTGGCTGGCGCAGGACAGCGAACACCTCGAAGCCTTCCAGCGCATGCAGGAAACCCTGGCGCCCTTGCAGGTACTCAAACAGGCGCCAGCACGCAGTGCGCTGCTGGCGTTCAAGCAGCAACGTTCGGCGCAAAAGCTCAAGGCGTTGGCCTTGGCTGTGTTACTGGCCTTGCCGCTGGGCCTGTTCGTGCAGCAGAAGGGCGCCACCTATCTGTTGGCGGATATCCGCACCGGCAGTGGCGAATTTGGCACGCGGCAATTGCCTGATGGCAGCCTGCTCAGGCTGGATGGCGGTTCCGCTGTCGACCTGGACTTCGATGCCAATACGCGAACGGTGCACCTGCTGCGCGGGGAAATCCTGGTGGATGTGGCCAAGGATGCTGCGCGCCCGTTCAAGGTGGTGACCGAGCACGGCAGTGTACGGGCACTGGGGACGCGCTTTGTAGTGGAGCAATTGGCCGAAGGCTCGCGCCTGGCCATGATCGAGTCCAGTACCGAAGTCGACAGCCACGGTCAGCGCCGGGTGGTAACCGCAGGCCAGGAACTGCATTTCGATGCCACTGGCCCTGGCGAGGTGCAAGCCATCGATGCCAGGGGCGTGGAGCAGGCCTGGGCGCGGCACCAACTGGTGGTGCGCGAGCGGCCGCTGGTTGAAGTGCTCGAACAATTGGGCCGTAACCATTCGGGCTACCTGCTGTTCGATCGCAAGGCCCTGGCCAACATCCGCGTCACCGCCGTGCTGCCCGTCGACGACAGCGAGCGCGCCTTGCGCCTGCTGGCCCGTAGCCTGCCACTGGGCATCGATCACTACACGCCGTGGATCACCCGGGTGCGTTACCTGCCTGAATCCACGCTCAGATAAAAAAATAGCCAGCTGCTTCCAGTTACCGATTTCCGTGCGTCCTTGTCGTAAGCCTACATAACGGAGTATCGGGAACATGCTTTCGAACGTGCGCGCGCGCATCCCTTTCATGCCTCGCAATGCGCTGGCCCTGGGTATTCATCTGGGGCTGGGTAGCCTGACGCTGGCGCTGATACCGATGGCCCAGGCCCAGCAACAGGTGCAGCGCTACGACATCGCGGCAGGGCAGCTGGGCGATGTACTCAGCAGCTTCGCCCGCCAGGCCGGTGTGGCCATTTCTTTCGATGCCAGCCAGGTGGCGGGGCGGCGCAGCACAGGGTTGCAGGGCAACTTTGGCGTACAAGACGGTTTCGCTGTTCTGCTGGGTGGTCAGGGGCTGCAGGCGCAGGGAAATGCCGACGGGTTTGTGCTGGTCGGTGTGCCCGGTAATGACGGGGCGCTGGAGCTACGTGCTACCACCATCAACAGCCAGCTGCTGGGCAGCACCACCGAAGGCACAGGCGCTTACACGACAGCTTCGAGCAACGCTGCCACCAAGCTCAATCTGAGTTTGCGCGAGACACCCCAGTCGATGAGCGTGATGACCCGCCAGCGCATTGAAGACCAGAATCTGCGCAGCCTTGGCCAGGTGCTGGAGCAGACTGCCGGGATCAATGTGCAAAGCCCGGGCAGCGATCGCCTGTACGTGTTCTCCCGAGGGCTGGCCATCGACAGCTTCCAGTACGATGGCATGCCTACCACCACATTCGCCTTCAGCCAGGCATTGCCCCAGGCGCTTTCTGACATGGCCATCTACGACCGGGTGGAGGTGGTGCGTGGTGCCACCGGGCTGCTGACGGGGGCGGGCGACCCGTCCGGCACGGTAAACCTGGTGCGCAAGAAGCCCACCGACCACTTCCAGGGCTATATCAGCGGCGGGCTGGGTTCCTGGGACTTGTACCGTACCGAAGTGGATGTGTCCGGGCCATTGACCGATAACGGTGGCGTGCGCGGCCGCGCGGTGGCGGCGTACCAGCAGGGCAACAGCTTCACCGACCATCTGCAGCAGCAGAAGACCATCGTGTATGGCGTCAGCGAGATGGACCTGAGCCCCGATACGCTGTTCACCCTGGGCGTCGAGTACCTCGACAGCGACCCGCGCGGGTTCTCCACCACCGGGTTACCGGTGGTAGCCACCGATGGCTCGGGGCGCGGCTACCAGTACCGCATGCCGCGCTCATACAACGGCGCCAGTCGCGACAGCAGCAACCGGCAGGAGTCGGTCAACACCTTTACCTCGCTGGAACAGCGGCTGGGGCAGGGCTGGACACTCAAGCTTGCTGCCAACTACCTGTACGGTACCCGCGACTACGACTCGGTCATCGTCGGCACCACCACGGGTGTGCTCAACCCGTCTACCGGCGATGGTTTGCGCTACACCGCCACCAAGGGCGACAACACGCAGAAGCAGCGGGGGGTCGATGTGATGCTGAGTGGGCCGTTCCAGTTGCTGGGCCGTGAGCACGAACTGGTCATGGGCTTCAATTACCAAAGCTATGAAAACCGCCGTAACGGCTTTGGCAACCTGCTGGCCAATGGCAGCAGCAACAACGGCGTCAGCGGCGTGCCGGTGAATGTCTGGAGCTGGGACAATCATGGGCCGACGCCTGCCTATAACTTCAACCGTGAAGACGACGATATCGATCAGCGCCAGACCGGTGCTTACCTGGCCACGCGGCTGAAACCCACTGATGACGTGTCGGTGATCCTTGGCGCACGGGTCAGCAACTATCAGTACGATGCCTTGTTCCATTATCACGTTGCCAGCCTGCAGCCTTACGACACTGATGACTCGGTAAAGGCAACGGGGGAAGTGACGCCGTATGCCGGCGTGGTCTACGACCTGGATGATGTGCATTCGGTTTATGCCAGCTATACCAGCATCTTCAAGCCGCAGCCGTATCGCAACCAGGCAGGCAAGTTGCTGGAGCCGCGTGAAGGCGACAACTATGAGGTTGGCCTGAAGGGTGAATATTTTGACGGCCGCCTGAATACAGCGATTGCCTTGTACGAAGTGCAGTTGGACAACGATGCCGTGGCAGATGGCACCGTGGCAGGGAGTGATGGCCTGATTACCGCTTATCGAGCGGAAAAGACCACTACCCGAGGCCTCGACATGGAGGTGAGCGGGGAGTTGGCGCCAGGCTGGAACCTGATGGGCAGCTATACCCATTCCAAGGTCAAGGACCACGATGGCGAGCGGGTGAAGACCACCATTCCGATGGACATGTTCAAGCTCTGGACGACCTACCAGCTACCCGCTGAACTGAGCCGCCTGACCGTGGGGGGTGGGGTGAACTGGCAAAGTGGCATGCATTTCACCGCCACGCCGTGGCAGGTTGGCAACCCTGTGAAGATCAAGCAGGGCGACTATGCCACCGTCGGCTTGATGGCGCGCTACCAGATCACGGCGCAGTGGTCGGCAACCGCGACCGTGAACAACCTGTTCGACGAGAAGTACTTCAGCTCATTCGACGACAACTTCAACAGTGCCTCGTATGGTGAGCCGCGCAACTTCATGCTGAGTTCCAAGTGGGCGTTCTGATGGCGTAGAGAACTGAGGTCGCAAGCGGTCCGCGTACCCTTGTAGGAGCGGCCTTGTGTCGCGATGGGCTGCGCAGCAGCCCCAAGGTTTGCGCACAGATGCACAAATTGCCGGGGCTGCTGCGCAGCCCATCGCGACGCAAGGCCGCTCCTACAGGGCGCGCGTAATCTTTGGGATTTATTACAGGCAAAGAAAAAGGGCTTACCTTGCGGTAAGCCCTTCGTCTTGTTTGGTGGCTACACAGGGACTTGAACCCCGGACCCCAGCATTATGAATGCTATGCTCTAACCAACTGAGCTATGTAGCCGATGGCGCGCATTATTCTCTTGAACGCCCCCCCTGTCAACACTCATTTCAAAAAAAATTTGCACGCTTTCAAAAACTTAGCGGCCAGGCCCGGTTTTAGCGGACTACAAGCCAGTGCCCGAGCACGCCCTGCAGCTGTAGATGCTGGGCCGCGGCCAGAGATTGCAGGCTCTCGCCGGGCCGGTCGAGGTTGAAGTCGCCGCTCACCCGTCGATGGGCCACCTGTTCATCCATCAGCCACAAGCGCTGGCCCTGGTAGCCGGCCAGGCGTTCCAGCACCTGCCCCAATGGCATGTCGGTGGCCTTGAGGTGGCCGTTGCGCCAACTGTCGGCGGTTTTCAGGTCTGCCTTCTGCACCGGGTCGAAGCGCGTCTCATCGAAGGTTACCCGCTCTCCAGCCGAGACCAGGTGCTGCTCCCCGCCCTGGAGGACCATGGCCTTGCCACTGATGACCACAAGTTCGTCATGGTTGGCGTGGCGGGCCACCTGCAAGCGGGTGCCGAACACCTGGATGCGTGCGTTGCCCACTTCCACTTCCATGGCTCGCCCATCGAGCATTACTTCCAGATACACCTGGCCCTGCACCAGATGCAGCTGGCGCGTGCGGCTGCGCAGGTCAACGTTCATCGCGCTGGCGCTGTCCAGGTTCAAAGTGGTGCCATCTGCCAGGCGTGTGCTGCGGCGCTCGCCGACGTCGGTGTGCAACTCGCTGGCCAGGCGCTGCATCAGCGGCCAGTACAGATAGGCTGCCGCGCCCAGCCCCAGCAGGAACAGTAGCGCCAACCCCCTGCCCAGGTGGCTGCGCCGCTCGGTCACTTGCCGTGGGCGAGGGCGGGCGGGGGCTGGTTGCAACTGTTGCCAGAAGGTCTCCAGCTCGGCGTAGGCATGGGCGTTCTCGGCTTGCTGGCACCATGCCGCGAATGCCTGGCGCTGGGTTTCGTCACAACCGGGCTGACGCAACAGCGAAAACCACTCCAGCGCTTCTTGCTGTGGGTCGGGCTGCAGCTGCTTGGCGGGCATCGGGCTCATGGGTTCGGTCTGCTCACGATAGGGGCCTATTCGCCCAACGATGACAGGGATATTGAGCAGAGGATGCTAATTATATTGAGAACCATTTTCAAGTACGTTGCGACAGAGGGATAAAAAAGGTAGCTATGTATCTATTTGTTTCCCGATAATCGGATCCTAAACCTGAGGACGGAGATTTAGGCAAATGGCCACCAGTAGTGCCTCCACCGCATCCACCCCTGCAGCGGCAAGCCAAAGCACGCCGCTGGTGATGCGCATCATCGGCTTCTGCGCCTTGGCGCACTTGATCAACGACCTGATCCAGTCGGTACTGCCGGCGATCTACCCGATGCTCAAAGCCAACTACGACCTGAGCTTCGCCCAGATCGGCATGATTACTTTGACGTTCCAGATCACCGCCTCGCTGTTGCAGCCCTGGGTCGGCTTCTTTACCGACCGTCGGCCCGCGCCGAACCTGCTGCCGCTGGGCACCCTGTGCACATTGGTGGGTATCGTGATGCTGGCCTTCGTTGGCAGCTTCCCGATGATCTTGCTGGCGTCGGCGCTGGTGGGCATCGGCTCGTCCACCTTCCACCCGGAGACCTCGCGCATCGCGCGGCTGGCTTCGGGCGGGCGCTTTGGCCTGGCCCAGTCCACCTTCCAGGTGGGCGGTAACACCGGTTCCGCCCTGGGCCCGCTGCTGGCAGCGGCCATCGTGATTCCGTTCGGCCAGACCCACGTCGCCTGGTTCGGCCTGGCCGCGCTGTTCTTCCTCGGCGTTACCCTGATGCTGCGTAGCTGGTACAAGGAACACCTCAACCAGGCCAAGGCGCGCAAGGCGGTGCAGGCCACCCACGGCATCTCGCGGAACCGTGTGATTGCGGCGCTGATCGTGCTGGGCTTGCTGGTGTTCTCCAAGTACTTCTACATGGCCAGCTTCACCAGCTATTTCACCTTCTACCTGATCGAGAAGTTCGGTGTATCGGTGGCCAGCTCACAGCTGCACCTGTTCCTGTTCCTCGGTGCGGTGGCGGCCGGTACCTTCTTCGGCGGGCCGATCGGCGACCGCATCGGGCGCAAGGCGGTAATCTGGTTCTCGATCCTGGGCGTGACGCCGTTCACCCTGGCGCTGCCGTATGCCGACCTGTTCTGGACGACGGTATTGAGCGTGGTGATCGGCTTTATCCTGGCTTCGGCGTTTTCCGCGATCGTGGTGTATGCGCAGGAACTGGTGCCGGGCAGCGTGGGCATGATTGCCGGGATCTTCTTCGGCCTGATGTTCGGCTTTGGCGGGATTGGCGCGGCGCTGTTGGGGTATGTGGCAGACCTGCGTGGCATCGAATATGTTTATGGTGTGTGCTCGTTCCTGCCGCTGTTCGGGTTGTTGGCGGTGTTCTTGCCCAATACCGGCAAGCGCTGATATTGCCGGGGTCGCAAAGCGGCCCCGACAATTGACGACCTGATCACCGTTGGCCTAGAGTGCCGCCTCTTTTTCAACCCTCCACAAAGTAGCCAACGCAATGCGCCGTACCCAGTCCCTGCCCAACGCCCGCCAGCCTGCCCTCCAGGCCCTGCGTCACGCGTGGCCGAGCGACACGGTACTCAAGCGCCGCCGCAGCGTGCTGTTTGCCTTCACCTTCTCGCCACACCTCGCCTGAACTGATCTGCGCTTTTGCGTCGCGCGCCACCCCGGCGTGCGCGCCTGTGTCTGCACGTCTTTTCGGTTTGCAAGGAGTGGTACATGAACATGCGTTTGCTGGCGGGCCTGTTGTTCGCCGTTTCAGTCGTGGGTTTCAGCCTGGGGGCCAGCCTGCCGCTGGTTTCGTTGCGCCTGCACGAGGCCGGCGCCAGCACCCTGGAAATCGGCATCATTTCGGCCATCCCTGCCGCAGGCATGATGCTCTCGGCATTTCTGGTCGACGCCTGCTGCCGCCATCTCACCCGGCGCACCATTTACCTGCTGTGTTTCAGCCTGTGTACGCTCAGCATCGCCTTGCTCGAATCGGCGTTCGGCTCGCTGTGGCTGCTGGCGCTGCTGCGCCTGGGCCTGGGGCTTGGCATGGGCATCGCCATCATCCTGGGTGAGTCGTGGGTCAACGAACTGTGCCCCGAGCACAACCGCGGCAAGATCATGGCCCTGTACGCCACCAGCTTTACCGGTTTCCAGGTACTCGGCCCGGCCATGCTGGCCGTGCTGGGCGCCGACAGCCCGTGGATCACTGGCGTCGTTACCGTTTGCTATGGGATGGCCTTGCTGTGCATCGTGCTGACCGTGCCCAACGACCATGTTGAACACGAAGAAGGCGAAAAAAGCTTTGGTCTCGCCGGGTTCTTCCGTGTGGCGCCGGCGCTGTGCATGGCGGTGCTGTTCTTCTCGTTCTTCGATGCCGTGGTGCTGTCGCTGTTGCCGGTGTACGCCAGCAGCCATGGTTTCGCCGTTGGTGTAGCGGCATTGATGGTAACGGTGGTGTTTGCCGGCGACATGCTGTTCCAGTTGCCGCTGGGCTGGCTGGCCGACCGGGTCGAGCGTACCGGGCTGCACCTGGTGTGCGGGTTGGTGGCGATGGCGATCGGCATCGGCCTGCCGTGGCTGCTGAACATGACCTGGCTTTTGTGGCCACTGCTGGTAGTGCTGGGCGCAGTGGCCGGGGGTATCTACACGTTGGCGCTGGTGCTGATCGGCCAGCGCTTCAAAGGCCAGGACCTGGTGACCGCCAATGCCAGCGTGGGCTTGCTGTGGGGCGTGGGTAGCCTGGTGGGGCCGCTGGTCAGTGGCGCAGCGATGGGTGTGGCGCCGCATGGCTTGCCGATGGCGCTGGCGCTGATGGCCGGGCTGTTCGTGTGCTTTGCCCGGCAGTCCTATCGGGCCACGGGGCGCTTGCGAGCACTGGCGGATTGAGACTTCCAGGCCAGCGCGATCCTTTGTAGGAGCGGCCTTGCGTCGCGAAAGGGGCGCGCAGCGGCCCCACGATATCAGCTTCGCCGCAAATATTGCCGGGGCCGCTTTGCGGCCCTATCGCGACACAAGGCCACTCCTACAGGGACCGAATAGTCTTCACGCTGCGCCGATACTTACCCAGTACCGCGTGCGGTACTCAACCCGCACCGGCAGGCTATGGCTGAGCAGGTGCAGGATCTCCCCGGTATCAGCTAGCTGGTAAGTGCCAGACACCTTCAGGTTCGCCACCTCGGGCGCACAGCGCAGCAAGCCGGGGCGATAGCGGGCCAGCTCGGCGATAAACTCGCCCAGCGGCATCTGCTGCACGCTGAGTACGCCGTCAGTCCAACCCCAGGGGTCGCTGTGCAGTGTCACGGCCTGGAAGCTGCCGTTGGCCGACACTTGCAAGGTCTCACCTGGCAGCACTTGCCGTGCCGCGATCGATGCAGGGAACAGCGTGACCTCTCCTCGGCGCACCGCCAGCAGCAGGCCTTGGCTGTTTTCTCGCAGCAGCAGTTGGCCGTCGACAGTGGCCAGTGGGCCGAAGCGCGTATCGATACGGAACGGGCGGTTGTCGTCCGGGTTACTGTCCAGGCTCACCTCGCCGCGTACCAACTCCAGGCGGCGCTGATCGCTGCTGTACTGCAAATCGATGGCGCTGGCTGTGTTCAGCTGGATACGGCTGCCATCGCTACCTTGCAGCTGGCGACGTTCACCGACAGCGGTGCTACTGTCGGCCAGTAGCTCAGGCAAGCCCAGCGGTTCACGCGCGGCGAAGCCCAGGCTGCCGCCCACGGCCAGCAGCGCCAACAGCTTGAGGTGGCTGCGCCGGCTGACGCGCTGTTGCTGGCTGCCGTCCAGGGTACGCCGGCTCAGGTCCTTGGGCAGCCCGGCCAGTTCGTCGCTGAGCAGGCTGACCCGCTGCCAGGCCATGGGGTTATGCGGGTGGCTGCCCAGCCACTGCTGAAACTGCCGCTCGGTATGCGGGCATGGCCTGTCAAAGCGCAGCTTTACCAGCCAGTCGATAGCCTGGTCGACCTGCGCCTGCGCAGGCGTGCCATCAGGCGTCGGCATAACGCAACCGGTAGCAGACGCCCAGCGCGGTAGCCAGGTCGCGCTCGATGGTCGCCCGCGACACGTGCAGGTGCTGGGCGATCTGCACGATGCTCATACCGTCCAGTTGCGCCAGCAGGAATGCCTGGCGGGCACGTGGTTTCAGCTGGTGCAAGGCACGGTCCAGGCGCTCCAGGGCGTCGAGTATGACCAGACGGTGCTCCTCGCTGGGCACTTCGCCTTCGGGCAGGTGGGCCAGGCTTTCGTGGTAGGCCCGCTCCAGCGCGCGGCGGCGAAACTGGTCGATCATCAAGCCACGGGCGATGCTGCTCAGGTAGGCACGCGGCTCTTTCAGTGGCGACACCTGGCGAGCGCGCAATACGCGTACAAAGGTATCCTGTGCCAGGTCTGCAGCCTGTTCGCTGCAGCCCACCCGGTTACGCAGCCAGCCGCGCAGCCAGGCATGGTGGGACTGGTAGAGCAGAGCGACCTCGGCCGGTTTGAGCGTGTCGTTGATCTGCATCGTTGCGAAGGCCCGGTCCCATGTTGAGTGTGAATGTGAACAGTTCTCAATTCTATGCGGGGAGGCTGGCGCGGAGCAATGGTATGCCAGGAATTAGCCGCGCAAGAACCGGCGTTTACCCGATGAACGGCTGCGCTAAGCTGGACCTGCAATCGACTTGATGGAGGTGCCATGATCCTCGCCGACCTTTCGCCAGAAGCCTACCGCGAGGCCAGCGAACACCTGGCCTCGCTTGACCCGGACTGGTCGCGGCATATCGCGGCGACCGGGCCTTGCCTGCACCAGGCCACGCCGGGGCGCGAACCTTACGAGGCGCTGGTGCGGGCGATTGCCTACCAGCAACTGCATGCCCGTGCTGCCGAGGCGATTCTTGGCCGGCTACTGGCGCTGTTTCCGGAAGGTGCATTTCCAAAGCCGGAACAGTTGTTGGCGCTTGCCCCGGAAGATATGCGCGCCTGTGGCTTCTCGGCGAGCAAGATGACGACGATCCAGGGCATTGCGCAGGCCCGCCTGGAGGGCCTGGTGCCCACGCGTGACGAGGCATTGGCCATGGCTGACGAAGCCTTGATCGAACGCCTGGTGGCGCTGCGTGGGGTAGGGCGGTGGACGGTGGAGATGCTGCTGATCTATAGCCTTGAGCGCTCGGACATTCTGCCGGTGGATGATTTTGGTGTGCGTGAGGGGTATCGCCGGTTAAAGGGCCTGGACAAGGCGCCGACGCCAGCGCAGATGCGCTCGCTGGGGGGCGGTTGGCGGCCGTACCGTACCGTGGCGGCCTGGTACCTGTGGCGGGCCTGAAGTTCTTGCGTTGCCTGTGCGGGCCTCTTCGCGGGTGAACCCGCTCCCACAGTTATCAGTGCTGCACTATCTCTGTGGGAGCGGGTTCACCCGCGAAAGGGCCGGCACAGGCAACAACCGAAACGGAAACGGAAACGAAACCAATGAACCCTTACACCACCCCCGACCAACGCTGGCAAGCCGTCGAGTCCCGCGACGCCACCGCCACCGGCCATTTCGTCTACGCCGTACGCACCACCGGCATCTACTGCCACCCCAACTGCAAGTCCCGCCTGGCCAAGCGCAGCAACGTCGAATTCTACGACACCGCCGCTGCCGCCGAAGCCGCCGGCTACCGCGCGTGCAAGCGCTGCTCCAGCACCCCCAAGGCCAGCGCCACCCGCCACAGCCAGCTGGTTACCCGTGCCTGCCGCCTGATCGAAACCAGCGAACCGGCACCCAGCCTTGACCAGCTCAGCGCGCAACTGGCGGTCAGCCCCTTCCACCTGCACCGGCTGTTCAAGGCCGAAACCGGCGTTACCCCCAAGGCCTACGCCACCGCCTTTCGCACCCGGCGCTTGCGTGCGCACCTGGAAGACGGCCAGCGCTCGGTTACCGACGCTATCTACGACGCCGGTTACAACTCCAACAGCCGCTTCTACGCCAGCGCCGACCAGCGCCTGGGCATGCGCCCCCGGGACTACCGGGCCGGCGGTGCCGGGGCGACTATCCACTTTGCCCTTGGTCAGTGCTCGCTGGGCGCAATCCTGGTGGCACAAAGTGACAAAGGCATTTGCGCGATCCTGCTGGGCGATGACCCCGAAGCACTGCTTCAGGATCTGCAAGACCAGTTCCCCAAGGCCCACCTGATCGGTGGCGACAGTGCCTACGAACGGCTGGTCGCCGAAGTGATTGGCTTTGTCGAGGCCCCGGCGCTGGGCCTGGCGTTGCCGCTGGATGTACAAGGCACGGCGTTTCAGGAGCGGGTGTGGCAGGCCCTGCGCGAGGTGCCGGCCGGCTGCCGGGTCAGCTATACCGATATCGCCGAACGCATCGGCGCCCCCAAGGCCGTGCGTGCGGTCGCCATGGCGTGTGCGGCCAACCACATCGCCGTGGCCATTCCCTGCCACCGTGTGGTGCGCCGCGATGGCGACATCAGCGGTTACCGCTGGGGCGTCGAACGCAAACAGCAACTGCTGAAGCGAGAAACGGCACTCTCCTGAACGCTTGAAGCCGCGTAGAATCCCCCGCCAAATCGAATTGTAAAGAGGAATATTCGATGAGGCGTGTCAGCCTTGCCCGTTTTTGCCCTGGCCTGATGGCCATGCTGGCCCTGCTGCTGGTGCTCGCTAGCCCGGCCTGGGCAGCCCCGGCCACACCGTTGGCCAACCTGGCCAGTGCCGAAGCCTCCGCACTGGATGAGAACGCCAGCATCGAGCAGTTGAGCGATCGTCTGGACCAGATTCGCCAGGGCGTTACCAGCGAAGCCAATGACGACATGCTGTCGCAGTTGCGTCTGGCAGCCATGCAGGTTCAACGCCAGGCTGATGCCCTGAGTGCGCAGCGCACCACCGATGTGGAAAAGCTCGACGACAAGCTCAAGGTGATTGGCCCGGCCCAGCCGGACGAAGCCGTCACCCTGACCCAGCAGCGCAAAGCGCTTGAGGCCGAGAAAAAGGCCCTGGTGGCCCAGCAGGACCAGGCCACCAAGCTGACCCAGTCGGCCCGCGACCTGTCCACGCAGATCGTCAACCTGCGCCGCAGCCAGTTCAACTCGCAAATCACCAGCCGTGCAGCCACGCCGCTGAGCCCGGCGTTCTGGCAGAGCATCATCCGCCCCACCCAGGATGACGTGGCGCGCCTGCGCGACCTGCGTGGCGAGGCGGCCGATGCCATCGGCAGCGCCTTCAGCGCCGAACACCGCTGGCTGTTCATTGCCAGCCTGGTAGCGGCCATCCTGGTCTGGACCTTGGTGCGCCGCTGGATCGAACGGCTGCTGGCCAGTGCCATGGTCAGCTGGCTGCCCGAGGGCCGCCTGCGCCGCAGTGCCTTGGCCCTGGGCGTGAGCCTGGCGACCCTGGGCACCATCGCCGGCTCGGTTTCACTGCTGCGCTGGGGCCTGGAGAGCAGCGCCGAGCTGGGCACCGACATCGCCAGTCTGGTCAACCACATTCTGGCCCTGGTGGTGTTCAGCGCCTTCATCACGGGCCTGGGCCGCGCCATGCTGATGCTGCAGCGCCCGTCCTGGCGCCTGCCGCCGATTCACGACGAAGTGGCCAGCGCGCTGGGCTGGTTCCCCAAGGTCCTGGCGCTGGCGCTGATGGTCATGATGACCATGGAGCGCATGAACAGCGTGATCGGTGCCAGCCTGGCGCTGACCGTGGCAGTGAACGGGCTGACCGCGCTGGTCGTGGCGATGATCTTTGCCGGTGCGCTGCTGCGCTACCGCCGCACCTTGCGCAAGCATGACCTGGAGCGCCCCACCGGCCTGGCTGGGTTGATTCCGTTCGTGATGGTCATCTGGCTGGCGCTCATTTTGCTGGCACTGGTGACCGGCTACCTGACCCTGGCTTATTTCCTTACGGCCAAGCTGCTGTGGGTCAGCCTGGTGATCACCTGTGCCTACCTGCTGACCACCTTCTTCGGCGACCTGTGCGAAACCCTGCTGTCGCCGCGCCAGCCAGGCGGCCTGGCGCTGGCCTCGACCCTGGGGCTGGCGCCACGTCACCAGGCCCAGGCCAGCACCATCCTGGCCGGTATCGGCCGTACCGTGGTGCTGTTCCTGGCACTGCTGCTGGCGCTGATGCCGTCGGGCACCAGCCCCAGCGAGTTGCTGCTCAGCCTGGGCGACTGGGACGGTACCGGCGGCAAATTGCTGGGCAACCTGAACATCGTGCCGCAGGACATTCTGCTGGCGCTGGGGATCTTCCTGGGCGGCATGTTCGCCATTCGTGTGGTCAAGCGCTGGCTGAGTGAGCGCCTGCTGCCGGAAACCGACATGGATGCCGGCATGCGCGCTTCGCTGGTCACCCTGGTGGGCTACCTTGGGTTCATTTTCCTGGCCATGCTGGTGATGTCGACCCTGCGTATCAACCTCACAAGCCTGACCTGGGTGGTCAGTGCCCTGTCGGTCGGTATCGGTTTTGGCCTGCAGCAGATTGTGCAGAACTTCATCTCCGGCCTGATCCTGCTGACCGAGCGCCCGGTGAAGGTGGGCGACTGGGTCAGCCTGGCGGGTGTCGAGGGCGATATCCGCCGCATCAACGTGCGCGCCACCGAGATCCAGATGTCTGACCGTTCCACGGTGATCGTGCCCAACTCGCAGTTCATCTCGCAGAACGTGCGTAACGTGACCATGGGCAATGCCCTGGGTGTGGTCGGTATTACCCTGACCCTGCCGCTGGAAACCGATGCCAACCGTGTGCGCGAGCTGCTGCTGGCGGCTTACCACGAACATGAGGCGATTCTGGACGCGCCTGCCAGCTCGGTGTCGTTCAAAGACTTGACCAGCAATGGCATGGTGATCGCGGTCAGTGGTTATGTGGCCGGGCCGCGCCAGGTATCGGGTACCCGCAGCGACCTGCTGTTCACCATTCTTGGGCGGCTGCGTGACGAGGGCATTGCCCTGTCTTCGCCGCAGAGCATGGTGTTGGTGCAGGAAGGTGTGCGACCGGCTGACGAAACGGTGTGACAGTCGGGGGCAGTTGTGGGAGCGGGCTTGTCCCGCGAACACCGGCAAAGCCGGTGCCATGAACCGCGTCGCCTGCTTCGCGGGGCAAGTCCGCTCCCACAATCCCCTATCGCCTCAATGCTGCTTGGCCTGCCTGATCCGAAGCAATATCACCAAAAGCACCAGCAGCACCGGCGGCGCCATGGCCAACAACCCGTCCCGCGCCGTCAGCCCCAACCCCAGCACATTCAGCCCGCCATACAGCAGCTTGAACAGGTTCAGCAGGTAGTAGGTGATGGCAATGATCGACAGCCCCTCCACCGCCCGCTGGATCTTCACCTGTGCATCCGCCCGGGCATTGAGGCTGTGCAAAATCCCGGCGTTCTGCTCTTCCATCTCCACTTGTACCCGCGCCTGTAGCAGGTCGCCCAGGTTGGCCACGTTCTTCGCCAGTTGCTCCAGCCGCTGCTCGGTGGCTGCGCAGTAGCGCACGGTCGGCTTGAACCGGCGCTCGATGAACACCCCCAGGCGCTGGCAGTCACCCACGTGGCTTTCGCGCAACTCGCCCAGGCGCTCGAACACCAGTTGCGCATAGGCCTGGGTGGCGCCGAAGCGGTGGCGGGTTTTTACCGTGCGGCTGACCACCTGGCGTGACAGGTGGGCAATGGCTTCCAGCAAACCTTTGGAATCATGCCCATCGCCGCCGGCACTGCGCTCGGAGAGGTTCACCAGGGTCTTGTCGAAGGCGTCCAGTTCCTGGCTCAGTTGCTTGGCCGTGGTCAGGGTCAGCGAGGCCATCATGCGGTACGTCTCGATCTCCAGCAGGCGGCGGATCATGCGGCCCTGGCGGTAGGCATTGAGGCGGCGATTGATGAACAGGAAGCGATTGGTACCGTCCTCGGTCAGGCGGAAATCGCTCCACACCACCGCATCGCCCCCTCCGACGCATGAGCCGCACGGGTCCTTGAAACCGTAATGGTGCAAGTCCAGCCCCTGTTCGTCGCGTACCAGCACCTGCACCGCATTGATCACTTGTGCTGCCTGCGGGGCAATGGCTTCGGCCAGCACCGGTGGCAGGGCTTGCCACTCGGTGTCGGCGACAGTGCAGGGCACCACCAGGGTCAAGGTGAAGAATTCGGTGTGCCGTTCCCACTTGAACGGGTGGCCATCCAGGCAGGTGATGCCTTGGGCAGCTGCGATGTCTGGGGCATCCGGGCAGCAACGCTGCAGCAGTGCCGCACAGGCCGCATCGCCGCCGAGCAGGGCCAGGTGGAAGACATGCGCCGGGCCGTCGAAGTACAGCGACGGGCGGGCGTGCAGTTCGTTGTGCAAGGCAGTGCGTTGAGGGTGCATGGGTGGTCCGGCCTGGTGTTGTGATTGTGGGGGTACCAGGGAGTGGGACTTAGCGGGTAGAGGGGAAAGTCACGCGAAAGCCAGTATCACCCTCGATGAAGAATGACCGTTCGTAACGCAATCAGATTTACATCTACACAAATGCGTTACAGCGAGCTACCCTTATTTCATCTTGACGGACCCAGTCGGGATACATGGCCCGCGTGGAACGGGCAAGGAGACATCCATGAGTGATATTCAAACGCGCGACCGCAGCAAAGCGGTGCCTTTGAACATGCGGGTTGCCGAGCACAGGCGCGACCTGATCGACGCTGCGGTAGAAATCGTAGGCGGTGACCGCACCAGTTTCGTGCTGGAGGCGGCATGCAAGCGTGCCGAGGAAGTGTTGATGGAACGGCGTCTGTTCCTGCTCGATGACGCAGCCTTCGACACATTCACCCAGGCATTGGAAGATAACCGGATCAGGAGCAATGAATGCGTGAAGAAGCTGCTGGCAAGGCCGAAGCGCTGGCGCTGAGCGCTCCGCAGGTCTTGAACACGTTACATGACCTGAGCCAGTTCGATTGTGGCGAAACGTCGATCAACAGCTACCTGTGGGACAAGGCACTGAAGGCCCAAGAGGCCAAGCATGCTGTGGTTTATGTCACCTGTTTTGCAGGCAGCCATGTGGTTGCCGGCTTCTACACGCTATCGAACGGCTCGGTTGCGCGTGGTCATGGCGTATCGGCTCGCCTGCGCCGCAACGCGCCTGACCATCTGCCGGTGGTTGTCCTGGGGCGCATGGGTGTGACCCGACAGGTTGCCGGGCAGGGTGTGGCTACCGATCTGTTGCAGGATGCGATTGAAAGAGCGCTGGTGGCCTCGGAAGTCGTGGGTTGTGTCGCAATGATCGTGCATCCACTGACCGAACGCCTGGAGCAGTTCTACGCCAGGTATGCCGGCTTCAAGCGCTGTCCCGAGCTATCTCCCAAGACGATGATGTTGTCGCTGCAGTGATGTGTAGCCTGTACCGGCCTCTTCGCGGGTAAACCCGCTCCCACATGGACCACATCCACTTCAAGTCATGTGCATTACCTGTGGGAGCGGGTTTACCCGCGAATGGGCCGCAAAGCGGCCCCTTGCAGTATCAGCCCAGGCACCGCGTCACATGCTTGACCGACTGATACCCCGACAGCCCCCACGGCCCAAGCTCACGCCCGATTCCGCTGCCCTTGGTACCACCCCACGAAGTCTCGACAAATACTGCCTGCACCGAGTTGATCCACACATGGCCCACCTCCAGCGCATCGGCCACGCGCTCGGCGCGTTCCAGGTCGGCTGAACAAACCGTCGCCACCAGCCCGAAGCGGCTGTCGTTGGCCTCGGCAATCGCCTGTTCCTCAGTGGCAAAGCGCCGGGCGCACAGCACCGGGCCAAAGATTTCCTCGGTCCACAGGCGGCTGTCCTTCGGCACATCGGCATACAGCGTCGGGCTGACGAACCAACCCTCACGGTCCAGCGCCTTGCCACCGGCCAGGCACTGCAGGCCTTCTTCGCGCGCCGTGGCAAAGTAGCTGGCCACCTTCAGCCATTGCGCCTGGCTGGTCAGCGGGCCCATGTCCACTTCCTCGGTCAATGGGTTGCCCACGCGCAGGTTTTCCAGTGCCGCCTGCAGGCGCGGTAGCAGGGCATCGGCAATGCCGTCCTGCACCAGCAGGCGCGAAGTGGCTGAACACATCTGCCCGGCATTCCAGCTGATGCCGGCAACAATCCATTCCACCGCCTGGTCGACATCGCAATCGTCAAACACCACGATCGCCGACTTGCCGCCCAGCTCCAGCGTTACCGGCCGGCACTGTGCCGAGGCACTGCGCATCACCTGGCTGCCGACGCTGTTGCTGCCGGTGAACGACAGCTTGTCCAGGCCGTTGTGGTTGCTCAGTGCGGCTCCGGTCTCGGCTTTGCCATTGACGATATTCAGTACGCCGGCCGGCAGGCCCAGTGCATCGGCGATCTGGCCGTAGGCCTGCTCGATCAGCGGGGTGACCTCCGAGGGCTTGAGCACCACGGTGCAGCCGGCAGCCAGGGCCGGGGCGAGTTTCCAGGCGCTGGTCACCAGCGGGAAGTTCCACGGCACGATCAGGCCGACCACGCCCACCGGTTCCAGGCGGGTGCGAGCGCTGAAGCCCGGGGCTGCCAGCGGCACGTCACAGTTTTTCGCCGGCAGTTGCTCGGCCAGTTCGGCGTAGTAGCCGAAGGTGGCGATAGCGTCGTCCAGGTCGATTTCTGCCTCGAGGCGCGGCTTGCCGTTGTTACGCATTTGCAGGGTGATCAGTGCCTCTCGGCGCTGGCCAAGCTGTTCGGCAAAGCCACGCAGGTAAGCGGCGCGCTCGCTGGCGCTGGTGCTTTTCCAGGCGGGCAGGGCAGCACGGGCAGCGGCCACGGCCTGGTCGACCTGCTCGACGCTGGCGGCCATCAGTTCGGCGAACGGTTGCCCCAGTGCAGGGTCATTGACGCTGATGCAGTCGCTGCCCTGGCCTTCGACCCAGCGGCCGGCAATGTAATGGGAAGTGGTCATGGTCGGTTTCCAGTCAGGCCATTTCGGCAGTGGTTACAGGCGTATGCGCAGTGCTTTTGCAACGCACCCAGCGCGGGCCCTGGGGGCCATACACACCAGCAGGTTCAGGGAACAGGTTGAGCAACAGCAGGTACAGTACGCCAGCCAACCCCAGGGTCACCGGCAGGCTCAGGTCGATACCGCCGGCCAGGTCGCCCAGCGGGCCGACAAACTGCCCCGGCAGGTTCACGAAGCACAGGCCGACTGCCGCACTGGGGACCCACGCCCCCATGCCGCGCCAGTTCCAGCCGTGCAGGAACCAGTAATGGCCGCCACGCTGGCCGCGGGTGAACACCTGCAGGTCGTCGGCGTGGTAGAAGCCGCGGCGGGTGATCAGGCCGAGGATCATGATCACCATCCATGGGCTGGTGCAGGTGATGATCAGCACGGCAAAGGTCGACACGCTCTGCACCAGGTTGAAGGTGAAGCGGCCGATGAAAATGAAACCGATCGCCAGCACGCCGATCAGCAGCGTGGCACCGGCTCGGCTGAGCAACCGTGGGAACACGCTGGACATGTCCAGGCCCGTGCCATACAGCGCCGTAGTGCCGGTGGACATGCCGCCGATCACCGCAATCAGGCACACCGGCAGGAAGAACCAGCTGGGCGCCACGGCCAGCAGGCCGCCGACGTAATTGTTGGCAGCGATGTAGTCCGGTGCCTGAGTGGCCACCAGGGTGGCGGTGCACAGGCCGAACAAAAACGGGATCAGCGTGGCGCCCTGGGCCGCGATCACCGCCAGCATGATGCGCGCCTTGGGTGTTTCACGCGGAATGTAACGCGACCAGTCACCCAGGAATGCACCGAACGACACCGGGTTGCTCATGGCCAGGATCGCTGCGCCGACGAACGCCGCCCAGAAGCCGGCCTGGCCGAGGTTGACGCTGCCTGCGTAGCCCGCATCGAACGGCCCGGCAAAGGCAACGATACCCAGCAGGAACAGCAGGCTCGACGCCCACACGGCAATCTTGTTGACCCACAGCATGAAGCGGAAGCCGAAGATGCATACCACCAGCACCAACACGGCGAACAGGCCGTAGGCCAGGCCCAGGGTCAGGTCGCTTTCCGGCAGGCCGGCCAGGCGCTTGGCTCCGCCGACCAGGGCATCACCCGAACTCCACACCGACAGCGAAAAGAACGCCACCGCCGTGAGCAGCGACAGGAACGAGCCGACGATGCGCCCGTGTACGCCGAAGTGCGCGCCCGACGAAACGGCGTTGTTGGTGCCGTTGAGCGCGCCGAACAGGCCCATGGGTGCAAGGATCAGGGCGCCGACGGCGACGCCGAGCAATATTGCCCACACCCCCGCCTGGAACGACAGCCCGAACAGCACCGGGAAGCTGCCCAGCACAGCCGTGGCAAAGGTATTGGCGCCGCCGAAGATCAGGCGAAAAAGGTCCAGCGGGGAGGCGTCGCGTTGATCGGCGGGGATCTGTTCGACGCCGTTGGTCTCGATACCGGTCGAGTGGCTCATGGTGATGCTCCAGCGCGGTTGTTGTGGGCCGGCGCGGTGCGCGGGCCTTCTTGTGGGTGCGTTGGCAGGGCGGCAGGGCCGCGAAAAAAGATGATCAGGCCGGCGAGACGACCGACAAGTGCTCGTGGCAAGCCAGCCACCGGTCGCCTTGGCGACGGAAGACGATGGTCTCGCGTTCGCTCAGCTGGTGTTCTTCACCGGCGATGCGGATGTGTGTGGCCACATCGTGCATGAAGATCGCGACGTCACCTTGCAGGCTCACCTGAGCATTTCCCGACTCGCAGGCGAGCACGGCAAAGCCCTCGGTCTGCCATTGGGCCCAGATTTCTTCATAGGCATGGCGTGACAACAGCGGTTGCGGCAAGGTGTGGAAAAGGAAGGTGGCGTCTTCGCTGAAGCAGGCGAAATAGCGGGCGGTGTCGTTGCTGGCGAACGCGGCAACGAGGTCGGCGGCGGCTTGCCGAACCTGGAGTGTCTGGTCCACAGGAGTGGCCTCACGGTTTTTGTGATTGTGGTGAAGCGATTCTGGTGGCGCTGGGCGAGGGGAAAAATCGCTGGTAGCAAATAATCAGTTCAGGAATTTGTGAAGTGATGTTCTCGCTCCCTTTACCCTCTCACGATCCGTGAATTAAGGTGACGGCTGATTCCCGCGGACCACAGGCAATGAGCATCTATCAACCACCGTTGACGGTGACACCCCGCATTCTGGCTCTGGTTGCCGAAATCAGTGAGCAAGTGGGATTGTTGACGGCCCATCGCGATGCTGCGATGACACCGCAGTTGCGCCGAGGCAACCGCATTCGCACCATTCAGGCATCGCTCGCGATAGAAAACAACACGCTCAGCGTCGAGCAGGTAACTGCATTGCTGGATGGCAAGCGGGTTTTGGGCCTGCCGCGCGAGATTCGGGAGGTGCGTAACGCATTCGCGACCTACGATGCGATGCCATCCTGGTGTGCTGAATCCCAGAGCGATCTGCTCTCTGCCCACGGCATGCTGATGCAGGGGCTGATTGATGACTCAGGTCACTACCGACGGGGTGGTGTGGGTATCTATCGGGGCTCACGGCTCTTGCATATGGCGCCACCTGCCAGCCGGGTGGCGACGCTGGTGCAGGATTTACTGCATTGGCTTGCCAACAACGATTGGCACCCGCTGATCAGCAGTTGTGTATTTCACTATGAGTTTGAGTTCATCCACCCGTTTGCTGATGGCAATGGACGTATGGGGCGGCTATGGCAGACCCTGCTGCTTAGCCAGTGGCGCCCGGTATTGGCCTATCTGCCTGTGGAAACCGTTATCCGTGAGCAGCAGGATGCTTATTATGCCGCGTTGGCTGCGGCTGACCAGGCTGCTGAAGCAACTCCGTTCGTAGAGTACATGCTCGAAGCATTGCTGCGAGCGTTGATCGAGGCCAAAGAGAGCGACCAAGTAACCGACCAAGTAACCGACCAAGTAGCAAGCCTGTTGAAGGTGTTGCCAGTGGGCGTTGCATTGAAGACAAGTGAGCTTATGCACCAGCTGGGCCTCTTGCACCGTGCCACTTTCCGCAAGAGTTATCTGAACCCCGCTTTGGCCGCAGGACTGGTCGAGATGACGGACCCAGCATCACCGCGCAGCCCCAGGCAGCAATACCGACGGGTTGCCAAGCGAACGTAATCCGGTATGCCATTTGTCTGCTCCAGCCCTGTCGGTATATTGAAAAGCCTTAGCTTCTAAATAATACTGCTTCGCATTAACACCCTCGCGTAACCCTGTCCTCGAGGTACTCCGTGTCGTCGCTGCCCCACAACGCTCAAGTCGGCGAGCTTTACCGTGGCCATCACTCGTGGCTGCGTGGTTGGCTGTTCAAACGCCTGGAATGCCAGCACCAGGCTGCCGACCTGGCCCAGGACACGTTTCTGCGCCTGCTGGGGCGTGACACCCTCAATGGCCTGCGCGAGCCCCGCGCATTTCTGGCTACCATCGCCAAGGGCCTGGTGGTGGACCACTACCGGCGCCTGAGCCTGGAACGGGCCTGGCTCGACAGCCTGGCCGCGTTGCCGGAAGCTGAAGCGCCATCAGCAGAAACGCGGGTGATGGTGCTGGAAACCCTGGTCGAAATCGACCGTATGCTCGACGGGCTGAAGCCCAAGGTGCGTAGTGCGTTCTTGCTGTCACAACTCGACGGCCTGACTTATCCACAGATTGCCGAACAATTGGGCATCTCGCTCAGTTCGGTGCAGCAATACATGACTCAGGCATTCGGCCACTGCTACCGGGTGCTGTATTCGTGAGCGCGGCGGAACCCACTGCGCAGGTGGTGGCGCAGGCCATCGACTGGCGTGTGCGCCTGGCCTCGGGGTTGGCACCGGTCGAAGACCTGGAGGCATGCCAGCACTGGCGCGGATTGCACCCCAGCCATGAACAGGCCTGGCAACGCCTGGCAGTATTTGACGGCCGTCTGGGAGCCATGCCGCCACCGCGGGCCAGCCAGGCCCTGCGTTATCGCGACCGGCGCACGGTGCTCAAGGGGCTGGTACTGCTACTGGGTGGCACAGCGCTGGCCGGTGGTACCGGCTTGGGGCTGCGCGGCACGCCCTGGCTGGCCGAACAGCGGACAGCCACTGGCGAACGCCGCCGCCTGCAACTGCCTGACGGGGGCTGGCTGCAGATGAACAGTGGTTCGGCCCTGGACCTGACTTTCGACAGCCAGCAACGGCGGATACGGCTGCTGGCCGGGGAGGTCATGATCCAGACCGGCAAGCAGGGTACGGAGCGGCCGTTCTGGGTCGACACCCCCATGGGCCGCCTGCAGGCTCTGGGTACCGGCTTCTCTGTGCGCGTAACCGAAGACAGTGTGTTGCTGGCTGTAGAGGAGGGGGCTGTTGCGGTGAGTCCAAGTGCCTTGTCACATGCCACCGCCGTAATCCATGCCGGTGAGCAGGCGCGCTTCGACAGGCAGGCAGTGTTCGCATCGCAGCCGCTGGACCGCGATGCTCTGGCCTGGCGCGAAGGGTACCTGGTGGTCCGGCAGTGGCCATTGGCGCGGCTGTGTGGCGAGCTTGGGCGTTATCGGCCAGGGGTGTTGCGCTGTGACCCGGCAGTGGCGGATTTGCTGATCTCCGGGGTGTTCCCGGTGGACGAGCCAGACCGGGCGTTGGCGGCCTTGGGCCGTAGCTTGCCCGTACGGGCGCGGTACCTTACCCGCTGGTTTGTGACCCTGGAGCCTGCACCAGCTTGACCCGCTTGTGCTGCCTTTTGTAGGAGCGGCCTTGTGTCGCGATCGGGCCGCAGAGCGGCCCCTGGATTCCAGCTACGCCGCAGATAATGCTGGGGCCGCCCTGCGGCCCGATCGCGACACAAGGCCGCTCCTACAGGCGATGTGTACCTCGACCCCCTCCGTGAAGAATATTTTCAAATTCTTTTGCAGTTTTTTCGCCGTGGCTCGGCCTCCTTGCAATTCCGCTCATGACCACAAGGAACCCCCATGGCGTTGTCCCCGCACACCCCGCTTGCCCGCGCCCTGCGTATCGCCCTGCTGGGCCTGAGTGTCAGCCTGCCGTTGGGCAGCCTGGCGCTGGCCGCGCCAAACCATCACTTCGAAGTGCCGGCAGGCAGCCTGGAGGGTGCCCTCAATGCCTATGCCCGCCAGGCGGGCGTGCTGCTGAGCTTCGACCCGGCACTTACGCGTGGCCTGAGCAGCCTTGGCCTGTCGGGCGATTATCCGGTCGACGCCGGTTTCGCCATTTTGCTCGGCAACACCAACCTGGCCGCCGAAGCCAGCAGTGATGGCAGTTGGCGCCTGGTACGTGCTGGCGCCGAGGGTACGGTCACCCTCCAGGCCCAGACCATTTCCGCCGTGGGCGAAGAGAGCCCGCTGGGGCCGGTGGGCAGTTACGTGGCCAAGCGCAGTGTCACCGCGACCAAGACCGATACACCCATCCACGAGACCCCTCAGTCGATCTCGGTGGTAACCCGTGAGCGTATGGAGGCCCAGGGCGTGCAGTCGGTCAACGAGGCCCTGCGCTATACCCCGGGCGTATCCTCCTATGGCGCCAACAACCGCTCCGACTGGTACACGGTGGTGCGCGGCTTTTCGCCAACCACTTACCTGGACGGCCTGCAATTGCCGACCACGATCAACCTGGCCAGCTGGATGGTCGACCCCTACATGCTCGAACGCGTCGAAGTGCTGCGTGGCCCGGCCGGCGTGTTGTATGGCCAGGGCGACCCGGGCGGGGTGATCAACCAGGTGTCCAAACGCCCGAGCACCGTCAGCAGCCACGAAATCCAGGTTCAGTACGGCACCGATGCGCGCCGCCAACTGGGCTTCGACAGCACCGGCGCACTGGATGACGAAGGTGTCTGGAGCTACCGTGTCACCGCCATCGGCCACGAGGCCAACATTCGCGATACCCCTTGGGAAGACAAGCGCCAGGCGCTGTCTGCCGCACTGACCTGGCAGCCTTCCGAAGACACACGGCTGACGGTAATGGGCAATTACCTGGCTGACGACACCAATGCCCAGGACAACTTCCTGCCGGCAGTTGGTACGCTGTCTCACTCGCCCTACGGCAAGATCGGTCGCGATACCTTTACTGGCGACAAGCACTTTTCCAAGTACGAGAAGACCCAGTACAGCCTTGGCTACGAGTTCGAAACCCGCCTGAACGACGTCTGGCAACTGCGCCAGAACCTTCGCTACTCGCACCTGGACCTGAACGACAACATGGTCTTCGGCGTCGGTACCACTGGCTACTACGGGATGGAGGGCGGTGACGAGCGCACGTTGCTGCGCTACGCGGGCATCGAGAACCCCAAGTACAGCCGCTGGGCTGTGGATAACCAGGCCCAGGCCGACTTCAGCACCGGGACCATCCGCCATACCCTGCTGATCGGGGTGGACTGGCAGCGCCAGCAGACCTCCGACCCGCAGGCCTACATCCTGACTACCCCCGTCGACCTGTATGGCGGCACTGATTATGGCCCGGTTGACCCCAGCCAGTTCACCCCGGACACCTGGAGCTACAGCCACCAGACCAGCCGTCAGACCGGCCTGTACCTGCAAGACCAGTTGCGCTTCGACGAGCACTGGGTGGTCACCCTTGGCGGCCGCTATGACCGGGCGGTATCGGAAACCCGCAACTGGACCGCTGCCGGTTCCGACCCCGAAATACAAACCCGTGACGAGGCGTTCAGCGGTCGGGTTGGCCTGGTGTACCTGGCCGATAACGGCCTGGCGCCGTACCTGAGCTACAGCGAAGGTTTCACGCCGAACCCGGGCACCGATGCCAACAACCAGCCGTTCGAGCCCACCGAAGCCAAGCAGTATGAAGCGGGTATCAAGTACCAGCCGCCGGGTTCGAACAGTTCGGTCACTGCTGCCGTGTTCGAGATTACCCAGAACAACGTGCTGACCACCGCACCGGGTAACCCCAACGACAAGGTGCAGACCGGCCAGGTGCGCTCGCGCGGCATCGAGCTGGAAGGGGTGGCCAGCCTGAGCAACGAACTGAACCTGATTGCCACCTACACCTATCAGGATGTGAAGGTGACCAAGGCCAACGACGAGAGCGATGGCAAGACGCCGATCAGCATCCCGACCCCGCGCAACCTGGCCTCGCTATGGGCTGACTACACCCTGCACGACGGTTGGCTCAAGGGCCTGGGCTTCGGCGCCGGGGTACGCTACACCGGGCGTAATCCGGGGGCGCCAGACAATTCGCTGAATGTACCGGCGTATACCTTGCTGGACGCGACCGTGCACTATGAAACCGGGCCGTGGCGCTTTGCGGTCAATGCCAGCAACCTGGCCGACAAGGAGTATGTGGCCGGTTGTTATGACGCTACCCGCTGCATCTATGGCAACGGGCGCACGGTGCTGGGTACGGCCACCTATCGCTGGTAATGCTCCAGCTCACAGGCCGTGCTGCCTTTTGTAGGAGCGGCCTTGTGTCGCGATCGGGCCGCAGAGCGGCCCCGGGATCTCAGCTAAGCCGCAAATATTGCTGGGGCCGCTCTGCGGCCCGATCGCGACACAAGGCCGCTCCTACAGGCAGCGCGTCAGTCGTGATCACGAGACACGCTGTCATCTGCCTGCAACGAATATTCAGCAACATTTCTGCCATCTCCCCGTGCCTCATTGCGAGTTCGAATGGGCCATCCCGCGCTGCACCTGCCACAGGACCACGACCTGTTCGGCCTGCTCTACGCCTTTTCCTTCCGCCCCGGCCAGCCCGGGCGCGAAATCGACTCGGCGCAGTTGCTGCACAAGCTCGGCCAGCCGCTGGAACCCGGCGAGTTCCTGTGGGTGCACCTGAACCTGGCCCACGCTGCCTGCGAGCGCTGGCTGCGCACCCACCTGCAATTGCCCGACGCCTTCTTCGAAACCCTGCGCGAGGGCTCCCGCTCGACCCGCATCGAGCACGCCGATTCGGCACTGCTGGCGGTGGTCAACGATGTGGTGTTCAACTTCGGCCTGGTGTCTTCGGACATCTCCACCTTGTGGGCCTGTGCCAGCAGCCAGTTGCTGGTGAGCGCGCGCCTGCAACCACTGCATTCGGTGGACAAGCTGCGCTCGTCGGTCAAGCATGGCGAGCGCTTCCACTCGTCTATCGAACTGCTGGTACACCTGCTGCGCGACCAAGGCGATGTGCTGACCCAGATCGTGCGCGAAACCACCACCAGCGTTGACCGCATCGAAGACCAGTTGCTGTCCCAGCGCCTGAGCGACAACCGTGCCGAACTGGGCAGCATGCGCCGTGTGCTGGTGCGCCTGCAGCGCCTGCTGGCGCTGGAACCGGGCGCGCTGCTGCGCCTGCTCAACCGGCCGCCGGAGTGGCTGCAGGAGCAGGACATCTGCCAGCTGCGTGCGGCTACCGAAGAATTCACCTTGGTGATCAGCGACCTCACCGCCTTGGGTGAGCGGATCAAACTGCTGCAGGAAGAAATTGCCGCCAAGCTCAACGAGCAGACCAACCGCACCCTGTTCACCCTGACCGTGGTAACCGTGTTGGCGCTGCCGATCAACATCATCGCCGGCTTCTTCGGCATGAACGTCGGCGGGGTGCCCCTGGCGGAAAACCCCCATGGTTTCTGGGTGCTGGTGGCGCTGGTGGCGACCTTCACCGTGCTGGTGGGGCGCTGGGCGTTTCGCAAGCGGCAAGAGTACTGACTCTTCATGTTGACATGGCCCGTGTAGGAGCGGCCTTGTGTCGCGATCGGGCCGCTAAGCGGCCCCGGCGATTTTTGCTGCGCAGCTGAAATCGTGGGGCCGCTACGCGCCCCATCGCGACACAAGGCCGCTCCTACAAAGGCCGCCGCCAAACCCGACCGGCGGCCTCTCGATCACTGCATCCTTGCCTACGCTGATACTCCCAACCCGCTAAAGCAAGGAGATCCGTCATGGCCTTCCAATACAAGCGTCTGGACAAGAACAACGCTGCGGTACTGCTGGTCGACCACCAGACCGGCCTGCTCTCGCTGGTAAGGGACATCGACCCCGACCGCTTCAAGAACAACGTGCTGGCCCTGTCCGACCTGGCCAAGTACTTCAAGCTGCCGACCATCCTCACCACCAGTTTCGAGACCGGCCCCAACGGCCCGCTGGTGCCGGAGTTGAAAGAGCAGTTCCCCGACGCCCCTTACATCGCCCGCCCCGGCAACATCAATGCCTGGGACAACGAAGACTTCGTCAAGGCGGTAAAGGCTACCGGCAAGAAGCAGCTGCTGATCGCCGGCGTTGTAACCGAGGTCTGCGTGGCCTTCCCGGCGCTGTCGGCGCTGGAAGAGGGCTTTGAGGTATTCGTCGTCACCGACGCCTCCGGTACCTTCAACGAACTGACCCGTGACTCGGCCTGGCGGCGCATGGAGGCGGCCGGGGCGCAGCTGATGACCTGGTTCGGCGTGGCCTGTGAACTGCACCGTGACTGGCGCAATGACATCGAAGGGCTGGGGACCCTGTTCTCCAATCACATCCCGGACTACCGCAACCTCATGACCAGCTACAACAAGTTGGCCAAATAGCACGTGCGGGGGCTGCGTGGCAGCCCCCGCTTCAATCAACAAGCGAAGCGGCAATCCGCCATGGATCGACCATACTGACTCTTCATTCGCCTCCAGGAGAGTGCCATGCCCAAATCGCCCAGGAAGAAACCCAGCCAGGACCCGCAAGAAAAACTGGGCGGCAAGGCCTACGAAAAAGAGCTCAAGCACCTGCATGTGGAGCTGGTAAAACTGCAGGAGTGGGTGGTGGCCAAGGGCCTGAAGGTGTGCATCGTCTTCGAGGGCCGCGATGGCGCCGGCAAAGGCGGCACCATCAAGGCCATTACCGAGCGTGTCAGCCCACGGGTGTTTCGCGTGGTGGCGCTGCCGGCACCCACCGAGCGGGAAAAAACCCAGATGTACGTGCAACGTTACCTGCGCCACCTGCCGGCCGCTGGCGAAGTGGTGATCTTCGACCGCAGCTGGTACAACCGCGCCGGCGTCGAACGGGTAATGGGCTTTTGCAGTGAAGAGCAGGCCAACAAGTTCCTGACCGTGGTGCCGCTGTTTGAAAAGATGATGGTCGAGTCGGGGATCATCCTTATCAAGTACTGGCTGGAAGTCAGCGCCGAAGAGCAGACCCGTCGCCTGCAGGACCGCATCAGCGATGGCCGCAAACTGTGGAAACTGTCGCCGATGGACCTCAAGTCGTACACCCGCTGGGACGACTACACCCGTGCCCGCGACGACATGTTCGCGGCTTCCGACTCATCCTGGGCGCCGTGGTTCATGGCCCACTCCAACGACAAGCGCCGCGCCCGGCTGAACATCATCAGCCATATGCTCACGCGCATTCCCTACAAGGACATCACCCGCGAGCAGGTCGTCAAGCTGCCCAAGCGCGGCAAGATCGGCAAGTACAAGGCGGTGGCCTACCCGTTCAAGATGGTTGAAGAGCGTTTCTGATCCCCCCTGCGGGGAGCAGCGAGGGTGCGAGCCTATGCCACATGACGGCAGCCTGTTGCAGGCGACGGTGGTGTTCCTGTTGGCCGTGGTGCTTCTGGTACCGCTGGCGCAGCGTCTGAAAATGGGTGCGGTGCCCGGTTACCTGTTGGCCGGTATCCTGATCGGCCCGTCGGTGTTCGGCCTGCTCAACAACCCGGACAACGTCGCGCACCTGTCGGAGATGGGCGTGGTGATGCTGCTGTTCGTCATTGGCCTGGAGCTTTCGCCACGGCGCCTGTGGACCATGCGCCGGGCATTGTTTGGCGTTGGCACGTTGCAGGTGGGGCTGACGGCGCTGGTGCTGGGGCTGTTGGCGTACTTCCTGTTTGCCCAGTCAAAGGCGGCAGCCATCGTGCTGGGCCTGGGGCTGGCCTTGTCGTCCACCGCCTTCGGCCTGCTGGTACTGGCCATCACCTTGTCAATGGCGGTGGTGCCGCTGGTGATGATGGCCCTGGCGCGGCAGTTGCGGGACGACCGCCCGGCGCAGGCCAGCCCTGAGACCGGTCACTGAATCGCGCCTTGCGGGCGCACTGAGCGTGCGGAGGTGAAACATGCAGCCGAGTTTCAAGCTGGACAGCGCCCTGTCGCGGGGCTTGCTCGACGTGCTGATCAAGGCGGGCCTCGTGGCTGCCCTGGTGGTGTTCTCCTTTCAGGTATTTCAGCCGTTCCTGGAATTGATGCTGTGGGCGGTGATTCTGGCGGTGACGCTGTACCCGCTGCATCGGCGGATCCAGCGCGGCACCGGGCTCAAGGATGGCTATGCGGCAACACTGGTGGTGTTGATCGTGTTGGTGGTGCTGCTGGTGCCGATCTATCTGGTGGTGATGTCCATCGGCGAATCGGTGGACAGCCTGGTGACGCTGCTCAAGAGCGGCGCCTGGAGCGTGCCGGCGCCGCCTGAGTCGGTGGCGACCTGGCCGCTGATCGGCGCCAAGGTGCATGCACTGTGGCTCTTGGCCTCGGAAAACATGGCCCAGGTCCTCAACCAGTGGATGCCGCAGCTCAAGGAGGCAGGGCGGACGGTACTCGGCGCCGCGGCCAGCGCCGGTGGCGCGTTTTTGCTGTTCATTGCGGCGATCATCGTCTCGGGCATTATCATGGCGTTCGGCAAACACGGCGAAATTTCGGCCCAGCGCATCGCCATACGCGTGTCCGGCGAGGAGCGCGGCAAGCCACTGGCCAAGCTGTGCACCGCCACCATTCGCGCAGTGGCCCAAGGGGTGATCGGTATCGCTTTCATCCAGATGCTGCTGATCGGTGTCGGCTTCGTCATCAAAGGGGTGCCAGGCGCCGGGATGCTGGCCATCGTCATCCTCATGCTGGGGATCGCCCAGGCGCCTGCGACTTTGGTCACGGTGCCGGTGATCATCTATGTGTTCAACGTTGAAGGCTTCACCGTGGCGACCATCGTGTTTGCCATTTATACCTTCGTTGCCGGGCTGGCCGACAATGTGCTCAAGCCGCTGCTGCTGGGGCGCGGGGTGGATGTGCCGATGCCGGTGGTACTGATCGGGGCGCTGGGCGGCATGGTGGTCAAAGGTATCATCGGCCTGTTCATCGGCCCGGTGATTCTCGGTGTGACCTACGTGTTGTTCTGGCAATGGGTTGCCCTGCAGGTGCCGGAGCAACCGGCACCACCCGCTGCCTGAGCCAGGGCCGCCATGGCCAACCGCTGCTATGGCCTGGGGCTGCTGATGGTGCTGACCGCCTGCACCCCGGTCGGCCCGGACTTCGAGAAGCCTCAGGCCCCGTGGCTGAGCAACTGGAGCACGCCGTTGCTCGAGCAGGCCGATCGCCGCGCCGCGGTACCGGACCTGCGCCAGTGGTGGGCGGTGTTTGCCGACCCGACACTGGACGCGCTGATTACCGAGGGCGATGCCAACAACACCAACCTGCGCGTGGCGGGCCTGCGTATTGCTGAAGCCCGCGCCCAGTTGGCCATCGTGAAGACCGGGCGTTATCCACAATTGCAGCAGTTGCGTGCGCAGAGCCTGTACCTGAAGCAGGACCAGTCGGGTACCGCCACTGCCCGCGACTCGGTGTTCTGGCAGTCCAGCATCGGTTTCGACATTGGTTGGGAAATCGACTTCTGGGGCCGTTTCAGTCGTGCCATCGAAAGCGCTGATGCTGCCTATTTCGCCTCCCAGGCCAACTACGCCGACGCCATGCTGCTGTTGCGTGCGCAGGTGGCTGACACTTACTTCGCCCTGCGCACTGCAGAGGCGCGGCTGGATATTGCACAGGAAAACGCCAAGCGCCAGGCCCGCAGCCTGGAGATTACCGAGCGGCTGTTCCGCCATGGTGAAAACGACGAACTGGACTGGCAACAGGCGCGTACCCAGTACCTGGCCACCCTGGCCACGATTCCTGAGTTCGAGAACCAGCTCAACACCCTGCGCAATGTGTTGTGCTCGCTGCTCGGCCGGCCGCCGGGGCCGCTGCCGCAACTGGACGCCCGCCGCGGCCAGTTGCCGCTGCCGGACCGTGCCATATTGCAGGACGTGCCTGCCCGCCTGCTGCAGCGGCGCCCGGACATCCGCGCGGCAGAGCAGGCCGTGGCAGCACAGTCGGCGCTGGTGGGTGTGGCGGAGGCCGAGCTTTATCCACAACTGAGCCTGCTCGGCAGTATCGGCTGGACCTTGCTCTCGGCCAATCATCTGCCCAACACCTTCGACCTGGCGGCAGGCCCGAGCCTGATCTGGAACCCGTTCGACTATGGGCGGCGCAAGAACGCGGTGCGGATCGAAGACGCGCGCCTGCAGCAACTGATCGAGTTGTATCACCAGAGCGTGCGCGAAGCTGCCCGTGAAGCCGACGACGCGGCCAGTGGCCTGGTGCGTTCACTGCAAAGTGCAACCATTCGCGACCAGGCCTCGCAGGCCGCACAACGCTCGCTGAACCTGGCCAGTTCGCAGTACCAGGAAGGCTTTGCCGACTTCCAGCGCGTGCTCGACGCCCAGCAACTGCTGTTGCAGCAACAGGATGGTTATCTGGTCAGCCGTGGCAATGCCGTGAGCAGCCTGGTGAGCCTGTACAAGGCGCTGGGGGGCGGTTGGGACAACACGCGCCAGCCGATCGACCGCGCTACCCGCCAGCAGATGCAAAACCGTACCGACTGGGGCGACCTGCTCGACGAGCCGGCCGCTGTCGACCCTGAACAAGGTGAGCCGAAATGAGCGACCCCGCAGACGCGCCGCCAGCCCCAGACCGCGGCATGCGCTGGGTGCTGATACTGATCATTGTCAGCCTGGTCTGGTACCTGCTGGCTGACCGCTTTACGCCCTACACCCAGCAGGCCCGGCTGCAAGCCTACGTGGTGCCGGTGGCTGCCGAGGTGGCCGGGCAGATCAAGCGCGTGGCGGTGGGCAACAACCAGGAAGTGCGCCAGGGCGATGTGCTGTTCGAGCTCGACCAGGCGCAGTACCGCATCGCTCTGGCCCGCGCCGAAGCTGACCTGGATACCGTGCGCCGGCAGATCGGCGCCAGCACTGCCGGCATCGACTCAGCCCAGGCGGCACTGGTGGCGGCCCAGGCCAACGAGCGCAAGGCCCGCCAGGACGCCGAGCGGCTCAAGCGCCTGATCGATGAAGACCCTGGCACGGTGTCGGTACGCCGCCTGGAAGGTGCCCAGGCCACCCGTGACCAGGCCATCAGCCAGGTGGCGGCGGCCCGCGCCGAAGTCGAGCGGGCGCGTGAGCAACAGGGCGGGGCCGAAGCCGACAACGCACAGCTGCGCAGCGCCGCCGCCAACGTGGAAAAGGCCCGCCTGGACCTGGCCCGCACCGTAGTGCGGGCCGATGCCAATGGGTTGATCACCGACTTGCGCACCGATGTCGGTCACTACGTGGGTGCCGGCAGCCCGATGATGACGTTGATCGCGATCCATGACGTGTGGATAAGCGCCGACATGACCGAGAACAACCTCGGCCGCCTACGCCCCGGCGCCCCGGTGCTGGTGGTGCTCGATGCCGTGCCTGGCACGGTGCTGAAAGGGCAGGTGCGCAGCATCGGCTATGGCGTGAGCATCGGCCAGCCGGCGCCTCCGGGCAGCTTGCCGACCGTGCAGAACAGCCGCGACTGGCTGCGCTCGGCGCAGCGCTTCCCGGTTATCGTCGAGCTTGACCGCGACCAGCTAACAGACAAGTCCGGGTTACGGGTCGGCGGCCAGGCCGAAGTCATGGCCCTGCCCAGCGAAGGCAATCCATTAAACTTGCTGGGCCGTATGTTCATGTGGCTGATGAGCTGGTTGTCGTATGCCTATTGAGCTGCGCCGGCTACGCGCCCTGCGCCTGGCCTGGGGCGTGGCGCTGTGCCTGGCGGTGAGCTTCGGCATCGGCCTGCCGGTGCCGATCCTGGCACCGGTGTTTGCCGTGCTGTTGCTGGCCATGCGCAGCCAGCCCTTGCCGCTGCGTGCGGCCCCGGCCCTGGCGGTACTGGTGCTGCTCGCCTGCGGTAGCGGGTTACTGCTGATTCCGTTGCTACGGCATGCCCCGGTGAGTGGCGTTTTATTGGTGGGCGTGGGGGTTTTCCTGACACTGCGTTACGCGCAGAGGGGCGGTAATGGCCTGCTGGCCAACTTGCTGGTGATCGGCCTGACCATGATCGCCGCTGCCGGTACCAGCAACTTCACCCTGGCGCTGTCGGTGGTTGAAGCGCTGGCTAAAGGCATGTTGCTGGCGGTGCTGGGTACGGCAGTGGCACATGTGTTGTTTCCCGAGCCTGCCGACGCTCCCGCGCAGGCGGTGCCGCCGCTGCTGGACAGCGAGCATGTCAGTTGGGTGGCACTGCGTGCCACGCTGATCGTGATGCCGGCCTTTCTGCTGGCGCTGATTGCCCCGGACCAGTACATGCCGCTGATCATGAAGGCCGTGAGTGTGGGGCAGCAGGCCGGCGAGACCCGCGCACGGCACGCCAGCCGCGAGCTGATCGGCTCGACCTTGCTGGCCGGGGGGTTGGCGATTCTGCTGTGGGGGGCGCTGAGCCTGTTCGTGCACCTGTGGATGTTCTTTTTGTGGGTGCTGTTGTTTACGCTCTGGCAGGCGCGGCGGCTGTATCAGGCGGTGGCGAACCGGCAGAGCCCGGCGTACTGGGTCAGCTGCCTGACCACCATGCTGATCCTGCTGGGGCAGTCGGTGCAGGACAGTGCCGGCGGGCAGGATGTGTACAAGGCGTTTGCCGTGCGCATGGCGTTGTTCCTGGCCGTGTCGGTGTATGCCAGCGCCATGCTGATCTGGATGGACCGTCTTCGGATACGGCGTGTGCTACTTCGCGGGTAAACCCGCTCCCACAGGTTCTGCACATGCTTTGAGAGCTGTGGTGTATTTGTGGGAGCGGGTTTACCCGCGAAGAGGCCAGCACAGGAAACCTAAGGCTGCCAGTCAACCCCACTCTCTTCCAGATAAGCATCCACCGCCGCCCCCACTGTAGGGTGAAACGCCTTCTCGCCCATATGCTCAAACAACTCGAACCGGCGCATCTTGTCCTTCACCGGGTCTTTCATCTCGGCAAACTGCAGCTCCACCCCGCGCGCTTCCAGCGCCCGGTCCAGCTCGGCCAGCATGTCCGCCGAAGTGATATCGATACTGGTCACCGGCTCGGCAGCAATCACCAGCCGTTGCACCGGGGTCGGCGATGCGTCCACTGCAGCCATCACCGTGCTCTGGAACTGCTCGGCATTGGCAAAGAACAACGGGGCATCCCAACGCAGCAGCACCAGCCCCGGAATACGTCGGGCCTGTGGATAACGTTGCACATCATGGTAACCCCGCAGCCCGTCGGCGCGGCCGAGCACCGCGTGGTGCGGCCGCCAGCCGTCCCACAGGAACTCGATCACCGACACTGTCACGGCAATACAGATGCCGGGGATCGCGCCGAACACCGCCACACCCACGAAGCAGGTAAACGACAGCCAGAACTCCCACTGCTGCATGCGGAAGATGCGCTTGAGGTCGGCAAATTCGAACAAGCCCAGCGCCGCAGCAATCACCACCGCCGCCAGGGCACTGTTGGGCAGGTGCTGCATCAGGTTGGGCGCCACCAGGAGCAAGAGGGTGACCGCCAGCGCACCAATGATGCCGGTAAGCTGGGTTTTCGAACCTGCCGCCTCGGCAACCGGTGTACGTGAAGAGCTACTGCTGATCGGGATGCCCTGGAACAGGCCCGAAGCCAGGTTGGCCACGCCCAGGCCGAACATTTCCTGGTTGGGATTGACCGGCATTTTCAGGCGTGCGGCATAGGAGCGTGACAGCACACTGGTATCGGCGAACGACACCAGTGCCACGGCGATCCCGCCCAATACTACTTCGACCAGATCGATGTCGGTGACCCAGGGGAAGACGAAAGTGGGCAGTCCCTCGGGCAATTGGCCAAGTACTTTGACGCCCATCTGGTCGAGGTTGAACAGGCTCACGGCCAGCGTCGCCAGCACCACCGCGATCAGGATGCCCGGTATGCGCTTGAATGGTTTGAGCAACAGGATCAGCACCAGGCTAGCGGCGCCGACGACAAAGCTTGGCCAGTGCCCTTGGCCGGCGAACAGCGCCTGGCCCAGGTGCCAGATGTCGCGCAACGGCCCCTCGCTGTCGACCTTGATGCCGAACAATTTGGGCAACTGGCTGATCAGTACCGTAAGGGCGATGCCGTTCATGTAGCCATAGCGGATGGGCTTGGACAGCAACTCGGTGATAAAGCCCAGGCGCAGCAGCCCGGCGATCACGCAAAAAGCCCCCGCCACCAGGGCCATCAGGCTTGCAACGGCAATCGCGCGTTGCGGGTCGCTGGCAGCGTATTGCACTACCACCGCCAGGATCGGCGCGGCCAGCGCCGAGTCTGGGCCCAGCACCAGGATGCGGCTGGGGCCGAACAGGGCATAGGCCAACAGCGGAATGATGGTGGCGTACAGGCCGTAGATTCCCGGTACCCCGGAGGCCTCGGCGTAGGCAATGCCGACCGGTATCAGCATGGTGGTGAGCACCAGGCCGGCGGCGATGTCCTTGGCCAGCCAGGCGGGCTTATAGTGGAGCAGGGTGACCAGGCCGGGCAACCAGCGTTGCCAGTCGAAGCGGGGCGATTCTGGCATGCTGCGGGCTCCAGCGGGGAGGGTGCTGAGTCACAGCTTAGATGCAGAAAAGCAGCCCCGACGATCTCGAATCTTCTACGCGGCCGTCACCCACCGCCGCGCATTCCACCGGAAAGTTCATAGAGTTGGCCGCAAAACACTCAAGAAGCGCATCCTCCTTGAAATGATCAGCCCGGTTGCAGGTTACGCCGACTATAGCGCTTCCCGTCCCCTACCTATAAGATGCGACAAGTTCTCATTAACTTCCGGTCTTCCCGTGCCCGTATCCGACACCAGCAAGCTGGGTTTGTTTTTCAGCGATCACCACCGCTGGTTGCTGCAGCACGTGCAGCGGCAGTTGAGCAACCGCCCGGATGCCGAAGACACGGCGGCCGAGACGTTCTGCCAACTGCTCACCGCGCGGGTCGACCCAACGACCATCGAACAGCCGCGTGCCTACCTGGCCACCATCGCTCGCCGGCTGATCTTCGATCGTCACCGCCGTCGGCGCCTGGAACAGGCCTATCTGGAACGCCTGTTGCTGCTCCCCGAAGCGCTGGCCCCTTCGCCAGAAGATACCCACTTGCTGCTGGAGGCCTTGCACGCTGTTGACCGCAGCCTGGCCGGCCTGCCGCTGGTGGTGAAGAAGGCCTTTCTCATGAGCCAGCTTGATGGCCTGAACTACGCAGAAATCGGCCGGCGCCTGGCGGTGTCTGAACGCACCGTGGGCCGCTACATGACCCAGGCCTTGCGCCAGTGCTACCTGAGCGGGGCGCTGCCATGAGCCGCAACGTGCTGGGGCCGGCTGCCGAACAGGCTATTGCCTGGATGGTGCGGCTGCGCTCCGGGCGTGACGCTGCCAGGCAGCAGGCGCAGTTTCAACAGTGGCTGGCGCAGGACCCGGCCAACGCCCTTGCCTGGGAGCAGATGCAGCGTGGCCTGGGCAACCATTACGAAGTTGTGCGGCGGGCACCGGCTGCGTTGCGCGATACATTGCTGCAGCCGGAAGTCGGCCGCCGCGATGTGCTGCGGGGGCTGGCCGGGCTGGGCATGCTGGGCTCCGGCCTGTGGTTTGCCGCACGCAGCGACAGTGGCCGGGCGCTGACCGCCGACCTGCGCACCGGCACAGGCGAACGCCGTAGCCTGAGGCTGGCTGATGGCAGCCGATTGACCCTGAATGCTGGCAGTGCGGTCGACCTTGATTTCACCGGCGGGCGTCGCTTGCTGCGCCTGTACAGGGGAGGGCTGGTGGTGCAGGTGGCGGCGGACCCGGCACGGCCATTCATCGTGCGCAGCGAACAGGGGGATGCCCGTGCCTTGGGTACACGGTTTCTGGTCGAGCAACTGGTGGACGCCACCCGGGTGGTGGTGCTGGAGCATGCCGTGCGCACCTCTTTGTTCAGTGGTGCCGTACTGGACCTGGCGCAAGGGCAGGCGGCGTTACTGCATAGCGGGCATATCGAATTGCTGGCAGCAGGCCAGGGCTACCGTGCCGACTGGCTGGAGGGGCGCCTCAGCGTGTTGGACGAGCCCCTGGCTGCGGTGGTCGATGCCCTGCGCCCGTATCGCTCCGGCCTGATCCGCGTCAGCCCGCAGGTGCGCCATTTGCGCGTACAGGGCGTATTCCCGCTGGATGACAGTGAACGCACGTTGGCAGCCCTGGAAGAGACCATGCCGATTCGTATTGCGCGCTATGGGGGGTGGTTAACCCTGATTGAGCCTCTGTGACCTATCAATTGCGTGCATCACGGCCGCTTTGCGGACCATCGGCGGCAAGCCAGGCTCCCACAAAACCACGACCAGCGTTTGAGATTGGCTTTTGAATGAAAATTTCTATCATTCGTGTCCGGTTTTTCCCGCTCGTCCCACTTGTCTCCTGACAACAGCAAAAACTCAGGAGTATCCACGTGTTCAAACCCTGGCCCCTCGCCCTTGCCATAGCCCTGGCCGCAGCGCCCACGGCCTTCGTCCGGGCTGACGGTTCCGCGCAGCAGCAGCTGCAGTACTTCGACTTGCCGGCTGCCAGCCTGGCGCAAACCCTCAATGCCATTGCCCGCCAAGGCAGGCAAGTCATGTCGCTTGACCCCGCTTTGGTCGCAGGCAAGCAGGCTCCGGCCGTGCAAGGTGAAATGAATGCCCTGCAAGCAGTGCAGCAGGCTTTGGTGGGCAGCGGGTTGCAGGCGATCGTTACCGGCAGCGGCACCTTCAGCGTGGTGCCGGCAGTTGACGCCAAGGGCGCACTGGAGCTGGGCGCGACCAATATCAACAGCGTCGGGTTGGGGGAAACCACCGAAGGCTCGGGCTCGTACACCACCGGCGCAGTGACCATCGGCAAGATGCCCCAGTCGCTGCGGCGCACACCGCAGTCGGTGACCGTGGTCACGCGCAAGTTGATGGACGACAAGAACCTGGTGTCGCTGGACCAGGTGATGGCCCAGACCACCGGTATCACCCGTGCCAACCGGGGTTATGGCAACCACCACTTCAGCTCCCGTGGGTTCGACATCACCGACGACAGCTACATGGTCGACGGCGTGGCCGGGCAGGCCTACGCCTACACCGGCTGGATGATCCCCGACATGGCGGTGTTCGACCGCGTCGAAGTGCTGCGTGGCGCGTCCGGCCTGCTGGTGGGGGCGGGCAACCCGGGCGGGGCGGTCAACCTGGTGCGCAAGCGCCCGACCAGCGAGCCGCGTTTTTCCGTGACCACCCGCGCCGGTTCGTGGGACAACTACCGCCTGGACCTGGATGCCAGCGGCCGCTTGAACCCGCAAGGGTCGTTGCGCGGCCGCGTGGTGGCCTCCTACGAGGACCGTGGCTACTTCACCGATGTCAGCAAGTCCAAGCGGCCGTTGCTGTACGGTATCGTCGAAGGCGACCTGAGCGATGCCACCACCGTGGCCTTGGGTTTGCGCCGGCAAACCTCACGCATCGACGGCTACAGCGTACTGGGCCTGCCGACCAACCCAGACGGCAGCAACCCGCACCTCAAGCGTTCCACCTTCCTGGGCCAGGATTGGGCGAAGCTGCAGACGCGCACCGACGAAGTGTTCGCCGACCTGAATCACCGCTTCAACGATGACTGGAGCGGCAAGCTGGCCGTTTCCCATTCCGAAAGCGGCTACAACCGCAGTGCGATCGAGTGGAGTGCAGAGGACACGCTGGAGTACGGTAGCCCGACCGGCCCGATGATAAACGACACCAATTTTCACAAGTTCGATGCTACGAACAATGCGGTCGATGGCCACCTGGACGGCGATTTCCAAGCCTTCGGCCTGAGCCATCAGCTGTCGCTGGGGGCCAACTGGTCCAGGCGCAAGATGAATGACAAGGACGCCACGGTCAAACTGGATAGCCCCATCCCGCTCAATGTGTTCGACCCGGACCACAGCATTGTCCCAGAGCCTTCGCGGCAGGGCTGGAACTACAACGACGACACCATAGACACCCGTTACGGTACCTACCTTAATGCTCGCCTGCACATGACCAAAGACCTGAGCCTGGTGCTGGGCGGCCGCCTGAGCTGGTACAAGACCGAAGCCTGGGACGGGGCGTTGAAGAACACCAATGAACAGAAGCACGAATTCACACCTTTTGTCGGTGCGATCTACGACCTGGATGACAATTGGTCGCTGTACGCCAGCTACGCTGACATCTTCATGCCGCAAGCCAGCTACCGCAGTGCCGGTGGCAAGCTGCTCGACCCGGCCATTGGCTCCAATTATGAAACCGGCATCAAGGGCGAGCTGTTCGACAAACGCTTGAACCTGTCGTTTGCGCTGTTCTACATCGAACAGGAAGACGTCGCCGCCCGCGACTATGCCAATGACGGCAATTGCCCGAACGACTCGGCTGGCAGGTGCTATGTGAACAGCGATGGCATCAGCCGCAGCAAAGGCTTCGAGGCCGAAGCCAGTGGCGAGTTGTTGCCGGGGCTGCAAGTGGCAGCAGGCTACACCTTCAACACCACGCAATCGGAGAACGGCGGGCCGATCTCGGCGCAAACCCCCAAACACCTGTTGCGGGTCAACACCAACTACACCCTGCCAGGGCAATGGAACCGCTTCAGTGTCGGTGGTGGCGTGTCGGCACAGTCGCACTATTACGACGCCTACAACGGCGTGAGCAACAGTGGCCGGGCGGTGTTCGATGCCCGTGCGGCGTACAAGCTCGACCAGCACTGGACGGTGGGTGTGGATGTAGAGAACCTGCTGGACCGCAAGTACTTCGACTCCACCGGCTACTGGACCCGTGGCACCACCTACGGCACGCCGCGCAGCTACATGCTGACCTTGCGAGGGGATTTTTGACCTTTCGACATAATGCAGTTCCTGTAGGAGGCCGCCCAGCCCTTTGCGTTGCGCTGTCGCGCAGAGAACTGAGTTCGCAAGCGATCCGCATACCCTGTGGGAGCGGCTTTAGCCGCGAAGAATCCAACGTGGTGCATGGCACCGGCTGCGCCGGTGTTCGCGGCTAAAGCCGCTCCTACAGGTCGGGTGCATGCCTTATAAAGCAGCAAAAAAACAAAACCCCTTGAGGCATTGGCCTCAAGGGGTTTGTGGTTACTGCAGGCTACCGCTTAGACGTTAAACCAGAAGTCATTGGGTGCAGGCCTTATGAAGTCCGGATTTGGGTGCTATCAAGCTGGATGTGTACCCGCTTTGAAACCCGCTTTTGAAGATGCTTATGGTTTCGCGATTACAAAGGAGTGGTGCCCTATGAACCGTCGAATCACGTTTAAAGTAGATCCATGGTAACTAGGGCGTCGGCCATACGGTAGCCCATCGCTTTGTAACCTGCTTGGCGCTTATCCCACATTCTCATCAGCGCGACATTACCCTCGTCAACGAAGTCGATCACTCGCACGTCGGCTTTGTCGGCATGCGATCGATGCAACCGTCCTGCATACTGCTGGAGGATTCCCTTCCATGAGATAGGCATTGCCAGAACCAGCGTGTCCAATGGCGGATGATCGAAGCCTTCACCCACTAGCTTTCCCGTCGCCAAGAGTACTCGTGGTGCGTCAGGCGGGAGGCACTCAAGCTCATGCATACGGGCAATTCGTTGTTTTTTAGGCACTCGCCCATGAAGTGTGAAAAGGTTGTTCACGCGCTGCTTCAACTCCAACTCCAAGGTATCCACATGCTCCGTCCGCTCTGTTAGCACCAGAATTTTTCTACCTTGGCTGTACGCCAGCTCGATCTCCGAGACGATTTTGGCTGTGCGCTCAGAGTCGTCTGCTAACTTCCGAAAAACGTCTTGGATTCCAGAACCGTCGGGGACCACCACAGGTTTTGGCAGCAGTCGAGGTACGACAGATAGATCATGAGGTGCGCTCGCCGGTCGAGCGGCAGAGTGTCGGATCGGTCCGCATTGCATGAAAATGATTGGCTGTTGCCCATCTCGTCGCACTGGAGTTGCCGTGAGGCCCAGCACGTATCGCGCAGTCGCGGTTCTCAGTAGTGCCTCGAATGACACTGCTGACAGGTGATGACACTCATCGACGATAATTTGCCCGTAGTTTTTTACGTGATCGCTGATCTCACCTTTTCGCGATAACGATTGCATTACGGCAATATCGATGATGCCTGTAGGTTTTGCTTTTCCGCCCCCAATCGTTCCGACCACACCCTTGCCAACACCCAAGAACGCTTGCACGCGTTCTTGCCACTGTCTTAATAATTCGGTCCGATGCACAAGTATTAATGTGTTAACGCCACGTCTAGCAATCAATGCAGCTGCGCTGACCGTTTACCGAACGCCGTAGGTGCGCAAAGAATTCCGGTATCATGATTCAGCATTTTGCCGATGGCATCTTCCTGGTCTGGACGCAAGGTCCCGAGGAAACTCACGTCAATCGGGTCACCGGCGAAGCGTTCATCTTGAAACTCAGGGGAGATGCCATTTACCCCTAGCAGCTCCAGTGCAGAATCCAAGCAGCCACGTGGCAGCGCAATATGTTTGGGGAAGTTCTGGGCGCAACCGATTATTCTCGGCTTGTTCCACACCGACATGCGCATGGCTTGAGCTTTGTAGAATTCGGGATTTTGAAACGCGGCTAGTCGGACAAGCTGGTTTGCTAATGGTTGCGGCAACGCCGACTTTTCAAAGTAAATCATGTTAGCCAGCGTGACGTTGATAGAGGCTGGCAATGGGCACGTCAATTTTGGTGACTTTGACTCACGAGCCTTCCAAGGTTCTGCATCTCCGTCGTCGTCAACATACATGACTCCTGTAGGGTCCTGCTTCCCCATCGCTTGGGTGACAACGAACGGAATATCCTCCGGAGGCATTTTCTGAACCGATGCTAAGAAGGCCCACTGATCGAGATAAGGTTCAAGTTCGCTGTCGACAAAAACGCTGTTGTTGTGAGCTCTGGCTCGCTTTTGCAATGGAAGCGCGATGAGATTTCCGAAGCCGCCTTTAGGCATGTAGTCCTGATTTGGGAACAACCGATCATAAGAAGTGAGTGCCAATTGACGTGTACGTTCACATGCATGGCTGATGATTGCCGCACCAAGACGTCGGGCATCATGAGCGGGAACACTTTGCTTGAAGAAAATCCAGCAATGAGCGCCTTTACCTGAACGGGATATTTCCAGTGCCATTGGCACGTTCAGTTCATGACACGACTGAGCGAAGGCTCGTGCGTCATCACGCCATTCGGCTTCATCAAAGTCGACCGCCAGAAGATAGCAGGTGTCATCCGGGAGCAGAGGATAGATGCCAATAACCACTTCACCAGCTAGATGGCGATAAACGACGTCATCGGTGAGAGGGAGTAGCTGACGATTACCGCAGTCGCCGCATTTAATTCGGGGCTTTTCACAAACGCCAGGTTTCCATTCATTTGCGCAGGCGGGTGTGTATCCTGATTTGCCTGCCTTGCTTTCCCAGCGAATTGGATAAACGTCTGCCCTACCACGAAACAAGCTCCGGAATAGGGCAAGCTTTGCTTCTGTGCCGAATTGTTGTGTGTGTTCTGCTTGAACAACCTCGATCCTGACTGGCTCGGCCGGCAGACGCCAATCGATGCCATGAGCATCCAGCAAGGCGACCAATCTTGCATTCTCAGCCTTTAGCTTCGCCACCAGGCTAGTATCTATCACCGTCTTCAGCCTCTACGTCCCAGGTGAAGCTTGTAGCCTCTCGCTACAATCCTCAGTGAACCAGTAAGCGTAGAGGTTACCAAACAATAGCCCTTGTGATGACGAGGTGTCCAACCTCAGGTTTTCGTGAAGCTTGAAAGGGGCCGGCTTCGCTAGTCTTGGGACTGACCCTCCATCCACCTCGCGTTTCAACTACAGCCATGATCTGTGTCCTCTCTTAGCTAGCCTTAAGTCCATCCTCACGTCATCTCGCCAAGAATGCTGAGTGTTATCAGGGATCAAGGCCCCTGCGACCTGTGAGGGTGTCCACTGACGCGGGACTGGCGGCTCCTTACGACCAGGAGCAAGGGCATCTCATGATCTGGCCTCCTGAGCACCGTTACCGGTGGGCGGGTGGAGGCTGCATTGGCTGACGAGACCAGTGCCGCGAGATCCTGAGCCAGGTGCAAGCAGCACAGCGATGACCGGGGCATGCCTGACTGTCAGTCAGGTGCAGTCCATTCCCTGGGCTGCGGCACCATCATCTACAGCGCTGTTGCTGGTGACATCGGCGTTTGTCACGCCGATTGTCACGAGGGGGATTGCCGCAAAGCCATGTGCGATCAGGGCTGCAGCAGTGTCAGGAGCGCCCGTCTCTTTTCTGGAAAAAGAGACGGGCGCAAGTTGGCGCAAGAATCGGCCAAGCGATTAGGTTGCTGCAGGACAGCGCAGTACGGTGTAGCTGGCGCACGAGGGCCATGAGGTTAAAGAGCACCCATCACCGGGAAGGTGACCGGGCGAGCTGCCGGATGCTAATCGCCCTTGGGAGAACCACCGCATAAAGCGGCGTGACGTTGAAGGTTCGGGTCACCTGGGTGCTGCCAGCGGCAGCGCTTCGAGGCTTCTTTCTAGCGCCGGTGGGATGGCTGGGTCAATCAAGTTAGGCACTGCTCATTGCGCCAAAATTCGATAGCGGAAAGAGGTAGCCGTGAGTGGTGGTGAGTGGACGATGGGCCGTTTGTCGCCTTCTTGATGCGAGCCCCTGTGCATGGGAATGCGGAGCCTTCCTATGCGCAGGGACTTTGACTGAAAAGCCGTCGTTCACGTCGTACCACGGCGACAGTCGCCACCGATGTCGCCTGCTGCCGGCCAAGTCGCACGTGGGATGTCGCCAGTGTCGCCGCTGTCGCCACACCGTGGACGCGTCATTATCGGGCCATGCTCTTGGTGATCGGCGTAATATTCGTTTCCCCGCGCATCCATGCGTCGAGCATATCTGCCCACTGCTGCATCATGACTGTGCGATCTGCCAAGTATTCCGCCTGATTGTAGGTGCGTCGCACCGCGTTCGGTTCAGCATGGGCAAGTTGACGCTCAATCCAGTCTCCCGGATAGCCCAATTCATTGAGGCGGGTGCTCCCCGTGGTCCTGGTGGCATGAGGGCTGTACTTCCCACTCCAGCCCAGGGATTTCAGCATCTGGCGAAACGACGCCGCGACCATGGGTTTCGAGCGTTCATCTCGATGGGGGAAGAGGTGCTCGTATTTGCCAGTGACGGTTTGCAAGCCTCGTAACATTGCGACAGCCTGAGTTGGCAGGGGCACGTTGTGTTCTTTACGCTTCTTCATTCGCTCGGCCGGGATACGCCAGCGAGCTGCATCCAGGTCGAACTCTGCCCAGCGGGCTTCGACTGCTTCATTGGGTCTGCATAGCGTCAGCCACATCAGGCGAAAGGCGATTTCTGTTTCATGACGCCCGCAGTGGCCTTCCACGTCGCGTAAAAGCTGGCCAATTTCATCGGTTGTTAGCGGACGTTTGTGCTGAGTTTTGTTAGCGGGCAGGGCGCGGCGGACTGGATAGACCGGGTCTGTATCTGCTCGCAGCGTCGAGACGGCGAGTTCGAAAATACCGGACATGCTCCGTTTAGCCGCCGCAGCGACCGTCAGGCCGTTTTTCTTGGCGGAAGTAGTGAGCACATCAAGGATGTGGGCGGGGGTAATGCTCTTGATCGGCCACGGAGCAATCTTCGGGAACACTACGCGTTCGAGCATTTCCAGACGCTTGACCTTGGTGATGTCTTCCCAGTCTTTGAGTGCCAGCCACTCCCGCGCGACCGCCTCGAATGTAGTGGCGTTGTCTTGCTGCTGCTTGATGCGTAGCAGTTGTCGATGTCTGGCGGGATTGATGCCTTGTTTCACCAGGTCTCGGGCCTTGAGACGTTCTTCGCGTGCTTCTGCCAGGGTAAAGCGTCGACCTTTACGACGTGCCAGGGCGTCTTCATCACTCTCGCCACGGGGCGCAATGGCATAGTCACCCACCGCGAAGGTGCTTTCCTTGGTGGTGTCTGTGATACGGATACTGAATCGGTAGCGCCACGCTTTGGTGCCGTTGGGTTTGACCTCGAGATACAGGCCTTTTCCATCCGTGAGTTTGTAAGGTTTGTCCTTGGGCTTCGCGGTGCGGCATTGGGTATCAGTAAGCATCGTCTGATCTCCGGTTTTCGCCATACCCGGTTTTTGAAATCGGGTTATGGGCGTCGTACCCGGAAGAGTAGTCAACGAACGCTCGGATCTCAATGGATGAAAATGGTGGCCCAAAAACACAAAACCCCCGTATCGCCTGACGATCACGGGGGTTTTGAAGTCTTTCAAGTACCGTGGAATTCCACGGCATCCATCAGACGTTGAAGCGGAAGTGCATCACGTCACCGTCCTTGACGATGTAGTCCTTGCCTTCCAAACGCCATTTACCGGCTTCCTTGGCACCGCTCTCACCCTTGAACTGGATGAAGTCGTCATAGGCCACCACTTCAGCGCGGATGAAGCCTTTTTCGAAGTCGGTGTGGATAACCCCGGCCGCTTGCGGTGCGGTGGCACCGACGCGGACGGTCCAGGCGCGTACTTCCTGCACGCCGGCAGTGAAGTAGGTCTGCAGGTTCAGCAGCTCGTAACCGGCGCGGATCACGCGGTTCAGGCCAGGCTCTTCCAGGCCCAGGGCCTCGAGGAACATGTCTTTCTCTTCGCCATCATCCAGCTCGGCGATTTCCGCTTCGATCTTGTTGCACACCGGCACCACCACCGCGCCTTCTTCCTCGGCGATGGCCTTGACCACGTCCAGGTGCGGGTTATTGTCGAAGCCGTCTTCGGCGACGTTGGCGATGTACATCACTGGCTTGCTGGTCAGCAGGTGGAAGCCACGGATAACGGCTTTTTCGTCGTCAGCCATGTGCTTCATCAGGCTGCGTGCAGGCTTGCCTTCGGTGAAGTGCGGAATCAGCTTTTCCAGGATGGCCTTCTGCGCCAGGGCTTCCTTGTCGCCGCCCTTGGCGTTGCGGGCAACCTTCTGCAGCTGCTTCTCGCAGCTGTCGAGGTCGGCGAAGATCAGCTCGAGGTCGATGATCTCGATGTCACGCTTGGGGTCGACGCTGTTGGAGACGTGGATCACGTTCTCGTCTTCGAAGCAGCGCACAACGTGGGCAATGGCGTCGGTCTCGCGGATGTTGGCGAGGAACTTGTTGCCCAGGCCTTCGCCTTTCGAGGCACCAGCCACCAGTCCGGCGATGTCGACGAATTCCATGGTGGTTGGCAGGATGCGGTTAGGCTTGACGATCTCAGCCAGCGCAGCCAGGCGCGCATCGGGCATCGGCACGATGCCGCTGTTCGGCTCGATGGTGCAGAAAGGGAAGTTCTCCGCCGCGATGCCAGACTTGGTCAGGGCGTTGAACAGGGTGGACTTGCCGACGTTGGGCAGGCCGACGATGCCGCAATTGAAACCCATGGGTATTCCCCTCTCTAAAGGAAATCAGGCCTTCTGGCTGTGCAGCTCGCGCATTGCCTTGGCGAAGTCGCCGGCAAGCACGTCCGGCAGCACGCCGAGGGCAAAATCGATGCTGGCGTCGAGCTTCTCCTGCTCGGCGCGCGGTGCGCGACCCAGGACGAAGTTGGAGACCAGTTTGGCGTCACCCGGGTGGCCGATGCCAAGCCGCAGGCGGTGGAAGTCGTTCTGGTTGCCGAGCTGCGCAATGATGTCGCGCAGGCCGTTGTGCCCCCCATGGCCGCCGCCGCGCTTGAGCTTGGCAACGCCCGGAGGCAGGTCGAGTTCGTCGTGCGCCACCAGAATTGCTTCCGGCTTGATGCGGAAGAAATTGGCCAAGGCCGCCACGGCCTGGCCGCTACGGTTCATGTAGGTGGTGGGGATCAACAAACGAACGTCGTTGCCCTGATGGCTGAACTTAGCCGTCAGGCCGAAATATTTTTTGTCAGCGGTCAGCGAAACACGCTGGGCGCTGGCAATGCGTTCAACGAAAAGAGCCCCTGCGTTATGCCGGGTCTGTTCGTATTCGGGGCCGGGGTTACCCAGGCCAACGATCAACTGGATGGCGGTCACGTCAGGGGCTCTTCCTTGGAGTTGGTGGGTTACGGTGCGCGCGGCACTGTAACCCGATCAACGCCGGCGTGCGAGTGGATTACTCGGCAGCGCCTTCTGCTTCTGGAGCAACGCGTGGAGCGTGAACGTTGGCAACAGCTTTGTCATCACCGTGGGCCAGAGCTACGAACTCTACCCCTTTCGGAGCTTTCAGGTCCGACAGGTGGATGATGGTGCCGATTTCAGCGTTGGCCAGGTCGACTTCGATGAACTCAGGCAGGTCTTTGGCTTCGCAGGAAACTTCGATCTGCGATTCAACGTGCGAGATCTCGCCGCCTTTCTTGACCGGTGCTTCTTCGTTGATGAAGTGCACTGGAACAACAGCGGTCAGCTTCTGGCCAGCAACGACGCGAACGAAGTCGGCGTGCATGATGAAGCCTTTGGCTGGGTGGCGCTGCATGGCCTTGACGATGACGTTCTGCTTGGCGCCGTCGACGTTCAGTTCGATAACGTGGCTGAAGGCAGCTTCGTTTTCGAACAGTTTGGCGATTTCCTTGGCCACGATGGTCAGGGATTGGGCTTCTTTATCGCCACCGTAAACTACGGCAGGGATGCTGGCGGCGTGACGCAGGCGGCGGCTCGCACCTTTCCCCAGGTCAGTACGCGCTTGGGCGTTCAGGATGAAATCAGTCATTTTACTTCTCCAAAATAGCCTCCCGAATGGCGTTTGCGACCAGCGCCAGACGGGGATGGCAAAAAAGCCCCGCCCCAACACAGGTTGGGGCGGGGCGCTTCACATCAACACGAGTTCCGCTTAGCGGAACATCGCGCTGATCGATTCTTCGTTGCTGATGCGGCGGACCGCTTCAGCGACAACCGGTGCGATATCCAGCTGGCGGATACGGTCACAGGCTTGAGCAGCGGCGGACAGCGGAACGGTGTTGGTCACCACCAGCTCGTCCAGTACCGACTTCTCGATGTTCTCGATCGCGCGGCCCGATAGGACAGGGTGCGTGCAGTAGGCATAAACCTTGGCAGCGCCGTGTTCTTTCAGGGCTTTGGCCGCGTGGCACAGGGTGCCGGCGGTGTCGACCATGTCGTCTACCAGGATGCAGGTGCGCCCTTCGACGTCGCCGATGATGTGCATAACCTCGGAGTGGTTAGCCTTTTCGCGGCGTTTGTCGATGATACCCAGGTCGACGCCCAGGGACTTGGCGACGGCGCGTGCACGCACAACACCACCGATGTCCGGGGAGACAATCATCAGGTTCTCGAAACGCTGGTCTTCGATGTCGTCGACCAGTACGGGCGAGCCGTAGATGTTGTCGACGGGAATATCGAAGAAGCCTTGGATCTGGTCAGCGTGCAGGTCGACGGTGAGTACACGGTCGATACCTACGACAGTGAGCATGTCAGCAACGACTTTGGCGCTGATGGCTACACGTGCCGAACGCGGACGGCGGTCCTGGCGGGCATATCCGAAGTAAGGAATCACGGCGGTGATTCGGGAGGCTGAGGAGCGGCGGAAGGCGTCGGCCATCACTACCAGTTCCATCAGGTTATCGTTGGTCGGGGCACAAGTCGGCTGAATAATGAAAACGTCTTTACCACGAACATTTTCATTGATCTCAGTACTGATCTCGCCGTCGGAGAACTTACCGACAGAGACGTCACCGAGAGGGATATGCAGCTGACGTACGACACGCCGAGCCAGATCGGGGTTAGCGTTCCCCGTAAAGACCATCATCTTGGACACGCGCAGTACCTGAAGGCTGAGGGTATACCTGGATGAGTATAAGGAAAATGGCAGGGGCGGCTGGATTCGAACCAACGCATGGCAGGATCAAAACCTGCTGCCTTACCGCTTGGCGACGCCCCTGTATCTGTTGCTTGCGAACACTTATGTGCTCGACTTCTTGACCAGACTTTGCAGCTTGCGATGCAACATCGAAATATTGCTTCCTTTCGCCACAAACCCTGTTTGGGTCGCTGAAAGAAGGGCCAGAACTTTATCAGCTTCGGCTTTGCTTGGGAAGGCCCCAAACACACAACTTCCAGTGCCGGTTAGTCGAGCCTCAGTGAATTTTCCCAGTGAATTCAACGCATTGCGAACTTCTGGGTAATTCTGCTCTACCACCGGTTGGCAGTCATTTCGACTGTTTCCCTTGGGAACGGGGCGCATCTTAAGGGGGAGTGAATCACGTGTCAACTGTGGATGTGAAAAAATTTCTACTGTGCTGACAGACACTTGCGGCACCAGCACGACATACCAGGGCTCGATCGGGTCGACCGGGGTCAGTTGCTCGCCCACGCCCTGGGCGAACGCTGCATGGCCGCGCACGAATACCGGCACGTCGGCGCCCAGGCTCAGGCCCAGTGCGGCCAGGCGGTCTTCGTCCCAGCCCAGCTGCCACAGGTGGGCGAGGGCCAGCAGGGTAGTGGCGGCATCCGAGCTGCCGCCACCGATGCCGCCACCCATGGGCAGCACCTTGGTCAGCCAGATGTCGACGCCAAGCGTAGTACCGGATTGCGCCTGCAGCTTGCGCGCGGCCCGCACGATCAGGTTGTTGTCGTGCGGTACGGCCTCGATCTCGGTGTGCAGGCGGATCACGCCATCGTCACGCAGGGCGAAAGTCAGCTCGTCAGCGTGGTCGAGAAACTGGAACACGGTTTCCAGCTCGTGGTAGCCGTCGGCGCGGCGACCGATGATGTGCAGCCACAGGTTGAGCTTGGCCGGGGCCGGCAGGGTGAGCTTTTGCATGGGATCAGTGCCCCAGCTGGCGCGGTTGCCAGTCCTTGACCACCAGGGTCACGTCCAGGTCCTTGCCGTGCAGCTTCAGGCGCTCGGGCAGCCAGTAGCCGTTCTGCTCGGTGTAACTCAGGTACTGCACCTGCCAGCCATCCTGGTCAAGGCTGGCCAGGCGGCTGTCGCCGTCCAGGGTCAGCTTGCTCTTGCTGTCAGGGGCGGGCAGGCCGCGCACCCACCAGACCAGGTGCGAAACCGGCAGTTTCCAGCCTAGTTGTTCCTCCAGCAGGGCTTCGGGGCTGGTGGCTTCGTAGCGGCCCTGGTTGGCCACTTCCAGCACCACGCCGCCGGGGCGGCCGGTCAGGCGTGCGGCGCCACGGCCCAGCGGGCCGGCCAGGCGAATGTCGTAGTAGTCCTGGCGTTGCAGCCAGAACAGCGTGCCGCTGCCGGAGTCGCGCGGGGCGCGGATGCCGACCTTGCCGTTGATCTGCCAGCCGTCGAGGCTGCTCAACTGCTCTTTATGGGCGCGCCACTGCTGCGGGTCGCCGTGGCCCTGCAGGGCCTCACGGCTACCGAAGCCGGCACAACCGGCCAGCAGGGCGATCAGGGTGAAGGTGATGCAATGGCGCAGGAACATGGCGTTAAAGGGTCTCGGATCCGGTCAGGCGCAGGATGGTCTTGCGCAGGATGGGGCTGTCGGGCTGGGCTTCGAAGCCCTTGGCCCAGACCTGGCGGGCTTCACGGCGCTTGCCGTTGGCCCACAGCACTTCGCCCAGGTGGGCAGCCACTTCGTGGTCGGGGAAGTTGGCAAAGGCCTGGCGCAGGTAGGTTTCAGCCGCGTCGAGGTTGCCCTGGCGATAGTTGACCCAGCCCAGGCTGTCGAGTACCGCCGGGTCGTCCGGGGTCAACTGGTGAGCTTTGTCGATCAGCGCCTGGGCTTCTGCATAGCGGGTGGTGCGGTCGGCCAGGGTGTAGCCCAGGGCGTTCAGGGCCATGGCGTTTTCCGGCTCGCGGGCGATGATGGCGCGCAGGTCTTTTTCCATCTGCGCCAGGTCGTCGCGCTTTTCGGCCAGCATGGCGCGGGTGTAAAGCAGGTTGAGGTCGTCCGGGTAGCGCTGGATGGCTTGCTGCAGCACCTGGCTGGCCTGGGCGTCCTTGTTGTTGTTGCTGTAGCTTTCCGATTCGATCAGGTACAGCTGGATGGCGTAGTCGGGCTGTGCTTCGCGGGCTTCGGCGAGCAGCCGCGAGGCCTCGCTGCTGCGGCCGTTGGCGATCAGGATGTCGGCCTGGCGCAGTTGCGCCGCCAGGTAGTCAGGGCCGGGGCCGACCAGGGCGTATTCACGCAGGGCGCCCGCTGGGTCGTGGCGCTCTTCGCGGATGCGGCCCAGGTTGAGGTGAGCGGCGTCGACGTTGCTGTCGCGCTCGACCAGTTCCTGCAGATAACCTTCGGCTTCGTCCCAGTCCTTGTTTTCCAGGCACACCAAGGCCAGCGAGTAGCGCAGCTCGTCATCATCGGGGTATTGCTGGACCAGGCTGAAGAACTCGGCCTTGGCGTCGGCGATGCGGTCCTGCTCGACCAGGGTGCGGGCGTAGGTCAGGCGCAGGCGCTTGTCGTCCGGGTTGTCACGAATGGCCCCGCGCAGCAGCGGCAGGGCCTCCGGGCCACGGTCCAGGGCCTGCAGCAGGCGGGCGCGCAGCAGTACCGGGGCGATTTCACCGTTTTGCGGCGGGTGTGACTCCAGCAACTCCAGGGCTTCTTCGGTCTTGCCGTCCTGGTTCAGCAGCAGGGCCTTGCCGAACACCAGCTGGCTGTTGTCCGGGTACTTCGCCAGCAGGCGCTCGAAGCTTTGCAGCAGGCCGTCGCGGGTGCTCTGGTCGGTTTCGGCGGCAGACAGGGCAAGGAAATCGAAATGGGTATCGCCTTGGCCTTGCAGCACCTTTTCCATGTACGCCATGGAGTCGTCATAGCGGCCAGCGCGGGCCAGCTGGATGGCAGCGGCGCGCTGGGCGTCGAGGTTCTGTGGGTCGTTGCGGGCCCAGACCAAGGCGTTATCCAGTGCTGGCTCGTCGGCGCCGAGGTATTCGGCTATGCGGTAGGCGCGTTCGGAGACCCCGGGGTCCTGGGTTTTCGCGGCCTGGTCGGTGTAGTTGGCCAGGGCGATGTCGAAGCGGTTGCGCTGGCCGGCCAGCTCCGCCACTAAAAGGCTATAGAGCGTGTCCTGCTTGAACGAGCCATACACCACGGGCTTTTCCGCCTCGCCCTTGCCGGCTTCGGCGACGGGAGGCTCGTCCTTTTGCGGGACCAGGCTCTGGCAGCCCTGGAGCAGGGCGAAGGCAAGCAGCAATGCGTATGGTTTGTTCATAGAAGGCTTATTGGGGGACTCACCGGCGGTCGGAGCATGATGACACAAGCGCGGTGGCAAACCCACCTGCGAAGGTATGAAGCTATGCTTAGCACATGCAGACCGCGACAGGCGCGGGTGGTTCGTTGCAGAGCATTTCGCGACACTTGCGCCGGGTATTTTTGCCCTTGCCCTTGCTTCAGCTTTTGATTTTGCTTCTAAGCGCGCGATGGTCCAGGCAACGCCGATTGCGACTTCAGGAGGCCGAGCGAAGGGCATGCGGAGGGAGGTGA
>NZ_JACVZC010000209.1 GCF_016658545.1 Pseudomonas sp. S37 | reverse complement strand
GCCGGTGCCATACACCGCGTCGCCTGCTTCGCGGGTGAACCCGCTCCTACATTTGACCGCGCTGCTTCAGGCTCACGCTGTCCCATGTAGGAGCGGCTTTAGCCGCGAACACCGGCAAAGCCGGTGCCATCCGCTGCCCCTGCGAAACTCAGGACCTGAACTTCACAAAAACCAGTTCCGGGTCACCGTCATCCAGGTTTTCAACCTGGCCACTGCCAACAAAACCGAGCTTGCCGAGCAACGCCTGCATCGGCAGGTTAGACGCGTTGGTCGAGGTAAACAGCTTGTCCCCCAGTGACCGGGACTGCAGCACACGCAGGATGGCTGCACCAATACCCCGCCGGCGTGCCGAATCCCGCACCACCACGAGCGGTATGAAATCCTGCCCGAAAAATGAGTTATCCAGCACGCCATAGCCCAACAGCTCCGCGGCATCATCGGCATCCGCTGCCACCCAGCACTGGCCGCTCGCTACCGCGCGGGCAATGGACTGCCGCCGGCAATCTTCACGCTGCGCAATGGCATCAAGCTCGAAGAGTGCTTCAAGGTCGGCTTGCCGGGCGAGCCGCACTTCTGCTTCCAGAGTCATTTGTTCACCGCATGGATAACCAGACCGCACGTTAAACCCGACCGAAAGGGGCAGCAACGGCTGATGCGGCCCCTCTGCATTTATCTGCAAACCACTTGGGCTGCGAGGCGCCCAATTTATGTGTCACGATAAACTTGAATATGACACTAAGTGTCATTATGATCGCCATGTGTCCTGACGACCCACTACGTCGCTCAGCAACCTCTCGCGTTTTCACCAGCAGGTACCGCCCATGACGACCACCATGCACACCCCCAAGGACCAACTGGTCAAGCTCGCCCAACAGCAGATGCTGACGGCACTGGCCGACAACACCTACAGCGCCCGGCAAAAACTCGCGCTCACCTGCCGCATCCTGTTCGACGGCGGCCACGACTCCGGCCTGGCCGGGCAGATCACCGCCCGCGCGCAAGAACCCGGCACCTACTACACCCAGCAACTGGGCCTGGGCTTTGACGAAATCGCTGCCTCCAACCTGCTGGTGGTGGACGAAGACCTCACCGTGCTGCAAGGCCGCGGCATGGCCAACCCGGCCAACCGTTTCCACAGCTGGCTGTACCGCGCCCGCCCCGACGTCAACTGCATCATCCACACCCACCCGCTGCACAGCGCCGCCCTGTCGATGCTGGAGGTGCCACTGGCGATTTCGCACATGGACCTGTGCCCGCTGTTCGACGACTGCGCGTTCCTCAAAGAGTGGCCAGGCGTGCCGGTGGGCAATGAAGAAGGCGAGATCATCTCGAAAGCGATCGGCGACAAGCGGGCAATCCTGCTTTCCCACCACGGGCTGCTGATCGCCGGCCGTTCGATCGAGGAGGCCTGCGTGCTCGCCCTGCTGTTCGAGCGGGCAGCCAAGATGCAGCTGCTGGCCATGGGCGCTGGTGAGATCCGCCCGATCCCCGAAGCGCTGGGCAAAGAGGCCCATGACTGGATCTCCACCCCCAAACGTCATGGCGCCGCGTTCAGCTACTACGCGCGCCGTGCCTTGCGTGCCCACGGCGACTGCCTGGGCTGATTGAAGCTGTACTCTTTCCTTAACAACGGCAGAGGTGCCTGGTCATGTCTACACCTGTAATCCGCGGCGTTATCGGCTACACCATCACTCCCTTCACGGCAGACGGCACGCTCGACCTGGAAGCCCTGGGCACGTCCATCGACAACCTGATCGACGGCGGCGTGCACGCTATCGCGCCACTGGGCAGCACCGGCGAAGGGGCCTACCTGTCCGACAGCGAATGGGAAAGCGTGGTGCGCTTCAGCCAGGCCCACATTGCCGGGCGCGTGCCCAGCGTGGTCAGCGTCTCCGACCTTACCACTGCACGCACCGTGCAGCGTGCCCGCCTGGCGCAGGCCTGCGGCGCCACGGCGGTGATGGTGCTGCCGGTTTCGTACTGGAAGCTCACCGAAGCCGAAGTGGTCGCCCACTACAAGGCAGTGGGCGCCGCCATCGACATTCCGATCATGCTGTACAACAACCCGGGTACCAGCGGCACCGACCTGTCGGTGGAGCTGATCCTGCGCATCCTTGGCGAGGTGCCCAATGTGACCATGGTCAAGGAAAGCACCGGCGACATTCAGCGCATGCACCGCCTGTTCAAGGCCACCGATGGCCAGGTAGCGTTCTACAACGGCTGCAACCCGCTGACCCTGGAAGCCCTGGTGGCCGGCGCCACGGGCTGGTGCACCGCCGCGCCCAACCTGATCCCGGCCCTCAACCTGGCGCTGTGGGACGCCGTGCAGCAAGGCCAGCTGGCCGAAGCCCGCGCGCTGTTCTACCGCCAGTACGAGCTACTCGAGTACATCACCCGCCGTGGCCTGCCCACTACCATCAAGGCCGGCCTGAAACTGCTCGGCCAGGATGTCGGCGGGCCACGCTTGCCGCTGCAAGCGCTGGATGCGCAAGGCAGTGACTACCTGAAAGGCTTGCTGGAAACGCTGGGCGCAGCCAACTGACCCCTCCAGGCCTGCCCGGTAGCACGTCGCTGCCGGGCAGCTCTTCTGCACCCTCTGCATAGAGAAACACCATGAAAGTCCACTTTATCGTCCACGAAGCGTTCGAAGCGCCCGGCGCCTATGAAACCTGGGTCGAGACGCGCGGCCACAAGGCCAGCTATTCCCGCGTCTACGCCAACCAACCCCTGCCTGCGGATGCGAGCCACTTCGACCTGCTGGTGGTACTGGGCGGGCCACAAGACCCGGCCACCACCCTGGTGCAATGCCCGCACTTCGATGCTGCCGCCGAGTGCCGGCTGATCCGGCAAGCCATCACAGCCGGTAAAGCCGTGGTCGGTGTATGCCTGGGCTCCCAGCTGATCGGCGAGGCATTGGGCGTGCGTTTCGAACACAGCCCGGAAAAAGAGATCGGTCGGTTTCCCATACGCCTCACCGCCGACGGCAAAGCCAACGACAAGGTCGCGCACTTTGGCGAGGTCCTGCAGGTTGGACATTGGCACAACGACATGCCGGGTCTGACGGCTGACGCCAAAATACTCGCCACCAGCGAAGGCTGCCCACGCCAGATCGTTGAATACAGCCCGCTGGTTTATGGATTTCAGTGCCACATGGAGTTTACCGCCGAGGTCGTCGAACTGTTGATTGCCGCGTCGGAAACGGAACTGGCCAGCCTCAGCGACCGGCGCTTCGTGCAACAACCCGATGCACTGCGAGCTAACGAATGGGGGGAGATGAACCAGAAGCTCCATGGGTTTCTCGACAGGCTGGTCGGGGAATATCAGGCGCGATGAAGATAGCGGCCATTAGGGGTTCGTCAGTAAATTTGCAGGGTTAGCGGGTGTTCGGCGTTGCATTTTCAGCGCCTGTGAGATCGAGCGCCGGTAGGTGTTCGCCGAAGCATTTTCAGCGCCTATGAGATCGAGCGCCGCCCGCGCGGCGCTTCGCGGCT
>NZ_JACVZC010000208.1 GCF_016658545.1 Pseudomonas sp. S37 | reverse complement strand
TTGGCTTTTAACCAATTGGTCGTAGGTTCGAATCCTACACGACCCACCATGAACAAAGGGCATCTCGCATGAGATGCCCTTTTTCTTTGTCTTGGGAAAATGCACCCTTCAGTGCAGGCCCTTCTTGACGCTCATTGCCACGCCATCCCTTTGTAGGAGCGGGTTTACCCGCGAATGCGATGGTGGCTGCACTGCCGCATTCGCGGGTAAACCCGCTCCTACAGGGGATTGTCGATGCCTGTCAGTGCAATTTCAGGCGCGGCTCGGTCCCCCGGCCAATCTTGCTGCCCAGCATCATCAACGCCGTGCGGAAGAACCCATACAGGGCCATTTGGTGCATGCGGTACAGCGACACATAGAACATCCGCGCCAGCCAACCTTCCAGCTTCACGCTGCCCATCAGGTTACCCATCAGGTTGCCCACCGCCGAGAAGCGCGACAGCGACACCAGCGAGCCGTAGTCCTTGTACTCGTAGGTCGGCAGCGCCTTGTTCTCCAGCCGCGCCTTCAGGCTCTGCGCCAGCATCGAAGCCTGCTGGTGCGCAGCCTGCGCACGTGGCGGCACGTTGCGGTCGCTGCCCGGTTGCGGGCACGCGGCGCAGTCACCGAAGGCGAAAATGTTGTCATCGCGGGTGGTCTGCAGGGTAGGGCGCACCACCAGCTGGTTGATGCGGTTGGTTTCCAGGCCATCGATGTCTTTCAGGAAGCCTGGCGCACGGATACCGGCCGCCCATACCTTCAAACTGGCCTGGATCACTTCACCGTCCTTGGTTTTCAGGCCATCTTCGGTCACTTCACTGACGGCAGCGTTGGTCAGCACCTTCACGCCGAGTTTTTCCAGGGTCTTGTGCACCGGCACGCTGATGCGCTCCGGCAGCGCCGGCAGTACCCGCGGGCCTGCCTCGATGATGGTGATGTGCATGTCCTTGGGCTGGATGCGATCCAGGCCATAGGCCGCCAGCTCGTGGGCCGCGTGGTGCAGCTCGGCCGCCAGCTCTACACCGGTGGCACCGGCACCCACAATGGCCACGCTGATCTGCTCGCTGGCCACATCGCCGGCGTGGGCACGCAGGTAGTGGTTGAGCAGTTGCTGGTGGAAGCGCTCGGCCTGCTTGCGGGTGTCCAGGAACAGGCAGTGCTGCGCCGCGCCCAGGGTGCCGAAGTCGTTGGTGTTGGAGCCCACAGCGATCACCAGGGTGTCGTAGGCCAAGGTGCGCGCAGGCAGCAGCTCGCGGCCCTCTTCGTCGAGGGTGGCGGCCAGCTGGATCTGCTTGCCTTCACGGTCCAGGCCGCTCATGCGCCCCAGCTGGAAGTTGAAGTGGTTCCACTTGGCCTGGGCCACGTAGTTCAGTTCGTCTTCCGAGGAGTTCAGCGAGCCGGCCGCCACTTCGTGCAGCAGCGGCTTCCAGATGTGCGTGAGGTTGGCGTCGACCAGGGTGATGTCGGCCTGCTTGCGCTTGCCCAGGCTTTTACCCAGGCGGGTCGCCAGTTCCAGGCCGCCGGCGCCGCCGCCGACAATCACGATGCGATGAGTCATGGGAATATCTCATAAGGTTTACGGAATTCGTGCCCCTGTGGGGCGGCCGCAAATTGCACGAGGGGAGGGCGAGCGCGAAGCAGCTCATAGCACCAGTCCACTCAGCAGGCGGCTGATGAGACCCAACCCGATGGTCACGGCCAGCACCAGCACAAGGAGCAGCCAGGGCCGGAAAGGCCGACGCTCGACTTGGTGCTGGGGGGCGCGCAGATACTCATCGACACGACGCTGATCTTCCGGGTTCAGGCGACTGGTCATGGTGGGCCTCGTCAGGTAGACGTTTGTGACTGCGCAAACGCTACAGCGTTCGCGCAAGCGCTTGAAACAAATGATAATGCTTTCTATCCCTGGCGCCGAGTGTACGCCATCGCAAACATTCGCTGCACTGGATCAAAGACTGATGCCCACGTCGAAAACGATGCTGCGGCCCAGGTTGCTGCGCAAAAAATCTGGCGCGTCGGGGTGGGCGAACAGCACCCGGGCAAAGGTCGGCCCCACCAGCGACAGCGAGCGCCAGCCCTGGCGCAGGTATTCGGTAGGTGGCGGGAAGTGGGTGTTGAGGTCGAGCACTTCGCGCTTGAGGCTGGAGAAGGCGATGATGTCCAGCTCGTTCAGCTCCAGCCCGCGCTCGCGGTAGTTGTGCGCCTTCTTGCGCAAGGTCGGCGCCAGGCGCCCGAGCAGCTCGGTAGCACTGATGCGCCTTGGGCGCGCTTCGCGGCGCACCAGTTGCGCCAGGGAAAACGCACTGCGCCTGCGCTGCAGCTCTTCGCGCCATTCATCATTCAGCCGGCGGCCCTCGTCGAGCACGAAAAACACCTCGAAAGCCGCGTCACGGAACAGCACATCAGGTGGTTCTTGCCCGGCCGGGGTGAAGTCCTCGCTGCGGTAGGGGATGTTCAGCCCCTGCAACAGGCGCTGGCACACCCACCGCTCCCGCTCCCACTTGCGGGCGTTGGAGAGGAAGGCATTGGCTTGTTCCGCCTGGATGGTAAGCAGGCGCAGGTAGTCTGAGTCATCCATGCAGACAAGCTTAGCCGTTAATCGATGACGGTAAGATGCTGTTTGTGCGTGAGAATCAGCGAAGTATCGGCCATTGCTGCAGCAGCCCGACCAGGTGCACCACGCCAAAGCCCAGGCAGATCAGCGAACTGACCACGATAAAGCGTTGCGAGCGCCCGGTGCCGGCCAGCAATCTGGGCCCAAGCAGGCCACGCGCCAGGTACACCAGGGTGATCAGGCACATGGCTGGCAGCAACAGCGGCAACCGCCCGATTGCCCCGGCCGCCGACAAGGCATAGGCCGACCAGCTCAGCAGCACGCAGGCGATGGCGGCAGTAATCAGCCCAGGGTACCAGCGGCCTTTTTCAGCCGCCCGCGCCATGCGCTCGCCGGCACCGAACAAGCGATACCAGCGCGGGCCGACGGCAATGATCGCCAAGTGCAATACACCAATGATGGCGTTGAGTGCTGCCGCCAGCAGCAGGGTGGGGTTGAGTCCTTCCGGCATGACCAATGCTTCCTGCACTGAATGAGGGCGCCAGCCTACCGCAGCCGAAGGAAAGGGAGAATGGGTGTAGACTCGGTTTAATCCACATGGCGGCAAGGGGCATTGTTCAGGTGATCAGCGCGCAGGTGTTGTCCGGCACCACCCTTACCCTTGGCTGGCTGGGTTATGTGCCGTTGCTGCTCTGGGCGGTCAGCCGGGTTCGCTGGGTTGAACTGTTCACTGATCGGCGCCGCCAGCATTTGCTGTTCGGCACGGTGTTTTGCCTGTTCGCGTTGTGGCTGGTGAGGCGCGATTTCGATACCGGGGTGTCGTACCACTTTATTGGCATGACGGCGGTCACGCTGCTGCTGGACTGGCCGCTGGCGGTGCTGGGCGGGTTCATGGCCCAGCTTGGCTTGCTGGTGCTGGGGCGCCAGGACCTGGCGGCGCTGGGGGTGAATGGCTTGTTGCTGGTGGGCTTGCCGGTGTTGATTACCGAGGTGTGCGCGATAGTGGTCGAGCGTGCGCAGCCGCGGAACCTGTTTGTTTATATCTTCTGTTCGGGTTTCTTTCCTGCCGCGCTGACCGTGCTTGTTTGCGTGCCTGTGGCGCTGGGCGTGTTGTGGCTGGATGGGCGGTTTGCCATGCCGGAGTGGCTTAGCGACTTTGTGGGTTACCTGTGGCTGATGATGTTCCCGGAGGCGTTCATCAACGGCATGGTGATCAGTGCGCTGGTGGTGTTTTGCCCGGAGTGGCTGGAAACCTTCAACCGCACGCGGTATTTGCAGGCGCCGTGGAAGGAGGATGAGCGGTAACCTGCCACAGGTCTTGCACCGGCCTTGAATGATGTGAGGGACCCTGTAGGAGCGGGCGGGGGGGGGGGGCGGGCGGGGCCCCCCGCCCCCCGCGCGGAGGG
>NZ_JACVZC010000207.1 GCF_016658545.1 Pseudomonas sp. S37 | reverse complement strand
GAGCGGCCTTGTGTCGCGATCGGGCTGCGCAGCAGCCCCTCGATTTCAGCTGCGATGCAGATATTGCTGGGGCTGCTGTACAGCCCGATCGCGACACAAGGCCGCTCCTACAAAAAAGCAGGCCTGTGTTTGCCCGGTGTTACTTGGCTATCTGAATCTTCGGCGCCCACTGCAGCCACTGGTCCTCAGCTTTGTCGAACAAGGCAAAGGTCTGCTGCGGCCGTGCCGGGTTGCCCATCTGCTCGCCATCCGGCGTGGCGAAGGCAATGCCGCCATCGATCAGGGTTTCCACCGACTCGGTACGCACCGTAGCGCCCTTGAACAGCCCCCAGTCGAAGCCGAAACCGCTGCTGTTCCAGAAGCGGCTGCCGCTGCGTACCAGGGCTGCATAGCGCGGCTCGATAAGGATATGGATCAGCACCCGGTCAGCACTCTGACCCAGCTCGAAGCCCGTCACCTTGCCCACCGCCACCTCACGGTAGGTCACCGGCACGCCTGGCTTGATCGAGCCACGCCGCGGCGCGCTGAGCGTCAATGGCAAGCCAACCTCTGGCCCGGCCACCTGCGGCGCATCGGCCAAGGCAATGAAATCGCGCTGCGGCCCACGGTCCTTGGCCGCCGGCTGCACTTCCAGATATTGCCCACCAATCAGCGTGTCGAGATTTTCAGTGCGCACCAGGCCCAAGGCCGGTTTGACCACCCAGAACTGCGTACCGGCACGGGCAATGCGGTTCGCCGCTTCGGTAATACGTGCCCGCAGCAGCACGGCCTGCAGGTCGTCAGTGAGGTCGACACTCTCGATACTGCCCACATCCAGGCCGCGGAAGCGAATGGCCGTACCAGGTTTCAGGCCATCGGCGCGATCGACCCGAATGGTGATCAAGGTACCGGTACGGTTTACCGCCTCTTGGCTTTCAAGCAGGCGGAAGCGCGGAATATGGCGCTTCAACGGCACATCGGGCCGCGGCGTGTCGAAAGCAATGCCACCGGCCATCAGCGTCTGTAGCGACTCACTCTTGATCTTGATGCCCGACAGTCCGCCAGTCAGGGTAATGCCGCTGACATTCCAGAAGCGCGACGAACCGTTTACAAGGTTCTCGTATTCCTTCTCGATGTGCACACCGATCAGGATGCGGCTGCTGTTGCGGGCGAACTGGTAGCTTTGCACGCTACCCACCTTCACCTGGCGGTACATCACCGGGCTGCCGACCTCCAGCGAGCCCAAGGTATCGGCGAACAGCACCATGTGCAGGCCCGGCGCCTTGAGGTCGAGCGGTGGTGCCTTGGCGCGCGCCTCGAATTCACGCTCCGGCCGCTGGCCCCTCTCTCCGGGGCGAATGGCGATGTAGTTACCTTTGACCAACGCTTCCAGGCCGGTGATACCCGCCAGGGAAATCGACGGCTTCACCACCCAGAACTGCGTGCCTTCGACCAGGTAGTCTTCGGTCAGCGGGTCCAGGGTCAGCTCAGCCGATGCGCTGGCCAGGTTGTCTTCCATCTTCAGGGTTTTCAACGAACCCACCTGGATGCCTTTGTACATCACCGGCGTGCGGCCCGCCTGCAGGCCCTCGTAATCGCTGAGCTTCACCTTGACCCGGATACCGGCCTGGGCTGCGTCGAAGTCTTCATACAGGCGGAACGGCAGGCTTGGGTCGGTGGGCGGGCTGTCCTTGCGATACTCCGGCGTCGCAAAGGCGATACCACCGGCAACAATGCTCGACAGCGACTCACTGCGCACTTTTACACCAGAAAGCGAGGCATCAATGCTGACGCCGCTGGCATTCCAGAAACGCGTGTGCTTGCGCACCAGGCTGGCGTAGGCCGGCTCGATGAATACTTTGACTTCAACGGTGCTCTGGTCCTCGGACAGGCGGTAGCTTTTCACCCGACCAACTTGGATCTGCTTGTAGAACACGGGGCTGTCACGGTTGAGCGAACCCAGCCGCTCGGCCTTGAGGGTCAGGTGCAGCCCCGGTTCGGTATCCGAGAGCGGCGGTGCCACCTTCAAGGCGGTAAAGCGCTTAGTACGCTCGCCCTCCCCCGGGCTGACGGCAATATAGTTACCCGACACCAGTGTTTCCAGGCCGGAAATACCCGCCAGGCTCACACTTGGCTTCACCAGCCAGAAGCGCGTGCCTTTGGTCAGGTGAGGCTCGGCGGCCTTGTTCATCTCGATGGTGGCGATTACCCCCTGATTATCGCCCTTGGCGTCGAGCACCAGGCTTTTCACCTTGCCGACCGGCATGCCTTTGTAGATGACCTCGGTCTTGTTGGCGACGATACCCTCGCCCGACTCGAAGCGGACTTCAATCTCCACACCAGCATCACGGTAGGCCTGCCATGCGAGCCAGCCACCGATCATCAGCGCGATCAAAGGCAGAATCCAGATAGCCGACCAGTTCGAGGCGGGGCGGGTTTTAGCCGTTGGCAGGTCACTCATGGTCGTCATCCGACTCCGTGTTATCCCAAATCAGTCGGGGATCGAAAGTTAAAGCGGCAAGCATTGTCAGGATCACCACAGTTGCGAAGGCGACAGCGCCCAGGTTGGCTTCGACACTGGCTATTCGGCCGAAATTCACCACGGCCACCAGAATGGCTATGACGAAGATATCCAGCATGGACCAGCGCCCGATGAATTCGATGAAGCGGTACATCAATATCCGTTGTCGGGCAGATAGCGGCTGCCGGCGCTGCACGGAGTACAGCAGCAAGCCGATGCCCACCAGCTTGAAGGTGGGCACCAGGATACTGGCAATGAACACCACGGCCGCAATCGGCACCATGCCATGCTTGAGCAAGGTGATAACCCCGGACATGATCGTGTCCGGGCTGCCTTGGCCGAGGGTGCTCACCGTCATGATCGGCAGCATGTTGGCCGGGATGTACAAAATCGACGCGGCAATCAGCAGCGCCCAGGTGCGCACGATGCTGTTCGGTCGGCGCGCATGCACGATGGCACCGCAACGCGTACAGGTTTGCGAAGTGCTGCCTGGTTCTTGCCGGTTCAGCTCGTGACATTCATTGCAGACCAGAATGCCCGCATCAATCGCCCGCATGCAGGTCCTCCCCTGATAGCGCACTCCAGATCTGGTGTGGTGACATCACCACTTCGAGCCACACCTGGATCAACAACAGACTGATAAAACAGAACAGTCCCAAGCCTACGGTCAGTTCGGCCAGGTCCACCAGTTTGACGATGGCCACCAGCACGCCCATGAAATAGACCTCGAGCATGCCCCAGTCGCGCACGTGGTGGTAGAGGCGGTAGAACACCAGCCCGTATTCCCGCCCTATGTTCAGGCGAATGCTCAACAACACGGTCAGCTGGCATAACAGCTTGATCAGCGGTATGGCCATGCTGCACAGGAACACGACTACGGCGACGCCGCGCATTTCCGAGTTGTACAGGCCCAGCACACCGCTCCAGACGGTGTCGTCCGAAGTCTGGCCGAGCAGGTGAAGCTGCATGATCGGCAGGAAATTGGCCGGGATGAACAGCAACAGGGCTGTAAGCACCAAGGCCAGGCTGCGATTAACCACATTGTGCCGGTGGGCGTAGAGCTCGTAGCCGCAGCGCGGGCATTGAGCTTTTTCATCATGCTGAAGCACGGGCTTGCGCAGCAGCAGGTCGCATTCGTGGCAAGCGACAAGCTCGTCCAGTGGCAACCGGGCCAGTGATTCAGTTTCGACAGGATTGGACATATAGCGCTTCTGAATAGGTGCGTGGATCTATTCTAGTGTTATGGCTCGAATTGTGGGAGGACATCGCCCATCAGGTGCGACTGGCAACAGGCCAACGCGATCCGTGCCTGGTTGCGCGATCGATGTAGGAGCGGCTTTAGCCGCGAACACCGGCGAAGCCGGTGCCACCCACCGCGTTGCCTGCTTCGCGGGTGAACCCGCTCCCACAGGGATTTGGGTGTAAGCGTCCGACGAACTCACCTTGCGTAAGTCAGGCCGGCATCCACTGAT
>NZ_JACVZC010000206.1 GCF_016658545.1 Pseudomonas sp. S37 | reverse complement strand
CCCCCCCCCCCCCCCCCCCCCCCCCCCCCCCCCCCCCCGCTCCTACAGGGGCCAATGCTGGCCAGGAGAAATGCGCAGTCTCTGTGGGGGCGGCCTTGCGCCGCGAAGCGCCGCGCGGGCGGCGCTCGATCACCCAGCCCGTTGCCGCTGCGCCGTGATAAGCCACAACAGATAGCACCCACCCAGCACCCCGGTCACCAAGCCGACCGGCAATTGCGCCGTGGCTGCCAGGCGCTGGCTCAGCCAGTCCGCCACCAACAGCAACGCCGCGCCCATCAAGGCTGCACACACCAGCGGCACCCCCGCCGTACGCGTCAGCCGCCGTGCCAGTTGCGGCCCCGCCAGGGCGATGAAGGCAATCGGCCCGGCAGCCGCCGTGGCAATGGCCGTAAGCCCCACCGCAGCGAGCACCAGGCGCAATCGCGAGCGCTCCACGGCCACCCCCAGCTGGGTGGCCGTGCCATCACCCATTTCCATCAGCGCCAGTTCACGACCGTGCAACAACGCCACCGGCACGATCAGCGCCAGCCCCACCGCCGCCGGCAGCACATGGGCCCAGGTGCGAGTGTTGAGCGAACCGGCCAGCCACAGTTGGGCAAACAACGCCTGGTCAAGGTCGCCGGTCACCAGCAGCAACTGGTTCAGGCCCGCCAGCGTAGCACCCATGCCGATGCCCACCAGCACCAGCCGGTAACCGTCGCTGCCCTGTCCGCGACGCGCCAACAGCAAAACCAGCAGCGCAGTCAGCATGCCTGCGGCGACGGCGGCCACCGCCGTGGCCAACGGCCCGGCATCGAACAGGATGATCTGCACGATGGCACCACTGGCGGCGCCAGTGGTAAAGCCAATGACATCGGGTGAGCCCAGGGCATTGCGCGCAATTGACTGAAAAATCGCCCCGGCCATGCCCAGGGTCGAGCCCACCAGCACCGTCGTGAGCACCCGCGGCAAACGTACACGGGTAACAATGCGGCTGACCATCTCGTTGTCGCCCTGCCCCAACAGGCTGGCCAACACCTGACCGGAGCGAATCGGCAGGCTTCCGGTGCCCAGCAATAGCACCGCCAGGCCCAATACCGCCAGCAACAGCGCGCTGCCGACCCATGCCGCCCGCAGGCTCACACGCAGGCTGACAGGCCCGCACCGCACAACGCGCTCACCCCTCAAAGCTGACATAGGCGAAACCTGCCGATCAGGACGATGAAGGCCGGCCCACCCAGCAACAGGGCCAGGGTGCCGGCAGCGAGTTCCGCGGGTGCCGCCAGTACCCGGCCCAACAAGTCGGCACCCAGCAGCAACAGCGCAGCGATCAGCGCGGCATAGGGCAGCATGCGCCGGTAGTCCGGCCCCACCAGCAAGCGCGCCAGGTGCGGGGCAACCAGGCCGACAAAGCCGATCGGCCCGGCGATGGCCGTGGCGCTGCCGGCCAGCAGCATCAGCGCCACGCACGCCAGCGCCCAGGTCAGGCGCACGTTCACCCCCAGTGCGCGACCGAGGTCGCGGCCCAGCGCCAGTGCGTTGAGCTGCGGCATCAGCAGCGCCGCCAGGGCCAGCCCCAGCGCGATGGCCAGGGTTGGCAGCGGCAGTGCCGCCAATGTACTACCGGCCAGCGAACCGGCAGCCCAGTTACGGAAATGGTCGTAAACCTGCGGCGAGGTGTTGAGTACGAGGATGGCGGTAAGCGAGGCCAGCAGCATGGTCAGCCCTGCCCCGGCCAGCACCAGCCGCACCGGGTTGCCGTCAGCGGCCCCTGCCTGCCCCAGCAGGAACACTGCAATGCCGGCAATGCCAGCGCCGAGAAATGCCAGCGGGATGTACTGGCTGACCTGGGTCAGGCCAAACAGCGCAACACCCAGGATGACCGCCAGCGCGGCACCAGCATTGACACCCAGCAGCCCGGGCTCGGCCAGCGGGTTGCGCGTCAGTGCCTGCATCAAGGTGCCCGCCGCCCCCAGCGCCAGGCCGGCGAGCAACGCCACCAGCGTGCGTGGCACGCGTAATTCGCGCACGATCAGGTGTTCGTCGTTATGCAGGTCAGGCTGGTAGAGGGCATCGAACACCACACCGTAAGCGATCGGATGAGAGCCGATCAGCAGGCTCGCCAGCGCCGCCAACACCAGCAGCAACAGCCCTGCCGACAACGCCGGGCGCAAAGTCAGGCCAGCCATGCTCAGCGGAAGTAACCAGCGACGGTGTCGAGCATCTGCCGCCCGGAGTAGTAGTCGATACGGAACGAGCTCGGCCCCAGCGGATACACGCGCTGGTGCTGCACCGCCGGCAGGTTGGCCAGCACCGGATCGTTACGGAAGGCCTGGGCGTCGTTGTCATCGGCGCTGAGCAGGAATACATCGGCATCGCCAATGGCCGCTGCCAGGTTTTCACGGGAGATGAACTGGAACTCGGTGGCGCGAATCACCTGCCCCGCCATCGCCTCGGGCAACTCGCGCACCTGGAAGCCCAGGGCGGTCAGCAAGCGCGCCTGCGGGCTGATGCTGCGGCCGATGGAGTAGCTGCCACCGATGTTGTAGCCGATCAGCACCACCGGCCTTGGCGAAGGGTGCAGGCGCGCGGCGGTGGCGTGGGTGTAGTCGTCAAACTGCTGGATCACCGCCTTGGCTTGCTGCTGCAAACCGGTTTTTGCCCCCAGTTCGGTAGCCAGTTCCTGCCAGGACTGGATGGAGTAGTTCACCACCAGCGTCGGCACGCCCTGGGCCTTCAGTTCGGCCAGGTGCGGTGCAGCGCTGTCGGCGCCGGTGGCAGACACCACCAACAGGTCAGGCGCGCTGGCCACCACGGCCTCGATATCGAACTGCAGGTTACGGTACAGCACCTGCACACCCTGCTGATCGGCCACTGCCGCCCATTGCGAGAAGAAGCCCTTGCCGTCGGTCAGCCGGCTGGGCGTGGCGGCGGCGCTGGCCACCAGCGGTGCCTGCATGGCCAGCAAGATGCCGGTCACACTCGGCGTGGTGGAAACAATGCGCGCAGGTGCGGCCAGCGCGGTAGGGCCCCATCCGGCCAGCGTCAGGGCGACGGCGGCCAGTGCTGCACAAACTCGAAAAAGCTTCATCGATCGGCTTCGCTCACAAGGAATCAGCTGCGCATGATAATACTTCTCATGCAGATAATTCCATCATGTAGAATACGTTCCGCAAAATACGTATTCCCAAGGATCACCATGAGCCCTCGCCTGCAAGCCCGCGCGCTGACCCTGCGCCGCGACAGCCGAACGCTGTCCCATGACCTGTCGCTGGACATCGAAGACGGCGCCTTCACTGTGATTGTCGGCCCCAACGCCTGCGGCAAATCGACCCTGCTGGCGGCATTGTCGCGGCTGCTGGCACCCAGCTGCGGCCAGGTGCTGCTCGACGGCCAGGACATCCAGCAGCGCCCGGCCAAGGATGTGGCCCGGCGCCTGGCCCTGCTGCCGCAAAGCGCCAGCGCCCCGGACGGCATCCGCGTGGCCGAGCTGGTCGCGCGCGGCCGTTACCCGCACCAGCGCCTGTTGCAGCAGTGGTCGCCTGAAGATGAGCAGGCCGTGCAGCGGGCGCTGCAGGCAACCGGCACCGAAGCGTTGGCTGATCGCCCGGTGCAAGCGTTGTCCGGTGGGCAGCGCCAGCGGGTGTGGATTGCCATGGTACTGGCCCAGGACACCCCGCTGTTGCTGCTGGACGAGCCCACCACTTACCTGGACATAGCCCACCAGTACGAACTGCTGGAGCTGTTGCGTGACTTGAACCGGCAGGGGCGCACCATCGTCGCGGTGCTGCATGACCTGAACCAGGCTTGCCGTTATGCCAGCCACCTGGTGGCCATGCGTGACGGGGCCATCGTTGCCCAGGGGGCACCGGCGCAGATTTTTACCGAGGCGCTGGTGCAGCAGGTGTTCGGGTTGTCGGGGTTGGTGATTGACGACCCGGTGAGCGGTACGCCGATGCTGGTACCGCGCGGGCGAAATGTAACCGTTTGAGCCCGCACACAGCCGCTCTCATAGAACAACACATAGCTCTTTGATTTAGCGGGGACCTGTGGGAGCGGGTTTACCCGCGAATGCGATGCTGATTCTACCGCC
>NZ_JACVZC010000205.1 GCF_016658545.1 Pseudomonas sp. S37 | reverse complement strand
GGGCTGCTGCGCAGCCCATCGCGACACAAGGCCGCTCCTACAGGGGACCGCGCTTGCACGGCTATCAGGCACAAAAAAGGGCACCCGAGGGTGCCCTTCTTCACATCACCGCGATCAGTTCAGCGCTGGTTTGTCGCCATTGATCGGGATGCGCTTGGCCTTGGCTTCTTCAGGCACGATGCGCAGCAGGTCGATACTGAGCAGGCCGTTGGCCAGGCCGGCGGCCTTGACTTCGATGTGGTCGGCCAGGCGGAACGACAGCTTGAAGGCGCGTTGCGCGATACCTTGGTGCAGGTAGGTCACTTCAGCGGCGCCATTGTCGCGCTTGCCACCGGTCACGGTCAGGACACCTTTTTCGACTTGCAGGTCGAGGTCCTGCTCCTGGAAACCGGCTGCGGCAACCACGATGCGGTAGTGGTCTTCGCCATGCTTTTCCACGTTGTAGGGCGGGTAGCTGCTGCCGGCCTCGTTACGTGCCGCGGATTCGAACAGGTCGTTGAAACGGTCGAAACCAACGGAGTGGCGGAACAGTGGAGCAAGAGAGAAAGCGGTGGTCATGGTCATAAACTCCTGAGATTCAGCAAGTAAGTCATTACGCGACCCGACTTCGGCATCGCGTACTCAAGAGATATGGCCGGAGGGAAGGCTTTCAAGGGGATGGGTGAAAAAATTTGGATTGTTGCTTTGGGTTTGATGGCCTCTTCGCGGGTAAACCCGCTCCTACATCGGTTGCGTAAGCGGCACATGCCTGTGTAGGAGCGGATTTACCCGCGAATAGGCCCGATCAGGCAACACAAGCTTCGAAGGAAACCGCATCAACCCCAAGCAACCGGCTGATCCGCGCGCAATCATCCTCCCGCCGCAACTCGGCAAACAACACCACCGCCTCGGGATAACCGCGGGTCAGCATCGCCAGCCACTGTTTCATGCGCCCCGGCGCATAGCGCGGCGACAGCTTGGCCTGGGCCTGGCGCCAGAACTCACGTAGCAACGGCAGCAGGTCATCCCAGCTCATCGGCTGGTACTCGCGGCCATCACGCGCCGCGGCAATCTGCAGGCCCAGGTCCGGGCGCGACACCAGCCCACGGCCGAGCATGATGTGCTCGGCGCCGCTGACTTCACGGCAGCGCCGCCAATCATCCACGGTCCAGATCTCGCCATTGGCGAAGACCGGCACCTTGACCACATCCTGCACGCGCGCCACCCATTCCCAGTGGGCCGGCGGCTTGTAACCTTCGACCTTGGTCCGCGCATGCACTACCAAGTGCGCCGAACCGCCTTCGGCCAGCGCCGTGGCACATTCCAGCGCGCCATCGGGGCTGTCGAAGCCCAGGCGCATCTTCGAGGTCACCGGGATATGCGCCGGCACCGCACGGCGCACCTCACGCACGATGGCGTGCAACAGTTCCGGCTCCTTGAGCAGCACCGCGCCACCGCGCGACTTGTTCACGGTCTTGGCCGGGCAACCAAAGTTCAGGTCGATCACCGGTGCACCCAACTCACAGGCCAGTGCAGCGTTTTCTGCCAGGCACACCGGGTCCGAGCCCAGCAGTTGCACGCGCATCGGCACCCCGGCAGCCGTCAGTGCGCCCTGGCGCAGCTCGGGCGCCAGCTTGTGGAACGAGGCAGGCGGCAACAGGCGGTCGCACACGCGAATGAACTCGGTGACGCACCAGTCGATACCGCCCACGCGGGTCAGCACGTCGCGCAGGATGTTGTCGACCAGCCCCTCCATGGGGGCCAGGGCAATTTGCATGTCGGGGTCTCGGCGGAAAAAGCCGGCAGTCTAGCAAAAATTGCCGGTGTTTCAGGCGCCGATCAGCGCCGGGCCGTAACCGTCGAGAAATTCTGCCGGCATGCGCCGCGGTTTGCCGCTGGACAGCTCGATGCAGGCGAAGGTGGTTTGCGCGCGCAGCAAGGTCACGCCGTCACGCGGGCGCTTGAGCTGGAAACGCCGGGTCATGCGCAGGCGCTGGTCCCAGTCAATGATCCAGGTGGCCAGTTGCAGTTCGTCGTCTTCGTAGGCGGCGGCCAGGTAGTCGATTTCGTGGCGCACCACGGCCATGGCCCGGTCCAGCCGACGATACTCGGCCAGGTCCAGGCCCAGGCGCTGGGAGTGGCGCCAGGCGCAGCGCTCCAGCCAGGTAACGTAGACCGCGTTGTTGGCGTGGCCGAGGCCGTCGATGTCCTCGCTGCCGACGCGCAGGTCGATGACGAAGGGTGTTGCCAGGTCCCAGCTCATGTTCGCTTCCTTGGCAGAAAAGGGGATTTAGCAGCGACCTGTGGGGTAATGTCCAGCCCTTCCGAGCCTTATGCGGTCGGTGTAGGAGCGGCCTTGCGTCGCGATGGGCTGCGCAGCAGCCCCAAAATCTCAGCCTCGGCGCAGATCGTCGGGGCCGCTACGCAGCCCATCGCGACGCAAGGCCGCTCCTACACCCACCGCATAAGGCCTGTAACTAGGCGCTTTGCCGCGCGGGCGCAGCGGCCCGGGCCAGCAATTCGAGCACGGCTTCACTCAGCCGGGGGTCAGCCAGCACCCGCTGATGGCCGCCCTCGTCCAGCATCAACAAGCGGCTGTCGAACCAGGCCTTGTGAATAACCTGGGCCTCATCGGCCGGCACCAGCGCATCATCGGCAGCATGCACCACCAGCCCCGGCAGCTCCAGCTGATAGCCACTCACATCCAGCCGCGCAATCTGCATGCCCAGGTCGCGCTCCACCTGGCGAATGAACGCCGCCCGCGCTCGCGCCGGCAGCCCCAGGCGACGGGCAAAGTCACGCATCACGCCAAGCAACCGCGCCGGGGCGGCAATGCTCACCGCCGCTTCCGCACGCAAGCCCATCTGCAAGGCCAGCAGCACACTGGCACCGCCCATCGAATGGCCAATCACCGCACGCAATGGCGGCAACTCGGCAGCGGCTTCCAGCAGCGCCCGGGCAAACAGCACCACATGTGCCTGCTCACCTGGCGAACGGCCATGCGCCGGGCCCTCCAGCGAGACCACGGTGTGCCCCGCATTGACCAGGGTTTCGATCAAGGCCGCAAACTGGGTCGGGCGCCCTTCCCAACCGTGCATCAGCAGCACAGTCGGCCCTTGGCCCCAGCGCAAGGCCGACAGGCCAAAACGCAGGGTGATGCGTTCGGCACTGGCCAGCATAGGCAACTCCCACTGGCGCGGTGGCAGGTTGCGTGGGGTCATGAACGCACGGCGCATCTTGCCCGCGACATGTTCGGGGGCCAGGCGGCCCAAGGTGCCATTGACACCGCGAATCCAGCTCAACGTGGTCATCGCCATGCTCCAGGGGTTCATACCACCGCCGATTTGGCGGCGCGCAGAATACGGTCAGAAAGTTCGTTGCTACCCAATGCACGCGCCAGGGCAATTCCACCGACCATCAGCGCCAGATCAGCCAGCGCCTTGTCGGCATCTTCAGGGCGGTCAACCATGGCAGCGGTCATCAATTCGATGTGCTCGGCCAGCACATCACGGAACACCTCTGGCAGGCGCTGCATCTCGCCCAGCGAATTGGGCAGCGGGCAGGCATGCACTTCGGCATCACGGTGTTTGCGCGACAGGTAGAAAGCGCCGACCAGCGCACGTCGCTCAGCGCCATCAAGGTTCGGGTCGACCTGGGCAAGCAGCGCCCGACGCTCGCCCAGCAACTGGCGGAAAGCTTCGAGCATCAGCTCGTCCTTGCTGTCGAAGTGGGCATAGAAGCCGCCTACGGTCAGGCCAGCAGCCCCCATCACCTGGCTGACACTGGGCTCGGCCGGGCCATGCTGGATCAGCGCACTGCGTGCCGCCTGCAGGATGCGTTCGCGGGTTCTGCTCTTCTTGTCGCTCATGAGGGCAATCGCCAAGCAAAATATGATGATCGAAATATTATTCCTATCATATTTTTTGGCAAGCAGAATCTGCGGCCGTTGGTCGGCGGAGCATTTTGAGGAGGGTAGAAAAACAAAAGGCCCATTCAATAATCGAATGAGCCTTCAAAGTCCCGCAAAACGCGGGTAAAAATGGCGTCCCCTAGGGGACTCGAACCCCTGTTACCGCCGTGAAAGGGCGGTGTCCTAGGCCACTAGACGAAGGGGAC
>NZ_JACVZC010000204.1 GCF_016658545.1 Pseudomonas sp. S37 | reverse complement strand
GGCCGCTTTGCGGCCCATCGCGACACAAGGCCGCTCCTACAGGGGACCGCGTGGGCTTCAGACAGTCACGTGAAGGCGCACATCCACATTCCCGCGGGTGGCATTGGAATACGGGCACACCTTGTGCGCCTTTTCCACCAGCCCTTCGGCATCGGCCTGGGCCAGGCCCGGCAGGTTGATGTGCAGGTCGATGTCCAGGCCGAAACCACCCGGGATCTGGCCAATGCCCACCTTGGCGGTGATCGAGGCATCTGCCGGCAGGGCTTTCTTCTCTTGCCCGGCCACGAACTTCAGGGCACCGATGAAGCATGCCGAGTAACCGGCAGCGAACATCTGCTCGGGGTTGGTGCCATCACCGCCTGCGCCGCCCAGTTCCTTGGGGGTGCTCAGCTTGACTTCCAGCTTGCCGTCGCTGGAGCGGGATTTGCCGTCGCGCCCACCGGTGGAGGTAGCTTCTGCGATGTACAGCGGAGTGACCTTTTGCATCTTGAGCCTCGCTAATGTGCTGTGCGCTCCCGTTGGAGGAGGGCGCGGGTTGGTGTGGGATTTAAATTAGCGCGCAATTAGTTAGCGCGCAAGATAAATATTCACCGTTCAGCCGAACGGCCATTGCATAGCTTAGCCGTCAGAGGTTTTTTTGCAGGCTTTCGCGCAGGTTCAGCAGGTCGGCTTGCAGTTGCTGCAACTGCTGCAGGCTGCGCCCGCTGGCCTTGAGGATGCACTGTGGCACCTCCTTGGCCTGCTGTTGCAGGGCGCGGCCCTTGTCGGTCAGTTGCACCAGCACCACCCGTTCATCTTCGCGGCTGCGGTTGCGCTGCAGCAGGCCTTCGCTTTCCAGGCGCTTGAGCAGTGGGGTCAGCGAGCCGGGGTCGGTCAGCAGGTGCTGGCTGATTTCGCCCACAGTAAGCCCGTCACGCTCCCACAGCACGAGCATGGCCAGGTATTGCGGGTACGTCAGGCCCAGCGCCTGCAGCAGCGGTTTGTAGACCTTGGTCATCAGCAACGAGGTGGAGTGCAGGGCGAAACAGACCTGGTTGTCCAGCAGCAGCTCGTCACAGGAGGCTTGGGTGTCGGCGTTCATGCAGGTCCTTGAAGGTCATCAATGGGAAATTCTGGCACGCTGATCATTAGTGCGCGCATTACTCGCGCAGTTCACTGCGCAGGGCCAGGTCCCAGGGTGGAATCGGGCTGAAGCGGCTCTTGAGGAATTCGAGCAGCAAACGGCTGCGAGAGTTCGTTTCATGTTCCAGGCGCAGTGCATAGATGCCACTGGTTTCGGCTTCAGGCAGGCCGCCGTCGCAAAACAAGGGCAGCAACTCGCCACGCAACAGGTATTCGCTGATCAGCCAAGTGGGCAGGTGGGCAATGCCCAGGCCGGCGAGCGCGCCAAACAGCAGGGTTTCGGCGTTGTTGGCGGCCATGCGCATGCGCGCCGGGCGGTACAGGCGGGTTTGCCCGGCCACCTCGAAGCGCCAGGCGAAGGGTGGCGCCAGGCCGTCCCAGTCGAGGCCGTCGTGCCCGGGCAGTTCGCTGGGGCAGGTGGGTATGCCGCGGCTGGCCAGGTAGGCCGGGCTGGCGCAGGCGATGCGCACCATGTAAGCCAGCGGCGTGGCGACCAGGCGGGTGTCGGCCAGCGGGCCGGCGCGCAGCACCAGGTCGACCTCGCCCAGGTGGCTGCCGTGCAGGTCGACGAAGCTGTCGATCAGGCGCAGTTGCACGTCCAGGCCCGGGTAGGCCACCAGGAAGTCGGCAATGGCCGGGGCCAGGTGGCGGCGGCCGAACGCGGCGGGGGCGTCGATACGGATCAGCCCTTCCGGGGCATTGCTCAACGACACCGCTTCGGCGCGGGCCAGGCGCAGCTCTTCGATGATGCGCCTGGCCCGCTCGGCAAAGGCGTTGCCCGCAGGGGTTGCACGCACAGCATGGGTGCTGCGGGTGAACAGGCGGCTGCCCACGGCGCTTTCCAGGTTATCGATGCGCCGCGCCACGGCGGACGGCGTCAGCGGGTGGCGGCGGGCAGCGGCCGAGAAACTGCCAGTCTCCAGCACATCGAGGAACAGGCTCAACTGGTCGGTAAGGGTATCGGGGCTCATGGCTGCCTTGCTTTTGCGAAAAACGCACAGCCATTGTGCGCTGCTGTGCGTTTCCCCGCCAGCGCGCAATCGTTAGCATGCTCGCATTATCTGTACAGGCGAACGAGGCCCTGATGATCGAGTGGTTGTTGTATATCGTGCTGGGCGCTGCCCTGGGCACCATGGGGGGCTTGTTCGGCATTGGCGGCGGGCTGATCGCGATCCCGGCGTTGGGCGTGCTGTTTGGCCTGGACCAGCAACTGGCGCAGGGTACGGCGCTGGTGATGGTGGTGCCGAACGTGCTGCTGGCGCTGTGGCGTTATCACCAGCGCAACCGCATCGAGTTGCGCCATGCTGTGCCGCTGTCGCTGTGCAGCTTCGTGTTTGCCTGGCTGGGGTCGATCTGGGCGGTGGGGCTGGACGCGCATTCCATGCGCCAGGGCTTTGTCGGCTTCCTGGTGGCACTGGCGGTGTGGAATGTGGCGCGGATGTTCATGAAGGTGGCGCCGGCCAGTGCCGAGATGCGCTATGCGTGGCCGTGGCTGGGTGTGCTGGGGGGCTTTTCCGGCACCATGGGCGGTTTGTTCGGGGTGGGCGGGGCCGTGGTGGCCACACCGATCCTGACCAGTGTGTTCGGCACGACCCAGGTGGTGGCGCAGGGGCTGTCGCTGGCGCTGGCGGCGCCCAGTACCTTGGTCACCTTGGTGACGTACGGGGTGCATCACAGTGTTGTCTGGGGTGTGGGGCTGCCGTTGGCGGTGGGTGGCTTGCTTAGCATCAGCTGGGGGGTGAAGTTGGCCCATGCGTTGCCGGAGAAGGTGTTGCGGGCGATGTTCTGTGTGTTTTTGGTGGTGTGTGCGGTGATGCTTGGTTTCGAACTTTGAGAATTTGGGGCCGCTTTGCGTCGCGATGGGGTGCGAAGCGGCCCCGGCTTACTTGAACCCTTCGACGATATAGCCGGCCATGCAATCAGTAATCGGCGAGGGGTTCTGGGTGCTGCGCACCAGCATCACATTGGCTACCGGCAGCTGCGGCAACCCTTCTTTTTCACCCAGAATCCGTATGTTTCCGCCAATCAGGCTCTGCAACTGCGCCGTCACCGCCAGCCCCGCCGTGACGATGGCAAAGATCGCGGCCAGGCTCGGGCTGGTGTAGGCGATGCGGTAATCGATGCCCTGTGCCTCCAGCGCATTGCAGGTCCAGGCCCGGCAAAAGCAGTCGGTATTGAACAACGCCACCGGCATTGGCCGTTGTTCCTGTGGGCAGAAGCCTTCGGCGGCGGCCCAAACCAGGCGTTCCTGGCGCAGCAGCTGGCCAATTTCGTTGCCCGGCTCGCGGGTGACGATGGTCAGGTCCAGGTCCTGGCGCAGCATCAGCTGTTTGGACGAGTCGCAATGTACCTCCACCTGCACCAGCGGGTAGGCCTGGGCAAAACTCGACAGAATGGTTGGCAGAAAGCGCATGGCATAGTCATCCGGCGTACCGATGCGCACCAGCCCGACCATGTGCGGCATGCGCAGGGTGTTGAACACCTCGCCATGCAGCTTGAGGATGCGCCTGGCATAGCCCAGCAACACCTGGCCTTCAGCGGTCAGCCGCACCTGGCGGCCATCACGCTCGAACAGCTGGCGCTGCAGGATGTCTTCCTCCAGGCGTTTCATCTGCATGCTCACCGCCGACTGCGTGCGGTTGACCACCTCGCCGGCGCGGGTGAAGCCGCCTTGCTCGGCGATGGCGACGAAGGTGCGCAGTACGTCCGCATCGAGGCTCTGGTACTGGGACATTGCATCAATCTCCGAGATGCATTGCATCAGAAACATTCGTTGGATTGATCTTATGCCCGGCATGACACTGAGGCCATCAACACGGAGGGCTTCACGATGAAAGGTCATGTCAGCAGCATCCAGCAACCTGCCTTTACCCTGAACCACCTGTGGCACGCGGCCTTGCAGCGCCCCGCGCGCTGGCTGCAACTGTACCGCCAGCGTCAGGAACTGGCCCGCCTCAGTGATGCGACCCTGCATGACCTGGGGTTGAGCCGGGCGGATATCCAGCAAGAGGCCGAGCGGCATTTTTGGGATGATCCGCTGCGTAAATGACGCCAGGCGCGGCTACTGCACTTGCACTTGCTTCGGCTTTTGATCTTGCTTCTAAACGCGCGGTAGTTCAGGCGACGCAGATTGCGACTTCAGGAGGCCGAGCGAAGGGCATGCGGAGGGAGGTGA
>NZ_JACVZC010000203.1 GCF_016658545.1 Pseudomonas sp. S37 | reverse complement strand
CCCCCCCCGGGGGGCGCCGGGCGGGGGGGGGGGGGGGGGGGGCCCCCCCCCCCCCCCCCCCCCCCACGACTGGAGCGTGGCCGCCCAGCAACTGGAAACCGTGCACATGCGCCTGACCCAGGCGGCGCCCGCCGAGGCAGCGCCGCTGGCCGGTGCCTGGCTGGGGCGCTCAGCCAAGTAGCTCGCTGAAGGGAATGAACGGCACGCTGTCACCCGGTTTCGGCGTGCTGCCTTCGCGCACCTCCACCAGCCCCTCAGCCCAGGCCGCGCTGCGCAGCACACCCGAACTCTGGTTCTTGTAGATGCGCACCTGGCCCTGCTCGATGCGCGCGCGCAGGTATTCACGGCGCGTGCCAGGCTTGGGCCAGTCAAAGCCCGCCGGCATGTCGAAGCGCAGTGGCGTAACGTCGGCCACCCCTTGGCGCCGCAACAGGTAGGGCCGGGTCAGCAGGCCGAAAGTGACCAGGGTCGAGGCCGGGTTACCCGGCAGGCCGATCACCGGCACGCCCTGGAAGTGGCCGAAGGTCAGCGGCTTGCCCGGTTTGATCGCCAACTTCCACAATACAAGCTCGCCCGCTTCGCGCAGGGCAGCGCCGAGGTAGTCAGCCTCGCCCACCGAAACCCCGCCAGTGGAGAGGATCAGGTCGACATGGCCCAGCCCGCCCAGGCAGGCGCGGGTACGCACCAAGTCATCCGGCAGGATACCGGCATCGACCACCTCGCAACCCAGCCGCTGCAACCAACTGACCAGCAGCCTGCGGTTGCTGTTGTAGATTTGCCCAGGCCCCAGCGGCAGGCCGGGCTCGACCAGTTCGTCGCCCGTGGACAGTACGGCCACTTTCACCTTGCGTACCACGTCCAGGCGGCCATGGCCCAAGGTGGCCGCCAGGCCCAGCTCGATCGGCCCAAGGCGGGTGCCGGCGTTCATCACCTGCTCACCCTTGCGGGTTTCCTGGCCCTGGGGGCGAATGTTCTGCTCGGTTTGCAGCGGCTCAAGAAAGCGAACCCGGCCATCTTCAAGCACTTCAGTGTTTTCCTGCATCTCGACGCAGTCGGCACCTTCCGGCACGGGTGCGCCGGTAAAGATGCGCGCGCAGGTGCCCGGTTGCAGCGGCTGTGGCGCATGGCCGGCAAAAATCCGCTGGCTGACCGGCAACGGCTGGCCCTGCCAGTCAGCCAGGCGCAAGGCGTAGCCGTCCATGGCACTGTTCGGCCAAGGCGGCAGGTCGAGCGAGGCCACCAGGTCGGTGGCCAGCACGCGGCCTTCAGCCTCGGCAAGGGGCAGGTTTTCGGTTTCGCGGATCGGTGCCGCCTCGGCCAATGCCAGCAGTTGCTCCAGCGCTTGCTCCACCGGCATCAACGGCCGGGCCTGGCTGACCTCAGCCACGGCTGTCACAGGCCGCTGCCTGCTTCAGGTGTGGTACGAAGTTGCAGGGGCGATGACGGGCGTCGAGCTGTTCGGCGAGGATGCCGTCCCAGCCGGTGCGCACGGCATTGGTCGAGCCCGGCAGGCAGCACACCAGGGTGCCGTTGGCCAGCCCGGCCAAGGCACGCGACTGCACGGTGGACGTGCCGATGTCTGGTACGGAAATCTGCCGGAACAACTCGCCGAAACCATCCACCTGCTTGTCCAGCAGGCAGGCCACCGCCTCGGGGGTACTGTCGCGGCCGGTGAAGCCGGTACCGCCAGTGATCAGCACGACCTGCACGCTGTCAGCGGCAATCCAGGTGGCGACCTGGGCGCGAATCTTGTAAAGGTCGTCTTTGAGCAGCACACGCTCAGCCAGGCGGTGGCCGGCGGCGCTCAGGCGGTCGACGAACATCTGCCCGGAGGTGTCGGTTTCAAACGTGCGGGTGTCGCTGACCGTGAGCACGGCGATGTTCAGCGGCACGAAGGGGGTATCTGCCTTGGCTTTCATGGGTGTCGGTCACCAGAAGATGGATGGCCGCATTTATATCACAGCGCGACTTTTCCGACCCCTGCGCCCATCCGGCTTGCCTTGGGTCAACGGCACGGATTTGTCGCTATGCTGCACTTGGAGTGAACTTGCACTAACGTGCTGCGTCATAACTGTCATCCAGCACCATCGCAATTGGAGAATAACGATGATCAAACGGACCCTTCCCGCCTTCCTGCTCGTCCTTGGCTTGGGCGCCCTCGCCGGCTGTGCCTCGCCGACCGTCATTACCCTGAACGACGGCCGCGAGATCCAGGCCACCGACACGCCGAAGTACGATGAAGACTCCGGTTTCTACGAATTCGAGCAACTGGACGGCAAGCGTACGCGCCTGAACAAAGACCAGATCCGCACCGTCAAAGAGCTGTGATCTGGCCCCGGTTTTGGCAAAGGCCCTTTCAACAACAAGGGCTTGCTGGCCAAAACCGGATGCAGTAGGATTTTGTTCATCGGAGTGTAGCGCAGCCAGGTAGCGCGTCTCGTTCGGGACGAGAAGGCCGCAGGTTCGAATCCTGTCTCTCCGACCAGATCCTCATCAAGAAGCCCGCCATGTGCGGGCTTTTTTTGTGGGAGCGGCCGCATCAAACCATCAGTTTTCTGCCACCGGCACATGCAACAGCTGCAAGCGCTCACTGCTCCACGCACGGGTCTGGTTGGTCAGCGCCAGGTCGTTGTTCAGCTTCTGCCCGTAGCTGGGCACGATCTCCTTGAGCCTGGCTTGCCAGGCCGGCGTCTGGATGCGGTCCTTGAAGGTCTTTTCCAGCACGCTGAGCATGATCGGCGCCGCAGTCGAAGCACCCGGCGAAGCCCCCAACAACGCAGCGATGCTGCCGTCCTGCGCCGCCACCACTTCAGTACCGAACTGCAACACACCCCCCAGGACCGGGTCCTTCTTGATCACCTGCACCCGCTGGCCAGCCTGCAGCAGCTTCCAGTCTTCGTTCTTGGCATTGGGGAAATACTCGCGCAGCGCGTTCATGCGGTCATCGAAGCTGAGCATCAACTGCCCCATCAGGTAAGTGCTGAGGTCGATGTTGTCGATACCGGCATTGACCATTGGCAGCACGTTGTGGCTGTTCAGCGAGGCGAACATGTCCAGCAACGAACCGTGCTTGAGGTACTTGGTTGAGAAGGTGGCGAACGGCCCGAACAGCAGCACCTGCTTGCCGTCGATCATCCGCGTGTCGAGGTGCGGAACCGACATCGGCGGTGCGCCGACCGAGGCCTTGCCATATAGCTTGGCCTGGTGGCGGGCGACCAGGTCAGGGTTGTCGGTCATCAGGAACTGGCCACCCACCGGGAAACCGGCATAACCCTCGGCCTCGGGAATGCCTGACTTCTGCAGCAGCTTCAACGCACCACCACCTGCACCGATGAACACGAAGCGGGCGTTGACCGCCTTTTCCGTGCCGCCGTTGGCCAGGTCAGCCACGACCACATGCCAGGTGCCGTCTTCGTTACGCACGATGTCGCGCACCTCATGGCGCAGGTTCAGCGATACGTTGGGGCTACGGGTCATGGCCGCAAACAGCTGACGGGTGATTTCGCCAAAGTTCACGTCGGTGCCGATGGCCATGTGCGTAGCAGCCACTTTCTGCTGCGGGTCACGGCCCTCCATCACCAGCGGCGCCCACTGGCGAATCTGCTCGCGGTCTTCGGAGATTTCCATGCCGCGGAACAGCGAACTGTGCTGCAGGGCATCGACGCGCTGGTGCAGGAAGGCAATGTTCTCGTCGCCCCAGACAAAGCTCATGTGCGGCACATTGTTGATGAACGACTTCGGGTTGCTGAGCACGCCCTGTTCGACCTGATAGGCCCAGAACTGCTTGGACACCTCGAACTGCTCGTTGACCCCGACGGCCTTGCTGATGTCGATGCTGCCATCCTTGCCGACGCTGGTGTAGTTCAGCTCGCAGAACGCGGAGTGGCCGGTACCGGCATTGTTCCAGGCGTTGGAGCTTTCTTCGGCAACCTGGCCCATGCGTTCGTAGACGTCGACCGTCCAGGACGGCTCCAGCTCGGTGAGGTAGGTGCCCAGGCTGGCACTCATGATGCCGCCACCGATCAGCAGCACGTCGACGGTCTTTTCCGGCTCGGCGGGTCTGGAGCAGCCGATGACGCCCAGGCAGAGGAAGGTCAGCAGGATTTTCTTCATTGATGTTATCCAGTTGTTGTGTACACGCGCGCCGCCTGGAGCAGGGAATGTGCCAACTGGGGATGGGGCAATGAACAAGGGGTGGGGCTGCGGGTCGCATGGCGGCAATCCGCCACAGGGGCTCGATACATCGCCGCTGAATGGCGGATTTCCCCGCCAGGCGCGGGCCTTGTAGGAGCGGGGGGGGGGGGGGGGGGGGGGGGGGGGGGGGGGGGGG
>NZ_JACVZC010000202.1 GCF_016658545.1 Pseudomonas sp. S37 | reverse complement strand
GAAATCCTGGGGCTGCTGCGCAGCCCATCGCGACGCAAGGCCGCTCCTACATCGACCGCGTTAATCCCTGCGTGAAGCATTTTGCTTTGCAACTCGAATCATGTACTTTTCAGGGCATTCTTTTCCCGTCCGAAAGTCGCGATTCAACTATGAAAGTGCACGAAGAAATCGAAGGCCTGGCAGTACTGATTCGCGACCTGCGCAAGTTCAAAGGCCTGACCCTGGGCGAGCTGGCACAGCGCATCGGCCGTTCGGTGGGCTTTCTGTCCCAGGTCGAGCGGGGCGTATCACGCCCGACTGTGGCCGACCTCACGGCCATCAGCGAAGAACTCGGTGTCTCCACCGCCTATTTCTACAAGCTGGACAAACCCCGCGAACTCGATTGGGTCACCCGCCCTCACGAGCGCCGCACCCTGCACCTGGCCGGTGGCATTACCGACGTGCTGGCATCCCCTACCATCAGTGGCGCGTTCTCCATGCTCGACAGCCACCTGGAGCCGGGCGCGAGCAGTGGCGAGGAGTACCTGGACGACAGCTCGGAGCAGGGCTGCTTCGTGCTTGAGGGCGAGCTGACCGTGTGGCTGGGCGGCGGTGAGCCGGTAACGCTGCGCGCCAGTGACAGCTTTCAGTTGCAGCCCCATGCAAGCTTTCGCTACGCCAATCTGACCGACAAACCCACACGCGTGCTTTGGGTATTCAGCTGATGGAAAGATGACCTGCGAACAATGAAGTGGCTGCATGGGTTATCCTTGCACCACGCAATCAACTTCAAGCAGTGAATTGAACGATGGGTTTTGAACAACTAGCAGAGCTACGCGACCGCCTGCGGGCGGAAAAACAGCAGGTAAAGGCCGACAGCGCACAGCAGCCAAAGCAGCCAAAGCGCAAGCCGTCCCCGCAGGCGAAGCCGCGCGAGCAGGATCCGGCGGTGGCTGCGATCTGGCCTTTGCAAAAGCATTTTCCACTGGCCTTCCCGGTCAACCCGGCCCCCAAGGTGCCGCTCAAGGAGGGCATTTTCAAGGATGCCGAGCAACACCTGGAGCTGCTTGGCCTGACCCGCGAACAGCTGAAACTGGGTATCTCTACCTGGTGCCGGGGTGCGCGGTACTGGGCAAGCATGGTCGAGGACGCACCGCGCCTGGACCTGAATGGCCAGGCCGCCGGCACCGTGACCGCTGCCCAGGCACTGCATGCCAAGCAGCAGGCTTCGCGGCACCGTAGCCAGGAACGCCGTAACCGGGCGAAGGCAAAAGCACAGGCGCCAGCCCCTGCCGCCGACGCTGCAGCGGTACAGGCTGCCGACTGAGCCCAGTCCGCTACCCTGTGCCCACTTGGACGACAGCCCCCTGGCGGGGCTGTCTCCAGCCCTGAACGCTGGTTTTAACGTATCTCATCGGGTAGTTGATTCAATGCGTATCTTGAGAGATATAGACACTGAGCGCAGAAGCTTCATACCGCTAAGAATCGGCTACTTGCTCATAGCGGCAGTGGTCCTTGTGGGCTCTGCAATATTGCTGCTCGGCCTCGGTTTCTGGGGCGTTTTCGCCTTCTGCTGCGTGAATGCGCCTTTTCTGCTGATGTCCGTTTACTGGAAAGATGCAAAGCTGCGGCGCTTCCATGACGGGATGACCAGTTTCTGCGAAACCTTCTGGCCGCTGGGCTGACCTTTCAATGCCTGCGCGTGCCCTTGTAGGCGCGGGTTTACCCGCGAACACCGGCAAAGCCGGTGCCAGCGACCGAGTTGTCTTCTTCGCGGGTGAACCCGCTCCTACAGGTACTGGGCAAGACCTGCTTAGGTTGGCCGCAACTCACCTTAAGATCATGAATCCTGGATTTACCCTGTTTCCGCCTGCCACGCACACTGCGCGCTCGGTCCAACTACTCAGGGTTTCTCATGCTTGCCCAGGATGAACGCAGTGTGGTCGTTTCAAAACCGCTGTTCAGCTTGTTCTGTTTTGCCAGTTACCTGCTGTCGCTGTCTTACGGCTCGACCTTCCTGCTGGCCTTGCTGGTCGCTGGCCATGGCGGCAACGAACAGGACGCCGGCCATGTGATCTCGGCCGCGATGCTGAGTACATTTGCTGCCGTGCTGGTTTCCGGGCACTTGTCCGATCGCCTGGGGGCCGCGCGGGCCATCGCGCTGTGCGGCCTGGCGCTGGTCATTGCCAACCTGGGGTTCGCCGCGAGTGCCGGCCATATGCAACTGATGATGCTGTTCGGCTTGCTGCTGGGCGTCGGCTGGGGCGTCTTCTACACCCTGGGCCCGATCATCGTGGCGACGATCGTTGCGCCGGCACAGCGCTCGCGGTACTTCGCACTGCTCTCGGGCAGCATGATGAGCGGCATCGGCTCGGCACCTTTGGTGGGGCGTATGGCCAGCCAGTTGGGCCTGCCAGTCACGGCAACCTTCTTTGTGGCTGCGCTGGCCAGCCTGGTCGGGGTGGTGCTGTTCTGGCGAATGGCCGGTGCGTTGGGCCGCCTGCCCGATCGCTTCAGTGCAGCGGTGTCCAGGCTGTCCTGGCAGGCAACCCGCAAAGTCCTCGGCTCAAAGGCCGTGTTCCCGATTGTCATGGTTGGCCTGGGCGGGGCGATCTTTGGCGGGCTATCAAGTTTCCAGACCAGCTATGCCCATGAAAAGGCTCTCGACTACTCGATATTCTTCATTGGCTTCATGAGCGCTGCCATCGCCGGGCGCATGTTGGTGGCCGGGCTGGTGGTGAGGCGCGATCCTTATTGGATGTCGTGCCTGCTGTCGGGGCTGATCGTGGTGTCGATGTTGATGTTCAAGTACTTCGTCGCCGGCAACTTCGGCTACATCCTGGCTGCGCTGGTGCTGGGTATCGGCTATGGCCTGACCTACTCGGTGATCAACGGCCTGGCGGCGAACGAAGCGCCCGAAGGCACCACGACCCAGTCACTGCTGCTGTTCAGCCTTGCCTATTTTGTCGGCGTGTTCGGGTTCCCGTTTCTGGCCGGCAAGATCATCATCGACCAAGGCTTGTCGATGATGCTGCTGATACTGTTGGGGGTGTCCTTGCTCAACTGGTCGATCACGCTGGGGCGGCTGGCCTGGCGTAAGGCCAACTTGCGCAACGCCATGGCGTAGGCTTGGCAGTTACCTTCACATGATCACGTTCAACCCACCCTTGATCGTGCACTCGTAAGGATCGCCGCCCAAGTCCTCCGGCAAGAAGGCTGTCAGGTCGTAGGGCAGCAGCACGGTGTCGAGCACGAACGAGAAGGGAGCATCGATCAGGAATGGCCAACTGCTGAGTGTGTCGGGGTGGTTCGCCCACGCCCAGGACGCGCGGGTGCCGTGGTACACGCAGCGCTCACCGCTCATGTGGCCGATGGTACTGAAGCAGCCGCCCAGCGCCAGCAGTGTGGCAAACAACAGAATTCTTGCGGGCATCATGCCAAGTGGTTTCCTTGATTAGCCAAGGCTGGGACCGCGCCACAGCCTGGTTTATTCTGCGCCGTCTGTATCAGGGTTCACAAGGACGTTCATGATTCCCGTCGATATGCCGATCATGCTGCTCGGCTACATGATCTACATCTTTTCCGAAGTGTTTCTCTGGCTGTTCACCGCCTGCCTGATTGCCCTGCTGATTCCGCGTAGCCGGCGCTACGTGCTGGCGCGGCGTTGGCGCTTCGGCCTGCTGGCGGTGTTGCTGGCGGTCGGTAGCGTGCCTTACGTCGAGTCGGAGTTCAGCCACTGGCAGCAGTGGCGCGCACACAACCCGCGGCTTGAACATGAAGAAGTGCTGGGCGACCTGGTACTGCCAGCGGGCACCCAGGTGCACCTGGACAACCTCGACGACAGGGTGGATTACAGCGGCAAGCCTGTCCCCTACGGCATACAGAGCCTGAAACACGCCGAGTTCGACCGCACGCCGGGGACCATCATGGGCATGCCCATTCGGCGTCTGGAACTGTGGCAGGGCCACGGCAATGCCACGATCGAAACCGTCTCTGCGCATGTACTGGAAGGTTGGAAATGCGAGCCTGGGGAGGTCGAGTTCGAGTTTCCTTTCGGCGCACATTTCAAATTTTCTGAATGGAAGCTGCATCAGTGTCATCTGGCGCCGGGTACGGCGTTGGGTGGCATCGTCTGGCCTGGGCCGGTGAGGGTGTTCTCCAGCGCCCCTCTGTGGGAGGCGAGGTCCGAAGATACCCCGGTCCAGGTGCTGGGCATGGAGCTGCGCTGGCTGAGCATGCGCATGGCGCAGCCTTATGGACCGGCGCGCAGCTGGGATGGCTTCCTGAACCATGCGGTCGATTTTGGCCCGGTGCATTATCCGGCCGACATTCAAGTACGCAGCAGTGAAGGGCGCTTGCTGTTCAGCCTGCCAGTCAGCATGCAAGCGCTGGACCGACGCACCGGCAAGCCTATCGAAGGTGGCCATACCGTGGTGCAGAATGAGGCGGGGGAGGTGCTGGGAGTGCATACCAACGCCGAGATGGGCATCCGCTTTTTCAACGAGCTTCTGGAGCCTTGAGTGATCGCAACGCCGCTATCGTTTTGTTCAAAAAAACCGAGGCTCCCACAGAACTGCACTTAACTAATTGAATTAGCAGGGACACTGTGGGAGCGGCTTTAGCCGCGAACACCGGCG
>NZ_JACVZC010000201.1 GCF_016658545.1 Pseudomonas sp. S37 | reverse complement strand
CCCCCCCCCCCCCCCCCCCCCCCCCCCCCCCCCCCCCCCCGCTCCTACAAAGGTCCGTGCAGGGCGTAGCTATTGCGCTTCGAAGAAGCGCTTGCTCTCTTCCAGGTAACTTTCCTGTAACGCCGGGTCCAGCCAGCGCGCATACAACCCCGGCAGCACATCCCGGCGCAGTGCCGGCAGCAACTGGTCGATATGCGCCACCGCCGCACGCCCCAGCTCGCTGTCCGAACACCCCACATGCAGAAACTGATAGCGCTCCACCCCCTGTACCGGGTGAAACTGGTAATCAGCCAGTGAGCCGCCTTGCTGCTGGATCAGGTAGCGCACCTCGGGCCAGTAGCCCAGCACCATGCGCAAGCGCCCCAGTTGCTGCATTTGCAGCAGGTTGGCGGTAGCGTCACTGCCGTAGTGGCGGCTGAGCGCACTGTCGGGCAACTGGTGCAGAATGCTGTCGATCTGCGTGCCGTAGCTGCGCTCGGCAACAATCCCCAGCTTCAGTGAGGCCTGGCTCAGCAGGCCGTGCAAGTCCACTTGCTGGCCATCCAGGTACGGCGCCACCAGCGCCTGGTTTTCCTTGCGCAACACCAGGCCGCCGCTAAGTACACCCAGCGATGGCAGGGAGAAACGCACGAACTTGGCACGTTCCGGTGTCCACAACAGGGTCGGGTCGCAGGTGAATGTGTTGCCATCCTGCAGCATCTGGATGCCGCGAGCGCGGGTGACCCGCAGGATGGTGTGGTCGTACTCGGGCATTTGCCCGATCAGCCGCGGCAACAGCTGGTCGACCACGCCCTGGCCTTTTTCCGGGCCTTCGAAAATGGTGAACGGCGGCAGATCGCGCACCAGCCAGAACAGGCGCTCCTTGGCGCTGGCAGGCTGCAGCAGCAATGCAGCCAACAGCCCGCACAGCAGGGCCAGGCGGCGAAGGCAGCGGGTAGGGCGCATGGAGCCGGGCCGCGCCAGGGTCAGACCGTGCCTGCTGCGCGCAGGCTGGCGATGGCCGACGCGTCGTAGCCCAGCTTGCCAAGCAGCGCCTCGGTATGTTCGCCCAGCGCCGGGCCGACCCACTCGGTAGAACCGGGGGTGTCCGACAGCTTGGGTACGATGCCGGGCATCTTGAACGGTTTGCCGTCCGGCAGCCTGGCCTGCAGAAACATTTCCCGTGCCAGGTACTGCGGGTCGTTGAACATGTCCTCGGCGGAATAAATGCGGCTGGCCGGGACTTCGGCTGTGTTCAGCACCTGCATCAGCTGCTCCAGCGGCAGGCTGTTGGCCCAGCGGTCGATTACCCCGTACAGCTCATCGCGGCGCAGGTCGCGGCCATCGTTGGTGGCCAGCGTCGTGTCATTGGCCAGGTCGTCGCGGCCGATGGCCTGCATGAAGCGTTTGAAGATCGCGTCGCCGTTGGCGCCGATCTGCACATGCTTGCCGTCGGCACTGGTGTGGATGGAGGAGGGGGTGATACCGGGCATGATGTTGCCGGTGCGCTCGCGGATAAAGCCGAACACATCGAATTCCGGCACCATGCTCTCCATCATGGCGAAAATCGCCTCGTACAGCGCCACGTCCACCACTTGGCCCTGGCCACCGTTGACTTCCCGGTGGCGCAGCGCCATCAGCGCACCGATCACCCCCCACAGGGCAGCAATCGAGTCACCGATGGAAATGCCGGTACGTACCGGTGGGCGGTCGTCGAAGCCGGTGATGTAGCGCAGGCCGCCCATTGACTCGCCTACTGCGCCGAAGCCGGGTTGGTCTTTCATCGGCCCGGTCTGGCCAAAGCCAGACAGGCGCACCATGACCAGGCGCGGGTTCAGCGCATGCAGCACGTCCCAGCCCAGGCCGAGCTTTTCCAGCACGCCCGGGCGGAAGTTCTCGATCAGGATGTCGGCTTCGGCCAGCAGCTTCTTCAGCACCTCGCGGCCTTCGGGGTGCTTGAGGTTGAGGGTGAGCGACTGCTTGTTGCGCGCCTGCACGAACCACCACAGCGACGTGCCCTCGTACAACTTGCGCCACTTGCGCAGCGGGTCGCCGCCATCGGGCGATTCGACCTTGACCACCTCGGCACCGAATTCGGCACAGATCCGCGAAGCGAACGGCCCGGCGATCAGGGTGCCGAGTTCGACAACTTTAAGGCCGGCGAGGGGTTTGCTGGGCGTCGACATGGTGCATCCGTGGCAGTTGGGCAGAGTCGTGGTTTTATCACACGTCGGTTTCGCCGGGTACTGCTGCGGCGCATGGAAGGTGCGGATGGGTTAGACTGTGCCACTTTTCTTTTGCACGAAGCCCGTCGACCATGGCCCAGCCGTCCACCACCTACAAGTTCGAACTGAATCTCACCGACCTTGATCGCAACGTCTACGAAAGCGTCAAGCAGACCATCGCGCGCCACCCTTCGGAAACCGAAGAGCGCATGGCGGTTCGGCTGCTGGCGTATGCGCTCTGGTACAACGAGAACTTGTCGTTTGGCCGTGGCCTGTCGGATGTCGATGAACCGGCGCTGTGGGAAAAGAGCCTGGACGACCGTGTACTGCACTGGATCGAAGTCGGCCAGCCGGATGCCGACCGCCTGACCTGGTGCTCGCGTCGCACCGAACGCACCAGCCTGCTGGCCTACGGCAGCCTGCGGGTGTGGGAAGGCAAAGTGGTGCCTGCAGTCAAGGGCCTGAAGAACCTGAACATTGCTGCTGTGCCGCAAGAAGTGCTGGAAACCCTGGCCACCGACATGCCGCGCAGCATCAAGTGGGACGTGATGATCAGCGAAGGCACGGTATTCGTCACCGACGACCGTGGCCAGCATGAAGTGCAACTGCAGTGGCTGCTCGGTGAGCGTGGCTGAAGCAACCCATGCGCATCGAACCCCGCCCCCTGCCGTCGACCCTGCCATTCCTGGGTAACCTGCCACCCTTGCTGACCCGCCTGTACGCCGCACGCGGCGTGCAGAGCGAGGCCGAGCTGGACAAAAGCCTGGCGCGCCTGCTGCCGTACCAGCAGCTCAAGGGCATCGAGGCCGGCGTCGACCTGCTGGTCGAGGCCCTAGACCAGCGCCAGCGCATCCTGATCGTCGGCGACTTCGATGCCGATGGCGCCACGGCCAGCACCGTCGGTGTGCTGGGCCTGCGCCTGCTGGGTGCGGCCCATGTCGATTACCTGGTGCCCAACCGCTTCGAATACGGCTATGGCCTGACCCCGGAAATCGTCGAGGTGGCCCTGCAGCGCCAGCCGCAGTTGCTGATCACCGTGGACAACGGCATTTCCAGTGTCGACGGGGTGGCCGCCGCCAAGGCTGCCGGGCTCAAGGTGCTGGTGACCGACCACCACCTGCCGGGTGCGGAGTTGCCCGACGCCGACGCCATCATCAACCCCAATCAGCCGGGCTGCAGCTTCCCAAGCAAGTCGCTGGCCGGGGTAGGGGTGATCTTCTACGTACTGATGGCCCTGCGCGCACGCCTGCGCAGCCTGGGCCGTTACGAGGCGCAGCCGCAGCCGAACATCGGTGAACTGCTCGACCTGGTTGCCCTGGGCAGCGTCGCCGACGTGGTGCCGCTGGACGCCAATAACCGCATCCTGGTGCACCAGGGCCTGGAGCGCATCCGCGCCGGCCGCGCCCGCCCGGGGCTGAAGGCCATTCTCGAAGTGGCCCGTCGCGATCACCGGCGTATCACCTCGACTGACCTTGGTTTCATCCTCGGTCCACGGCTGAATGCTGCCGGGCGCCTGGATGACATGAGCCTGGGTATCGAATGCCTGCTGTGCGAAGACGCGGCGCTGGCCCAGGACATGGCCCAACAGCTGGACGACCTGAACCAGGACCGCAAGTCCATCGAGCAGGGCATGCAGCGCGAGGCCCTGGCCCAGCTCAAGGACCTGCCGGTCGAGTCGATGCCGTATGGCCTGTGCCTGTTCGATGCCGACTGGCACCAGGGCGTGATCGGGATTCTGGCTTCGCGCCTGAAGGAGCGTTACCACCGGCCGACCATCGCTTTCGCCGATGCCGGCGAGGGCATGCTCAAAGGTTCGGCGCGTTCGGTGCCGGGGTTTCATATTCGCGATGCGCTGGATGCCGTGGCGGCGCGTCATCCGCAGTTGATCAGCAAGTTTGGTGGCCACGCGATGGCTGCCGGGTTGTCGTTGCCCGAGGCCAATTTCCCGGCGTTTGCCGAGGCGTTCGACGAAGAAGTGCGGCGCCAGCTTCGCGAAGAAGACCTTACTGGCCGGCTGCTGTCCGATGGCAGCCTGGCAGTAGAGGAATTCCACCTCGAACTGGCCAAGGCCCTGCGCCATGCAGGGCCATGGGGCCAGCACTTCCCCGAGCCGCTGTTCCATGGCGTGTTCCAGTTGGTGGAGCAGCGGGTGGTCGGCGAGCGGCACCTGAAGGTGGTGCTCAAGAGCGAATGTGGTTCGGTGCGGCTGGATGGCATTGCCTTCGGCATTGACCGCGAAGTGTGGCCGAACCCGACGGTGCGTTGGGTGGAGTTGGCGTACAAGCTGGATGTGAACGAGTTTCGCGGTAATGAAAGTGTGCAGTTGATGATTGCGCATATGGAGCCGCGCTGACTGTAGTTCCGGGGCTGCTTTGCAGCCCATCGCGACACAAGGCCGCTCCTACACGCCCCGTTG
>NZ_JACVZC010000200.1 GCF_016658545.1 Pseudomonas sp. S37 | reverse complement strand
CCGTAATCGGTGTCCGGAAAAACTTGACCAGAACAAGGCCGCTCCTACAGGAGACCGCGCAAGCCGAGGCTGATGCGATCCCCTGTAGGAGCGGCCTTGTGTCGCGAAAGGGCCGCAACGCGGCCCCCTACGGTCTCGGATCAGAACTCGACCTTGACCGCCTGCGATGCACGGGTAGCCTTGGCCCGCGCCGCGTCGACCGATTCATCACGCGCCAGGCACACACCCATGCGGCGGGTACCGTTGATTTCCGGCTTGCCGAACAGGCGGATGGCAGTATCCGGCTCGCTCAGCGCTGCACCCAGGTTGGCAAAGCTGGTCTGCTGCGACTGGCCCTCTGGCAAGATCACCGCCGAAGCCGACGGACCAAACTGGCGCACCACCGGAATCGGCAGGCCGAGAATGGCGCGGGCATGCAGGGCGAACTGCGACAGGTCCTGGGAAATCAGGGTCACAAGGCCGGTGTCATGCGGGCGCGGCGAGACTTCGCTGAACCACACCTGGTCGCCTTTCACGAACAGTTCCACGCCAAACAGGCCGCGACCGCCCAAGGCATCGGTGACCGCCTTGGCCACGCGCTGCGACTCGGCCAGCGCTTTCTCGCTCATGGCCTGTGGCTGCCAGGATTCCTGGTAGTCGCCTTTCTCCTGGCGGTGGCCGACTGGCTCGAGGAAGGTGGTGCCACCCACATGGCGCACGGTCAGCAGGGTGATTTCGTATTCGAAGTCGATAAAGCCCTCGACGATCACCCGGCCCTTGCCGGCGCGGCCGCCTTCCTGGGCGTAGTCCCACGCCTTCTGCAGGTCGGCATCGCTGCGCAGCAGGCTCTGGCCCTTGCCCGACGAACTCATCACCGGCTTGACCACGCACGGGTAGCCGACATCGGCAACGCCCTTGGCGAAGTCTTCATACGTGTCGGCAAAATGGTACGGCGAGGTTGGCAGTTCCAGCTCTTCGGCGGCCAGGCGGCGGATGCCTTCGCGGTTCATGGTCAGCTGGGTGGCGCGGGCGGTCGGCACCACGGTGAAGCCTTCGTTTTCCAGCTCGACCAGGGTAGCGGTGGCGATGGCTTCGATTTCCGGAACGATGTAGTGCGGCTTCTCGGCTTCGATCACGGCACGCAGGGCCACACCATCGAGCATGTTGACCACGTGGCTGCGGTGCGCCACCTGCATGGCCGGCGCGTTGGCGTAGCGGTCGACGGCGATCACTTCGACGCCCAGGCGCTGCAGCTCGATCACCACTTCCTTGCCCAGCTCGCCACAGCCGCACAGCAGTACACGGGTCGCGGTGGGCGACAAGGGGGTTCCGATACGGGTCATTTCAGGTCCTCGAAGGCATCCGGGGCCGCGCCAGGCTTGGCGCCACCCGCTGAAAAAGGACCGCTATTCTACACCATCAGCCGGCCACGGCAGCCCGCCGGGCGCGAAATGCCATGGCCAGCCACACGGCGGTAACGCCCGCGAATTTCGAGGCCATGGCGGTGCCGATCACCGCTGGGGTCAGGGCGCCGATCATGCCGAAGAAGATGAAGGTATCCACCGGGATACTCAGCGCTGAACTCAGCCACAGGCGGTCACGCAGTGGCCGGCGGGTGATGCTGAACACCAGCCAGTCGATCAGCTCGGAAATAAAGAACGCGGTGGCACTGGCCAGGGCAATGGCCGGCTCCGAAGTGACATAGGACAGCACCAGCGCCACCAGCATGGCGACCAAGGCGCCGTGGCCGAAGCGGGTTTGCACCATGTCGCGCAGGATGAATACCAGGCCGCCCCAGGCGGACCAGATGATGTCCAGGTGCGGGGCACTGGAGAAGGCGTAGTTGATCAGCACTACGCTGCTGATGTAGGCAATGAGATAGAACATGGCGGGTAGTCTGTGGGCAAGCCGTACAGATTACCGCTGGGCCGTTCGCGGGTAAACCCGCTCCGACAGGTACAGCATCAGCTTCAAGGGCCACGCAATCCCTGTGGGAGCGGGTTCACCCGCGAAGAATCCAACGCGGTGGATGGCACCGGCTGTGCCGGTGTTCGCGGCGGTTCGACGCCTCGATAAACCCGCTCCTACAATGGGCGCGTCGGCCTAGAGGATTAGGCCGGCCTCCAGTGCCCGTTCATGGCAGAGCTTGAGCACCGCCCGGCGCTCGTCGTTGTCCATCCGCCCCCAGCGGCCAATCTCGGCCACGGTACGCTGGCAGCCGGTGCAGATATCCTGCTCGTCCAGCGCGCATATGCTCACGCACGGCGAGGCCACCGGCCGTTCCACAACATTACTCATCGTCAACCACCAACTCCTGCGCATAACGCTGGGCATTGTGCACGTAATGCGCGGCGCTGGCTTCCAGCATGCGCTTCTGCTGTTCGGTCAGCTCGCGCACCACCTTGCCCGGCGAGCCCATCACCAGCGAACCGTCGGGGATTTCCTTGCCCTCGGCAATCAGTGCATTGGCGCCGATGATGCAGTGCTTGCCGATGCGCGCGCCGTTGAGGATCACCGCATTGATACCGACCAGGCTGTAGTCGCCCACCGTACAGCCATGCAGCATGGCGTTGTGGCCAACGGTCACACCCTTGCCCAAGGTCAGCGGCGAGCCCATGTCGGTGTGCATCACCGTGCCATCCTGCACGTTACTGCCTTCGCCGATGTCGATCAGCTCGTTGTCGCCGCGCAGCACCGCACCGAACCACACGCTGGCATTGGCCTGCAGGCGCACGTTGCCGATCAGCGTGGCGTTGGGTGCGGCCCAACTGGTGGGGTGGCTTTCGACCCGCAGGTCGCCCAGGCGGTATTTCATGCTTGCTCCTCAGGCTGTGACGCAGACGGCGGGGTTGGCCCCGCTCAGTTTTCGATGTAACGCTCAGGGGGCTGATGCAGGCTGATACCGGCATCGAACAACAGGTTGACCAGTTCGACGATCATGATCGCCGACAAGCCCCAGATCTTGTATTCGCCATAGCGATAGCTGGGCACATACCAGCTGCGCCCCTGGTAATCGATACGGTGGGTATGGTCGCGCGGGTCCTGGCGGAAGAACTCCAGCGGCACGGTGAATACTGCCGCGATCTCGGCGTCGTTGGCGCGGTATTCGACGAAGTCGGGGATAACCCCGACGAATGGCGTCACTTTAAGGCCGTGCAGGGAAATCAGCGGGCTGAGCGGGCCGATCACTTCGACCAGGCCAGGCGGCAGGCCGATTTCTTCTTCGGCTTCACGCAGCGCGGTAAACACCAGGTCCGGGTCTTCCGGGTCGCGACGGCCACCGGGAAAGGCCACTTCGCCGCCGTGGGTGGACAAGCCCTTGGCGCGTAAGGTCAAGACCAGTTCGGGCGCTTCGCTGCGGGTAATGGGCAAGAGAACCGCCGCTTCGGGGAACCGCCTGTCGGTTTCCAGTGATGCAGGGTGGTGGTTGCTCATTCGGCGAAGTAGCTCGTCCAGCATTGCGCACGCTCGTATCCAAGGCCTGCCTTGCATGATGCACCAAAGCCGCGAAGCACCCAAGCCCCTGCGCTTGCGGCGGCCCTGCGGCCACGCCAAGATAGCCCTGAACAGAAAGGAACCCATCATGAAATTCTGCAGCGCGTGCGGCCAGCCGGTCACCCAGCGGATCCCCGAAGGCGACAGCCGCCTGCGGTATGTCTGCGATGCTTGCCAGACCATCCACTACCAGAACCCCAATATTGTCGCCGGCGTACTGCCCACCTGGGGTAGCCAGGTGCTGCTGTGCCGCCGCGCCATCGAACCGCGCCGCGGTTTCTGGACCCTGCCCGCCGGGTTCATGGAAAACGGCGAAACCCTCGACCAGGCCGCCCGTCGCGAAACTGTCGAGGAAGCCTGCGCCCGGGTCGGGCCGACCAGCCTGTATCAGCTGTTCGATTTGCCGCACATCAACCAGGTACACGTGTTCTTCCGAGCCGAACTGGCGGACCTTGCCTTTGATGTAGGTGTCGAAAGCCTGGAGGTGCGGCTGTTCGAGGAACATGAGATACCGTGGGGCGAGCTGGCTTTCCGCACCGTCACGCGCACACTAGAATGCTACTATCGCGACCGCATCGGGCAGCACTACCCCATAGGCCATGAATACCTGCCGCCGATGAACGTTTCGCCCAACACCTAAACGCCTTCAGGGATACCGTTACATGCGCTGGTTGCTTGCCCTTTTCTGCCTTTGCGTTACCTCGGTGTCCCAGGCGGCCTTCACCGAGACCATCGTCCGCAAGCCTCTGTCGCCCGCGCAAACGCCTACGCAGTCGCAACAGGCCATGCAACCGTTGATCGACAAGGTGCTGGTGATCAAGTCCGAGCGCCGCCTGCAGTTGATCAGCCGCGGCGAGCCGCTGAAAACCTACCGCATCTCGCTGGGCAAGCAGCCCAAGGGCGCCAAGGAGCGCGAGGGCGACAAGAAAACCCCGGAGGGGTTGTACTGGCTGGACTGGCGCAAGCAGAGCGACCGCTTCAACCTGGCCATGCACATCAACTACCCGAACATCAGCGATGCGGCCCGGGCCTCGCGTGAAGGGGTGAGTGCCGGCAGCATGATCATGATCCATGGCACACCGCTGAACGATGAATACCCGGAGTGGTACTTCCATACCCTGGACTGGACGGATGGTTGTATTGCCATGCGTAACCGTGACATGCAGGAGGTGTGGGATTTGGTGCGGGATGGGACGTTGATCGAGATTCGGCCTTGAGGTTTGTCGGGGCATTTTTGGCGCCTGCAAGATCGAGCGCCGCCCGCGCGGCGCATCGCGAGCAAGCTCGCTCCTACATT
>NZ_JACVZC010000001.1 GCF_016658545.1 Pseudomonas sp. S37 | reverse complement strand
GCCCCACAGGCCCTGCGCCCCCATGGCACAGCCGTTGCACCACCCTCCCCACTCGCACACCCTCCCCCTTCAGGAGCCCCCATGACCACCGAATTCTTCTGGCGCCTGCCCTTGGGCACCGACGGCCCGCAGCTGTCCACCGACCGCCACAACCGCGGCAACCCCGTGCACCGCGCCGGCAACATCGCCCCCGGCCGCCTGCCTGACGGCCAAGCCGATGGCTTCACCTACATCGACTACATCGCCCAGGTGGCCAAGGCCGCCGAACTGGCCGGTTTCGAGGGCGCGTTGCTGCCCACTGGCCCGGAGCCGTGGATTGCCGCTGCCGCGCTGGCCCGGGAAACCCGGCGCATCCGCTTTCTGATCGCCTTCCAGGCCACCTGGACCCTGCCCGCCTATGCCGCCCAGCAGGCGGCCATCCTGCAGAACCTCAGCGGCGGCCGGCTGGACTGGAACATCATCACCGGCGGCAACCCGGCCAGCCAGCGCGCCAATGGCGACTTCCTCGAACACGACCTGCGCTACAAGCGCACCGGCGAGTTCCTCGACGTGATCCAGGGCCTGTGGACGCAGGATAAATTCTCCTACGACGGCGATATCTACCGCCTGGAAAACGGCAGCCTGCCGCCTGGCCTGCAGCACGAACGCAAGCCAGGGGTGTACTTCTCCGGTTTTTCCGATGCGGCACTGGAAGTCGCCGCGCGCCATGCCGACGTGTACCTGAACTGGGCCGAACCGATCGACAAGCTCAAGCCGCATATCGAGCGGGTGCGCGAACTGGCCGACAAGCAAGGGCGCACGGTGCGCTTCGGCCTGCGCGTCGACCTGTTCGCCCGCGAAACCGAAGAGCAGGCCTGGCGTGAGCTGCGTCAACAGTTCGACCGCCTGGAAGGCAAAGCCAGCAGCACCGCGAAAAACTTCGTGACCGGCTCGGACTCGGTCGGCGGCGCGCGTCAGGCGGCCTACCACCAGCACCTGCAAGGCTTCGACGAACTGGTGCTGGCACGCAACCTGTGGGCCGGTTTTGCCAAGGCCAAGCCTGGCCCGACGGTGGGCCTGGTGGGCAGCCACCAGCAGATCGCCGAACGCCTGGCCGAATACCGCGACGCCGGGTTCAGCACGTTCATCCTCGCCGCCAACCCGCACCTGGAAGAAGCCCTGCGCATCGGCCAGGAAGTGCTGCCGCTGGTTCAGCAGGCCGCCACCACCCCATTGCAGGCCAGCGCCTGACCGACCGGAGCCCGACCATGAGCCCCCCCCTCGACACCCTGTGGTACACCCGCTGTCCGGTCCCCACCGGGCTGGGCATTGCCGTGCAGCAAGGCTGGCTGCAGGAAGACCTGGCCAGCCTCGGCACCCAGGTGCAGTCGCTGCGCGAAGCCGAGCAGCAGGCCGTGCGCGAATCGCACTTCGACCACAGCCTGCGCAATTCGGTGCGCCACGGCGGCAGCATCCCGGCCATCTGGGCCCGTGCCCAGGGCCGCGATACCCGTGTGATCGGCCTGTCGTGGGCCGATGAAGCACAGTTGATCCTGACCCGGCCAGACAGCGGCATCCATACCGTTAGAGACCTCAAGGGCCGGCGCTTCGGCCTGCCCGACTGGGCGGCGGCGCAGATCGACTTCACCCGTGCCCAGGCCCTGCGCGGGCTGGAGAACGCCCTCAGGCTCGAAGGCTTGCAGGTGGGTGACGTGGAGCTGGTCAACTACCGCTACGACGGCACCTTCAGCGACCGCCCGGTGCGCAACGTGGCCGGTACGCCAGTGTCCAGCACGCAAAGTGAAGGCCGCAACCTGGAGCTGGCCGGCCTGCTGCGCGGCGAAGTGGACGCGATCTTCCTCAAGGGCGCCAGCGCCGTGCAACTGGCCCACGCCTTTGCCCTGCACACGGTCATCGACACCGGCAGCCACCCCGACCCGCTGATCCGCAGCAACAACGGCACGCCACGCACCCTGGCCGTGGACAGCCACCTGCTGGCTCAGCACCCGCACGTAGTGCGCACCCTGCTCGGCTCGGTGCTGCGCGCTGAACGCTGGGCCCATCAGCACCCCGACGAAACCCGCCGCTACCTGGCGCGGGAAACCAACAGCAGCGAGTACTGGGTGCAAGTGGCCTACGGCAATGACGCCCACCTGCGCCTGAGCACGCGCCTGGACGCTCAGGCGATCGACGCCTTGCAAGACTTTGTCGAGTTCCTCAAGCGCTGGCGCTTTATCCCGGCCCGCTTCGAGGTGCGCGACTGGATCGCCCGGCAACCGCTGGAACAATTGCTGGCCCCCACCCCCATGGACAGGAAAACTGTTAGCCCATGACCAAGCCCCTGGAAACCCTCTGGTACACCCACAGCCCGGTGCCCACCGGCCTCGGCATTGCCGTGCAGTCGGGGCGCCTGGCCGAGGCCTTTGCGCCGTACGGCACCAATATCCAGTCGCTGCGCGAGTCCAGCGAACGCGAAGTGCGCGAGGCCCACTACGACCATCACTTGCAGAATTCGGTACGCCACGGCGGCAACATCCCGGCAATCTGGGCTTACGCCAGCGGCGTCGAGACCCGCGTGCTGGGCCTGTCGTGGAGCGACGAGGTGCAGTTGATCCTCACCACCGAAGAAAGCGGCGTGCGCAGCATTCGCGACCTGAAGAACCGCCGTTTCGGCCTGCCCAAGTGGGCCAACGTGCAAATCGACTTCACCCGCGCCCAGGCCCTGCGGGGGCTGGAAAATGCGCTGAAACTGGAGGGCCTGGCGGTGGCCGACGTGGAACTTGTCGACTACCCCTACGGCGGCACTTACAGCGACGATGCCAAACAGCACCTGTATGGCGCCGAAGTCAGCCTGGACACCAGCCGCTTCAGCCGCCGCAACAACGAACTGATCGGCCTGCTGCGCGGCGACATCGACGCCATCTTCCTCAAGGGCGCCCACGCCGTGCACCTGGCCCACGAGTTCGGCCTGCGCGTGGTGGTCGACACCGGCAGCCACCCGGACCCGCTGATCCGCAGCAACAACGGCACGCCGCGCACGCTGACCGTGGACCGCCACCTGCTGGAGCAGCATTTCGAGGCCAGCCGCACGCTGGTCGACACGGTGCTGCGCACCGAGCAATGGGCCTGGGCCAACCCTGAAGAAACCCGGCGCTTTCTGGCCCGCGAGCTGAACACCAGCGAATACTGGGTGGCCGCGGCCTATGGCGACGATGCGCACCGGCGCTTGCGCACCACCCTGGACAGCCGCTCGATCGAGGCATTGCAGGACTTTACCGAGTTCCTGTTCAGGTGGGGGTTCATACCGCGACGTTTCGATGTGCGTGAGTGGATTGATTTTCGTGTGCTGGAGAGTGTGATCGGCTCGACTTCGCGTTTGGCGGTTTGATATTTCTGGGGCTGCTGCGCAGCCCGATCGCGACACAAGGCCGCTCCTACATTGATCGGCGTACGCAGGACCCTTGTAGGAGCGGCCTTGCGTCGCGATCGGGCCGCGAAGCGGCCCCAGCCATTTCAGCCCCACCACTGCTGCCCCAGCAGCACCCGCCCAGCACCCCACTGCTGCCCAATCTGCAACACTCTCTAAAAACCCTGATTAAATCGTTTAAATTCAACAACTTAACAACATGGCACAGTCCCTGCTCTAGCTCTCCCCAACAACGCTTTACATACGGGGAGATCCACCATGCACCAGCTCAATCCACTCGCACGCCAGGTCAGCCTCGCGCTGCTGCTGGCCGGCAGCGGCAGCCAGGCCATCGCCGCCAACGAAGAAAACAACAAAGAGGCGGCCCTGGAAACCGTCACCGTCACCGCCCAGCACCGCGAGCAGACCCTGCAGGAAGTGCCGGTTGCCGTGTCGGCGATCAAGGGCACCAGCATTACCGCCGACGGCGTGCGCGCCATGGGCGACATCACCACCTTCGTGCCTAACGCCTCGGCCAAGAACCCCGACGGCGACGGCCGCCCGCGCTGGTACATCCGTGGCCTTGGCACTGGCGACACCGGCGCGGCCACGGTGTACCCGGTGGGCATCTACGCCGACGACGTCTACCTCAACGCCCCGGTCGCCGGCGGCGGGCCGCTGTTCGACCTGGAACGCATCGAAATCCTGCGTGGGCCGCAAGGCACCCTGTATGGCAAGAACACCACGGCCGGCGCGGTCAACGTAATCTCCAAAAAGCCCACCTTCGACACCGACGGCTACGGCACGGTCGGCTTCGGCAGCAAGAACGAGCGCATCGTCACCGGCGCCATCGGTGGCGCCCTGGTCGACGAAAAACTGGCCGGGCGGGTGGCGCTGTATTCCGAGGAGCGTGACGGCTTCCAGAACAACGACTTCGACGGCAACACCTACGGCGACGTGAACAAAAAGGCCATCCGCCTGCAGTTCCTGGCCCAGCTCAACCCCAACCTGGATGCCCTGCTCAAGCTGCACAGCCGCCAGTTCAAAGGGGACGGCAGCAACGGCTCGCTGCCGGTGGGCCGCTACTACAACGTGGGCTACGAACGCCCGCATGGCCGCGACATTTCGCTGAACGTCAACGAAGACTACCGCCTGGACCATGACGGCGCGTCGCTGACCTTCAATGGGTACCTGGGCGACTACACGCTGACCTCGATCAGCGCCTATGACTACATCCGCAACCGCTCCACCAGCGACGCCGACTACACCCCCTACGAGGTCAATGGCGCAGCCATCACCGACAACAGCTACCGCCAGTGGTCGCAGGAACTGCGCCTGGCCTCGCCGGAAGACCGGCCGCTGCACTGGCTGCTGGGCGCGCATTACTTCCACGAAGACCTCGACAGCTCGGCGCAGCGCATCGTCACGCCCGGGCCAACGCCCAACGGCACCGGCTCCAACCAGGTAGGCACCACGGCCTTTCGCGACTTGGGCTACGACCACCGCACCGACAGCTACGCGCTGTTCGGCAACCTGACCTACGACTTTACCGATGACTTCAGTGTCACCGGCGGCCTGCGCTGGACCCAGGAGAAAAAGGACATCGACCTCGACCTGGTGCAACTGACCCGCACCAGCGCCGACGGCCCGCTGATCCCGCTGGGCGGCGTGGGCAGCAACGGCAACCGCCAGGAAGACAAGACCTGGGAAGCCTGGACCTACGACCTGACCCCCGAGTACCGCATCAACGACAACCTGCGGGTGTTCTTCCGCTACGCCCATGGCTTCCGCTCGGGCGGCTTCAACACCGGGCTGTCGACCAGCCTGGCGCAGTTGACCACGGTTGACCCGGAAAAACTCGATGCCTACGAAATCGGGCTGAAATCGGAGTGGTTCGACCGCCGCCTGATCGTCAACGCCAACGTGTTCTACTACGACTACTCCGACATCCAGGTGAACCTGCTGACGGTGAACAACGGCGTGCTCACCACCGCGCTGACCAACGGCGCCAAGGGCAAGGTCAAGGGCGCCGAGCTGGAGATCGAAGGCCAGCCGACCGAACGCCTGCACCTGCGCGCGGCGGTGTCGTTCCTTGACACCGAGTACACCGACTTCAAGAACACCAACCCCACCACCGGTGCGGTCACCGGCGACTACAGCGGCAACAGCTTCGTGCGCTCGCCGCGCAACGTGGTGTCGCTGGGTGCCGACTACACCATACCGCTGGAGGTGGGTGGCAAGCTGGTGGCCGGCGGCGACGTGAGTTTCCGCGACAAGGAGTACTTCCTGGCCGACCGCCAGAGCAGCGCCGACGCCACCCTCAGCCAGCCCCACTACACCCTGGCCAATGCGCGCCTGAGCTGGTTCAGCCACGACGACAAGCTGAGCGTGACCGGTTTCGTCAACAACCTCACCGACCGCCGCTACCAGGTGCATGGCCGGCCCAACGGCACCGCCGGGCAGTACGTGATCACCTACGGTGACCCACGCACAGTCGGGCTCAGCGTTACCAGCCGGTTCTGATCGTCAAGCCATTGGGGCCGCTGCGCGGCCCATCGCGACGCAAGGCCGCTCCTACAGGAGGGCGCGTTTCCTGTGTAGGAGCGGCCTTGCGTCGCGATGGGCTGCACAGCAGCCCCAAAGGCCCCACGCCGTCTACAAGGATTACCCCATGCCCCACCACACCCCCTTGGCCAGCGCCATCGCCCTGGCCATCGCCGGCCTCGCCGTGCCCACCTTCGCCGCCGAAAGCAACGACCGCCTCGACACCGTGGTCGTGGTCGGCACCCACCGCAGCGACGTCACCGCCCTGCAAAGTGCCGCGCCGGTCGACGTACTGAGCGGCGAGAAACTGCAGGAAACCGGCGCCAGCGACCTGTCCGCGGCGCTCACGGCGCTGTCACCTTCGTTCAGCTTCCCGCAATCGCCACAAGGCGCCTTTGCCGGCTCCATCGCCCAAGGCGCCTCGCTGCGCGGCCTGGCCTCCGACCAGGTGCTGGTGCTGGTCAACGGCAAGCGCCGCCACACCAGCGCCAACGTTACCCGCCAGGGCCTGGTCAACGCCCGTGGCGCGGCGGCAGTGGACCTTAGTCTGATCCCGTTATCAGCCATTGAACGGGTGGAAATCCTGCGCGACGGCGCCGCCGCCCAGTACGGGTCGGACGCGATCGCCGGGGTGATCAACATCGTGCTCAAGGAACGCGACGAAGGCGGCAATGCCGGCTACCGTTTCGGCGGCTACAAGAAAGGCGATGGCCTGCAACGCAAGCTCAGCGGCTGGAAGGGCTTTGCCCTGCCCAACGACGGCTTTCTGACCCTGGCCTTCGACGCCGGCAGCCAGGACCCGGCCAGCGATACCCGCGACGATAACCGCCTGTTCTACCCAGGCTCCACCAGCATCGACACCCCGCGCGAGCAGAACAACCGTTACCGCAACTGGCGCTGGGGCTCGGGCAATGTCTCGGACCAGTACAACTTCACCGCCAATGCCGAAATGGGCCTGGGCGAAGGCCTGAGCGCCTACGGTTTCGCCACCTACGCGCACAAGAATACCGACGCCGAGAACTTCTTCGACCCGCCCACCACACTGCGCAGCAACTACGGCAGCGTGGCCCTGGCACGCTACCCGGACGGCCGCCTGCCAGTCACCCGCTACGGCCTGGAAGACTTTGCCGTCACCGGTGGCCTGCGCTTCGAGGACCAGACGCTGGGCAAGTTCGACCTGGCGCTGAACTACGGCAACAACCGCGTCGACTCCACCGACCGCGATGCCATCAACCCCAGCTGGGGCACGGCTAGCCCGTCGACCATCTACACCGGCCGCCGCGAAGCCGACCAGACCAACCTGACCCTGGACTGGACCCGCGACTTCGCCAACGACTGGCTGTACAAACCATTGACCGTGTCTGCCGGGCTGGCCTGGCGCCAGGAAAACTACGACCTCAGCGCAGGCGACGCCGCCGGCTGGTCCAACGGGCCGCTGTTCAACACCCTCGACCCCATCACTGGCCGGCGCATTCCGGGTTACTACTCAGGCATCACCCAGGTCGATGCCGTGTCGCTGGATCGCCGGGTGATCGGCGCCTACTTCGACGTCGAAGCCCAGCTTACCGAGCAATTCCAGGCGGGCGTGGCGGTGCGCAGCGAGCATTACTCGGACTTTGGCGACACCACCAACGGCAAGCTGTCTGTGCGCTACGACTTCACCCCCGAAATTGCCGCACGGGCCAGTGCCAGCACCGGCTACCGCGCACCGTCGCTGGTGCAGAGCGGGTTGTCGTCGTTCAGCGTGCAAGTGGTGGAGCAGCCGCCGGGCAGCGGCAACTGGGTCGAAGTGCAACAACGTACGCTGCGCGCCGACAGCCCGGAAGCCGCGTTACTGGGCGGCAAGGCACTGAAGCCTGAAGAGTCGACCAACTTCTCCGTGGGCCTGGTGTGGCGGCCGCTGCCCAATGCCTCGGTCACCCTCGACGCCTACCGCATCGACATCGACAACCGCATCACCCTGTCCGACCAGTTGCCGGCTGCGGTGGTGGGCCCGATCTTCGCCGGCACGCCCTACGCCAACATCCAGAGCGCGGCGTTCTACACCAACATCGCCGATACGCGCACCGACGGCTTCGAACTGGCCGGCCACTACCAACTGGATGTGGGCCGCTGGGGACGGCTGGACTTCAACGGCGGTTACGCGCGCAACAACACCCGCATCACCGGGCTGGACGACGTGGGCGGCATCCCCGGCAGCCAGATCATCGGCCGCAACACCCAAGGCCTGATCGAGGACGGCACGCCCAAGGACAAACTCACCCTCAGCGCCAACTGGCTGTATGACGGCTGGAGCGTCACCGTGGCGCAGCGGCGCTATGGCGAGTGGCAGAACCGCAATGCTGCCAACCCGGCACTGGACCAGACCTTCAGCCCGCAGTGGGTGACCGACCTGGACGTGTCGTACCGCTTCGACCTGGGCCTGACCTTGTCGGCGGGGGCGATCAACCTGTTCGACAGCCACCCGGACAAGCTGGAGGGCGCGCAGTTGTATGGCGTGCCGAAGTACTCCATTACCAGCCCGGAGGGGGCGCAGGGGGCGTTCTATTACACCAGTGTGAGTTACGATTTCTGATCTGATGATCTGAAAATGCACTGGCTTCTTCGCGGGTGAACCCGCTCCCACAGGTACTGCACAGGTCTGGAGGTCGGTGCAGTACTTGTGCGGGTTCTGTGGGAGCGGGTTGTGGGAGCGGGTTCACCCGCGAAGAAGCCAACACCAATGCTGCTGACTGACTGTTGCCATCGCAGCACCCCACTGCTGCTGCAGCACCACCCTAACCCGCCAACCCCGTAAATCAGGGGCTGCGCCGCCTGGCACAGCTCTTGCAATACCCCTTTACCCTCTGCTCCCCCAAGGCCAGCCATGCGCGTGCTCTCCCCCCTATCCTGGTTCATCTCCCCGCTGGCCCTGCTCACCCTCTGGGCCGTGATCGCCAACGCCGGGCTGTTCCCGACCAACCTGCTGGTGCCGCCGCAAGAGGTGTGGCTCAGCCTCACTGAGCTGCTGGCCAGCGGCGAACTGCAGGAGCACCTGATCGGCAGCCTGTCGCGGCTGGCCCTGGGCTTTACCGGCGGCGCGCTGGCCGGCCTTGGCTTTGGCGCGACGCTGGCATTGTCGAAGACCGTGGAGGCCTACTGCGCACCACTGTTCCATACACTGCGCCAGGTGCCGAGCATCGCCCTGATCCCGATGTTCGTGCTGCTGTTCGGCGTCGACGAAACCTTCAAAGTGGTGATCGTCGCCAAGACCGCGTTCTTTCCGGTGGCGCTGGCCACCTGTGAAGGCATCCGCGCCATCCCGCGCAGCCATTTCGAAGTGGCGGCGGTGTACCGCCTGCGCTGGCCGACGCTGGTGGGCCGGATCGCCCTGCCGGCTGCAGTGCCGGCAATTGTCACCGGGATACGCGTGGCGCTGACCCGTGCCTGGGTGGTGCTGGTGGCCTGCGAGCTGCTGGCCGCCGACAGCGGCCTGGGGCAAATGATCGAGATGGGCCGGCAGATGCTGCGCATCGATGTGGTGATGGTCGGCGTGGTGCTGACCGGGCTGATCGGCTTCACCCTGGATTTTACCCTGCGCCGCGTGGAGCGGCGCCTGTCGGCCTGGCAAAGCCGCTAAGGAGGTTGTGATGAAACTGCACGCTTTACGTGGCCTGGTGTTGCCGCTGTTGCTGCTCGGTGCCTGGGAATATGCCTCGCGCCAGAGCGCGGCCGGCGCCTACGCCTTTGTGCCGCTGGCGCAGGTGGGCACGGCACTGGCCGAACTGCTGGCCAGCGGTGAACTGCTGGTCAACCTGTGGGCGAGCCTGCTGCGCACCTGCAGCGGCCTGGCCATCGGCATTGTCGGCGGCATTGGCCTGGGGGCGCTGATGGCCCTGTGCACACCGGCCAACCGGTTGATCGCACCACTGTTCCACGCCCTGCGCCAGGTGCCGATGCTGGGCTGGATCCCGCTGATTGCCTTGTGGCTGGGCAACGGCGAAGGCGCCAAGCTGCTGATCGTCAGCCTGGCGGCGTTGTACCCGATGGTGCTGAACACTTTCGAAAGCCTGCGCCAGGTTGCCGGCCAGCACCGTGAAGCCGCACAGGTGCTGATGCTCAGCCGCTGGCAGCAACTGTGGCTGATCCTGCTGCCCGCCGCCCTGCCGGGTATTGCCGCCGGGGTGTTGCAGGCCCTGGCCTTCGCCTGGGTGACGTCGGTGGGCAGTGAGCTGTTCCTGTCCGCCGGGGCCGGCCTTGGCAGCCTGATGATGAACGCCGAAGCCGCCGCACGCATGGAAATCATCGTCGTCTGCGTGCTGTGCATCGGCCTGTGTGGCTACCTGATGTCCTGGCTGTGCTCCCTGCTTACCCGCCGCCTGCTGCGCTGGCGCCCTACCCGTTGAAAGGCCCGACCATGAACGCCATCGCCCATGCCTTACCCACCAGCGCCAGCACTGGCGCCCTGACCATTCGCGGCCTGAGCAAGGCCTACCCGCTTAAAGGCAAGCCGGTGCCAGTGCTCGAAGGCATCGACCTGGACATCCGCCCCGGCGAGTTCGTCAGCATTCTCGGCGCCAGCGGCTGCGGCAAGTCGACCTTGCTGCGCCTGATTGTCGGCCTCGACCAGGACTACCAGGGGCAGATCCTGCTGGACCAGCACGCCGTGCGCGGCCCGGGCCTGGAGCGCGGTATCGTGTTCCAGGACCACCGCCTGTTCCCGTGGATGACCTTGCAGCAGAACATTGCCCTGGCCTTGAAGAACCATGCGCTACCGGCCGCCGAAAAGCACCGCCTGGTGGCCGAACACATCGCACTGGTGGGCCTGAGCGGCTACGAGCAGGCCTACCCGCACCAGTTGTCCGGCGGCATGGCCCAGCGCGCGGCGATTGCCCGGGCGCTGGTGAACAAGCCCAAGGTGCTGTTGCTGGACGAACCGCTGGGGGCGCTGGATGCCCTGACCCGGGTGCGCCTGCAGCAGGAGTTGCAGCGCATCTGGGTGCAGGAGCGCTGCACGGTGATCATGGTGACCCATGACATCGAAGAAGCGCTGTACCTGGGTGACCGGGTGATCGTGATGGATGCGCACCCGGGGCGGATTCGCGAGGACCTGCGGATTGACCTGCCGCACCCGCGCCAGCGCGATAGCTTGGTGTTGCAGGGATACAAGCAGCGTTTGCTGGGGGAGTTGGTGGGCCACTGAACATTGCCAGGCTCGTAGGCGCTGCGCGTACCCTGTAGGAGCGGGTTTACCCGCGAATGCGTTGTTGAATGTGTCGACGCATTCGCGGGTAAACCCGCTCCTACAGGCGGCCGTTCTAGAAGTCGTAACGCAGGTTCAGGCTGGCATTACGCGGGTCGCCATAGTGCCCGACGCTACCACCGATCCCCGAATAGTACTTCTCGTCAAACAGGTTGTTCACGTTCAGCGTAGCCGCCAGATGCTCCGTTACCTGATAACGCGCCATCAGGCTGGCCACCGTATAGTCGTCCTGCGTAGCCCGGGCCTTCAGGGTGGAGTAATACAGCGAAGTGCCCGAGTTCCACGACACCCCACCACCCACGGTCAGCTTGTTCCAGTCACCCTGCAGCCGGTAGGTGTTCCAGAAGCGGAACGTATCCATCGCCAGTTGCGTCAGCTGGCGCACACCGTCGGCGTCTTCGGTGCGGGCATGGCTGTAACCCGCCATGACTTGCCAGCCCGGTAGCACCTCACCGGACAGCTCCATGTCGATACCCTTGGTTTCGGTACCCTGGGCGGCCTTGAAGGCCTGCTCACCTACCGTACCATTGACGGTTTTAATACCGTCCGCCACCGCCAGATTATCCCGTTTGACCAGGAACAGCGCCGTGCTGGCATTCAGTCGGCCGCCGTAGAACTCCCCCTTCCAGCCCACCTCGTAGTTGCTACCCACCACCGGACCGATGAACGAGCCGTTGATATCGCGACTGGATTGCGGCTTGAAGATATCGCTGTAGCTGACATACAACGACTGCTCAGGCGTCAGGTCGTAAGTAATACCCGCGTAGGGTGTTACCTCTCCCCGTTCATGCATTTTGGTTGTCTGCGGTTCGCCCGACCAGTAGTAATAGTCGTAATCGTAGTCCGAGCTACGCGCGCCGACGATGACATTCAAATCATCCAGCACATTGAACCTGAATGCCGCATAAGTGCCGCGCTGGCTGCTCTTGATATCCAGGATCTCCCCCACTGCCCCCGTGTCGCCAGGGCGCGGCAGGTAGTTGTCCCAGTCATTGAAATTGACAAAGCTGATGCCCACGTCATAACCGGTGTGGTCGTTCCTGTAATCCTGGTAGTTGAAGCCGGTGATGAACTCGTGGGTGCGCCCGAACAACGAAAACGGCCCCTGCAAGGTGGCGTCGATGCCACGCTGGGTCTGGTCTGCCTCGGCGTTATAACGCAGCATGCGGGCCTCGCCAGTCGCCTCGTTGATCCACGAGCGCCCTGTCGAGGTCTGGTACGAGCCGTTGTAGTTGTCCCGGTCGGAAGTCATGTAGTTGGCGGCCAGCTTCAGTTGCCAGTCGTTGGCAAAACGATGCTCGGCAGCCATGAAGTAATTGGTGGTTTCCAGTTCATCGTACATCCATCGGGCACCGGAACTGGTGGAACGGGAAAAGTGGGTCTGCTGGCCATTGCTGTAGATCAGCGGTACACCTGGGGAGCCGGTCCCCTTGAACTTCTGGTAGTCCACCCCGAAGCGCAGGAGCGTGTCCTCGTTCAGGTCGGCCTCGAGTACGCCGTAGAGGATGTCTTTTTCTTCCTTGTACCAGTCGCGAAAGCTGCCGTTCTTCTGCTTGGCCGCTACCAACCGGCCACGCAGGTCGCCACCCTCGGTCAATGGCCCGGAGACATCGGCTTCGCCACGGTAATAATCCCAGGCACCGACGGTCGCCTGGGCATGTGACTGGAACGCGCGGGTCGGGCGCTTGCGGATCAGGTTCACCACACCTCCGGGCTCACCTGCACCGGTCATCAGGCCGGTGGCTCCGCGCACCACCTCGACCCGGTCATACAAGGTCATGTCCAGCAGGGTACTGGGCATGTTGCGGGTCTGGTTTTCCTGGGTGGTGGTCACCCCGTCCAGCTGATAGGTATTGATGGCACTGCCACGGGAGTAGATGTTGTAACGCAGGCCGCCGTCCTGGGACATGGTGATGCCGGGCGTCTGGTTCAGCACCTGGGTCACGCTGTTGAGTTGCTGGTCATCCATGCGCTGACGGGTGACCACGCTGATCGATTGCGGGGTTTCGCGAATCGACAGGTTCATCTTGGTGGCGGTGCTGGTGGAACCGGTGGTGTACGACCCGGTGCCTTCGGTGGTTTCACCCAGCAGCCGCGAGTTGATCGACGTGGCCCCGAGCTCCAGCGCCCCGCTCGGCTCTACGGCCGGGGCCAACAGGTAGTTGCCGCTGTCGGTCCTGAACGCGCTCAGGCCGGTACCCGCCAGCAACCGGGCAAGGCCCTGCTCGACGCTGAAACTGCCCTCCACCCCCGGGCTGGTCTTGCCCGCCGTAAGGCTGGCGTCGATCGACAACGGGATGCCGGCCTGGCGGCCGAACTGGCTGAGCGCCTGGTCAAGTGGCGCTGCAGCGATATCGAAGCGCAGGATGCTGTTGGCTGCCGGCTGCGCCTGCACGGCGCTGGCAACGGCCAGGCTGCCCAGTGCCAGGCCGGTGGCGAAAGCCAGGTGAATGGCGCGGGCCAGCGGGGTAATGCGATACGTCATGTGGATCGTCCGGAAGGGTCAAGGGAGCCGCGTTGTGGGCGGGGTATGCCCTGAAGCCAATCGAGAACGAAAAAACTGCGCTGAGCGTGAAAATAATTTTCAGGCGTCACCTTTCGGTACCAGCGTCACCCAATAGCGCGTGCGCCGCTGGATGCTCACCGGCAGGCTGCTTTCCAGCAAGGCGAGGATGCGTTCGTTGTCATCCAGCGGGTAGGAACCGGTCACTCGCAGCCCGGCCACACGCGGGTCGCAGCGCAGGATACCGGGGCGATAGCGGGCAAGCTGGCTGACCAGATCGCCCAGGCGGGTGGCCTGGGCAATCACCAGGCCATCGACCCAGGCATCGTCCTGCGCCGCCAGCGGGCTGAGGTGAATGCCTTCGCCCTCCAGCCTCGCACGCTGGCCGCTTTCGATAATTTGCTGACCTTGGCCTTGTCGCAGCAAGGCTGCCACGCGCCCACTGCTGACCGACAGTAGCGTGCCCTGGCAATCGTCGCCGCAACGTACGGTGAAGCGGGTGCCAAGCGGGCGCATCACGGCATCCGTGGTCTGCACCTGCAGCGGCCGGCCGAGGGGGTCGTGGCCAGTCACCACGTTGATCTCGCCATGGCGCAACAGGATGCGCCGTGCGCTGGCGTTGAAGTCGATGTCCACTGCCGTGGCGGTGTTCAGCCACAGTTGGGTGCCGTCAGCCAGCACCTGCCGGCGGCGCTCGCCTGTAGCGGTACTGAGGTCGGCCAGCTCGCCCTGCAGCCACTGGCTGTCCCTGGTCTGCCAACCAAGGGCACCCAGCAGGCTGGCGCCCATCAGCATTTTCAACAGCGTACGGCGGTCGCCACTGACATAGCGGGCGTGCTGCAGTGCCGAGCGGGCCACGGGGTTTCGCAACATATCCGCGCTGCCATGGAGCAACGCCGGCAAACCCGCCATGCGCTGCCAGGCACGCTCGTGCTCGCTGTCGGCCTGCCGCCAGCGCTCAAGTTCACGCAGTTGCTCGGCGCTGATATCGCCGGACTGGGTCAACGAGTACCAGGCGATGGCCTGCTGCCGTACAGCGGGGGAAACAGGCTCGGTTGCAGGCATGGCGCTAGTCGAACTGGCTGGCATAGCAACGCTCGAAGGCCTTGAGCATGGCCCGCTGTACCTGGTCGACGCTCAAGCCCAATTGCGCGGCAATCTGCTTGTAGGTCAGCCCGTCCAGTTGTGACAGCAGGAAGATCTCCCGCACCCGCGGCGACAGCCCGTGCAGCAGTTCATCGAGCTGGGTGAGGGTTTCGATCAGCAGGTGGCGTTGCTCGGCGGAAATCTCGTGCTGCTCGGGCTGCGCCGCCAGTGCCTCGGCATAGGCACGCTCCACTGCCAGGCGCCGCCAACGGTTGATCAGCAGGCTGTTGGCGATGGTCGCCAGGTACGCCAAGGGGCGTTGCAGGTCGTTGACCGGGCGCCGGGCCCGCAGGATACGCACGAAGGTGTCCTGGGCCAGGTCATCGGCATCGGCGGCCTCCCCCAGACGCTTCATCAGCCAGCGCTTCAACCAGCTGTGATGCTGCGTGTAGAGGTGCTCGACATCCAGGTCGAAGGAGCTTTGGGGTCCCATTGGCGAGAGGCCTGCTTGTGCATCTGCTGAAGGCCATATGATAATCACTCTCAATTGAGCGATGCAAGGCAGCCTGCCTGGCCGTTGCGCCCTCTTGTTCCATTGGCCTGCCATCACCATAATGATAAGAATTCTTATTTGAACCGACTGTATGAAAAAGCCCTGCATGGATGCACACGCCCAGGTCGATGGCCTTTACCGTGACCACCACCGCTGGCTGCGCAACTGGCTGCAACCGCGGCTCAGCTGCCAGCACCTGGCCACCGACATGGTGCAGGATGTATTCGTGCGTATCCTCACGGCAGACAACGCCGCCGAGCGCCTGCAAGCCGTTCGCGAACCCAAGGGCTACCTGGCCACCATCGCTCGCCGGCTGATGATCGACCACTTCCGCCGCGCGCGCCTGGAGCGGGCCTGGCTGCAGACCCTGGCCGAACAGCCCGAGGCGCTGGATATCTCTGAAGAGGACCGCGCCGTACTGCTGGAAACCCTGTGCGAACTGGACACCATGCTGGCCGGGCTGGGGCTGGAAGTGCGCCGGGCGTTCCTGCTGTCGCAACTAGAGGGCATGCCGTACAAGGCCATCGCCGAGCAACTGGGCATCTCGCTGTCCACGGTCAACCGGCACATGGCCAAGGCGCTGCACCACTGCCTGCTGTTCAACCTCGAAGCAGGCCTGCAATGAGCGTGACCGACCCGACGCAGCGCGCAGCACTGGAGCAGGCGGTGCAGTGGTACACGCTGCTGCAGAGCGGCTCAGCCGGGCCGCAGGACCACCTTGGCTGGCAACAGTGGCTGCAACAGGCCACAGCCAACCAGTGGGCCTGGGCGCAGATCGAGCGCCTGCAGCAACGCCTGCAAGGCGTGCCCGCTGCGGTGGCCGGGCGCACCCTGGACCTGGCCGGCCAAGCCCGGTACAACAGCCGGCGCAGCGTGCTCAAGGGCGTGGCATTGATGCTCGGTGGCAGCAGCCTGGGCTGGCTGGGTGTCGAACAGTTCGAGAACGGCGCCTGGCTTGCCGACTATCACACCCAGGTGGGCCAGCGCCTGCCCGTTGCCCTGGCCGATGGCGGCCAGCTGATGCTCAACACCGACAGCGCGGCAGATGTGCGCTATGACGCGCACCAGCGGCTGATCCAGCTGCGTCGCGGTGAGGTGATGGTCACAACCGCAGGCGACCCAGCGGGCCGGCCGTTCTTCGTGCAGACCGCCCATGGCCGGGTGCAGGCCTTGGGCACGCGCTTTTCGGTGCGCCTGCTGGAGGGGCAGACGCAGGTGGCGGTGTTCGAGCATCAGGTGCGTATCGCCCCTCTGCACGGCGCCCCGCTGCTGCTGCAGCCCGGGCAGTACAGCTACTTTTCTGCAACCAGTGCAGCCCCGGTACGGCAACTGGCTGACCAACAGGATGCCTGGACCCAGGGCCTGCTGGTGGCCAATGAGCAGCGGCTGGACACGCTGCTCGCCGAACTGGGCCGTTACCGCAGCGGTTGGTTACGCTGCGACCCGGCGGTAGCCGGGTTGCGGGTAAGCGGCACCTTCCCGGTAGACGACAGCGACAAGGCCTTACGCGCGATCACCAGCGTGTTGCCGGTAAGCATCGTACGGCGCACCCGCTACTGGGTGACCGTCAGCGCGTTGCATGGCGCCTGAAAACTTTTTTGCGCAGCGATGAGATTTCTTCTCTTTCTCATCCGACTCAGGGGTAACGGGTGCATGACCCGCTTGCCAACATAAGAGAAGCCTTCCATGAAAACGCATCATCCGCTCCGCCCGCTGGCGGCCGGTATCCGCAATGCCCTGCTGGTGTCGGCGCTGCTCGCTGCCACCCCTGCCCTGGCTGAAACCACACCCCGTGAATACCACATCGGCCAAGGCGACCTGGGCCAGGCGCTGACCCGCTTCGCCACCCAGGCCGGCATTGTGCTGTCGTTCGACCCGGCCGCCACCCAAGGCCGCAAGTCGCCGGGCCTGGAGGGCGTATATGGGGTAGACGAAGGCTTGCGGGCACTGTTGTCGGGCAGTGGTTTGCGGGTGATGCGCGAAAGCGACGAACGCTGGTTCATCCTCCCGGCAGGTGAGGAAAGCGGGGCCATGGAGCTGTCGGCAACGCATGTGAACAGCGTCGGGCTGGGCGCTACCACCGAAGGCACCGGGTCGTACACCACCGGCGTGACCAGTACGGCGACCAAGATGAACCTGTCGATCCGTGAGACGCCGCAGAGCATCAGTGTGGTTACCCGCCAGCAAATGGACGACCAGCACCTGGCCAGCATCACCGATGTGCTTAAACAGAACCCGGGTATCACCATGTCCCAGGACGGCGGCGAGCGCTTTCACATCTATTCGCGTGGTTCCGAAATAAGCACCTACCAGCTCGACGGCGTCAACACCGTCCAGGAATACCTGACCCGCAACATGCCCAGCACGCTGATGGACATGGCCATCTTCGACCGTGTGGAGATCGTGCGCGGGGCTACGGGCCTGATGACCGGTGCAGGGGAACCGAATGGTGTGGTCAACATGGTGCGCAAGCGCCCCACACGCGAGTTTCAGTCCTACGTACAGGCTGGCGTCGGTTCCTGGGACTACTACCGCACCGAGGCCGACGTTGCCGGCCCGCTGGTCGAAGGTGGCAAGCTGCGCGGTCGGCTGGTGGCCGCCAAGCAGAACAATCACAGCTTCATGGACTGGTACAGCCAGGACCGAGACCTGTTGTACGGCGTGCTTGAAGCAGACCTTACCGACACCACCACCGCGCGCCTGGGGGTGGACTACCAGACCTACAACGCCAACGGCGCCCCCGGCGTACCGCTGTTCTACAAAAACGGCCAGCCGACCGACTTTTCCCGCTCGACCAGCAGTGGCCCGCGCTGGATGTATGAAGACTACACGACCAAAAACTACGCCTTTGGCCTGGACCAGGAGCTTGCCAACGGCTGGCAATTGAAACTGGCGGCCAACTACATGGACGTTGATCGCGACTCGCTGTCAGCGTTCTATCGCACCGGTGCCGGGGTGGCGACCCTCGAGCAGGCTACCGGCCAGGCCACCCTCGACCTGCTGGAAGTCGAGGCGCATCAGGTGCAGCGCGGCATGAACATTACCTTGCAGGGCCCGTTCGAGCTGCTAGGGCAATCCCATGACCTGATCGTAGGTTTCGATTACCTGGATTACCGCAACAACCACCTGACCGGGTCGGCGGGATCGCCAACGTTCAACTTCTTCACCTGGGGCAACCGCATACCGCAGCCAGGCAGCTACGCCCCTGTACTGGATTACGACGTCAACATCCGTCAGACCGGCTACTTCGCTGCCACCCGCCTCAACTTTACCGATGACCTGCACCTGATTCTGGGCGCGCGGACCACCGACTACCGCTACGACGCCCACCAGGTCTCGCTGCCCAGCGGTTTCGACAGGCCGTCCAACCTGCAGGAGACGGGTGAAGTCGTACCCTACATGGGGCTGATCTATGACCTGACTGCCGATCAATCGCTGTACGCCAGTTACACCGATATCTTCAAGCCGCAGACCGCCAAGGACCGGACCGGCAAGGTGTTGGACCCGGTCACCGGCAACAACTACGAAATGGGTTGGAAAGGTGAGTTCTACGAAGGCCGGCTCAACGCCAGCGCGGCAATCTACCTGATCAAACGGGACAACTTTGCCGAAGAAGACACTGGCTTTACCATTCCTGGTGAGCCGAACTCAACGGCATCACGCGCGGTAAGCGGCGCCGAGACCAAGGGTATTGATCTGGAGCTTTCCGGAGAGGTGGCCAATGGCTGGAACGTGCATACCGGGTACAGCCATTCACGTACGGAGAACGCCCAAGGCGGCCGCCTGACACCGCAACTGCCGCTGGATACATTCCGGCTGTGGTCAACCTATCGCTTGCCGGGTGAGTGGCAGCGCCTGACCGTTGGCGGTGGTGTGAACTGGAACTCCAAGCAGTCACTGGTCACCACACTCGGCACACGTATCACTCAGGAAGACTATGCCGTGGCAAGCGTGATGGCGCGTTACAAGCTCAGCGAAAACCTGGCCGCCAGTGTCAACGTCGAAAACCTCTTTGACAAGAAATACTACGCAGGCCTGGCGGGCAACTATGGCCACTACGGGGCGCCGAGGAACGCCACGTTGAACCTGCGTTATGACTTCTGAATCAGCTGATGTGCTGTGCTACTGTCCGGCATCACCCTCAAGGAGCTGCACACATGGACGTACGCTGCACATCGATTGAAGAAGTTCGCGCGCGCATCGATTACATCGACCGCGACCTGGTCACCCTGCTCGCCCAGCGCGGTCAGCTGGTGACCCAGGCGGCGGCCTTCAAGAAAACCACCGATGACGTGCGCGCACCGGCGCGAGTCGAGCAGGTAATTGCCAAGGTGCGCGGGATTGCCGGGGAAACCGGGGCTTCACCGGAGGTGGTAGAGCGGGTGTATCGGGCGATGATCGCGGCGTTTGTCGATGAAGAGCTGCAGGTGCATGCGGGCTTGGCCTGCAAGTAAACCGGGGCCCCTGTGGGAGCGGCTTTAGCCGCGAAGAATCCAACGCGGTGCATGGCACCGGCTGCGCCGGTGTTCGCGGCTAAAGCCGCTCCCACAGGGATGCATCAGGGCTGACAGGTGTTGGCCACAAGGTATGCAGGGACTGTGAGACCGAGCGCCGCGCGGGCGGCGCTCGATCTCACAGGCGCCGACGATGCCGCGGCGAGCAACTGGCACCCCTGATGCCATTGCCAGAAACCATGGAATCTTCCACAGAGCCCAGGTTGACGCTGGGCCCTGTGGGAGCGGGCGTGCCCGCGAATGGGCCGCAAAGCGGCCCCTGTAGCATACCTCAACCCGCCAGGATGAAGTCCGCTGCGGTCACCGTGGTCGCATCTGCCACCCCCACCAGGCGGATGGAGTCGGCTGCGCCGATGCTGACCAGGGTATCCGCGCCAACATCGGCGATGATCACGCTGGCAGCAAAGGTGGCCGCGGTGATGTTGAGGGCGGTGATATCCAGCCGGTCCTGGCCACCCGCCGCAAGGGCATCGAAGTTGATGATCAGGTCGTTGCCGAAACCGGCCGCGAACTGGAACACATCGTTGCCGTCGGTGGCGATCATGGTGTCGTTGCCGGCACCACCTACCACCGTGTCGTTACCACCGGCACCGTTGAGGAAGTCGTTGCCGGCGCCCCCGAGCAAGGTGTCGTTGCCAACATCACCAAACAGCGTGTCGTTGCCATCGCCGCCCTGCAGGGTGTCGTTGCCGTTGCCACCGTCCAGGCTGTCATCGCCAGCACCACCGTTGAGCGTGTCGTTACCGGCGTCGCCCAGCAGCGTGTCGTTGCCGTCACCGCCCTCCAGGCTGTCATCACCCCCGCCACCGTTCAGGCGGTCGGCGCCCAGGCCGCCGAACAGCTGGTCATTGCCCGCATCGCCGTTGAGCGTGTCGTTGCCGGCATTGCCGTTGAGCACGTCGTTGCCACCGTCACCGCTGAGCGTGTCGTTACCTGCCGCGCCGTTGATGATGTTGGCCAGGCCATTACCGACACCGGTGAAGTTGCCCGCCCCGGTATAGGTCAGGTTTTCGACGTTGTTGGCCAAGGTATGGCTGGCCAGCGTGGTACGTACCAGGTCCGTACCTGCCCCTGTGGCTTCGACCACCACGTCGCCGGCGTCATCCACCACATAGGTGTCGTTACCTACCCCACCCACCAGGCGGTCGGCCCCCGCGCCGCCATCAAGCAGGTCGTTGCCGGCGCCCCCCGTAAGGGTGTTGGCCAGCGCGTTACCGGTACCGGTGAAAGCGCTGCTGCCGGTGTAGGTGAGGTTTTCGACGTTGGCCCCCAAGGTGTAGCTGGCCAGGCTGGTCTGTACCAGGTCGGTACCGCCGTTCAGCGCCTCGGTGACCGTGTCGCCAGCGTTGTCGACCACGAAAGTATCGTTGCCGGCCCCGCCGTTCATGGCATCCGCGCCAAGCCCACCGTTGAGGATGTCATTGCCGTCCTCGCCATTGAGGATATCGCCATCGTCTCCGCCGTTGAGCGTGTCGTTACCGACACCCCCGAACAACTGGTCGGCGCCGCCCAGGCCATTGAGGATGTCGTTGCCACCCAGCCCCGAGATGATGTCGTTGCCCGCACCGCCGGTGAGGGTGTTGGCAGCGTTGGTACCAGTCAACACCACACCGGCCGGCACCGTCACGGCTGCAGTTGCCGCCGATGTCAGCGACTCCAGGGTGCCGAAGCCGTCGGTGTAGCGCACGACCACCCGCAACTGCTGGTTGCCCTGGGCAAAGCCCGGGGTGAAGGTGGCTGCGGTGGCGCCGGCGATGTTGGCGAAGGTGCCGCCAGTGCCCTGTTGCCACTGGAAGGTGAAGGCACCCAGGCCATCCAGGTCGGCAATCGCCCCCGTGAGCGCGGTCAGCGTCTGCCCCTGGTCAGGGGTGGTGTCGCTGATCAGCACCGCACCCGTCGGGGCGTCGTTGACGTTGGCCACCGGGTCGAGGATGTCGGAGGCGACACTTTCCTGCACGCCAAAGTCATCCACGTAGCTGACCACCACCCGCATGTTCTGCCCCACTTGCGCCTGGGTCAGGACGAAGGTGCTGCCGATGGCCCCAGCAATGTTAACCCAACCGACACCGCGGTTGGACTGCCACTGGAAGCTGAACTGCGGGTTGCTCAGGCCATCGGCATCGACGATGGTTGCCGGGTTGGCGGTGAGCGTCTGGTTCTGGCGCAGCAGCCCGGTCACGGTCGGCCCGGCACTTGGCGCGCTGTTCGGCGACGAGTCGACGATTTCCAGCGTGCCCTTGGCGTCCTGGTACACCCCACGTACGCGGATGCTCAGGCCAGCCACATCATCAGTTACCCGGTAGGTGCTGCCGATGGCCCGCGAAACCTCGCCGGCGGCGACGAAGGTGATGTCTTCGTACACCCCCGAGCCTGGCAGGCGCTCGACCTGCCAGTAATAGGCGATCGGGCCGTTGACCGCACCGCTGGCATTGCCCGCGCTGACGTTGTCGGCATCATGCACCGCCAGGTTGGTGACCTTCAGCAACTGGCCGCTGACCGGCGTGTCGTCACGTACGCCGCTGGCCGCATCGAGAATCACCAGGTGCCCCGAAGGGCCTGCGTTTACTGCAGTGCCCACGCCAGAGGCCCGCGCGGTGTCCGAGAACTGCAACCGCTCGATACCGGTCAGGTGGTCGACACCATCACGCCCGGCCACCAGGTCGGTGACGGTCACCGAGTTGCCATCGACCACCACGTTGTAGTCGGTGGACACCCCCGAGAACAGCGCGGTGTCGTAGTTGTCGGTACCGCTGAGAATTTCCCGCACAATCACCAGCTGGCCCGGGTTGTAGGTGCCATTGAGCATGAACGGCACCATCGGCTCCATGCTGTTGAAGCTGGCGATTTCCGGGCCGGTGCCATCGTGGTTGGCGCGCACGCTGATGCGTACGTTCAGCCACTTGTCACCGTCGAGAATATCGTCCCCGCCACGGCCTTCGAGCAGGTCGCTGCCGCTGCCACCGAGGATGATGTTGCCGCCGTCGTAGAACGTCGCGCCAGCGGCCAGCAAGCCGGCCAGGCCGTCGATCAGGCTGATGTTGGTCAGCACACTGCCCGTCGCGCCAGCGGTAGGCAGTGAGGTGGCGTCTTCGTTGTCACCGCGCAGGAAGTCGCCATGCGCTGAACCCGACAGGCCTTCCATGATGTCAAAGCGCACCAGCGCCGAAGCCCCCGAGCCGGGTACCGGCGGCACATCGAAGAAGCGGTCGCTGTAATCGATGGTCACGCCTTGGGCGAGGTCCTTGAAGGTTGCCCAGTCATAACCCGAACCCCCGATATAGCGGTCGCCGAAGCCCAGGCTGCCGACCATGATGTCGTCGCCGCCTTCACCGTTGAACTTGTCGTTCTCGTTGCCACCGATGAACACGTCGTTGCCGATGACCGGGTCGTTGCCGAGCGGGTCGAAGTTGTCGCCAGGTGCGCCGTCCGAGGTGCCCTTCTCGATCCAGTCGTCGCCTTCGTTGCCCATGTCCTGCTCATTGGCCTTGCTGCCGAGGATAAAGTCATTGCCTTGGCCGCCAATGGCTTCGGAGGCATCCTCACCGGTAACGATGAAGTCGTTGCCGAAACCGCCGATGATCAGGTTGATGCCGTTACCGCCGTGCAGCACGTCGTTGCCGTCGCCGCCCTGGATGTTGTCGTCACCGCCCATGTCGCTGATGATGTCGTCGCCGGCACCGCCGCGCAGCTGGTCATTGCCGTCGCCACCTTCGATACGGTCGTTGCCGGCATCGCCCCACACCGTGTCGTCACCCTCGCTGGCGACCAGGATGTCGTCACCGTTGGTACCGCCCAGCACAATGTGCTCGGTACCGGCATAGCGGATGTAGTTGCTGTCCGGGCCAGCCGTCAGCGGGCTGTCGCGGAACACCACCTGCTGGCCGTTTTCGCCCAGCGGGTCGGCATTGCCCAGGCCGTCGTTGTACTGCTTGCTCTGGTCCAGCTCCAGGTAGAAGCCAGGGTCGGAGAACACCAGGCCCGGCAGGTGCGTGGCCGAGGTGTTGGCCATGATCAGCTTGGCGAACGAGTTGCTTTCCAGCTCGGCGTTCATCGACAGGCCGGCGGTGCGTTCCAGGTAATAGAAGCGGTCGCCGTCCTGCAGTTTCTCCATCTGGTTCTCGAACACGAAGTTGAAGGTGGTGCCGAGCATGCCGCCGAACGGGGTTTTCTCTTCGGCCAGGCCACCGATCCACAGGTCGATGGCATCGACACCGGTGATGGTCACCCCTTTCAGGTCATCGACGGTGCCCAGTACGCCATCCTTGCCGGCCAGGGTCTTGTTGGCCCAGGCGCCGCTGCTGTTGAGGAAGTCCAGGCGGTCGGCCGGCGCACCATCGCCACCGAACACCAGGGCCATGGCCGCAGCGCGTTTTTCCAGCAGCGTGGTGGCCCCGGTGATGCTGCTGTGGGTGCCGTAGGCGGCGATGAAGTTGATCAGCGACTCCGGATGCTTCAGGTGCTGCACCAGGTCGACCCAGCTGGTGTAGGGCTTGAGCTGGGTATCGCCGGTTTGCCCGTAGATATCGCGGCGCAAGGCGTTCAGCGAGGGGATGCCAACGTCGCGGCCACGGGCGATGTTGATGGCCGGCAGGTCCAGCGGCAGGCCAAGCAGGTTATTGCGCAGCGCCTCGGTGACGAACTCGTCGATTTCGTTACCGGCCTGGCGGGTGACCCCGCGCACGATGGCACTGGTGGCGTCCTCGGGGGTAACGCCGCTGGCGGCATAGGCCAGCGGGTTGAGGAACGCCGCGATCAGCCCCAGTTGCTGGTCGGGGTTGGCGCTGGCCGGGTCCTTGATCACGTTGAAGTCGATGTCGAAACGGTCGACGGTCTCGGTCAGCATCGAATGGCCGAAGCGGTACACGGTGTGGGCGAACTCGGCCACGATCGAGGCGTCGAGGTCGACGTCGTACACCTGGGTCGGGGCGAAGAACAGGTCGACCCGTGGTTGCACGGTACGGGCGAACTCCTCGAACACCAGGTGCTGGTACTGCATTTCGGTGCCGAACTTGGCCGCCTGGAACAGCCGCTCGCCGTTCCACACCAGGGCGTTGACCTCGGCCGGGGTGGTTGGCAATGCCGTTACCGGGTTGAGTAGCCACTCGTTGAGGAAGGCCAGGTCCTTCGAGTCAAGCACGGTGTCCTTGGTCTGTGCCACCAGCCGGTTGTGCTCGGCATGGAAGATCGCATGCACGGCAGTCAGGCCGATGTTCTCGTTGACCCGGCCGTCACCGGCGATGTAGTGCGCGTCCAGCAGCTCGTTGTCGTAGGCCAGGTTGGCCCCGGTGTTCGGGTTGACGGCTACCGCGTTGCCGGCAACATTGTCGGCATCCGGCGCCAGTACCCCAGCGTTGAACACCGGCACGGCATTGTGGGCGATGTCGGCCAGGAACTGGTGGCCGGTGCGCACGGCATTGACCAGGCTGATCGGCGCCAGCGGGTTGCCTTCTACCTGTTGGTCATCGGCAGTGCCGGCGATGCCGTCGGCCCCCTTCATCACTACCATCGGGTAGCCATGCGGCCCCTTGATAAAGTTGCCGTAGGCGTCAGTGGCCAGCAGCGGCACGTTGTCGACATCGGCGTCAGTCAGGTTGATGCCGAGCAGGTCGCGGGCCTGGGCCTTGACCACCTTCCAGGTGGCCATGCCGCCGATTTCGTGGTCGTCGGCAGTGCCGAACTTGCCATCGGCGCCCAGGTCGCGGTTGGTGATCAGCTGGCCGGTTGCAACCGGGCCATTGGCCGTCATCATGTACGCGCGCAGGAACACCTGGTGCGAGGGGTGCGAGCTGTAGGTCTGGTTCTGGTCCACGAACGGCGTGGTGGTGTTGGTGTGCTCGTGAATGTCGTCGGCCGTGCCGAGTACACCATCGGCGCCGGGCAGGTTGGTGGCACGGGTCACCACCATGAAGTTGGTGAAGCCGTTCTGCACATACAGCGGGTCGTCAGGCTTGAGCGGGATGTAGATGGTGCCCGAACCGCCCTTGGTGACCAGGTCCAGGCCATGGTCGAAGAACTGCCCGAAGAAGGTCATCCAGGCGTTGAACGGCGCGGACAGCCCGGCATCGGCGGCGGTGTTCTCGAACAGGTACACGTCGTGGTCGTCAGCGGTACCGAACTGGCCGTCCATGCCCGGGCTGGCGACAACGCGTACGCCGTCCTTGAGCACGTCGTCATTGCCCTGCGCACCGAAGTCGAGCTTGCCGTTCAGGCCAGGGTCATAGGCGGTGGCATAGGCCGCCGGGTTGTTCGAGGTCTGGTCGACGATCAGGTTGCTGATGGTACGCGGCTGCGAATCGAACACCGCGCCGTTGGTCTGCTGGTACGAAGACCCCGGAATGGCCGGCGAGCCAGGGCCGAAGAAGCCGGCCGGCGCGCCTTCTGCCGGGTTGAAGACCGGGTCGGCGAGGCGCGGGAACACGTTGTCGGCAGCACCGTACTGGGTGTGGTTGTTGCCGTTGAGGTTCATCAGGTTGTTGTTCGAACCATCCACCGCGCGCAGGCCCAGCGGCGCGCGGATGTTGGGGATCAGCGAGAGGATGTCCTGGCCATGGGCATCGGCCTCGGCAATCTTGATCTGCGCGAGGATGAAGTTGAGGTCCGAACGGACCATGTGCAGGCCTGCGCCCCCGTCGCTGGCATCCACCACCGGCACGGCCGGTGTCGGCACCACCGGCGCGCCCGGCAGCACGGCGCCGGTAGGCTGCGAGAACAGCACTTCGGTGGTGCCGTGGGCATCCTGGTAAATGGCCTTGACCCGCAAGTTCAGGCCGGCCAGGTCTGGCGAGACCTTGAACGAGGTGCCGTCGGCACTCTGGAACGCCAGGTCGCCGGCGGGCAGCAGGATGATGTCCTGGAACACACCGCTGCCTGGGTCGGCCTCGAACTGCCAGTAATAGGACACAGAACTGTTGGCCAGCGTACCCAGCGGGTTGCCTGTGCCAATGTTGTCGGCATCGCGCACGCCGGCCACGCTGACCGTAAGCATGTCGCCCACGGTGATGGTACCCGCGTTGCCACCGGTTACCGTGGGGTTGCCGGTGGGCTGTGCGTTCACCCCTTGCACCAGCACGCGCTGGCTGTCGGCGAACTGCAGGCGCTCGATGTGCAGCAGGGTATCGACCCCGTCGCGGCCGGCCACGGTGTCGGTCACGGTCCAAACGTCATCGGCCGTGTCGGCGGTACCCTTGGTGTTCTGGGTGACCACGTATTCGCTCTGCACCCCCGTGAATACCGCGGTGTCGAAGGCCGCGCCGCCCGTCGAGGTGCCGGGCAGGATTTCCCGCACGGCCTTGAGCTGGCCGGGGTTGTAGGTACGGTCGAGCATGAACGGGATCATGTCGACCATGCTGTTGAAGCTGGCGATTTCCGGGCCGGTGTGGTTGACGTCGCCCGGGGCGTACACCGCGATGCGCACGTTCAGCCACTTGTCGCCGTCAATCAGGTCATCACCACCACGGCCTTCGATCAGGTCGCTGCCGTTGCCGCCCAGCATGATGTTGCCGGTGGCAAAGCCGCTGGTTGGCAGGCCGGCATCGGTCAGGAACTGCCGCAAGCCGTGGATCAGGTCGACGTTGGTCAGGGCGCTGCCCGTGGCGCCGCCATGGTTGAGGATGGTCACGGCGTCGACGTCATCGCCTTTGAGCACGTCGGCGAATTTTGAACCAGACACCCCTTCCACCTCGGCAAAGCGGTCGAGGATGCTGGCCGGCGATGCACCGACCGGGTTGAATACCCCGGCGTTCTGGTTCGGCGCATTGCCATGGGGCTGGGCCAGGGCGGCCAGGCTCAGGTCGACGGTAACGCCCACCTGGTCATTCTTGTAGGTCACCCAGTCGAAGCCGGACATGCCATCCATCTTGTCCTGGGCGTCACTGCCGACGAAGATGTCGTCGCCGCCCTCGCCGATCATTTCGTCAAAGCCGCCGCCACCGACGAAGATGTCATTGCCGACCACTTCGTCACCCAGCAGCGGCGCAAAGTTGTCGCCGGGTGCACCGTCCTGGGTGCCCTTCTCGATCCAGTCGTCGCCCTCGTTGCCGGTGGGTGGCAGGTTGGTCTTGGCACCAAGGATGAAGTCATCGCCCTGGCCGCCGAAGGTGGTGCTGATGTCTTCGGTGGTGATGATGAAGTCCTGGCCATCGCCACCGAGGATCAGGTTGCCGGCCGCCAGCATGCTGCCGGCAACGATCACGTCGTTGCCGGCGTTGCCTTCCAGGCGGTTGTCACCGAACGAATCGGTGATGATGTCGTCGCCTGCGCCGCCGAGCACCGCGTCATTGCCCGCGCCGCCTTCCAGCACATCGTCGCCGGCATCGCCGTAGACGGTGTCGTCGCCGTCACCGGAGATGATGATGTCGTTGCCGGAGGTGCCGCCCAGCACCACGTGGTCTTCGCCGGTGTAGTGCAGGTAGTTACTATCTGGCCCCACCGTGTCGGGGTTGTCGCGGATTACCAGCGGCACCAGCTCGACGCCGTTGATCATGATGCCGCCCGTCGGGTCGGCGCGGCCGTCGGCGCCCAGGCCGGTGAACTGGTTGGCCTGGTTCACTTCGAGGGTGAAGGTGGGCGTGAGGAACACGGTGTTGGACAGGTGGGTGACGTCGGAGTTGAGCATGATCAGCTTGGCGAACGAATTGTTCTCAAGCTCGGTGCCGAAGTTCATGCCCGCCGTGCGCGACAGGTAGTAGAACCGGTCACCGTTCTGCAGTGCTTCCAGCTGGGTTTCGAAGACGAAGTTGAAACTTGAACCGAGCATGCCGCCAAAGGGCATTTTCTTCTCGGCCAGGCCGCCGACCCAGAAGTCGATGGCATCGACGCCGGTAATGGTCACCCCGGCATGGTTGGCCCAGGCGCCGGTGCCGTTGAGGAAGTCCAGACGGTCAGCCGGTGCGCCGTCGCCGCCCAGCACCAGCGCCACTGCGGCCGCGCGCTTGGCCGCTTCGGTGGTGGCCCCGGTGATGCTGCCGTGGCTGCCGTAGGCGGCGATGAAGTTGATCAGCGATGCCGGGTGCTTGAGGTGGTCGGCAAAGTCGACCCAGCTGATGTAGGGCTTGAGCTGGCTGTCACCGGTGGCGGCGTAGAACTCGCGACGCGCCTCGTTCAGGCTGGGGATGCCGGTGTCACGGCCACGGGCGATGTTCAACGCCGGCAGGTCAAGCGGCAGGCCGAGCAGGTTGTTGCGCAGGGCTTCGGTAACGAATTCGTCGATTTCGTTGCCCAGTTGGCGGGTGACACCGCGAATGATCGCGCCGGCCGCTTCGTCGGCAGTGGCGCCACTTTCAGCAAACGCCAGCGGGTTGAGGAAGGCGGCGATCAGGCCCAGTTGCGGGTCGCCGTTGACCGTGTCGAAGTCAGCGTCGAAGCGGTCGACGGTTTCGGTCAGCATCGAGTGGCCAAAGCGGTACACCACATGGGCGAACTCGGCGAGGATGGCCGGGTTGATCGAGGTGTCGTAGCCGTTGGGCGCGAGGAACTCGTCGATCTGCGGCTGGATGGTGCGGGCGAACTCTTCGAACACCAGGTGCTGGTACTGCATTTCGGTGCCGAACTTGGCGGCCTGGAACAGCCGCTCGCCGTCCCACACCAGCGCGGCGATGCCGGCGGGCGTGGTGGGGATGGCGCTGACGTCATCGACCAGCCATTCGTTGAGGAACGCCAGGTCACCGGCAGCCAGCAGGGTGTCCTTGGTTTGCTGCACCAGGCGGTTGTGCTCGGAGTGGAACACATGGTGCACGGCAGTCAGGCCGATGTTTTCGTTCACCCGGCCATCGCCAGCGATGTAGTGGGCGTCCAGCAGTTCGTTGTCGTAGGTCAGGTTGTTGCCGCCCTGCCCCACAGGCTGTGCGTTGCCGGTGGCGCTATCGGCGTCAGCCTGCAGCACGCCGCCGACCACCACTGGCGCGGCATTGTGGGCAATGTCATCGAGAAAACCATGCCCGGTGCTCACGGCATTGGCCAGGCTGATGGGCGCGGCGCGGTTGCCTTCGACCAGTGTGGTGACGTCGTCGGCGGTGCCAGCGATGCCATCGGCGCCATTGTTCACGCGCATGACCACCTGCGGCATGCCGTTAGGCCCGCGCAGGAAGTTGCCATAGGGGTCGGTGGCCAGCAGCGGCACGCTGTGCACGTCGGCGTCGGTCAGGTTGATACCCAGCAGGTCACGGGCCTGGGCCTTGACCACCGCCCAGGTGGCCATGCCGCCGTTTTCGCTGTTGCCATCGTCGCCCGTGCCGAACTTGCCATCGGCACCCAGGTCGCGGTTGGTGATCAGCCGCCCGGTCGCGACCGGGTCGCCTGCGGCATTGAGCGTGTACTCGCGCAGGAACACCTGGTGCGACGGGTGCGAGCTGTAGGTCTGGCTCTGGTCGACAAACGGCGAGGTGGTGTTGGGCTGGCCATCATCGGCGGTGCCTACCACGCCATCGGCACCGGCCGTACGCACGGCGCGCGGCAGCACCATGAAGTTGGTCGGGCTATTGGCCTTGTACAGCGGGTCGTCCGGCAGCAGCGGGATGAACACGATGTCGCTGTTGCTTTTGCTGACCAGGTCCAGGCCATGGTCGAAGAACTGGCCGAAGAAGGTCATCCAGGCGTTGAAGCCGGCAGTCAGGCCGACGTCCGGCGAAACGTTGGGGATGAAGAACACCGGCTTGTCGTCGGCGGTACCGAACACCCCGTCGATGCCCGGGCTCATCACCGGGGCCGCGCCGCCATTGGCCTCGACTGCGGCCGGGTTGTTCGCCGTCTGGTCAACGATCAGGTTGCTGATGGTACGCGGTTGCGAATCGGTGACCGTGCCGGTGCCGGCGTAGTTGGCGCGGTACGAGGCATCGAGCAGGCGCAGGAACGAATTGTCGGCGGCGCCGAACCCGCTTTGCCCCGCGACCAGGTTGTTGTAGCTGCCATCCACGGTGCGCAGGCCAAACGGTACCTGGCTGTTGGGCAGCAGGTCGATCAGGCTGGTGCCTGCGGCATGGGCTTCGGCGATGAAGATTTGCTTGAGGATGAATTCCAGGTCCGACTTGCTGAAATTGGCCATTTCAATTGCCCTCGATGTCGGGAGAAATCACAGGGCAACAGGGTCCTTCCCGCGCCCAGTCAGGTTTGACGTGCGCAGTTTCTGGTCATGGGTTCTGGGGCTGCTGGACGGCGCCGTACTGACGCCGCTGGCCTCATCGCCGGCAAGCCGGTTCCCGTCAAAGCAGAGGGAACCGTGTAAACAGTGCGATACAGCGGTGTAACGCACGTGCATCGCTCCCAGCTCACACCGGGGCCGAATACATCAGACTAAAGTCGTAGGCGAAAAGCTTGTCAATATCCCGTCAAAAAAATCGTCCTGCGATGATAATGCGATGCAACTGGCTGTTTTCAGTGGACTTATGAAAAGTTCAAAGAATTTATAGAGCAAAAAGATATTACAGAATGTTTCGCTGCAACCTACGCTGCTGCTTATAACAAGGCCGCAGCGGCTTACCCGCCTGCGAGCCCGCTCAGAAGCCACGACTACCGCTGTACGGGGCGCCGCAAGGGCTTCCCGTTTTGTGAAAAAGGGAGGCCTTCGATGCACAAGCCGCCGCGGACCCGCTCTGAACTCGCTGACACACTCTTTCGCCTGCGCCGCAGTTTCTACGCCCTGGCCGCCTTCAGCGGCGTAATAAACGTCATGATGTTGACGCCAGCGGTGTACATGCTGCAGGTGTACGACCGCGCCCTGGTCAGCCGCAATGTCACCACCCTGGCCATGCTTACCGTGCTGGTGGTGGGGTTGTTCCTGTTGATGTCTGCCTTGGAGATGATCCGCACCCGCGTGTTGGTCCGGGTTGGCAATTGCCTGGACATGGACCTTAACCGGCGCATATTCAGCGCCGCGTTCGAGCGCAACCTCAGCCGCGCTGGCGGCAACCCGGCGCAGGCCCTGCAGGACCTGGCGCAAGTGCGGCAGTTTCTGACCGGCAACGGTTTGTTCGCCTTCTTCGATGCACCCTGGACGCCGATCTACCTGCTGGTGTGCTACCTGATCCACCCTTGGCTCGGGCTGGTGACGATGATCGGCTCGCTGACCCTGGTGTTCCTCGCCTACCTCACCGAAAGGGCCACGCAAAAGCCACTGGCCGAAGCCAACCAGGCAGCGCTGTCGTCAGCCAGCTACGCCAACAACAACCTGCGCAATGCCGAAGTGATCGAAGCCATGGGCATGCTGCCGGCCATTGGCAAACGCTGGTATCAGGGCCACCTGCGCATCCTGCAGATGCAGACCCTGGCCTCCGACCGCGCGGCGCTGATCAGCAGCACCGGGCGCTTTGTGCGCATCACCTTGCAATCGCTGATCCTCGGCACCGGTGCATTGCTGGCGATCGAGGGCAAGATCACCCCCGGCATGATGATCGCCTGCTCGATCCTCACCGGCCGCGCACTGGGCCCGGTGGAACAGGTGATTGCCTCGTGGAAGCAGCTGCTAGGCTGCCGCCTGGCCTGGGGCCGGCTCAACGACCTGCTGCAGGACTACCCACAGCGGCCACCGAGCATGTCGCTGCAGCGGCCGATGGGCATGCTGGCGGTGGAGAACGTGATCGCCGGCGCCCCCGGTAGCAACACCAGCATCGTACGCGGGGTGAGTTTCAGCCTGGCTGCCGGCGACAGCCTGGGCATCATCGGCCCGTCTGCCTCGGGCAAGTCGACCCTCGCCCGCCTGCTGGTGGGGGTGTGGCCGGCCCAGGCCGGCAAGGTGCGCCTGGATGGCGCCGATATCTTCACCTGGAACAAGGCCGAGCTGGGCCCATGGCTCGGCTACCTGCCGCAGGACGTGGAACTGTTCGAAGGCAGCATCGCCGAAAACATCGCACGCTTTGCCGAGGTGGACAGTGACGCGGTGATCCGCGCGGCCCGCAGCAGCGGCGTGCACGAGATGATCCTGCGCTTCCCGCAGGGCTACGACACCCGCCTGGCGGCCGACGGCAGCCCGCTGTCCGGTGGCCAGAAGCAACGCATCGCCCTGGCGCGCGCGCTGTATGGCGAGCCCAACCTGGTGGTGCTGGACGAACCCAACGCCAACCTCGATGACGTTGGCGAAAAGGCCCTGGTCGATGCCCTGGCCGAACTGAAGGCACGCGGGGCCACGGTGATCCTGATTTCGCACCGGCCCAATGTGCTGTGCGCGGTCGACCAGATCCTGATGCTGCGCGACGGTGGCGTACACATGCTTGGCAGCCGCGACGAAGTGTTCAACGCGCTGCGCAAGGCCGCAGTGATTCCGGCGGCCGCTGCGGCGCCGCTGGCTTCGGTAAAAGCCCGAGAGTAACCGATCATGCACATGGCTCAACCTTCCGAATTGATCCCCGCCGAAGCCAGGGAGCTGATCGACCTGGATGCAGGCCGCCCGGCACGCTGGGGCGTATGGCTGGTCATCGCCGGCTTTGGCGGTTTCCTGCTGTGGGCGTGCCTGGCGCCGCTGGATGCTGGCGTGGTCGCCACCGGCACGGTGAAAATCACCAGCAACCGCAAGGCGGTGCAGCACCTGACCGGTGGCACGGTCGAGGCGATCCTGGTGCGCGAAGGCGATGTGGTGAACAAAGGCCAGGAATTGGTACGCCTCGACTCGCTACGCGCCGTGGCCGAACAAGGCGCGCTAAGCGCGCAGTTCATCGTCAGCAAAACCGTGGAAAACCGCCTGGAAGCCGAGCGCGACGGCCGCGACACCGTTACCTTCGACCCGGCCCTGCTCAAGCACTACGGCAGCGACCCGCGCCTGCTGGCGGCCATGGACCTGCAACAGCGCTTGCTCGACACCCGCCGTGCAGGCCTGGCCGGCGAGCTGAGCATTCTTGAAGAAAACCTCACCGCCTCGGCCGTGCAGCTCAAGGGCCTGCAGCAGGTGTACGGTGCCCGCGCCTCGCAAATCGGCTTTCTCAACCAGGAACTGCAAGGCACCCGGGTGCTGGCCGCCGAAGGCTACGTACCACGCAACCGCCTGCTGGAACTGGAGCGCAGCAATGCCGACCTGTCGGCCGGCCAGGCCGAGAACCTCAACAACATTGCCCGCGCACGCAGCCAGGCCACCGAGATCAAGCTGCGCATCCTGCAGCGCCAGCACGATTACCTGAAGGAAGTGGAATCGCAGCTGACCGACACCGCCAAGGAAAACACCACCCTGGCCGACCGCCTGCGCGCACTGGATTACGAGGTAACGCATACGGTGATCCGCTCGCCGATCGACGGCATGGTGCAGGCCCTGAGCATTGCCACGGTCGGCGGCATCATCCAGCCGGGCGCAAAGATCATGGAAGTGGTGCCGCTCGATCAGCCGCTGCAGGTCGACGCGATGATCCCGGTGCAAGCCATCGACAAGATGGTCCCGGGCCTGGCCGTGGACATCGCCTTCCCGGCCTTCAACCACGCGCAGACGCCGAACATACCGGGGCGGGTAAAAACCATATCCGCCGACCGCCTGCTCGACGAAGAAAGCAAGCAGCCGTTCTACCTGGCCCAGGTGGAAGTGACTGCAGCCGGCATGGGCCTGCTGGGCAGCAACCACATTCGCCCCGGCATGCCTGCCACCGTCACCATCAAGACCGGCGAGCGCAACCTGCTCAGCTACCTGCTCAAACCGATGCTCGAACGCGTCGACGCCGCGTTCAAGGAGCAATGACATGAAATGCCCGTGCCTGCTGTTGTTCCTGCTGCCGTGCCTGACAGGCGTGGCCGTGCCGGCCAGTGCCATGGACCTGAAAGAAGCCTGGGACCTGTTGCAGTACCAAGGCCCGATCTACCGCGCCGCGGTACACGAAAAACAGGCCGGCGGCGAAAACCGCGCCATCGGCGAGGCCGGCCTGCTGCCGCAGATCAACGCGGCGTCCTACTTCAACCGGGTCAATGGCAGCCAGCGCCAGAATGGCCAGGACAATGACCTGGACTATGACTCCAAGGGTGCCAACGTGCGCCTGCGCCAACCGTTGTTCAACAAGCAGAAAATGGCCGAGTACCGCCAGGGCCAGCAACGTGCCGACTACAGCGTGGCGGTGTTCGACGCCAAGAGCCAGGATGCCGCGGTGCGCCTGGCCGACGCCTATTTCGACGTGCTGCTGGCCAGCGAAACCATCACTTTGGCCAAGGCCAAGCTGACGGCCTTCGAAGAACAGCTGGCTTCGGCAAAGCGGCGCAAGGAGCTGGGCGCTGGCACCATCACCGACGTCGACGAATCCGTGGCCCGCCGCGACCTGGCCGAAGCCGACCTGATCGACGCCCAGGACAACCTGGTCAACGCCCGACGCAAGCTGGAGGAATACATTGGCGAAACCCCGCAGGCGCTGACCACCTTGCAGCCGGGCTTCGCCACGCCGCCGCTGATGCCGGGCAACCTGCAGGACTGGCTGGTCAAGGCCCAGGCCGACAGCCCGCTGATTCATGCGCGCCGGCACAACTACGAGCTGGCCGAGGAAGAGGTCAAGCGCGCCCGTGCCGGGCACTACCCGACCCTGGATTTTGTGGCGGGCTATACCGCCGGCAGCAGCCAGTCGATTTCGGAACTGAACCAGCGCAACCACTACAGTTCGATCGGCCTGGAGCTGAACATTCCGCTGTACAGCGGCGGTAGCACCAGCGCCCTGACCCGCCAGGCCAGTGCCAACAGCTCCAAGGCCCTGGACGAACTGGATGCCACGCGCCAGGAGGTAATTTCCGACACCACCCGCGAGTACCGCGGGGTGCAGAGCGGCGCCCTGCGCGTGCATGCGCTGGAAAAGGCCGTGGCCTCCAACGAACGCTCGCTGACCTCGACCCGCAAGGGCTTCAAGGAAGGCGGTACCAGTACCAACTCGGACGTGCTCAATGCCGAAGAACTGCTGTATGACGCCCGCCATGACTTGTTCGAGGCCAAGCTGAACTACCTGATGGCCCGGCTGCGCCTGGCGTCTTCGGTCGGCAGCCTGGGGGATGATGATATCGAGCAGATCAACGGTTACCTGGGGCCGGAGCTGATGGTGAGCAATTGATGGCGAGCGCTGCGTTTTCGATACCATTCTGATACTCGGGAGATGAAGGCCGGCCGGTCGAATGCCCTGCAACACTTAGCTTCTGATTTTGTGGGATGTGGGCATTTACATCGAGCAGGCATTCTTTAGCGCAGGTGGCGCCAAGTCACCTTTCCGCCCTTCCGGCGGGTTACTTTGGTCTTGCCCAAAGTAACCAAAGGCGCCCGCTCCCATCATCCGGCCCCTACGCTGCGCTCCGGGGTCCCCTCGCTACGGGCATGCTCCCGGGAGTACGCGCGCTTAGAAGCAAAAGCCGAAGCAGGAGCAAGCGCAAGAAATGTTCGCTAAGCGCCTTCAGGCAGCAGGCTGCGGTCAAACATGAATGCCCGCTCGCCCTGCGGCGTGTACTGATACAACTGCTGCGGCCGCCCCAGCTTTGGCTGGTTCTTTTCCCCGGTGTCCCTCACCCAGCCCTGCTCGCGCAAGCGCTCCAGGCGTTTGCGCAGCGAGGTGCCGTTCACTGCCTGCCCCAGGCACGCCTGCACCGCCCCCAACGCATCGAGCACGGTGAATTTCTCCGCCAGCAGGTACAGCGGCAAGCTGCTGTACACGGTCTTCGCCGCCAGCCGCTCGCGGGCGCGCTCCACCAGCAGGTTGTGATCGAACGGCAACAGCACCTTGCGCGCCAACACGCCTTCCAGGTCGAAAAACGCCAATTGCCCACCTTCAACCGCCTGCCCCGGGTCAAGCAAGGCCAGGTAATAGGTGCTGAGCGACCAGCCCCGTGGATCACGGAACGCATTGCCCTCGGTGCCCACCTGCTCCATGTAACGGGGCACAACCCGGGTTTTCTCACGTAGCGCACGTTCGGCGGCAGCTTCCAGGCTGGTATCAGCGGTGCGGCCATTGACGATTACGCCGGGCAAGGCCCACTGGCTGGCATGCGGCTCGCGCTCACGGCGGTGCAACAACACTTGCAGATGCTGCGCACCAGGCGCCAGGCGCAGGGCGACGATATCGACACTGGCCAGAACTTCAACTGTACTCACCGGGCAACTCCTTGTTCAGTGCCGCAATATTCCACCAGAGCATCTAAGTAAGGCAACCAGAAAAACGCGAAAGCAAAGTCGCTTGACACACATAATGCACCAGGTGAATTATATAAGCATTCCAGCAAGGAGAACCGCCATGAAGATCGCCAGTTTCGATGTCGACGCCCAGAACGGCTTCACCCGCAACGCGCCGCAAGAGCTGCCCGTGCCTGAAGGCGACGAAATCGCGTTTGATCTCAATACCATGGCGAAGCGTGCCGACCTGCGCCTGGGCAGCAAGGACGCCCACCCGGCCAACGCCGCCTGGGTGGTCGCAGACCCTGCGAACATGCTGCAGCCCTTGCAACTGGCCAATGCCGACCTGACCTGGGTAAGCCACTGCGTTCCCGGCACCCTGGGTTTCGAGCTGCTGCCCGGCCTGCCCGCCCCCATCGACTACGACTATTTTGGGGCTTTTGTGGAATGCATGATCTTGTCAACTACGCCTGAATGCCCTATTGTACCTGACATAGAAGCAATCACAGCAAGGAAAAACCATGTTGACGACCATCAACAATAACCCTCAAGCCCACGTATTCCGAGGCCTAGCGACCAATCAAGCTTCGCGCCCGAATCAGATGGCCATCACGCCCTCCTTGCAGCTCCACCCACCAACCTCCTCTCTCGCCATAGCACCCTGCCGCTCCATACGCCCCTCCCACTGACCGCACCCGACAAATTCTGCAATCGGCTTGGCACCTCTAGCCGTTATCTGCACGGGGACAGCGCCTGCCTCGCACGGCCTCCCGCGCGCGCTATTTATATTGAGGAAGACAAAATTGATTATTGACACACACGACCGCTTGAGGGGCTACCAGCACCGCATCCTGCCCGAGGCTTTTGTGAACTTGATGAAGGAGCAGGCGCTTGCGCACAAGCAACCTAATTGCCCGACGGCGCTAAAACTCTTTGAGTGCTATTGCGATCTCACGCAAACCCCATTTAACTTCACGACGCTTTCACATGAAAAATTTAGAGGGATCATTCAAGGATTCGTCGGCGCATTACTTTCAGATAATTTTGTGAGCGGCACTTTCCCAACAAGAGATCGCTGGGTTAAAACCTTCACTAATACGCTATATTTTCTAAAAAAGAACATCCCCAGCATGCCAGACCCTATCGAAGCATCTTCAGTTTACAAAGACTGCAAGAAGGTGTGGCATGAGCAATCCCGTAACAACTTCCATTACCTGGATCAAATGGCCTTGCGTTATTGGCAAGGCTGGACGGTCACTTATGGTAACGGCACAGAGAACTCGCTAATTCTACAGCCACTATGGTTCTCTCATGGCCCGTCGTTTACGCAGAGCGTATACGAGGGCTGGAAAAATATGACAGCGAATTATTCAATCACCCCGTCAACCGAACTCAATCGTTTTGTAGAATTTATTGCGCGCAACAAAGATAAATGGACAGAAGACGCATTCCAAGACCCTGTAAAACTAAAATTCATGTTTATGGAATGGAAGCAAGAGTACATGCGCATCGGATTAGAGCAAGGCAGGAAAATGCTACAAGAAATTTGGAATATGTTCATCAATAAAATTGAAAGTGCATTCATCAAACCTGGCATTTGGGCAACTCCGTTCACTGTTCTACCACGCCAAACCGGGAGCGCCGTTGAAAACTTCGGAACTAAGATCAGAAAGAACAAGGACAATGAATTTGTCCAAGACCAACTGTTGACAGAAGTGCCGCTGCAAGTAACCGACAACCAGGCCATTGAGATCATCTTTAAAAAGCTTAAAGGCGACATCCAAGCTGTAAAATCTTGGGCACTAGCTCAAACGGAAGATTTGTACAATCGAGCGCAGCGACGCGTTTACTTAGCAAAAAAAGGCAAAATTTTGCTCCATGGCAAAAAAGATGGAGTATTTCCAGAATCTCTTGAAGACAAGTGCGCAACCTTTGAACACTGCGGAATGAGTGACAACACAGATCGTATTCGAGAGATTTTCGGCTACCACGCACTGAAAGAGAAGCTCGCGTACGACCTAGGCATTCCAACTAAATCAACTCTGCTGCCCTATCAGTGCTTGCTTGTCTCAGAACACCCGAAAATCACGCCGTTCTACCTCTACGGCCTTGAATTGTATAATAAACGGGGCGTATTGAGCGGCTTCTTGCCCACCGATCAAGGACACCAGCTTATTGGTTTCAAGGATCGCCGAGGCCCCGAACTTAGCGAGATCAAAGTTGACCTGACAGAAAAAAGTGCCAAATGGGTGCAGGAAATCATTGAAATTACTACACCATTGCGCACATTACTGCGCTCACGCAATGATGATAGGTGGCGAATGCTGTTTTTAACAACCGGCGCTGCATTTAGAAATCCATCGCCGGATGCAAATAGAAACCATATGGCAGGTATGAAGTCTCATCCAAAACTCGCCGCACGCATGATGAAGCAATTTGAGCCATTCGTAGAATTACGAGGCGAAGATTTGATGAGATTCGTTTCGCGCGTTTGCCCTTCCAGGGTAAGGGCGTCCTGCGGCGTAGCGGTATATCTTGAAACGCGCGATGTTAAAAAGATGTCAGAAGCGCTCGGCCACGCTAAACACTCCGCAGGTTTGCTTTCACATTACTTGCCAGAATCAATCCTTGCATTTTTTGAGTCACGGTGGGTGCGTATCTTCCAGCGCGGCATGATTTGCTTGGCGATGAAAGACAGTCCATTCTTCATTGAGGCAATGGGTTTCGCGACGATGGACGAACTCCACTCGTTCCTCGAAAACCATGCCATCAAAGAGATCCCCACACACATTGAGGATCCTGAGCACATCAACGATGTGACCAGTCGCCGCTCGCCCAAAGATAAAGCAAGCTCGATCATTAATGTGCAACAGATTTACATTCAAGTTGAGCCAGGCATGCTGACTACCCTGCTATCACTCGAAGAAGCTGTAAACAGCGCCATGGAGCCTTCCAGGGTTTCCGGAAAAGCTCGTTACTGGGCAGAGTTTTCTAAACTGGTGTGCGCAGAAATCGTTCGCGATAACGATGGCCTGCTGCAAAGCTACCTGGACACCGCCATGAAAAATGTCGACCCCGCTCGTATGGAGGCACTGATTTATGATGCCGCCTAACGCTAACACGCAGCTTGAACGCCTTTCTGAATACCTCGCAGATCCAGCGGCAATGTTCCGACATGCGCGATGGCTGCTATCGGATTTTAACTCCCCTATCTGGGAAATCAACATTGACACAAAAGCCAATCAATTTATTGATTGGGATGTCATGCTTGAGGATGGTTCTACCCTGCTGACCCCAAAGAACGCAGGCCTTATTGCAGGCCTCCGGACTTATTTGGTGGCCGTCACTAGAAACTCAACTGACATGTCGATCGAAACAAATTCGAACAAGTTCCAGCGCGTCGAATTTGACAGAGCATGTCACATTATCGATCACTTGCTGCTCAATAGCCATTACTACGAGCTCGGGAAATATGGACTGGAGGCACTAAACAAAGACCATCTTATTTCCATCCTCAAACGAACGTGCGACTTCGGAGATCCGGAAGGCTTTTTCGAATGGCAACCATCAGTGGGAAAGCTTGCTCAGGAGCTGATGAGCGTTACGCCGCCGGAGTCTATTGATCAAGTGTTGAGGGACACACCCGGCATTGAGGATGTCACCTTTGAGCAAGAAGATGAGAACCTTTTAGGCATCGCGCCGAGAGACCTCCCGCGCGCACGCGCTGCCTTGTTCGTTCACGGCTATATGCACAAGGTAGGAACGGTCTGGAAGCCAAATCATCTTTTACTTTCTGGGAAACTCTATAAGAACACATTAGTGCTTAAGACTCGACACCGAGGGCCTATCGATGCCTTGTGCTTCGGAGGTAAGCCTTCAAAGGTAATGCGTGAATACCCTGCAGTGGCTTGGTCGACCCGCGACGATGAGCTCCCCGCTTACGAAAGGCTAGCGAGTTATCAACGCACGATTTATAAGCTCGGCGTTCTGCATGAGGCAGCCCTTCCAGCCCCCCCGATCCTCGGTTTGAGAGAGACATTGCTTTATGAGCACAAGCTGGCTAAAGGAGGTAGGCATCGCTCACTCCCAAGCGCTGTAGCCCTAGGCGCTATGAGGAAGAGCATCGAGTTTCACTTGCAGCATGGCAAGCACCTGGTTGATAGCTTTTGTTTACTGGCGCTACACAGCGTACGCACAGGGAAACCGCCTGCCCATTTCAAGAACGACGCGCTTGCAAAAATCATCCGAAAGGAAACGACTCAGCTAGGCGTTGACCGCGCCGCCGCGCAGATCCCAACCACAAGACCGAGCCTGGAAGAGTACCACTCTAGATTTCGAGAGCACCCCAGCCTCATCGAACTTCTTAGGGTGTATATCGGATCCGTCCAGATCGTTGTTGGAGCACTGATGGCTCGCCGGGTAGGCGAGCTTAAAGACCTGAAGACTTTAGGGTGCCTTGATTCGTCCGAGCTCTGGTTGATGTTTCTCAATAGAAAAAGTACAAAAGGGCTGCGTGGACTTCGACAGCTTAAGGCACGCCCTATTGACCCGCTTGCGGCGCAAATGATTAAAAATTTGATTCGCATGCAAAAAATCTTGAAACGCATTGGTTACATTGACTCTATACACACACTTTTCGCAACCCCGTGCAGCAGAGGATCTAAGAACTTTTCCAACTCCACAAAAGAGATCTTCACAAAGAATCTTGACATTTTTTGTGATTTCTTTGAAATGCCCTTGAATGCTCAAGGTCAGCGATACTATATCCGACAACACCAGCTAAGAAGATTTTTTGCTATGCTATTTTTCCATACTAACAGTTTCGGCGGCTTGGAAACTTTACAGTGGATGCTGGCTCACACAGACAAGAGTCATGTCTGGCACTACATTACCGAAAGCTTGGATGGAGTGGCATTGATGGGCGCAAAAGCCCAGTTTGTCGCGGAGCAGATTCAACACGGCGACAACAAGAGCTATCAGAACCTTGAGAAATTACTTCAAGATCGTTACGGCACCGCAGATTTCGCACTTGTTGACGCGGACGAACTGGAAGACGAGATCACCGAGCTTTTGAAGGACGGTAGTGTTACTATTGAACCAGTTTTTTTCAACGACGAGAATGGCGAGCAAATGCGCGTGATTGTCAAAGTTATAGGTGATGATAATGAGTAAACCCAACGCATCATTCACCAGGAACGCTAATTCATTACTAGCGCTACGCGACCTGCTGCTGTTGATCATAAGGCAGCCAGCTCCGTTCGCTGAAAATGACATGCTTAAAAAGGCACTGAAAAGCCAAGCCGGGATAGCTGCACTTGAAATCAGCTTCGAGGATGACGGACAGGTCAAGCAAAAGGAGCGCTTGAGCGTAAACACATTAAAGTCTCATAGTGCGAATGTATTCGAGCAGGGATTTGAGGGGCTAGACGCGTTACGAATCGCTGCGCTTGACAAAATTGAAGAGTTCAATGAGAGGTTGAACGCCTCAAACAAGAGAACCAAGGTGGGTCTATCACAGCGAACCTTGGAATTGGAAGAGCAACTCCAGTACCAGCAGCGAATCAATATGGTTCTTTTGCAAGGTATATCCCACGCAATTGGCACCTTGCGTACGATACGACACGATGTGAAGCCGCTCCTACTTGAAAAGAGAGCCAAGGATCAGGTTGATGCGCTTTTAGCTTTGCTGACAATCAACCCGCCGCCGTTCAATGCCCCTTCTTTTGATACTCGAGCACAAGTCAATGACGTTCAGGACGATATCAAGGGCAATGTGGCAGAGTTGGATGACTATCGCAAATGAGAGAACTTCAAAAGCGAAAGCTGTACAAGTCACTGGATTCCTTGGTTCTTTACGGGCATTTTGCCATTGACAAGCTGGTCACTAAAGACGGCTCTGGCCTTCCATTCATCAACTGGCCAGATGGCAGAGCCTGCTGTATCGCTAACCTGTACATGCTGGCATTACGCGATCGACCAGGTAGAAATGGTACTCAAGGTCTTTCTAGGCGAGGCGAGGGCGGTGGCACAATTGGCGAATATGCTTCAAAGATCAGCCCTTTGATACGCTACGCGCATAAGACAAATACTGACTTCATTGACTTCAATGATGGTCATTTCTCAGAGTTTATTCGTGAAATGCGCGCAGAGAGATCATCTGAGAATCCTAATGTTCGCGCCCGCTCTGAAGCAACCCTTCTGGAAATAGGGCGCGTGTGCATTGATTTTCTACAGTTTGTAGGACGCCTACATGGTGACCCCCAGTTTGTTGCGCCGGGCGGGACAATTCGGGTGGAAGAAAAACAGCAGATAACTACGGGCAGAAACGGTCAGGCAGTCAAGAACATCTACCTCCACCATCATTCGCTGCCGGTTACTGGCCGACGCAAACATAGCCGAAATCCGATCACCGAGGAAGATATCCAAAAGCTTCGGAACTCCGTAAACAGTATCAGCTCGTCCAGGAATGTTCAGCTCAGGCGTAATCTTATGCTCTCACTCTACGAGCATACTGGAGCACGGCGAGGAGAGATTGGAGAGCTCCGCGTCGAAGACGTCAAGAATGCACTACGCCTGAAAAAGCCAATGCTTCGCATGATCACGCTAAAAAATGGCATGCAGGAAGAACGCTATATTCCAATATCGCGTGCAGTGCTGACCGAAGCTAATAAATATATCCAGATGGCCAGAGCCAAGTCCATGCGCAAGTACGGGAGGAAAGACCATGGCTTTCTGTTTGTCCAAGAGCTGACCGGTATACCACTACGCTCTGAGACGTTCAGTAAGGAAATCGGGCTACTTAGGAAGCATGCTGACATTGAGCATCAGGTTTGCGGTCATATGTTCCGCCATGCATTTATTACCAATCTCTTTGTATTGCTTATCAAGCGTCACAGATTCAAAAATCAGGATGACTTCCGTAATGCTTTCCTGAACACCGCCCATTTTATGGCCGATGTGATGATGTGGACGGGGCATCGTAGCGCTGCGTCTGTCGAACGCTACATCAACCTCGCTTTTGCGCGACTAGATGGCTACGAAGAAACTTCAAGTACCGTACACATCATTCGCGTGAACCGTACCTACGACCGAGCCGAGGAGGCGCTTCTGAAACAGCTGCAGGACGGACTCGATGCAGCTGAGTACGTGATGAGGCTGCAAGAGCTGAAGCGCCAGCGTAAGGCCGATCTGCTTGATGAAGCCAAGTCGGGCACAGAAGCTTTGAAAGCAATCCAGGAGACGTACCTCGAGGACGAATAGAGGCAATGGTCACAGCCCCAGATCGCGAGCCAGCGCAAGCTCGCGATCCTCGTCGCTAGCGTGACCATCCGCAGTCAGCTTTCGCATGAGTACCTGCGTAAAGTCGCCCCAGCCCATTGAGCTAAGTTTCAGCTCCGCTATCGCCCTTTCACCTTGACCAACATTAACCTCGTAAAGCGCTGTGCAAAGTGCCACAACCGCCGTATAGGGCTCCTCATCGTCACCCTCCTCCATGCTTGTACGAGCAGTACCTCGCATCGCCGGACTGAAGATGGGGTCTAGCGATTGTCCCTGAATGGATTCTAGAAAGAGCGCATTCAGCTCCATTTCTGTGTAATGCGCGCCGGCTAACCTCCAAACACGGTCAATGGTGCGTAGCGAAAATTTGCTCTGAACTCCCCCCACCAACACGAGTTGCTGCGCGGCTTCTGGAATCAAGCACACCAACCAAGGCTTACGCTCGCCTCCTGCCTCGTTAGGGAAACCTTCAAGATCTACCAAATCCAGAAAGTCTGAGACAGCAATGAAGTAGTCCGATCGAAGCTCCTCATAGCATTGTTCAGATGCATTCACATCCATAGTAACCATCCATTTTATGCTCGGTGATTCGCTTGGTGACCTGCAGGTGCAGTTGGGGCGCATCCTCTCATGCTTGCCGCCTTCGGCCAACCGCCCTGAGCGACTCAATGATGGTTCCCTCGCCCAGTCCCCATAAGCAGTCACAATCGGAACAGTCCTCCGACGATCACGCTACCTACCTAACACGGTATTAAAGACCCTACACAGTCGCCGTGAGCGGTGGTCAGCTAGGCAGCGGCCCCAAAAGCCCACGCGTGACGACTCCCAGGAAAAATAACCATTAGCTCGCCAAGAGCCCAGACACAGGGAAACGCCACAGGCGTCATACGAGACGAAAGTGTCCGCGACGCGGGAGAAGCCTCGCCACGGATCTTCTGAACCTTATCAACGCCTGCTCTGCCAGCGTCTGCCTCCGCATCAAAACCGCGATCCGCAACAAATCACGTTGTGCCCGGCTACTGATTTATCCCTTTCGCATGCTGCCGATAACCTTAGAAATAGCATCTGCAGCATCGTAGATGCTCGGAGGCACAGAGGTATCGCTGGAGAGCTCACTGAACACCAGGTTCTCGAATTTTGCGAGCGTTGACTTGTCCATCTCCTGAGAGTTGCGCGCATAATCACTCGCAAACGCACACATTTGATGCCTCAAATTTAGCTGTAGCAATTGATGCTTTACCAAGGCCCACTGAGAGTAAATTATCCTGAAGTAATAAAGGATTAACACCTCGAGGGCGATAGAGAACACCAACGACGCGATGGCATCCACCTTATACACACCCGAAACAAGAGTTGTTAACTTATCCGAATTCCCCATTATCAAATAAACGAACGGTATGAACGCAGCCAGGCACCCCACTGACACAAGCGCCAAAAACGTCTTCTCTAGTTCCTTATTTTTAGCTTCCAGCAGAGTCGTAAACGCCTTCGCCAAGCCAAGATAGTTATTTTTGCCAAGCACCCCTTCATATCGCCTCTCGCTATCAGCAACGCGCGTTTCCCAGTCTACAAGCCCTCCTTCCCAGGCTTCGACCTTACCGTGTACCTCTCTGATCTTCTTGAGCCCATTCTCGTAAGGAGCAAGTACAAATTTTAATGGAACATCGAACCTTATTTAGTCAATTTTCTTGTATTCGATTTGCGGGTACTTTTGATCAAGGTAAAAACGAACTATCGAATGCTCATTAAAGTTATGAAACCCACCATAGCTTAGATTTCGGAGGAAGGAAGCGATTTCAAAATGAAGCTCCTTGAGCGAACCCTCATTCAACTCCCGCAAAAGCCTTTGCTTTATTGAGTCAAAAGCCGAGTTAAAATAATCATCCCCCCTGTCGAACGACATTAGCTCCAAATCGGACTCAACTAGAGTTATGATTTCGCTTACCATTGCTCTCAAGTATTCACTCGACACTGAAGAAACGAATGTCTCGTTGAGTTTTCGCAGACGAATCAAGCATGAGCTGCGCTCATCCTGAGTGAGAAACATTGTATTGCTCCGACCTTTGAGTTTATTTAAGTATTAGTTGATCGCTATCACTCGAACTCCTGAGGCATGCTGCTTGATTCGCCGGCATCCTCAGGCGATTGCTCTTCAGCGATAACAGCTCGATGTATAAATGCGAATTGATGAGCCGTTATCTTCGCTGGCTCTCCATCCTGATAATAATCTGGATCGTCCAGCTCGCCCCCATAGCGAGCACGAAGATTATCGAATATGTAGCCTGGCGAAATAATAGAGGCGATACTGTTGTAGTTTTCTCGGCCCAGATCCGACCTAACCGGTAAACCACTTTCTACTTCCCATCCTTCCCCGATGTAGGTATCAAGAAAAACATCGACCATTGCTGGATCTTTATCAAAGATCGCGCGCAAGCCCGCTTCGATTTCTTCCTGAGTACCTCCCAGTAGCCAGCGCCAGTAGAGGTGCGGTGCGTCTTTCCCTTCCTGGATGAATAGAGGCATAGCTTCATTCGCGTCGCGAATTCGACACGCGAACATATGGTAGAGCCCCTCGTTCGCGGCATCTGGGAGCACTCTGCGCTCTTCTGGCCTATCTTTTGAATGAGTTAGCCAGCGAAGGCATTCCATACCCATGACCAGCGGAGAGGCCGATCCGAGTACGGCCTCTACAGCTGCTTGTCTCTCCGATAAGGGGATGCGCCTGATGAGATGACAAATCAGGATTCCAGCCGACGTCATCGTCCCCCCCATGACAAACGCACCGCGCTCGCGTGGAAGCAGATCACCATTGCTCGCAACGGCAGTCGCGATGGCTAACGCTGAAGCTCCATCCAGAGTATCCGTTCGGTTCCGAAGCGCTTGGATCAATTTCGGCATCGCACGCATGGTGTATGCGCTCAACAGGTCGCGCTGCGAGCCAGCATCGGCCACGACGAGAGCATCAATCAAGTTAGCAATACTTCCGTCCGACACCTCCCCTGCAGGCACCCCGTAAACAAAATAACGTTTGAAATACCGGTTGGAGCAAATTCTTTGTTCATCAGCCCACTGCTTCTCCCAATCTCCACCGTAAAGCGTGTTGCCGATACGTGGAAATAGTGGTGTCAAAAGGCGCTCTCGCAACTGATTTCTTTCTTCTGATGTAGTATGAGGCATTGCACCTTCGAGGATTTGATCAACGGCGGATGGCGCTCTCTCCAAACCTCGCAAACCATCTCGTGACTCACCTTGCAAAAATAGCTGAGGGTTATCACGAATGGCCGCGTGCAGCTTCGGACACACGACCCTCAGCCCCTCAACAAGCATGAATTCTGCAATATTGACTTCACCTTTAACGAGAGGGAGCGCAAAGAGGAGAGCGTTTGTGTACAGCTTCGCAACTCTCGGTGTTTCGAACCGTGACTCAAGACCGTCGACAAAATGGCGGGTGAACACATGGACTTGACGCTGATCGAGGACAATCCCAGCTTGCTTAACGGCGTGATCAACGCCTTCGAAGGTTATTTCACGTAAGCTAATTTGGTCAGCGGGCGGCAGGTGCAAAGGCACTTGAATGATCTTTTCCAGGAAAGCCCGACCTGCTTCTTGCCCTCCATCACCGTAGCGATCACCCAGCGCAGCAGCAACGACTTCGTCATCGAAGGCCAGAACGTAGCTGGTGTATTTGAAGCTTGCGGAGAGCTTTACCAGCTTGAAAATCGCATGGGTTTCTTGCCTGTCCAGTCGGTCGATGTCATCAATCAAAATGACCAATCTTTTCCCGCTCTGACCTAGAAGCGCGTCAATCTGATCTTTCAGCTTGTCGAGACTGACCTTGGATAATGACTCTCCGATCTGCTTCGCTGCTTCACCAGGATTGATCTCGACTCCCGGAACGGTGACCGAAATCACCGATAGAATTCCGCCGTAAGACTCAAGCAGCGCTGCCGCTTTTTCTTTGAATGCCGGCTCCTTACCCAAGGCTGCAGTCATGGTGGCGAAGAACCCGCGCAACAGCGCATCCTCGGTAGAGAAGTGCCAAGGATTGAACCGAATGGTGACGATGTGGCCGTGCTCTTCAAGCGACTCCTCCATCATCTTGAGCACCGAGGTTTTCCCGTCCCCCCAAGGCCCGAACAAGCCGATGACAATGCTGGAGGGATCGCGACGCTTGGCGATGGTGTCAGCGATACGCACTGCGTAAGGCGCTCGCCCGAACCGATCTTGAAGCTTCGACGAAATGGGCTCGTCAGAGAAGTACTGATCACTATCGTCATCGTTCAGTTGCTCCTGCCCCACCTCTTCAGCAGCAGGCGCATCCGAAGAAGGCGCCAGGCTTTCAGTAGACGAGCCGAAAAGCTTGCGAAACCAATTCATGCCACCCCTCCTCCTATCTCAACCTTCCTTGGAAAGCCCGCTGCGAACGCCAAGCAGGCTGGGCTTCCCTCCCTCATGCTAGTTATGCAGGCACACCTCAACGATCTTCTGGAAGATCGAGGTCTTGGCCGCTTCACGAAGCCTCACGATGTCGTAGGTGAAACTTGAGAAGAACAGCTCGCCCAGGGGATGGTTCAGGACAGGAATGCGGACACCGGCCTCATCGGTGATGACGACGTTGTAGACCAAGCTCTGCTTTGCGATGGTTCCGTTGGTGGCCTGGTTGGACGCGACGAAGAACCACGCACCTTCCTGACCATTGTCCTGGATGAACACGCTGTGGCGCTGATTTTGTTTGGTGGGCGTGAGGTAGTAAGGCAGCGAAGCCACTTCAGCGCGAACCTGACGGGATGGGGAGGTACCGTCGTCTTGCCGCTCCTGATTATCGAACAGTGCGTTGCCAATGATGCAGGGTACTCGCAGCGTGTTGTAGGCGTTCAACCAGGTGTTGGTGTCCTTATCACGGATCAGGAATGCGCCATTCCAGAGGACATCGAAGGCCTTGGCGCCCTCTTTCCCAAACACCGCTCCAAGCTGCTTGAACTCATAGTTGAATTCGCCTTTGCACGTGTCATCGAAACGGCGGGATCGTTCGATCTTGATATGCTCGCCGTTGACCGATACGTCCAACACCTGGATGTAGACGTTCTCGCTCCAATCCCTCCGGCAGCTTATCAACTGCAAGGCATGCGCACGCAAAACCGCGCCGGTGATGGTCACGGCCTTGTCTCGGAAGATCGATTCTTTGAGGGCCAGCTCCTGCAGGCATTTCTCGATAGCGGATACAGAAGGCGCTTTTTTGAGCGCTACATCGAAGCCTTGGCAGATGGTATCGACGGATGCCGTGAAGCGATGGAGCTTCACTGAGGTGTAGTAATCGAACTGGGCTTCCGGACTACGCTGGCTGTCATTGAGTGCTTGCCAGAAGCTGTTGTACGACTCCGAGCCATCAGCCTTGGTTTTGGAAATGCTCGACCCGTTTTTGCTTTTACCCGGGGTTCTGACCTTTTCACTGACGACGAGGTAGTTCGTGCTTCCTACATCAAGCTTCGTTGGCAATGGCAGCCCTTCCCCCCTCAACACCTTGCTCGCACCGAATTTCTCCGCCAGGGTGTCAATGGTGTTTTCCCAGGCTTCATTGCCCGCGGAGTCCTTCGCCGTATCAAGCAGCAAAAGCGGATTCGACATGGTCGGCAACCCTTCCAGGAATGCCCTGACCTGGTGGGTGGCCTCATAAACGATAGGACTGAACTGCACGCCTGCACGCTTGAGAATTCGCTCGATGCGGTTGAGGCAATCCGTTTGGTGGTAGTTGATGCTGTTGTAATACAGGTCGAGTGGCTTCGCCTTCGGGCTGTTCGTGGCAAACGCCATGTACTTGCGATCACTGTTGGTAGTCGCATTGAGAGCCTGTACACGCTGGTATCGCTTGCCACTCCAATCAAACATCAGCATGCCGGAGTCGGTGACCGGCCTACTCACCGCCTCCGCGGACGCCGCACACTCCATGACGGCACGCTTGAGCGAGATCACAAGCTCCTGCTCCTTGGAGAAAAACAGGTCGTACTCCAGGGCTTCGAACACATCGTTGCCGTTCTTTTTGACAGGCCGGCTGAACACAAGCCCGAGGTAAAGATTGGCGTTGAACTCGACAGGAGCAATCTCGTAATGCTGGTGAACATCCTTCAGGTACGAGAGCTTGAGCTTTAGATCCAGCAGCGCCTGGATCACATAGCAGGGATTGAGTGAGTGCTCGGTTATCACTTGGCGGACATGGCCAGGCGCTGGAGCATGAGTGCTCAGGTACAGAAAGCCAAACACCCCTTTTCTGCCACTGAATTTGCTGTAATGCACCTTGGTGGAAGCAGGCACACCCAGCGCTTTTCGGATGAAATCTTTGATGGTGGCGTCGACGCGCGGGTAGTACGCCTCGGGTTCCTCACCGTACGCCCTGGTGACCTCAACCACTGCTGCATGAATGTGACCATGCCCTTCTTCAGGGGCAGACACACGATCAATGATGTCATTGAGATCGCCTGGCAGCTTCAGCATGTTCGTACGAGCCTTGGCTACAGCTCCAGAATCCAGCAGGTTGATTGTCATTGCGCGTTCCTTAGCAGTTGTACCAATGTGGGGTTGATCATCAGTCGGTCATCGACTTTATGGGTGGTGCTCGCATCCGACAGCGGCACATACCGTGTGATGATCTTGAAGGCATTGAGGAAGTGGATCGACGATCCGTGAGTAAACTCACGCTCAGCATTGAGCGCGTTGTCGTCCGGCTGCGTGTTGACGTACAGGAAACGAGGGATAAGGTTCAGACCAGCACATAATTCGTGCATGTCGGAGCGCTTGGTTTCGGCACGGCGAAGTGTTTTTAGAGAAAGCTCTTCACTGTCCAGGCCTCCCGACCACCGTTTCACGTCGATGCAGATGATGGTGTCATCAACGCGAATAAAGATGTCGTAGCTCTCGTAGACCGCGGGGCCCAAGAGCTCGACGAGCTCATCGAGGCTCAGCGGTTTGATCCCGAGCGCAGTGAGCACGCTGGAGAAGATGAACTCTCCCACGTTGCCCTTTAGCAGAGGTATGAGCGCAGGGTTAGGCAAGTGGACGTCGATGCCCTCGCTGGCCATGCTACAGGCCAGGTTGACAATGCCGGTTCCTGGATCCCGGTCATCGCCATCGTTGCGTATGTAATCAGGAACAAGCCACTTCCCGGGCTGGTATACAGCCTGCCCATGCAGCAGGTCGCTCAGGTGGTGGAAACTGTCGGGCGTCGTGCAGGTGGTGACATGATCCGTCACCGTCCGCGGCAAGTAGAACGCGCTGATGATTTCTTGATAGTAGGCCGAAGCTTTTACAAGCGGTGAGGCCAGCAGCTTGCGTACGTAGCTGTCTGGCGCTGTGATGCTCTCTGGTGACCTGAGCATCTCGTTAAACCTCATCGCATCGCGATTACCCTCCCGAGCACTTCTGAGGATCTTGCTTCGGAAGGCGCCTTTGAAGAAATTGTCGATATCCACGGCATCGGCAGCAACCTTGGAGGTGAACTGATCACGCTCCTCTTCCGTGGCAAAGCATCGGCTCTCGGCCTGCTGTAGACAGAACTGCATAAGCCTGTGGTTTAGCAGTGAGAGGCTGTTGATCAAGAGGTCATTGCCTTCTCGCCGAAGCCGGCTGTAACGCACCACCAAATCGTCAATGACGTCGCTGGGCAGGAAGATTTCGGTGCGCAGGTGCGTGTCACGCCGCTCTACCCGTCCCACTGCCTGAATAATGGCTTTGAGCACTGCAAGGTCATGCTCCAGATTCAGGATGCGCCGATTTTTAGGCTGCATGAGGTTCGAGTCGAACTGCGACAAACGAACCGCCTCGCTCTCACCGGAGGAAATGTGCTTGAGCAATAGGATGTGGTTCTTAACGGTATTGAGGCCTGTGTCCTTCTCACGTATCGCACTGTAGAAAGGCGTGTTCACCAACACCAAGCGATCAAAATCGTGATGGAAACCATCCGCAGCTCGCTCGACGAACAGGTTTAAACCTGTGCCGGCGCTGCCGTAGGAAGAGATCAGGCAGATACGGGTGTCGGCCTCCACCTTGAGGTAGTCGTCAATGTTGACGTCCTTGGCTAGCTGGGCGCTGAACAGGATGACCCGTATCTTGGTTCTACCCTCGAACGGTTTCAGCGTGAAGATCTTGTCTTGGTACTCACGTTGCAGGCCTTTGATACGGCCCTCGACGCTTTGCGCAAAGAGATCTTTAAACAGCTGTGCGAAGCGATTATTGAGCGAGAGGACAAACGTATTCCTACCGTCCCAGGCCGCCATCAGCATTGCCTCAATCTGCCGCCGGTAGGCCGAGATCCGGTACTTGTTATCTCGGAAGCCAGGTGGCAGCAGTGACTTCGACCAGAAGCTGTAAGCACTTTTGAAGACTGGGTCGGCACGCAAACCGCTGATGTCATCAGCAGAGGTCTTGTAAAACGGTTTGACCTCCATCGTCCTTGCTTTGGCCCGAGCTGCCCGGAGATCGGCCATGGCATCTATGTCGGTGCCGGAGCGCGTGACGACACGAACATCCAGGTTAGCCGTTCGCTCTTCACCGTATCGAGCCAGCATTCTTCTTGAGAAATTGCCAGAGTAGGAGTTCTTGAAGCCTGTGGTTGCGCTCAGGCACATCGCGCTGTTTTGCGTGGCGTGCAAGATACGTAGCAGCTTGACCTCTGGTAGCTCTAGGATCAGATCCAGGTGGAAATCAACGAACACCCGATTCTTCACAGCGTCCCCGCCGAAGGGGATTTCCTCCACCTTGATCAGCGAAAAGACGATTTTCGGGGCAAAAAAAGTGAAGAAGGCATCCACGAAGATTTCAGCATCTTTGGCACGGTCGAACACCGAGGCGACATAGGATTGATGCTGCCGGGAGGTTTTGATGAACTCCAACAGAGGCGCGTTCTGACTGGCCTCTTGACCCAGCTCCAAGAGCTGCTTGAGGGGGCTTTTCTGAGGCACCTTGGAGCATGCGTAGAGCGCGCACAGCATGACCTGCAAGAAGTCGTGCAAGGTAGGATCTTTAGTGGGGCCACCGTCATCGAAATAGAGGCGAATCTCGCTGTTGCCGCACACAGATCGCATCCTGATCCGCTTGAGCGCCTCCTCGTTATAGAAGCGTCTCGGCGTGAGGCTGAAGATGTTGCGTGACAGCGAAAGGATCTGCTCGACATCGCGATTGTTGATCGTGATATGACCAACGTTGCCGGAGCACATCGTCAGGATGGCATCGAGAGGGACACTGGTCTGGCAATCCTCATTGTAATGCCGACGCAGATCATTCATCAGCTCAGTTGTTTCGTTGAACGCGATAGGTTGCTCGTCATCTGGGCCGTACTCCTCCGAGACCATCTGCATCAGGCGGTGCAGGCCTGCAATGACGTGGGGTGGTTTCACCCTCTCGTTAACCAGCTTTTTCTTGCTCTCTTCGAAGATCCTGTCGTAACTGTCGTGCTCCTCATCGACGACGAGGTTGAAGGTAATTCCGTGAGCCTTGAAAAAATTTGCCTCATCCGAGATGAAGAAGTCGTCTCTTAGGTAAGCGATTTGCTCGTCGTGGGACAAACTGCAGGCCGCGCCTATCGGCGCGATGCTGTCTTCTTCAGCATTTGTGGGTGATCGCTTTGCACCCAGGATGGCGTCAAAGCTCAGCTTCTTGATGTTTGGCTCTTTCTTCTTGTCGATGTAGGCAATGAAAGCGCGCTTCAGGAATCGAGCGGTGGTGGCGACGAAGATGGTTGGCCCAACCTTGGCTCGCTCAAAGGGCAGAACATGATCGACCACTGCAATTTTCGCGACGTCTCGATCGGTGCGAGCATCCTTGAATAGGTCTTGAACGCTCACGAATTTAGAGCCGACCTTTTCCCTGATCACGGCTTTAGCCAGATCCTGTAATGCGAAGAGTAAGCGTATTTTCGAAGCTTCGATTCGACGTTGCAGCTCAACGTCACGAAGATGATCCGCCACGCCCAAACTCAGGTATCGCATGTACTCAGCATCAGTGGACTTCACTCCACTGAGCGCACTGCTCAGTTCGCTGATTACCTCGCGGTAGTACTCAGTGCTCAGGGCCTTGATCCAGCCATTGTAGAGGTCTTCATTCCGTACCTGGGTCACCCAACCGACGAAATTGAGGTCAGATAAATCTCTTTCGGCCAAGAAGCTCAGGATGCTCACGCCACGAGCTGCGGCTTTCTCCTGAGTGACTAGGGAGACGTCGATCTGAGCCTTGTGTGGCGTGATGAAGAACAGGTTTCGATGGCCACCACTGTCGTTGCGCACCGCAGAATGCTCGACGAATTGATCGAACACGTTGTAGGACTTGCCAAAGCCAGTGCCATCGTTAGCAAAGCTTACTGACGGATTGGATTTGGCATTGCCATTGAAGAACGGCGCCAGGCGGGCCCGATGCGAATTGATCTCTTGGCTAAGTCCTGCACTGATGCGACCGCTGCTTTCATCCATGGATAGTCTCAATGCCCTGTTGATGATGGCAATTTAATGCATACCAACAACCGAGGGTGCTGGCAATATTTATGTAATGCAAGCGTCCAGGTGGCGCAGGCAGCCGAGGAATTTTCACCTTCGTGGCTATCCGCGTCGCAACGCTAATCCCTGAAAATGAGTCAAGCAAAAGCCAGAAGGGTACATTTGTACTCTTTCCCTAATGCACAATACCTAATCCCGGGCAGGTGGCACGTCGCTGGACAGGTACTCAGCCCAAGGCGCGCCGGTCGATGGTAAGAAGAAAAGACCGTCTGGTTTCCACTGCCGGCGTAATGACGAGTGAAGGCAGAAACTGAAGGCGCATACAAAGGCCAAGCCGAATGATTGGCAAGCAGCCCGGCCAGCATTCTCACATGGACATTTTGCGCTCAAAACGGAACATCACCTCATCCAACCATTGCCGGTAAGCCGCTGGTGTGGCGGGGATCAGCAGACTCCGCTCTTCCAGATTTACGGTTGAACGGAACGGTGTCGAAATGCTGTTGGCCGGGACTGCTGGCGGCTCCGCAAATAGCTTGTAGCCGACGCCATAAAGGCCAATCTGGAACCACCCTCCTTTCCCTTCACTCAACAAGCTGAACGCAGCCTCTGCGCCTTGCCTGACCCTCGAAGGTGAGAGGTAGTAGGAGTCCATGATGTTCCGCGAGCTCGTGGTGTTGGCGAGGGATAGACTTAACCAGCTGAGCCCACTCTCATGGTGCCGCCACTTCGCTTCTGCGGTATCGATCCCAGTCTGGTCAGCAGAGTCAAAATCCTTGTATCCGCCCTTGATAGAACCCAGCACGGCCTGACAAAGCTTGAGGAAAAACGCCTCATGTTGAGTATGTGCGGTGCGCAGTGTGCCCGCTGTCTCTGGTTGCGGAAAGAAGGCCACCTCTATCCGAGCTTCCTGGTCATAACCGCCCCAGCGCCCATTGCCGTTGCGCTGCTGAAGACGTTGCATGAACTCCTGCTCAGAGATGGCCTGACGGGTTACGGAAAGCTGGTTAAGGCCTTGGATGATGCCGTCGTACAGTGCAGACTGATCGGTGAAAGTCACTCGGAACAGGCCATCAACGTAGTCCGATACCTCCCAAGAAAATGCCTTCTGGCGCTCGTCCATTGCCACGTTCTCAAGGAAGGCCAGGATTTTTTTGCCGGAAGCCTTTGCTCGCCGGAATTCCTGCTGCGTGACCGACTCCCCAGTCTCGGTCTCATAGCCGAAGTTGGCACCCAGGATAAGAACCACGACATCTGCTTGGTCGACCTCGGTCATGCACGCATGCTGTGAGGAGTGTGGCCGCGCACCAAAGTCCTCGCACATCATAGGTGTGTGGCCCAGGAGCATAACTGCCTTCCTGGCCGCGGCACGATAAGGCTCAAATCCACTGACAACGGAGCTAACAAATATCTTCATCGCAATCTCCAGAGACGCCAATCAATTCCTTAACTCCAGCGCTCAGTCACAGCCGCACTGCTTAACCTCGGACGGCAGGAGCGGCGCCCCTGCTGCAAAGAATCCTCTGCCTTAGCAGCTTCTGTTATCAAGCACTGCAGTCAACGCTCAAAGCTCGACATCGCACACCCGATTTAGCGACCTCGCTTGCCACCACCTTTTCGACGCTGCGCGCTCGCCTGTGCTCGCCGCTCAGCCCGATTGCCAGGCCCCACCTTCACCTGGCCAAACCCCATGATCGACTTGGGCTCAGGAAACTCCTGGGCCAGATACTCAGTTTCCGTCATGGCGGAATCTTTCATGATGCCAAGTTCATCGCAATCCTTGCGGGCAGCGGCCAGCTCTTCAGTTGTCGGTGGGCCCAGGAAATCCAGGTAGACAACATCCTGTGAAGTGACATCTGTTGTCACAGGGTCGATCGCAATTCCAATCACTTCCCTCGCATCAGGATGCTTCAGCCTTACACCGCGGCAGTAGGCGGTAAGCACCTGCGCCCGGTTCTCTCTATAAACCTGATAGTCCACCGACGGTCTACGCCCCATCACTGTGAAGGCGTAATACCGATTCGGTACCGAGAGACTTTGGGCTCGGCGGGTAAACTGCTCACCAGGAACGACTGGGCGACGCACGACGCCGTCAAATGCATCTACCAACATGCGCCGACCGAAGCGGGTTTCACTCGCCATTGCCCTGACAAGCTCTTCTTGCTGATCCACGCTGTTCTCACCCCCCAACACAGAAACGGACTGGGCAGACCTGATGAACTTCGACTGATGCTCGATGATGTGATCCCACTGATAGCTCCGTCTATTAGCAGCGTCACGCGCGGCGCGCTTCGAGCTCACATTGAAGGTCTTCCATCCACCCTCCGGCACGGTGATCATGCTGGAGCCGGCAGCGATGTGCGGCAGAATATGCCGGCCATCGACGACGGTCGTCTGGTAGAGCGCAATCAGCTCTTCCTCGCCCGGCACGATGATGTATTTAGCGCTGTTGAAGAAACGCTCCTTTTCCGAAAAGTACTCGACCAAGTCAGCGACAGTGTCGAGTTCGCCCAACAACACATCCAAGGTCAACTCATCGAGCACGTGAACGAAACGATCTCTTCCGGCGGGCCAGCCAATGGCGAAGGGCGTCTTCAGATGTCCTGCTTTTCCTTCAAGCTCTGTGTTGATCATCAAGCTGGTGCTGCTTTCGCCCTTCCAACGCGCAACGGCAGCGTCATACGAGCCTCGGGTGACGGCTATGCGATGAATGACCGCCTCTTTCATGTCCGGCAAACGGAAAGGAAACGGCACGCTGCACTGCTTGTCCAGGTAGAGCCGATCGGGATGTTCGCGGATGAATTTTTCAGCACCCAACAATTGGCTTACCGATTTATCAACAGCGCGTTTGTACCAGCGCCCCCAAGCCACCAAAGGATCAGCGTGAGCGGTGTACGCACACTCCTTGTCCGAGAAAATCAATATGTGGCTTCCAAACACCACGAGCAGGTCGCAGAGCTCTTTGCCATCCCCTGATTCCGAGGTTTTGCCTTCGTCGGTGTGAACATTGCCATAGCACCACAAGCTCAAGAACGCACGGTGCGCAAGCTGGCTCAAGTAACGTTCAGAGGCGGTCTTGGGCTCAACCTCAATCGCAGCTTCCCACGGTGTTTTCCCCGGCATATCGGCTTTCCTGGCTTCTCAAAGGGCATATGGCATGGCGCAACACCTCTCGGTCTGGAACGGAGGCTAAGCGAAGTGACCAGAGCAAGCGTAACCAGAAACGCTGAGCAAGCGAAGCCTATCCACACGAAATATTTTTGGTGTAAAATCGCGCTCATCGAAACCAGAGGTCTCAACCGATGACCCCAAAACCTGCTCTCTCCATTCCCGAACTGATCATGGCCAACGTTCCGCGCGACCTGCTGATGGGTATCGAGGACGCACTGGATGCCGGCGCCATGCGCGCTTTCACAGCAACGAAAGACCTGGTCACAGGGCATCGCAAAAATGCTTTGGGCCAGATGCGTCATTTCCACATGAACGAAGTGTTCAATGAGGCGCTGTTGGCTGCGGGTGCGGAAATGGTTCCGCTGAAGGGGAATGGTGTTGTGGTGGGCCAATCTGGCATCTTCAAACTGTGCCGCCTGAACATCTCGGAAACCGCCTGGAATAACAGCAGCCGCAGCGTCACCCGTCGCCGTCTCGCTGAAGACAACCAGGCGATTGCTCACCTGCTGCAGCCCTCGTTGTTCGGCCCAGTCGAGATCGAAAGCGGTACCCTGTTCATCGTTGCTTGTTTCAGTGGCTCGCTGAGCCACCACCCCGAGAAACCGTTGAAAATCTATATCGCCGTACCTGACGACACCCTGGAGGACTGGCTCTTCCGCGAGCCGCTCGAAACGTTCCTCTCTCGGTACGAACAAGCGCCGAAGCAAGTAGACCGTGCCCAGCCCAAGCTCAAGACGAAGGTGCTCGACACGGGGCGGCAAACTGCATCATGAGCCGCGGAATTATCGACTTTCAGCCCGGGCGCCTGATACAGGCGCTCGCGGCTCGAGCATTAACTCAAGTCCAACTGGCTGCTGAGGTCGGTGTCTCCACCGCTACGATCAGCAAATGGAAGAATGGCCTGCAGGCGCCAGAAGTAGAGGCACTCACAAACCTGTCTCAAGCCGTCGGGGTGAGCCCCGAGTGGTTCACTCGACCGCTGCCAGAAAAATGCTCACTGCCCCTGTTTCGCAGCAACGCATCAGCTCACGCTGCTGCGCGATCAATGCTGGAAGCTCGGCTGGAATGGGCCCAAGACGTTGTTCTGTCCCTGGGTGAGTTCGTCGACTTCCCTGAGGTAAATCTGCCTACCCGCTCCTTCACCGATCCCGAGCAAATTACCAGCTCGGATATCGAAGACGCGGCCTCCGAATGCCGTGACCTCTGGAGCCTTGGCCGCCGTGCAATTCCTGACCTGGCACTTGCAGTCGAAGGTGCCGGCGTGATTGTCGTGCGCGAAGAGACGGGAGTGGCGACCATTGAAGGCCTCTCCGCTTGGAGCCATGCACTGGGCCGCCCATTTGTGCTGCTCTCCTCTGACAAAGGGAATGGATTCCGCAGTCGCTTCGACTTGGCGCATGAACTTGGCCATTTGATTCTGCACAAGGGGATTGCGCGCTCAACAGATCCTGATCGCTACAAGCTGATGGAGGATCAAGCTCACCGGTTCGCCGGAGCATTTTTGCTCCCCGCAGAGACGTTCGCTTCGGATGTGAAAACTCCTGTGACGCTCGACAGCCTTCTGCTGTTGAAACAGCGCTGGGGAGTGTCGGTTGCAGCCATGGTGATGAGGTTGTGGGCACTCAAGGTCATTGATGATGATGCCAAGTCCCTTTTGTTCAAGCGTCGCTCTGCACGTTGGGGTGTCAAGGCAGAGCCGGGAGACGATGGCCGAGCACCTGAGCAGGTTCGTCTACTTAAACGTACCATCGAGCTGCTGGCGTCGTCTGGCGTTCTCCCCCTGGAGTCCGTTTCGGGGTACGTAGGTTTGGCAGCCGGAGACATCGAAAAACTGACTGGGCTGCCTCAGAACTACCTCACCAACAAGGCACCAGTGATACATCTTGCCAAGCTAAAGAGTTCCGTCAATCGACCCGCCACTCAGGCACAGGAAGGCGGCGTGGTGCTGCCCTTCAACAGAGACCGTTAAACATAACTGCGCGACGGAGCACTACCGTCGCGCCACTCTTTCTCCCAGGGCTCTTGCATGCTCATCCAACTAGATCTGAATACCAACGATTGTGAAGCCTTGCTCAGGCATTGCCAAAGCTTTCGCCCAGAGTCTGGAGATGCCAGAGAAGACCGTCGCTTGGCTGATGCGCTGGAGGAGTTGGCAGAGCAGGTTCAGCAGTATTTGGATTCCCCCGGCCACAGCTAAAGGCCGCATCTAGAGACGACCTTCAGGTGGCCCTTACGCATGACGAAATGAAGGCTGCGCAGTAGCCAATCAAGCGAGATCTCCAGCTCAGGGATGCGTTTTCCAAAGCCCCGTATATCCCAGAAACTCAGCGTGTGCCGTACGACTTGATTTCCAGTACCCGAGACCAGCAAGGTTCTCTCGATGGCTCGCTGTCGTCACCACCAGCCGCCTCTCGGCGCGCGATACCCCAACGAAGAACGTGCATCGCACCTCTTGCGGATCGTTGCCAAAGTAGGCTTGATTTTCGACCCCAAGCAACACCACTGTATCAAACTCCAGGCCTTTGCTCTTGTGCACTGTCAATATCCGAATCGATTGATCATCAGAGAGCTGTGCCAAGGCCTTCAAAAGGTCAGGCTCTTTCTTCAAGGCTTCGTCGATGTACTCCTTCACCTCCAAGACGAGCTCTCTGAGGCGCCCTGGCGTTTCATAATCGTGCGAGAGCCCCACGAGCAAGGGCGTGCCTACCATCAGGAAGAACTCTTTCAGAAGCGTCCATCGCTGGTCGTACGTGTTGCCGACCAAATCTTCTGAGGCGGATTTTCGTGCCTCCTTGATGAACCTGCCCCAATTGGTTTTGAAGCTCCCCGCGACATCATCCTCGGGTGGGACAATGCGGCGCATGAGGCGCGTCCACGCCTGAGGCTCTCGTGAACCATAAATGCACAGCAGGTAGTCGACCACGACTAATGCGATAGGCTCGGTTGACAGGTCTTGCATGCGGCTTTCATTTCGATAGCTGATGCCCCACTTCTCGAGTGCCGCGGCCAACCTCACGGTGTAAGCTTCGGGCTGGATACGCACCAGAACTGCGATTCTGGCCGGAGCAATACCTTCAACGTTGATCCACTCGCTGATCTTCGCGGCCAAATCCTCAGCTTCATCTTCGCAGTCTGCGTAATGCAGAAGATGCACCTCTCCCCCGTCCCCTTCCAGGAGTTCAGCAGGCATCTCAGAAACGGGGTCGAGTACTTTCACGATCTCGTTTTGCAACCGCAGCAACTGCGGCTGTGAACGAAAATTCCGGTAGATGTTGAGGCGCAACGCGTCGAAATCACCCGCGAACGTGCCAAAGATTCCCTCCAGAGCACCTGCCCATCCCATGATCTTCTGCTTCGCATCACCGACCGCAGTCACACGCCGCCCGGATCCCAAGAAAATCTTGCTGACCAACGCGTACTGCTCTTCGGTGCAATCCTGAAACTCGTCGAGGAACACGTCGCTGTAAGTCTGTCGGATTGCATTGGCAGCTTGAGGATAGGCCTCCAGAATTTTGATGGCGAGCGGGATGAGCAGCTTAAACTCGGTTTGCTCCGGGTGCGCCTTACCGCTCCCAACGACCTTGAAACCAGAATCCAGAGCATTGGCGCCAGTGAGTACCGGTCGGAATCGATCAATAATTTTCTTCGCAAAACCATGGAACGTGTAGCTATCGAAACGCCCTGCATACGCTGAGCCGCACCGACGCCATACGCGCTCCTTCAGGTTGTTACTGGCGTCGATCTTGAATGCAATGGCCAAAATCCGTTTGGGGTAACGACAGGCGCCTGTTGTAAGGAGGTAATCAGCTCGCTGAGCCAGCAGCTCCGACTTTCCTGCCCCAGGCCCCGCCGTCAATGCCACGCAACGCTGCTGCTCGCGCACAGCAATTTCAGCATTAGGCTCAAGCACGATGCCTTCTGATGGACTCCAATCCTCGGGCTTGATCATTCGTGAAGTTCCTTCACTCGCTCAATCACCCGGTCAGCCAGCCGTCCAAGCGATGCCGGCATTTTCTTGATGAGCTCTTCGTTGTCGAGGCTCGCTAGGGCCTGGATGTGCGACTTCGGCTTGCTGTCGAGTTTGAACAGCTTGTGATAGGCGCCGAAATAACTGCGTTGAAGCACGCTGTACTGGGTCTTATCGAAAAAGCTGTCGCCCAGCACTGATTTGACCGTACCTACGTTGGGTGCAGTCAGGTCAGCAGTCTCAACGCCAAAGGCTTTGGGAAATGCGCACAACATGGCGAAATCCAAGTCCATCGGCGCAGAAAAGAAGATGTCCAGATCCTCCAATACACCGATGTAACTCGTGCTTTTGGGGTCTTTCTCGACCTTGAGAATCTTGTTTGTGGCATCGTTCCATTTCGGCAGACCTTTGATCTCGGCCATGGACAGGAATTGATCATCCCGGCGGTGTTCCAGAAGCTGCTTAGCCACATATTTGATACGCCCCCACCCACCTCCGAAACGTGCGACATCGAGATCAACGAGCGTCACATAGGGGATATCCAGACCACTCAAAAGGCGCCAGAAATGGTTTACGTGCCGACCGCCAAGAGGCGCGATGCAGACGGCGGCCTCGTCCACAAGAAGACCTTTGGCAGCAAGCAGCCTCGGCAGTACGATTTCCTCACTGTCGCCCTCGCCAAGAATAACCAGCCTGGCAAAGTACACCTCGGGGAATGCCTGAACAGCTTCGCGCACATACTTGTATTGCTCGCCGTCCTTTTCTCTCGGCATCTTAATGGTCGTAACCACTGTACGACGGGACTCATCAAGCCTCAGGTAACGGATATTCTCGGGCTCTACGCGTCGCAGCATCGAGGGTGCATGCGTTGCAATCAGCGCTTGAGCGTCCGGGGACTCTTCATCCTCCACCAATACTTTGAGCGCCGATACGATTCGCCCTAGGTAGTGAGGCGATAGGCTGTTCTCTGGCTCCTCCAGCGCAACGATGGTGAATACGGCAGGCCTTAATTTATCAACGTCGAATGAGTCATCATCGCCCTTGAGCACGGCCCTGCCGACAGCCTGGGAAGACAGCACCAGCGTCAGGTAAAGCATCGACTTCTGACCGTCACTCAACCTGGAAAAGTCGACCTGCTGCTCGCCATGGCCAGGGGTAAAAGATACCGACAAATGCCGCAGCAGGGATTCGATTTCGCTAGCGACGAACGTCAGACTCGGGTCTTTAAAAAAATGCCCTTTGTGCAAATGTCCCCACGCCTTAGCGATTCCCTCCCCCAGATTGCTGACCGACCGATTGTTGCGAAGGCTTTTTGAAATATTTTCAGAAAGCTTGCTGATCTCTTCCCGTTGATCCGTCCAGTTGACCGCTCGCAGCAGGCGTCCCAATAGTGCATTCGCACCGTATGTGATGTGTTCGGCGGGGTCTCGCCGCGCCGGCAGATAATGCACTTGAATCTGGTTGCGCTCGTCGCGTGGTACCGGGGCTGTAATGATGGGAGTGCCATCTTCTTCTGCTTCTGAGACATAACGCAGGGTCTGCTCGATCTCATCATCAAGGCCAAGCGTCGCGTCCAGGCGATACCGCACACGGGGAACACCACCAATGTCATCCAGGCGCATGTGACCAAAATTGCAGGGGATGGTGGGATGCTCTTGGGTCTGATCAGCGATCTCTGGGAAATGAAAATCAGCCTCGATCCACAGCTTGCGCTCCTTCGGCACCTCCTCTTCATCATGAGGAACGAAGAAGTCAGATCTACGCAGACGACGCTGATTGGGGTCAAACGCAAACAGGCGGCACAAGGCCTGCAATGTCGCTGTCTTGCCAGATCCATTAGGGCCGATGAAAAAAGTCAGCTTTTCGAAATCGATGATAACCGGCTCGCCGCCAAACGACTGAAAACCACAGACGCGCATTTTTTTGAGTAACAACGCTCGATTCCTTTCTGGCTTACCAATAGCGGCGGCCCGGGCAGTCCGGCACGCTCAGTGACATTGCAACTGGCCAATCCTAGCCCAGCTAATGAATCAGTGGTAGCCATATAGTGGCGCACCAGCTGATAGCTGGAGGCATAGCAATCAATATCTGGGAAGAGGTTTTGTGCGCGAGGGCCGCACAATGTTGCTGGTTCGAACAATCAGCAATCGATACTCAGACAGTATCAAGCATCTTGGCTACCTGCAGGACATTGGGAAAGGACGATGGACAAGCTCTGCTTCCAGCTCGTCCTCAAGCTCACGGAGCTTTCAATGCGCTAAGACGATACCCAAGGGCTTCGCAATCCTCCAACATGGTTTACATCATGCTACGAGCAGCATGATCTGGTTGCCCGTCGATGCTCGATCCAGCAAACCAGGATGCTCAACCTCCAAAGTGATGACATCGGCCTGATAATTGAGAGCGGGCCTGATCTGTTTTCCGCGCTGCAGGAAGCCGGTCAACTCTGCGAACTGTTCTTGAGTGACTGAAGAGGCCAGCTGTCGGTCACTTGCCAACGCCTCAACGCGCAGAGCATTGAAACGGCTGAGATCACCCTCGAGCCGCAAGAGGCACTCATGGCCAAATTTGGCCGCGCCGATCTTCATTTGCACATGCGACATCATCAGGCTGAGGTGGATGAGGCGATCTTGCAGCAGGCCAATTTCACCCAGACGCTCGAGACTACTCCGTGCGATGGGGGCATGCTTTTCCAACACCAACCTGTTGTAGTGATACTGCTCATGGAACTCCGGGATGAGGTCTTTCAGTTGGTCAACATCATCGCACTCACAGAATTGGCGCGCGCTGTCTCGAAGAGACTGAAAGCGCGCCTCATCTAGCATCAAGCCCCTGTCATGGATCTCCCCAACCACTTTGAGCGTCTGAGCGATGCCTTGCGATTGGGCTTCGATCTGCCCGCTGATCTTGTTGAGCTTTTCATATACCACGACGAACCCTACGGCGGTTACCGCAATGTTCAACCCTGAAAGCAGAAGGTTCGCGGACTGTAGCCCCTGGAGCACGCCCATACTCTGCTGAAGCTGACCTACCCCGAATTGCAAAGACCCCAACCCGCTCGACAGCATGGACTGTAAATTCTTTAGGCTTTCCTGCGTCTGCAGCGCATCGCCAGGGAAAAGCAGGTGCCCAACAATCTGTCCTCCTTTGCCCGTGCCAGACGCATGCCGGACTACACCACCACATAGCGTGTAGAGCCCGCTTTGGATTTTGGCCAGGACGTCAGGAAGGTCAGGTAATGAGCGCAGGAGCGCATCGGTATTTACAGGCATGCGCGTAGGGCCTCCTCATAAGCTGAGAGATCTTTATCGAATCGCATTTTACGAATTCGAGCTATCTGTATGACCGCGGGAACGGTGATACGAGACGCCGGTGCGGCCACCTGGTAGATGGCTAGCCCCGCGATTGTCGCTAGCAGCGCGGGATTGGTCAGCGGGAAAACGCGCTTAGTTAAAAAACTGGACACACCCGCCACGCTGCCCTTTGCTGTAAATCCGCGAATAGATCCGGCAGATAAGAGCAGATTTCTCACGATCTGAGCCGTCTGAGCCAGCAAAGCAGCTCCCTTAAGAATCCCTGCATGTGGGCTGAACTTGCTAACGGCTCGATCCAGAATGATCTGCTCGACGTCGAAGATGTCATGCGCGTTCGAAGGCTTACCGCCTAGCTCTCTGGCGACGTCGACAATAAGTTCTCGATAGCTCACACCGCCCGATCTGAAGGCATTGGCGATGCTATTGCCTCCGAACGCTTGAATTTCGGCGATCAGTACCTCTGGGATGGATTGGAGGGTTCCCATCGCTCGACGGCCCACGATCTTGCTTTTTACTTCGCTGTCGAGGGCCACCCTGCCCCTGCCACCATCTGTAATGATGTCAGCCAGTACCTCCAGGTCTTCCGAGGAAGCGTTCGCTAGCAGGTCGGACAACTGCCGATTGCGTGGCACAACGAAATCCATTTGATCACCTTTATCTAAAAACCTACGGCACGCACACGGCGCACCAGTGACATCAATTAGTTTAGCTACGGATTGGGGAAAATCGGATCGCGCTTCGTTGATAGCTCATCGCCCCCCGTCGATAATTGCTGCCATTCGAGCAGAAATCGTGCGCACAAGCGCCATCACCTACAGAGGCCCGCATCATGGAAGTCGTCCTGCTAGCACACTTCAACCTCAATCGAATTGGTTCAGCAGGTGGTAATGGCTGGTATGCCAAGCAACGCACTCAGATATTCTGCACTGAGGTCGTAAATGCCGAGCGCTCAACACTTCGAAACCTCGTGATCGAGATCGCGGAAGCGAATGGCGAAACCGTGGGTGCCTTGGAAAGCATAAAGTTCGAGCAGGGGTATTCAGGCTCGGTCATTTTCGACATCCAAGGGCCCAACGTTTCATACAGCACCCCCTACGCCGAGTGCAAAGTCATCCATGCTCTGAAGGCTAACGGAAAATACTTCATGCTCGAGGAGGTGGATCAGCGCGGGGTCACTCCGTTTACCTCTTCCCGCCGGTCGACTTAAGCGCTGCGAGATAAATAGTCGCTCTGCTCACTCGACAGAGCGGCTACGAAGGAACGCCGAAATCAGGTGTGCTCGGGATCATCTGGAACCTACCCGCGCCTCTCACTCATGCCTTGAAAGGTGACGAGGTTAGCCATGGATAAGCCCCAGCCGAAAGAGTACAAATGTACTCTTGTCAGGACGCGGCCAAATACGGCGCTCATACCCATAGCGTCATCGACTCTGGCATCTGAGCGCCGTCTTCTGACACGCCCTGAAATCCACCATGAGTGAGTGTCGTATTCAGCAAGCAAACGGAAGCTAAATGACGAAAAATGAGTTTCTGACAGATCCCGACACCCAGGCTTTCATGAACTGGTTTGAGCCTGCCGTGGTAGGTATACGTCCCATAAACTTCCCGTACAAGGGTGGAATAGATCAGTTTCTGAGCGGAGCCTTCGAGCGCTACCGATGGCCAATCAAGCAGATTGACCTTGTGACGCCTCAGGGCGTCGAAAGCATTTCAGCTTACTCAAGCTTTTACGAAAATGCCGTTTTGCTTGGGAAACTCTCCGATGGCATCCAAAGTTGCCTGAACGCGGGGCCCGCAGAGCCTGGCGAACTAGCTGGTTGGGCGAGAGTGATAATGCAATGGGGAGGCGTGTTCACACGGCCTGGTAACGGCGCCTGGCTGGACAAAATGGCTGACAATCTGGATGACTATTTTAAGCGCGCGCTCCCTGCTTTGATCGCGGACGATTCACAGGATCTAATGGAGGTTGTCGATTTACGCTCCAATGCCGGCACAACCAAAATCCACTCATTGGCCCTACCAAACTTTGTAATCTACGACAGTCGCGTAGCTGCTGCGCTCGCATGGTTCGTGAAGTCCTGGGCTGAAACAAGCGCACGCGCAATTCCCGTTCATTTGCGTTTCGGCTGCATGCGCGCCAACACGAAGAAGAGGCCGCTAACGCCCAGAACACCCGACGCGCAAGTGTTCAAGTACTTCTCTCCTTCTGGGAAAATTAGAGAGCATCGCAAGCACGCTACTTGGAATCGCAGAGCAAACTGGATCATAGAGCAGATGACTAAGGCTCCGACCGTCAACGCGACAGCTGAAAGGTTACCCAGGATATGGTCGGGCCGGGAAATTGAGGCGGCCCTGTTCATGATGGGAGAAGACCTTACCGAAGCGCTTAGCTAGAAAACTGGCAGCGTGCATCACCATTTAAGCGAGACCGCTCAATGAAGCGGCCCTACTCGCCCACCAGTGACACGCAACAGGTAGTCTGAGACAGCCTGGAAAAGCGACTCAGCCTCATTTTTCAGACGTTCCACCTCTACCTCCGGTGCAGCCGCATCGATTGCCTCGTGATAGCGTTTGAGCGCGTCGATCGCACTCTGCATCAGTGGATCGTCGCCCTCCAAAAAACGAATCAGATGCTTGTCCAATCGCTCTCTCCACTGTCCAAGTCAAGCTTTCAGGTCTTCAGTACACACGATTGCCACGCAGCTTCACCGCCCCTCCTGACTTGCCTGATGTACCAGAAGTCGGCTTAGGCGCGTTAACCCGATTCCAGTATGGCTGAGTCGCCTTGATATACCGGCTCGCCCGCTCGACCGCAGGCTTCGAGTCATCGTCCAAGTACCAGTAGCAATAGGTGATAGCCCGCGTGATCGCCACGTAAGCGGTGCGAAGCGCCTCTTCACCCTGAGACGTGTCATAGCCACATGGATCACCGGGACGGTTGAGGCCAGCCTGGGTGTACAGATCATTCTTCGAAGGCGAAGACGTCTTGAGGTCGCAATCTCCAAGAAGGAAAACGGCTTTAGCCTGCAGGCCCTTCGCTGAATGGTAGGTAAGGAATTTGATCTGCCTAGAACGCTTTTCCATTCTGGCCCTATCAAGCAGATCCTCCAGCTTCTCACGCGCGTCTTCCTTGACGGAGTTTGAACGTGTCAGCACCAGGATGGAGTCACCTGCATCGTAGTGCCGTTCGACATCTGAGACGATCTGCTTCCAGTCGAGCTCCCGCACCTCAACAGGTACTTGATGACCAATGACAGCGCTGTTTTTCGCAACCCCGTGTTTGTTAGGGACACCGCCAGGTGTTCGCTTGACGATCTCCTCCGCCGCATCGATGACCATCTGGTGCGAGCGATGGTTCTCCTGCATAAGCACCCGATTCGGCTCAGGCGACTCGAACACCTTATCGAAGTCGATCAGATAGTGCGGCGAGCTCCCGCGCCATCCATAAATGCTCTGCCAATCATCCCCGACAGCCATGAGTGATGCATAGGCGGGAGAGCCATTGGAGGGTACTGACAGGTTGCGTCGTTCGATCTCGGCGAAGGTGGCTCGAATCCACGAAATGGTATTCGCACCGACGTCTTGGAATTCGTCGACGAGCAACGTTGTCATCGGTCGCAGAACGCTCGGGGTAAGGGCTTTAAGGTTGTGCGGTTTGCGCTCACTGAAAATGGCGAACATGGTGTTGAACGTCATGACGGGCGGGGTCATGTTGAACAACATACGTGTGAATTCGCTCCAGTAAATCGCCAAGGCGTGGAAGAAATCGCGATCCACATCGTCCTTGAGCAGGCGCATGGCTCGTATAGCTTCAAACACATCCAAGCCAAGGTTTTCCATGTATGACGCAGCGCCGTAGAACGCCTCTGTGATGTACTGCGGAGCGATATCACCCTCGAGCTTGTAGGCGAACTTCGGACAAGTGTTCACCAAGCTGCGGATTGCCTCTATCGGACTGGCTGATTCGACATAGCTTTTGAGGTAGATAACTGGTCGAGAGCAATGTGCTTGGAACAAGACTCGCTTGTGCTTCACATCCACAGTGAGGAAGGGGAACCGCCCTTCCTTTGCCTTCAAATCTGCAGGTTCTGATTTATCTACGCCCAAGATGACAAACGCGTCGAGCTCTGGAATGTATCCGTTGACTTGGAAATCCTGCCCCAAGAGCTGGATCACTTTGCGGGTAGGCTCGACGCCTTCGATTGGCCATTTCCCTGCCGCACGCCACAACCTCTCCAAGGTGTCGCAAATGTCCTCGTCAGCTTTTGCCAGATCGCGAGCTTGACGTTGTGCCTTCAAGGCATCAGGGCTATCGGCGTTTACTTTCTCCATCGCCAATGCGTGGCGATAGAGCTTGCCGATGAGCGCTTTGAATTCAGGATTTTTGTCATAGAGACGCATGTAGCATTCGTTCATCAGCTCAAGCTGGGGTTCTCCCATTTTGACCTGGAACATTGAGCCCTTCTCCTTGGTGCTTCCATCCTTCTCAAGGAACTCGAAGGGCTGAACGCTTCCCATGCCTGGCAAGCAGCGCGCAAATGACAGGATTCTCGAGTGGAACGTACGGACGATTTTCATTGAGTCGTCGTACGAGATGTCATAGCCCCACAGGGAAAACACCTCCCTGACTTTCTTCGCGAAATCCTTCTTGGACTCGACGGTGAACGTAACAACGGTGAGGTTAGAAAAGTCGATTCCCAGATAATGCCGCAGTACCAGAAGCCGCAGCACCATGGTCGTGGATTTGCCACTACCTGCGCCTGCTACCACTGAAGTGGTCGGTGTACGGGAGAGGATCATTTTCCACTGATCCGCGGAAGGCGGCTGATTCTCCAGTTTGCTACCAATTTCCGAGCGAATCTGCGCTTCCAGCTCATCCGTTATCGGGAAGCGCCAGTCCTTGAACAACTGGTCTTCACGGATTCCCGGGGCTTCGATTTTCGGTGAGGGCCCGGGCTGCACCTCGATGATCAACTTCCCTTCATCGAATCCCTTCTTGTGGCCAGCTTCATAGCCCGCCGCCTGGCCTTCCGCATAGCCAGCGGTGCGCCCGTCATCGTGTCCGCTTGCATGGCCTTCGCGAACGCCTCGGGAGTGCCCGACTCCATCACCAATTGCCTCCCCAGCAGCCTGCCCGATACTGAATCCTTTCTTATAGCCCTCATGGTGACCTGATTCCCGCCCTTCTCTCCATGCAGAAATCTGCCGCACACCTGCAGCATCAAGCACACGGTTGATCATCCGGTGAAGCAGGTTCTGGGCGAAGGTTGGCTCCCGAATCTCTTCGTCTGGCGAGCCGGGGTTTTGGGCGTCCACTACGGTACATCTCCATTTCGTACGACAGAAGCGAGCGCTACAACACAGGTTACCTGCGCTCGAAGCGCACGCCTCTCTTAAGGTCGAACGGAGCGTACCACTTCACCAGACTCAGGCGAATGGGATGTATGCATGAACCAGCGCTTTAGGGAGGCCGCTCAATGTGTCCCAATCAGCGAGTCCAGTGGCAACACCCAATGACAAGGTGCCAGCGAGCACAAAGGGGGCGGATGGCAGCAACAGACATAGTAACTTCGTGAAGCTCATGCTCTTGCGGATCAACCGGTACATCAAGCGATACTCAGTGCCTACGAAGCCACCTGCCAGCATCAAGGCCACTGCAACAATCAAGGCCTTGACGGGCGTCATCGTGAGCCATTCGCTCGCAGTGAAGGCCATCGAGCCCAGACCACCCATAGCAAGGGCATAACGTCTTGCCACCCGATGCTCTCTCCCCTCGAGCGATGAGTCAAACCAGCGAACATGCTCCATTGATAATCCTGCTTCAATACCTGACGGTCGGAATCGGGAGAATAGCGCCCTCCGAGCGAGCTGCAAATCTCGGCTGTGACGTTGGCACTCAGCCTTTAATAAATAAGAACTTTTATGCATGCACTTTAGGCCCTGGCGATCGAATTCAATATGCGGACTGCACCCAGAAAAGAAGGACAAGAAGAACCATACAGAACACAGCAAATAAAAAGGCACGCATAAGCCCTCCCATAGATGCCAAAAGGCACCTATCGCTCAGTGAAAAATAAACTCTTCAACAGAGCATAAACGGACGCTCGCAGAATGCAAAGTCTCTAGCCAACATCAACCGAAGTTGAGAAGCACAACCAAGATATCTCAAAAAAATAACTTGCAACGTACAGTGATACGACACCTTGCAAAAACCAACACAAACACTAATGAAAACAAAAAAATCCGTTTAATATCAGTATGTTAAAATATTTTCAGTGTATTGACACTGTCAATTTATATGATTTATTTTGTCAGTTTACAATAATTAAAACCTTTCCCAATCATCCGACGAACGGTTTGGTAATTCATAAGGATCTGGGTCTGACAGCGTTCCTTTGCCTACCTAAATGATCCAGGGAGATGAGACAGCTATAGCGACACGAGAGGGCAAGACTCAGCTTACCGAGCAATAGCTTCATGACAGCAATGTACTGGAGGAGCAATACGCCCCAGCTTAAAAAAGCAGTACAAAAGCACGGAACAGCACCACAGAAGTTCATCTAACGACACATTAAAACAAAAATACAAACAACAATGTTAGAGCTCGGACACGCGCAGCCACTTCGAGGATTAAGCGACACAAAAAAAGCGCACTACCGAATACATTATCAAACAACAACTCACCAAACCATTAACTCAGTTAATAATTTTCTACCATCCTGCCATGCCCGGGAGGGAGGTAGCACGGCTTACAGTGCCCTTACAAACGCCGTCCAAATCTCGTGAACCCACTCCACGAGGCTGCGCAATGCCCCTCCCCTTCGTCTAATAGGCTTGGCCGGCCTTAAAAAATCCGTAAGAATGTCATTTGGCCATTACCCACATCATGGAACACTCGTATGCCACGGAAGCGAAAAGGGAGCGGCGGCGGGCCGATCGCTCTGTACGCCTTGTTATTCGTCGTTGCCCTCTTGGCGCAGATTCCGAAGCAGGTATGGATTGCACTCGGAGTCATCCTGGGCATTGGGGTGTTGGTATGGGCCATCAGGCGCCCCTCCCGCGACAATCCGAATGACGCAGAGGATGCGCTCATGGCTGAAATTGCCGCAGCTCCCCTGCAAGCAAACTCACCTAGTGTTTCCGTCCAGTTCAACGCAGCAAGCACGCGCGCGCGCGAACCTGAATTCCATACAGTTCAAGTAGGCACTCCGTCTAATCAAGGCTTCGCCATTCCCAAGCCCCCTCAGCCGATTGGTGTACGTTGGCTCGCAGAAGGCGAATCATTCAACGTCGCAGGGCTCTCCATACCAGGCGGGATGCTCTACATCACCGAACGCGCAACCCAATTCGGTCATTCCGAGCCTTCTTTGCTTGATGCAACCCTTCGAGTTGCACGATCCCCCATGAGCCTCACTGATCGGCAAATGCCCTACTGGCCTAGCTACAAGAGCATCACGCCAGAGGCACGTCGGGCCTATCTGCAATGGCTGGCCGGTGGACGTCGTCAGCCAGCCGATGCCGGGTACGTATTCCTGTTCTTCTATGGGCTTGAACGGCGTGCGCTGATTGATGCGCCAACCGACCCACAGGCGAAGGCTGAACTGCCTGCGATCAAAGCCGAAGTGAGGCGTCTGATAGATCTCTACGGCGGCAACTCTTCCTTCCGCGGCTACGCAACACGCTTCCTCGCTCATCTCGAATCAGGCTCGCTCCAAGCTCAAAGCTATTTGAGCGAGCCGCCCACCATGAGCGCCGACGGTTATGAACTGCCGATGTCACTTCGCGTCGCTCTGGGTCAGATGGCCGTGGATAAATTCCCACTGAATCCAAGTTGGGCATTGGCCTGGGCGCAGTCAGAGCCAAACATCTCCAGGCGCACACCTGTGACTCGTTGCCCGGAGCAATTTGCAGCACTCTTCAAAAACGAGTTCGCAAAGCGCTACCCCAACGGGATCGCGCTGGCTCAGAACAAAACCAAGCTCAAAACCGCCTATCGCCCAGCCTCAGCGACACTGAACATTCCGGCTGAATCCGTGGGTGACTTACCGGACGTGAGCGCCACCTCTGGCACCCGAAACAAGCTGCAGGTTATCGTTGAAGACTGCACGAACGTGCTCGACCCTTATAGCCGGTACCTGGGGCGCAACCCGGATGCAGCGGGCTCGCTTGAAGCCATCCTTCAGCTACCCACTGAACTCTGGCCAGCAGAGGCTCAAACTGAGCTCGATCAGCTTGCGCAACGTGTGGGCGGTGAAACTATTTGCATGAGCTTCGGCGAGTTGGCCGGGCGATTCAAATCCGCCGGCGCGCTTTCACGTGACAAGGTGATCGCGCTGGCCCGTGCACTGGAGAGCAAGCGCATTGGCTTGGAGCCCGATGTGCTCTCCGGTAGCCGCACCCCTAAAGCTGAAGACACCATCGCTCTGTTCGCCGCTGAATCGGAGGAAGGCTCTCTTCGCTCATCGGACGCCTACAACGCTGCAGCTGTGACCCTTGATCTGGCCAGCGCTGTCGCTGCGGCAGATGGTGACACCTCTCTCGAAGAAGTGAGCTTATTGTCTGGGCACATCGACTCGTGGGATCACCTCTGTGTGGCCCACCGCAAGCGCTTGAAAGCCCACCTGCAAATTCAGCTGAAACAGCCCCCTACCCTGGCGAGCCTCAAGAAGAAGCTGGAGCCTTTAACTGCAGAGGCTAAGCGAAAAATTGCGAGCTTCCTGGCCCACCTGGCCCAGGCAGACGGCGAGGTCACGCCGCAAGAAGTGAAGCTGCTTGAGCGAGTTTACAAGTCGTTGTCGCTGGATCCGCAGTTCGTCTACAGCGATTTGCACAGTGCTGCGGTACTGCCTGCTCGGCAGGTGGAAACAGTGACCGGGGCTACAAGCCCAACGATAGCTAGCAACTCTGCACACAAAGCCGACGCAGGCTTTGTCCTGGACATGCACAAAGTCGCTCGCCTGCAGCAGGAGACCGCTGAAGTATCAGCCCTGCTCGCCAGCGTGTTCAGCGACGAGTCGACCGCTGAAACTAACAATGTCCAATCGCCTGAAGTCACTCAGGACGTTGAAGAAAGCGCAGCCGAGCAGCTTGCCACTGTTCACGGGCTGGATGTGGAACACTCCGCGTTCCTGCGTCTCTTGGTTTCACGAACCGAATGGAGTCGTGCCGAGCTTGAGGACGCCGCGAGCGATATGGAGCTCATGCTGGACGGTGCATTGGAGCGGATTAACGACACCGCCTTCGAGCTCTTCGACATGCCGGTGACCGAAGGCGACGAACCGATCGAAATCAATCCCGAAATTCTGGACGAATTAGCCCTATGAGTAAGATACGTGCCAAGGATCGCGACGCGGTCATCCAGTCACTACGTGCAGGCGTTGTACCTCGCGTTGGCCAGCATTTGATTCAGGTGGGCCGAGCCGGCGAGCTCGACTCGCTGCTCAAGGATGTTGATCGCTTGGCCGATGGTGGTTCGGCCTTCCGTGTGGTCGTTGGTGAGTACGGTGCAGGTAAGACCTTCTTCCTGAACCTGGTGCGCGGTATCGCCATGGAGCGCAAGCTAGTCACCATGCATGGTGATCTGAACCCGGATCGTCGACTCCATGCCTCCGGTGGGCAAGCTCGGTCGCTGTATTCTGAGCTGGCCAAGAACATGGCCACAAGAACGAAACCCGATGGTGGTGCACTCCAGGGCATCGTCGAAAAATTCATTTCCCAGGCCAAGTCTGAAGCCAAAGCCAAGGGTGTGGAAAGCGAAGCCGTCATTCGTGAGTACCTGGCAGAGCTCACTGAGATGGTTAATGGCTATGACTTTGCCGAGGTCATCGCAGCTTACTGCCGTGGTTTCGAAGAGGGAAATGAACAGCTGAAAGCAGATGCCATCCGCTGGCTGCGTGGCGAATTCTCCACCAAGACAGATGCGCGAGCTGCACTTGGTGTGCGCACGATCGTCGATGACGCATCGGTTTACGACCAGTTGAAACTGCTTGCGCGCTTTGTGCGGTTGGCAGGCTTTGGCGGTTTGATGGTCTGCCTCGACGAGTTGGTCAACCTCTACAAGCTTGCGAACACCCAAGCCCGTAACGCCAACTACGAACAGATCCTGCGCATTCTGAATGACTCGTTGCAGGGTTCTGCAGAAGGTCTCGGCTTTGTCTTAGGCGGCACACCAGAATTCTTGATGGACACTCGCCGCGGCTTGTACAGCTACCCTGCCCTCCAGTCCCGTCTGGCAGAAAACACCTTTGCCAAGTCTGGCCTGGTTGACTTGTCTGGCCCGGTCATTCGACTGAGCAGCCTGACACCCGAAGATTTCTTCGTGCTGCTGCAAAAGCTCAGGCACGTGTACGCCTACGGTGAACCTGAGAAATTCCTGCTGCCGGATGAAGCGATCCCAGCCTTCATGGCTCACTGCAATCAGCGACTGGGGGAGGCTTATTTCCGCACGCCGAGGACTACGATCACAGCGTTCATCAGCTTACTTGCGGTGATCGAGCAAAACCCTGGAGCAGATTGGCGGTCGCTGGTCGGCGCTGTGGAGTTGGCCAAGGATGAAGGAGCCCAGCAGGATCTAGAAGTCGAGGCCGATGATGAGCTCGCCAGTTTCAAGCTCTGATTCTTCATCATTCGAGCGTCTGCACCCTGAGGTTCAGCAATGGATCTGGTCGCAGGGCTGGACGTCGCTACGCGATGCGCAGGAGTGGGCGGTGCCGGCCCTAATTGGCGCCGACCAGGACGTCATCATCGCGGCCTCGACTGCTGCAGGTAAAACCGAGGCCGCTTTCCTCCCCGTCATGAGCAACCTCTTGAACGATACGAGCACCGCAGGCGCGGTGCTCTACATCAGCCCCCTGAAAGCCTTGATCAACGATCAATGGGACAGGCTGAGCAGACTGTGCGAACGACTGGAGATTCCAGTCGTCGCGTGGCATGGGGACGTGTCCGCAAGCAAGAAACAACGCTTTCTCAAATCACCTGAAGGCATTCTGCTGATCACACCAGAGTCGCTTGAAGCACTCTTCGTGAACCGAGGCTCAAGCTTGCCAGGTGTTTTTCAAAACCTACGTTACATCGTCGTGGATGAGCTTCACGCGTTCATTGGCAGCGAGCGTGGAAAGCAATTGCAGTCTTTGATGCAGCGCGTGGAGACAGTCGTTGGCAGGCAGCTTCCACGTGTGGGCCTATCTGCCACCTTGGGTGAGATGTCTCTGGCTCAGGTGTTTCTAAGGCCGAACAACCCTGAGCAGATCACCGTCATCAACTCGACGTCGACAGGCCAGGAGCTGCAAGTTCAGGTACGCGGCTACATCGAGCGTCCAATGCAGCAGGAGGTTGCCGACCATGGTAAGCGACAATCCTCTGAGGAAGATGCCACAGACGAGGAGACCGAGGAGTCAGGCTCTAAAGTTGCGATCGCCGGACATCTCTACAAGGTTTTACGCGGGCACAACAACCTGATCTTCCCTAACCGGCGCCAAGAGGTAGAGTGGTTTGCAGATCGACTGCGGTCGCTGTGCGAAAACGATGGCGTTCTCAACGAGTTCTGGCCACACCATGGCAGCCTCTCAAAAGAGCTGCGAGAAGATGCTGAGCGTGCCCTAAAAGCCGGCGATCCACCCGCTTCTGCTATTTGCACGACGACGCTTGAGCTAGGCATTGATATCGGAAACATCAGAACAGTTGCCCAAGTGGGATGCCCACCCTCTGTAGCTAGCCTGCGACAAAGGCTCGGAAGATCGGGACGGCGCGCAGGCGAGCCTGCCATCCTGAGAGGCTACTGCCGGGAGCGCGTGCTCACGGATCAGTCCGACCTTTCCGATCAACTGCGTGAAGGGTTGGTGCAAACCGTTGCCATGATTCGCTTGCTGGTGGCCGGTTGGTTTGAGCCCCCTCGTTCGCAGGGAATGCATGCTTCCACGCTCGTTCAGCAATGCCTGTCGACCATTGCCCAAATGGGCGGCGCCAGCGCTGCCCAACTGTGGAACGATCTCATTGCCAGCGGCAGCTTCGCGAGCGTAACGAAGGGCGATCTGATGTTGCTGCTCAAGGGCATGGGTGAGAAGGAGCTGATTGTCCAGGACAGTTCTGGTCTGCTCCTGCCAGGTGAGCTGGGTGAGCGTCTGATCAATCACTATGAGTTCTACACCGCTTTTACCAGCGATGAAGAGTTCCGACTGCTCAGAGATGGCAAACCACTGGGATCTCTGCCCGTTAGCCGGCCACTCTCCAAGGGGCAGAGAATCATCTTTGGTGGCCGACGCTGGCAGGTTCAGGATGTAGATCTTGAAGCCAAAGTCATCGTGGTTACCCCAACGCGCGGCGGCGAGCCACCCCAGTTTGACGGCTTGGGCGCTCAGATACACGATCGCGTTCGAATGGAGATGCGGAGTGTTCTTTCGGAAACAGCACCCTGCCCTTTCCTGGACAAGCAGGCCCAATCATTGCTCCAGGAAGCGCGGCAAACATTTCATGCCCTCGGGCTCGGGGAAAAGTCGATCGTGGGATCGGCTAGCGCCAGCCATCTTGTAACTTGGCAAGGCGACTACACCAATGATGCCTTGGCTTTGCTGCTGAGGCATGTGGGCATCCAGTGTGAGAACTCGGGACTTTTTCTGGACATCGCATTTGGTGCGGAGGATTCACTGAAAGCATTGCGTACCGTCGCTCAGCTAGATGTCTCTAATCTGGAGCCCATTCTCGAGAACGTGGAAAACATGATCCGAGAGAAATGGGACTGGGCTCTTCCTCAACCGCTTTTGATGAGGTCGTTTGCCTCAAGTCACCTAGATCTGCAAGGCGCGGTGGAAATAGCTCGAAAAATCAGTGAAAACCAGTACCAGTAGAGGGCGCTTGGGCGTGTCCAGTAGCAGCGGACGCCCAACAGCCCCCGCTGCTGGGCACTGCTACCGCTCGGCGCCCGTTTGACCACGGCCCGCTCTGGCCCCATTACAGCAGCTGAAGCCAAACGCACCATCACAAGCGCTGCGTGGTTGCCCCCCCTTTCTTCAGCTCACATGACCAAAGCCGGAGAGTCGAATCGCTCGATGAGAAAATCCGTTACTCCCCGTTGTCTGAGACTTGAGCTTCTACACAGGAGCGCCTCACTCCTAACAACAGGCAGTACCCAATGCAACAGTGCAATGGGTACGAGACCCAATACGGCGCCATCACCTCCTTGACCTGGCGGCCCGAGGTTGAATGGTTGCACGCCTTCGCCCTGGAGGGCGGTAGCGATATGCAGAAGCAGGAAAACCGCAGCGAGCGCTACAACACCATCAACCTCGTGCGGCAGACTCAGACTCGCGACCAAGATTTCGACTTCAATACCGTTGGAGCCTATGTGCAGGCCGAAATCGAGCCCTTTGAGTCGCTGAAGATTGTCCCGGCCCCGCGTCGACAAGATCAGCGGCGATTTCACCAGCAAGCTTACCGACCAAGATTACGACATCAACGACTATGGCCTTATCAAGCAGCCGAAGCTCAGTGTCGTCTACTCACCCTGGAAGTTTGCGAGTTTTTATGCGAACTGGGGCCGCACTTTCCAGGTAGGCACAGGTGCAGCTGCCTACAAGGTACCGCCGCGTAATGAAGACCTTGATCCATCGATCAACGAAGGCTGGGAGACCGGCACTCAGAAGATTTCACATTTTCTTCACACCACCTTGCCGCGCCTTAAGCGCGGATTGGATTTGCAGATTACGTAGAGTCTCCCGCGCCGCTTCACTACCTGGCAGTCCCGATGGCGATTCTTGGCTTGCTTGAGCGATGAAAGGACTTGCATAGCACTACTCCTGTTATGTAATAACACTATGATAACGAAAATCATTCTCGATTACGACCACTCCTGCCGGCCATCACTCTCGAGTCTTCAGGACAGCCGGCGCGTCCTTAGCTGTCCCCTGGGTATTAAATCGGTTACCAAACATCGCGCGTTTGGAGGTGCGGCAACAACCCATGGAGCGCGTCGGAATCACAAGGACGAATCCGACTACGGAGCATTTCGAACGCGCGTGACGCTTTGCGGTTTTCTTTGTATGCATGCATCGGCGACATGGCATTAGACTGCCGATGCCAATAATTTGGCGTCGTATTTTTGTTTTTGTTTGTATGAATTACGTGCTTAGCAAGGAATTTCAATAGCCGATTTTTTAGTCAAGCTCAAGCTCAAGATCTAGCCCGTCAAGCGCGGGCTAGTCGGCTGCGATGCTTGTAATTGTCAGCCCTAATAATCCGGGCCATCCCTTTTGAATAAGTTCACAATCATTACCGGGACTTTGCTATTCTAAAAAACAGAACAACTTATAAGTACCGTGAAACAGCTCTAATATACTCAATGACAACCCGAATTACCGGAACCGTTTAATTGCCCTTCAAGTACATTCCAAAAAGGAATAACAATAGATCGATCAATTATTTGGCTTGATTATTCGAAAGATATAACATCACCAAATTTATAACTAGTAGCCTGTGAAACGTACATGAATATTGATCTCCGCCAGCTTCGTCACTTTATTGCCCTAATCGAACATCGCAGTTTTGCTGCAGCTTCAGCAGCTGTGCATTTGTCTCAATCGGCATTCAGTCGCAGCATACAAAGTCTAGAGAATAATATTGGATACAGATTAGTTGATAGAGGTGAAAAGGGGTTAAACCCTACACGGCATGGCTTATTGGTTCTTGAGCACGCGCGGCAAATCGTTCATGGCGCTCGCAGCTTGATCAGAGAGGTTGAGGATTTTAGCGGAACCAGCACGGGCCTGGTAAGATTCGGTTCTGGCCCAGCAGCTGCGGGCGGGCTAGTTGCAATTGCGGTAGGGCGCTTCATTACAGAATATCCGGCAGTTAAGACATATCTGCAAGTAGACAGCTGGCAAGGTCTCAAACAAAAGCTTTCTGCCGAGGACATTGATTTTTTCATAGCCGATAGTGACGAGTTTGAGTCCAGCCCTAACCACAAAATAACACATATAAAACCTAGGCGGTGGAACTTTTGTTGCCGCGCAGGGCATCCTCTGAGTTGTAAGGAGGAAGTGCGGGCGGAAGATCTACTACAGTACCCACTAGCGACAGTATTTCACCCTCCCAGAATTCACAAGCTTCTATGTGAGCTTAGTGGGCGTAGAGACTTCACCCCCACGGTAGAGTGCGAACATGGATACGCCCTGATAAACATCGTTCAACAATCTGACGCAATCGGAATTGCATGCACAAACAATTTCCAACAACAAGAAGCGAATCCGCGATTGATCATTCTAAAACTTGCGAATCTACTACCAGAACACGAGGACGCTTTCTATACACGCTACGGGATAGTCAGCCGTGTTGACATCGGTTTATCACCCATGGCAAGAGCACTAATAAATCAATTAGTTACTAGTGATGAAGAGATTTAAGGAGAAGCAATCGTAAATGTCTGAGTGGCGCCAGGGCAGCACAACCTGACGCCATACTTCAAACTTTATCGCGAGATATTCAGCCTTTGCGTATTGATCGGCTCAGAGATCCATCCACCGCCACTGGCACCTCACCTTTTAAAGTGACGCGGCGCATCAGCCTCCGCTGCGTACCATAATCGTTGAGCGCATAGTGCTGGGTTGCTCGATTATCCCAGATAGCTACATCACCCAGACTCCAACACCAGCGCACAGTGTTTTCTAGGGCAGTTACATGCCCCTGAAGCAGCGATACTAGCTTCCTTGAATCTTCCAGTGAATATCCTCTCAAATATTTAACAAAATGACCAAGTTGCAGTGTCCGCTCGCCAGAGATCGGATGCACTCGCACTACTGGATGCTCAGCCTCATAAATGGTCGACAAAAAACTACTTTGCTTATCCCTAATTCCTTCTGTAGGAGGAATGTAGTCATAGTCGTTGGTATGGATTGCCCACAGCGTATCGGCAAAGGCACGGAGATGCGCTGGCAGGTTTTCATAGGCGCTTGCGGTATTCGCCCAAACTGTATCGCCGCCAGATTCAGGTAAAATGATACTGCGCAATACAGACGCTTTGGGGTAAGCGTCTATAAAGGTTACGTCCGTGTGCCATGACGCTGCACGACGGCCTGAATCGCCGTCCAGCTCAAGCATATATTTAGTGCCACCTACCGCAGCTAACGTAGGGTGACGAGCAGGTTCGCCTAGTAGTTCAGCAAATGCCTCCTGTTCTTGGTCATCCAAATGATTCTGACCGCGAAAGAAAATGACCTTATACTTAACCAGCGTTTCCTGGATAGTCTCTACTGCGTCTGCTGCCAGGCTGCCGGAAAGTTTAATCCCTCGAACTTCAGCACCAATACGACCAGCAACTGGGATAATTTCTATCCCGTTTTGATATTCAGAACTACTCAATGATTTTTCGCTCATACACCACCCAACTATGGCTGAATTTATGGGTTAACTTTAGCCGTGGCTTTCTCGGCCATTACTTTGTTCATGTAGCTTGGTTCTACCCAGTCGCGGGCCTCAAAGCGGCGACGTATTAAACGCTCACTAAAGGCTAGCTCGATACTCTTTTGTAATCCCGAAACAAAATCTGCATCGAGCCGCGGGTCAAAGTAAGTCGCTAGATCCTCATCTGCCAGCTCGGTCTCCAAGACATATGGCGGCCATGAAGAGTTTTTTGTAAATAATTCGATGTAAGTTTTTTTGTTGCGTTCATCTCTTAACCAATCTGAAGCTTGCTTTTGAACCTCGAGCAGTCGCGTCACGAGCTCTGGATAGTCGCGAACAAATTTTCCAGTGCCAAGAAGCATCATCTGAGTACTCCCAGCGTTCTGCAATTCTTTTGAATTGACAGGAAGCTCTGCCAAACCGCGTTGCTGCAGAACTATCAAATTGGAAAGCCCCCAGGTTCCATCAATTTGGCCTGCGGCCAATGCCGCATTCGCCGCATTCGGATCTAAGTTGATTACTTTTACGTCACGCTCCGAGAGCCCTTGGCTGGCCAGAGCGCTAACAAATGATAACTGAAGAGCAGTGCCTCTAAATACAGCTATGCGCTTGCCTTTCAAATCACTCAACTGCTTAATCTCGGAGCCAGGCCGAACGGCTAGATAGCTTTTTATCCCGCGCACACCTACGGATAACACACGAGTATCCAGGCCACCAGCTTTCCCAACGATAGCCGCCAGGTCGCCCATGTATGCAATATCGACTTGATCATTCGCTAGTGCCTCATTGATGACTGGGCCAGCACCTTTAAAAAATCGCCACTCAATAGTTATTTTATCTTTCTCAAATGCTTTCTCGAGCAAGTGTTGCTCACGGATTACATCTATCACGCCTCCGGCAGCATGCTTGTCGCTTCCGCCTGCATCCGGAACGGCAATTCGAATGGTGGCAGGCGCACTATTCGCCGCATAAGCTGATGTAGTCATCAATGTCAAAGTAAATAGAGCGAGCTGAAGAAGTCTGTTCATATTTTTCCTGAACCACCTGCATGATGCTTAAGCAATGTATAGCGGCACGTTAAATGAACATATTGAATTTTACAAACAGAAAAAATAGCTAAGCACCATGCACAAGGGCATAAGCCAATGAATACGCCACACCGGGTAGGTCATGCAAGTGATGCAAAAGCGAAATGAGGAGATTGCAACGAGCGCGCTATTTTCCGCACATCACTTATCGTGTATATAGAAAGGAGTGAGGCAGAGCGCCCTCAAAAAACTATAACCAAGCTTAGCTGTACTCCTAGCGGAAGCTTTAGCACTCATAATGTTAAAATAGCAATCGAGCCGCCTTAGGCAAGGAATCGATCCCCATATGTTTAAAGTATCTTGTTGGGTCAACTACTAACCAGCCTAGTCTTCCCGCACATGCCGCTCTTTCCTTTCCTGCCACTCCTTGGCTTCAACGCTCAACTTCGCAGTTGGCCGCAGAAGCAAACGTCGCAATCCAATGGGCTCTCCCGTCTCTTCGCACCATCCATACTCTCCTCGCGAGATCCTCTCCAAGGCTTCGTCAATCTTGTCCAATAGCTTCTTCTCCCGCTCAAGCAGGCGCAATTGCCACTGCAGCTCTCGGAAGAACCCCTGTTGCGCGGCGTCCATGTAATCGTCAGCTGGCAGAGAAAGCTGCTCTTGTTCCGTCATGTCGGTCACTCTCGCTCGATAATTTTGAGTTGTCAGGATCGCTGCGCACCGAAGGCCAAAGGCAGGCCTTGGCAGCTCTCATTAACGCATCCGCCATGCCAGGCCAGTTGGCCAGAAACTACAGTCGTCATTACTCGGTGCCGCAACTGGTGATTTTTTAACGGTGTCCACTGACAGTGAGCAAGGATCGGGTCATGGGCGACTGGTCGTGGTTCCTCTAAACGCTCTACAAGAGCGAGGTCTGCCCAGTACCCCTCTCGCAGATATCCGCGCTCCTGGATCGCGAACAAGTCCGCAACCGCATGACTCGTCTTTTGCACCAGTTGAGTAATCGGCAGAACACCTTCTTCCACCAGCTCAAACAACGCAGGAAGCGCATGCTGAACCAGGGGTAATCCAAACGGCGCAGAAGCATACGCCCTCTGCTTCTCTGCCAACGTATGTGGGGCATGATCAGTACCGATTACATCTATGCGATCATACAGGAGAGCTTGGCGCAGGGCATCACGATCCTCTCGGGTTTTGATGGCGGGGTTGCATTTGATGAGATTGCCAAGGCTTGCGTAATCACGGTCATCGAATAGCAAGTGATGTGCGCAGACCTCTGCAGTGATCAATTTGTTCGCAAGAGGGCCAGGCTCGAATAATTTCAGCTCCATAGCCGTGGTCAAATGCAGCACATGCAGGCGTGTGTTGAACTTGTTGGCAAGCTCCACTGCCAAGCTTGATGAGCGGAAACAAGCGTCCGCATCTCGAATTACCGGGTGCATTGCCGGCGGGATGAAATCACCAAACTGCTCGCGGTAATGAGCCTCGTTGGCCAAGATTGTAGGCGTATGCTCACAGTGCGCGAGCAAGATAGTAGGTACATTGGCAAACAGCCGCTCCAGTACTCGAGGATCGTCAAGGAGCATGTCTGCCGTCGACGCGCCCATGAACACCTTCACACCTGCGACCTGCTGCGGGTCAAGACTGGCGACTACATCCAGATTGTCCTTGCTGACTCCAAAGTGAAAGCCGAAGTTTGCGACTGACGAAGCAGCGGCTCGGGCTTTCTTATCTTGAAGCGCGGCGAGGGACAAGGTAGCCGGATTGGTATCGGGCATGTCCATAAAGCTGGTAATCCCACCCGCAACGGCGGCTCGGGACTTATTCGCCATGGTTGCCTTGTGAGCAGCGCCAGGCTCACGAAAGTGCACCTGGTCGTCGATCATTCCTGGCACAAGCCAGCGACCCTGCGCATCAATTTCGACGGAGGCGTTAACACCATCGATGCTACCTGCAATTTTCTCAATTCGGTCATATGCAATGAGAAACCGAAGATGGTCGCGCCCTAGCTCTCAAGCCGATGAATTGCCCAGGCGGCACCCTCCTCTATCGACACGGCCTCAAGAGCTATCGCGACTTGCCGATTCGCATGGGCGAATTCGGTAAAGTCCATCGGTATGAACCTTCCGGCTCTCTCCATGGATTGCTTCGGGTTCGTCACTTTACCCAGGACGACGCGCACATTTTCTGCGCTCCTGAACAGATGAACGAGGAGTGCCGATCCGTCGTGGCTTTAGTTCTGGACATCTATCGCCAGTTTGGCTTCGAGGAAGTGCGCATCAAGCTGTCTACTCGCCCTGCCAACCGAATCGGCAGTGACGCCACTTGGGATCAACTCGAGGGTGCGCTCATCCACTCTCTCGAAGAAATGAACCTCGTCTATCAGGTCAATCCTGGTGAAGGTGCCTTCTACGGGCCCAAGCTTGAGTTCGTTTTGCGCGACGCGATTGGCCGGGACTGGCAGTGCGGCACGCTCCAGGTCGATATGAACCTCCCTGAACGATTCGGCATTGAATACGTTGACGAAGATGTGGGCAGAGGATACGCCGCTGCCCGGAAAATTGCTGTTTTAACAACTGCACGCCCGAAACCTCACCTTGCACACCGCCAGGTTAATGAAGAGCATCCTGAAATATTTAAAGCCAGATGAGTTAGATACAAGCAAAAAACCTCGCCTTGCTCGTGACATCACAGCAGGCTGAATATTTACTGCGCAATGAGAGCGGAATCAATACCGTTGATACTGTTTTTATTAGGCAACACATAGAGCTCATCACTTGTCAGCTCATGCAAAAGCTCTTCACGCAGCAAATGAAACTCGTACTGACTACGACTACGTGGTCGAGGCAGGTTAACTTTGATGATACGCTTGATACGTCCTGGACGAGGAGCCATCACAACAATTCGATCGGCGAGAAAGATTGCTTCTTCCGCGTCATGAGTGACCATCACAGTCGTGATCTTGGACTGTTCACGAATCTGAAGCAGCTCATTTTGCATTTGCTGACGAATGAGCGCGTCCAGCGCGCCGAAAGGCTCATCCAACAGCAAGATGCGTGGGCTCCCCACTAGACCTCGAGCGATAGCCACCCTTTGGGCCATTCCGCCGGACAATTGATGCGGATAGGCACGAGAAAACTCGCTAAGACCTACCAGGTCGATAAACTCCATTACTTTCCGCTTTTTCTGCTCGTTAGTAGAGCCATCATTTACTAACCCCAAGCCGACATTACCCTCCACTGTCAGCCATGGAAAAAGCCGATGCTCTTGAAACACCATGCCGCAACCCGCACCAACTACTTCAACTCTCCTCCCATCCACGCGTATATCACCGCTATAGTCAGTCTCCAAACCAACCAATAGACGTAATAGAGTAGATTTACCGCACCCACTGGCGCCCACGACTGCAATGAACTCACCTTCTGAAACTTCCAAGTTAAAATCATTGATCGCCTGGAATATTCCTCCGTCGATATTGAAAGCTTTTCCAACATTAGTAAAGCTAACGATTGGATGAGTCATGCTTGCCTCCAGCGCGTGACACGCGCCTCTATACGGTGCCCGAGGTGGTTGATCATCCCGCCAGTGATCCCAACCAGCAGCATCGCAGCCATAATCTTGTCCATATCCATTAGTTGTTGCGCCCCAATCATTAGGCTACCAATACCACCATTCGACGGCATGAAGTATTCGGAGCCGATTGCTCCTAGCCAAGAATAAATCAGACTCAGACGCAATCCACTGCAGATGCCGGGCGCAGCGCCGGGCAACACAAATTTCCTGAGGCGTTGCTGCAGGTTCAGCCCTAGCACTAGCGCGACCTCATTCAATTGCTCTGACTGGCTAGCGACGCTCCGATGAGTGGCGATATATAATGGAAAAAACGCCGCGAATGATACGAACACCCACTTCGCCGACTCGCCTAATCCGAACCAAGCAGTTAGCAGTGGAACCCAAGCGAAGATCGCGATTTGCCTTAGGGCTCCCAAACTTGGGCCAAATAGTCGCTCAGCAGGCCGGGATAACCCTAGAAGCAGGCCCGCGGCTAATCCAAAAAAGCCCCCGATGAGCAAGCCCATAAGTGCTCGGGTAAGACTGGAGGAAATGGCGTGCAGCAAACTGGCATCGAGCATGCCTGCAAAGAGAGTTCCCAAGACTCGCAAGGGCGATACCAATATCTCCCGATCAACCCAATGGAGCTGGTACGCGGTTTGCCACAATACCAACAGTGTCAGGGGCAGATACAAAGCTGTAAGACTCTGCCGACCGCCAGGGCGGTGAAAGCGCTTGAGCCGTGAGGTCGGTGGATGTGGCCAGTGAACTGTTTTCTGATCAACCCAGCCAATCAACAGATCCAAAACCACTCCAATCAAGCCAATCACAGCGATGCATACAAATACGATGTCGAGCATAAACAACTGCCGAGCCCAGACCATTAGGTAACCGATGCCCTCACTCGATGCCAATAGCTCCACTGCCAGCAAGGATGACCAGCCCGCAGAGAGCGCCAAACGCACTCCAGCCATGAATGATGGCATTGCGGCGGGGATGATCAACCGACGGATGAGCATCAATTTAGGCAGACGCAACACCGCAGCGGCCTCCCGCAAGCCTGGTTGAGCATCGCGTACGCCTACAAGAGTGTGTAGCGTGATCGGAACCACAACGGCTTTGATAAGCACCATGAGTTTTAGTAACTCACCGATTCCGAAGAAAACCATAAACAGTGGAATCCATGCCAGCGTCGGAATCTGCGCCAATGCGCTGAAGGTCGGGAGCACCAGATTCTGCAGTCTCGAACTGGCGCCTAGGCAAGCACCGAGCAGCGCGCCGAAGCTAATGCCTGCCAGCAGGCCGAGCCCCAGACGTAGAAGGCTCACTGCAATATTTTGCCAGATTTCCCCGCGGCCTAATTCTAGTGCGGTTAGCCAAACCCCCCCCGGCGACGGAAGAATTTGCGCACTCATCAGGTGGTCTCGGGCAGCGATCCACCACAGCGCGAAGATGAGCAATGGCACATAGGCGCCGCTCAGACGGACAGTAAAAACAATCCACCATGGATGCCAACGAGGTGACACAGAAAGGGTTCGGTCACCAAGCATTCGACTCTCCGAAGGTTGGCGTGTAGGTTACAAACCAGCGATCAAATACTCGCATCAACTTACTATTAAACATGTGAACTGGTCTTTGAGTTAAAAGACGTCATTAGTACCGTCTTCTGCAAAAACCGCCAATGCTTTATCCGAATATTTTCTATGCCACACATGCATAACTGCACCGCCTCATAAAATTTAATACGACTTGAGGCATCGCTCTGCGCATATTTTCTACAAAACGAGATATATACGAGAAATATGCATGAGCATTCTAAAACGTCAAGCAGCGACCCCAGCAACCATAGTCAAACATTGAATTTTATAACAAAAAACGTATTCCTAAATAAGGACATAGACGCTTTAGGATAAATAAGATATCAAAATAGCTCACCAGCATTATTAAAAATGCTAAACGGTACTTTGAATTTTAGAACCCTCACACATAGACGGAGCGCAACAACAATAGCTTATTGCAAACATCCATACAGCAAAAAATTTAAGCATGTTTTAACCTATTTCAAGCAGCACAGTGCGACTTATCTAGCCCAACAATTATATCAATCATCGCTCGCGCCGCAGGAGATAGGCGGAAGCCTGCACGACTAATAATCCCGAAAATTGCTGAGCCACCAGGTTGTTCGCCCGGAAAATTGCGGAAACGCAGACGCACCAACGATCCAGGAAGAATATCTTGCTCATAGTGTTCCTCCGTGCTCATGCCGACCGCATCAGTGTTCCGTACAATCTTAGCCAGGCTACTGAAATCATCGGTTTGTATCGCTAGAGCGAAATCCAAACGGCCACTGGTTGCAGCAAGGCGTTTACGGGCTCCTGGAGGCAACATCGCACTTGCTAACGGATAATCGAAAATATCGTCAGGAGACAAGTTAGTCTTGGATAACAATGGGTGTCCCGGCCTGCAAAAAAACACTCCGCGTCGTGGTGTGAGTGGCTGAGTATGAAAATTAGGATCTGACTCGAAATGGCGAATATCGGCAACAAAAAACTCAATCTCCTCTCGATTCAAACTACGACTTAGTTTTTCCCAGTTAGAAGTTTCGAATCTGACTCGGACACCCGGATAAGCTGCCGCAAATCCCGCTACGGCGTCCGGAACTAGTTTCACCGCCGGAGCAGGGCCACAACCAAAGTGAAGCTCACCGGCATCGAGCTTCGTCATTTGAGCTACTTCTCGGGTTAACTGATTAGCGTCTTTTAGTATATTGAGTGCATGGTGTAATACTACATGACCCTCCGGCGTCGGACGCAGATCTTTGCTGCCACGATCTATCAATACGCAACCAAATTCCTGTTCCAATCCCTGGATACTGCGACTGAAGGCTGGTTGTGTGATTCCCATGGCGTCAGCTCCCCGTACGAAGCTGCGATGTTCGTTAAGAGCGATGAAGTAGCGAAGCTGGCGTAAATCCATATGCGTTCCCGGCATCTAAAAAATAGGTCGAAAGTATTGGCCCTAAGCCAGACAGAGGTTTTAAATGCTGACTCTTATGCCGTCAACAAAGCTTTAGATCTTTGTTTAGATCATAAAGGCATATGAGCCTAACTTCGCCGCGTGTAGAACCGACCAAGCCTGGAGGCTCGTCCTTGAGCAGTACTACCAAAATTTTCAAACACACCAACTACAGCTATACCGACCACCGAGTGTCAAGGGGCGTAGGTGCTGCAATGAGAATAGTAACGTCGAGTGGAAGGCGTGACTCGCTCGACCAGGAAACACACCATCACTCGAGTCTAAAGCGCTTGTTCTCGAGGAATGGTCACGGTTAGACGATCAGAGCCATAACGATATTTCGCTCACCCTAACTTTCAACTTTTTTAGTATTGCCTGCGAGTGGAAACAGATAAGCATGTAGCTAGCACCCCACGCAGCTTTATGGCGCCATCCCAATAAAAAAGAAACAACTAACATAGACGCAGATTTATCACAACAAATTAACCAAGCCCCCAAATTCGAGTCGAAAAATTCGAGATGGCTTGGGTAATGGGTGTGATTACGTCCCAAGGAACTTCAATGACTTATTTATCGCGTATTTCCACGAAACCAATTTTTCCGCTTAAAACCTTACCAGCGACTTTATTGCTAGCAAGCTACATCGCCTGCTCACCAGCACATGCTTCGGAGGATCCCGCTAGCAAAGAGCCCGAAGCGGCAAGCGATGCAACGTTGGATAATACACGCCTGAAAGCAGTGACGGTAACTGCCCGCCGTCGCGAGGAAAGTGCTCAGGATGTACCGGCTACGATGAGTGTTATAAGCGGACAGGCGTTAGAGAACCAGCGAGTTTACCGCATACAAGATCTTCAGCAGTTGACACCTAGTCTAAACGTGGCCTACATGCATGCTAGGCAGTCAAGCGTATCAATTCGCGGACTAGGCAACAACCCCGGTAGCGATGGGTTAGAAGGAAGCGCCGGATTGTACATTGATAATGTCTATTTAGGAAGGCCAGGGATGGCAGTGTTTGACCTAATGGACATCGAACAGCTTGAAGTACTGCGCGGCCCACAGGGTACTCTGTTCGGCAAGAACACAACCGCTGGGGTAGTCAATATTAGCACTCGGTTGCCGAGCTTTACACCTGAGCGGAGCATCGAAACTTCATTCGGAGAGGATGGTTTCTTCCAGACAAAAGGGACTATTTCCGGGCCTATTTCCGAAGTGATGGCCGGACGCTTTTCGGCGTACCGAAGTCGCAGCGATGGTGACCTGAAAAATGAATATAATGGCCATGACCTCAATGGCGGTTCTCGAGAGGGGTTTAAAGGTCAATTACTATACAAACCTAGTGAAGACTTCAGTTTACGCATCATAGGCGACTACAATGAGGAGTCTTCTAGCGCCGGCACACATCCACTCTACAGCACGGGCCCAACTATTAATGGCGTCAACCGCTTTGAATCCCGAGCTGCTGCCGTCGGCGCCACACTAGTTGATGGACGCAAGCGCAGAGTCAATATAGATGGAGTTCAGCGCGTTACAGTGCACCAAGGTGGGCTATCGGCAGAGGCGAATTGGAAGCTATCTAGTGACTTCACTCTTACATCCGTCAGCGCTTACCGATGGTGGGATTTCAGCCCTCGTAACGATGACACGTTAAATGTACCAGTCACTAACAACAGTGGCGTGTCGGTTCAGGATAAACAATGGTCACAAGAGTTCAGGCTGGCTTCTCCTATTGGTGGCACATTTGATTACGTTCTGGGAGCCTACTATTTCGGATCTGATTTAGACAATGAAACTAAAATCAGTAATGGCCCTCTGGCCGACCTATGGAATGGAACTCCAACTGGCGCTCTATCGAACGTTCAAAGCCTTGGCAAGGGGCATATTGAAACCAACAGCTTCGCGCTGTTCAGCCAAGGGACATGGCACCTTACGCCAAAATTGGACTTCACCGCGGGCTTGCGGGGTACGTACGAAGAGAAAGACGCCTGGGTCAATCGTAGCCCATCAATTGGCGGCGAGCCAGTTTCAGGCGCTGCATTAGTATCCCGAAACGCTCGGTTCGGAGCGTATGAATCTGGGAGTTTAAATCAATATAGTTTCAGTCCATCTGGACTATTAAGCTTAAGCTATATCTTCAACGAAGATCTTCTCGGTTATGTGACACTTTCGCACGGCGAAAAATCCGGTGGTGTTAACCTTTCTGTCGGCACCGCGCCTACAGCAGGGGCAGAGTCATTAGAGATCGGCAGCGAGCGTGCGAACAACCTTGAATTGGGCATCAAAAGTACTTTACTTGACAACCGCCTCCAACTGAACGGCAACTTGTTCTGGACTCGAGTCAATGGTTATCAGACCACTGGGTATGACGAAGCTAATCGTGTCCAGTATTTAACCAATGCTGGTTCAGTTAGGTCTCGCGGGGCAGAATTAGAAGCCACGCTCATCCCGCTACGTGGCCTGACGATAAACGTCAATGGCTCTTATAACGATGTACGCTATCTTTCTTATAAAGATGCCCCTTGCCCTCCCGAGGTAGCCTATCAACCCGGAGCCCCAGCATCTTGTGATCTCAGCGGTAATCAAGTAGTAGGCGCTTCAAAATGGATCGCCAACATCAACAGCGTGTATGAATGGCATTGGGGCGATAACCTAGTGCCATATGTCACAGGTAGCTACGCTTATCGCTCTAAAGCTGTAGGCACCGTAGAGGATTCATCTTATGCGAAAATCCCCGCATATGGCGTAGCCAATTTTTCAACAGGATTACGAGGTAACTGGGGGCAAGGCCAATGGGATTTATCATTGTGGGTCAAAAACGCCTTCGACAAGACCTACTACACTACATTTTTCAATGAAATCAATGGTGGCTATTCAGGATTCTTGGGCACACCCCGAACTTTGGGCGCAACAGCGCGGTATGACTTCTGACGAAGCGAATAGAATAAATATCTAGAACACCAGAATTAGAGGCCGCCCTGCGGCCTCCTTGACCGGGGATTGTCTGCTCCCAACGCAGCCCGTTGACACACTCGACTAAGAATACTCACAGCGCAATCCAATGCTCAACTATCTTAGATAAATGAGGCATAAATGAGCCAAGATAGATCTTCGACCCACCTCCCAACACCTAATACACTTCAATCATTGAATGATTTGAAGCCACAAGCGGAATTGTTCTCCTCCGCGCTGCTTACGAAAGAAAATAAAGAGCTAGAAAATTTATGCTTGCGCCTGTTCAATTCGCCAAACATCCAAGCAACTATCGAAAAGCTGGAAAAACAACTTGGCTCATTGCCACTGGCCCAAACAGCTGACGCTCAAAAGACGCTACCTTCAGCAGTTCGCGAGTTAGCAATGGGGGCTATCTCGTACTTGGCCGCAGACGACCCACAGCGGCCTAATATAATGCTACATGAGAGCCCTCCCAGAAGGGATTGGCCAGGCGCACGATACATTGTTGACAACCCCGACAACGTTTATCGCATCGTTGCAATTGATAGTCATAGTCAGTACCTAATTACTGGGAAATTAGGAAGCGCACCACCATCACAGTATCTTTTTGAGCTCACCAGCAGTTGGAAGGGCATGACTGGAGAGAATCATATTGCGATGTTAGCTAACCATGAAGTTCTAGTAGGATTCGATGGTTTTTTTGAGATAACCATCGACAATCAGCCTGCAAATGGAAGAGCTAACCACATACAGAGTACCGCCGATGCAAAATACCTCATGATTAGGGATGTCCTGTCTGACTGGGCTAAGCAATCACCCAACCGCTTAAGCATTCGGCGGGTCTCTGGCCCTTCACTTCAGCCGAGGAGAGCATTTGACAAACTTACAAAAGATGCTGAGGCGCTTGTTCCAGAGTTCGTTGACTACTGGCTTCCTATTCTCAGCAGCATTCAACCTGTGATCGACGGTGAGATACCTGAACTCCTGCTGCGAACTGGGGGCTGGGGATGGGTCGTCAATCGGCGCTTTACACTCGTTGAAGATGAGGTTTTAGTCATCACAGTAGATCCTGGATCAGCCAATTATATCGGTACTCAAGTTATGGATCCGTGGGCTCGTTCTCGGAATTACATCAATAAAACAGGCAGCCTGAATGGAGCACAGGCAGTGTCAAACCCCGATGGCACTTACACTTACGTGCTATCGAATACAGATCCCAAATTTGTGAACTGGCTATCAACCGATGGGCTCCTTAACGGGTATGTATCGATTCGAGTGCAAGGAATACCCTCAGGTGGCAGTATTGGTGGAGTGAAGTCATTCCACATTCTATCCATTGAAGATTTACCTGACCGAATTACCAGGCGCCACTCATCTAGTATAAGCCAAACGTTGCTGGACAAGCGAATGACAAGCTATTCAAGGCGTAATGATTCGTAGTTAGTGAGGTATAATGAGTAAGTGCTGGCATGGCTGAGACCAAAATCGATCATCTTAGATTGTGCTGCTAAAACCCAGGCCTTGTTGCAAGAGCCCGGGTTACGTGTACGGCTGCAGGCCGATCAGGCCAGCTTTTCCAGCTCAGGAACCGCTTCGAACAAGTCAGCGACTAGGCCGTAGTCGGCTACCTGGAAGATCGGCGCTTCTTCGTCCTTGTTGATCGCAACGATCACCTTGGAGTCCTTCATGCCGGCCAAGTGCTGGATCGCGCCGGAAATACCGACGGCGATATACAGCTGTGGCGCAACGATCTTGCCGGTCTTGCCGACCTGCGTATCGTTCGGCACAAAGCCTGCGTCGACCGCAGCGCGCGAGGCACCGACGGCAGCGCCGAGCTTGTCGGCCAGGCTGTACAGGTGCTTGAAGTTGTCACCGTTGCCCAAGCCGCGGCCACCGGATACAACGACCCTCGCAGCGGTCAACTTCGGGCGGTCGGACTTGGCCAGCGCTTCACCGACGAAGATTGAGATACCCGCACTGTGCGTAGAGCAGACGGTTTCAACAGTCGCCGAGCCACCTTCAGCGCCTATTGCGTCGAAGCCGGTGGTGCGCACAGTTATGACCTTGACCGTAGCGCTCCATTGCACGGTGGCAATGGTGTTACCGGCATAAATCGGGCGTTTGAAGGTGTCTGCAGATTCTACCGAGATGATTTCGGAGATCTGGTCGACGTCCCGCAGCGCGGCAACGCGTGGCAAGATGTTCTTGCTGTTGGTAGTGACCGGGGCCAGCACGTGGCTGTAACTCTTGGCCAACTCGACCAGCAGCGGCGCTACGTTTTCTGGCAGAGCGTGGGTGTAGACAGCGTTATGGCAACCAGCACCTTGGCCACGCTTGCGATCCTGGCGGCGGATTCGGCGATGCCACCGACGTTCTGGCCAACGACCAGGACGTGCACATCACCACCGATCTTGGCGGCAGCGGCAACAGTGTTCAGGGTGGCCGGGCTACGGCACCATTCTCGTATTCAGCGACAACCAAGATAGTCATTTAGATCACCTTCGCTTCGTTCTTCAGCTTCTCGACCAGTTCGGCCACCGATTTGACCTTGATGCCAGCGCTGCGGGCAGCCAGCGCTTCAACTTTCACGGTCTTGGGTCGAAACGAGGGAAACGCCCAGATCGTCAGGCTTGACGGTCTCCAGCGGCTTCTTCCTGGCCTTCATGATGTTCGGCAGCGACGCATAGCGTGGCTCGTTCAGGCGCAGGTCATCTCTCCCACGACGGAGAACGCGACTACACAATCCTCAGCAGCGTTCACCGCAGGCAAGATTTCTTGCGAGCTCTGCTCTCGACTTACACCTGACCCGTAACCGTCGCAATTCCAACGCCTCCCAGAGGCGCTGGCTGCACTACATCGCTCCGGTGAGAAACGATCTTTACAGGGGCGTCCGAAGTCGACCGTGCAGAGGCACTGGCACTGACTCCGAGGGTTGTGCAGCAAGCGGTATTGGCAAAAATTCTATGGCCGTCCAACTAGTCAACCAGCCCCCCTAATTGCGCCATGCTTTTTTCTCCTAGGGGTTGGCTTAAAGCACTGGCCTAGGAAATTGCAAGATAGGGTTTGAAGAGACAATCACCAGTGGTGTCTAGCTCGCGAAATCGCAACGTAAAAGAGCTTGGCCGAGGCGAAGCGCTCGGTCAGAAAATGAGCAGCATCCGGTATGAGCACATGATCGAACTCCAGCCCTTTTAGCAGCAGCGGTGTTGATATAACTCACTTGATAGGAGATCGACCGGTATGGCTGAGTCACTGTCGAGCATGTTGGCAGCCCTGAGTCAAAGACTCACTTCTCCCATAAGCCAGTTCGATGAGTGAGCGCTTTGCATCACCGAGAAGCTCACCTCTACACACTGTTTTAGCCTCTCCAGGTTGGTATTGCTGGCCCCTGACAATCATCCATTGGCACAGGACTTCAATGGTGACTTGGCATCTCTCCGACAAGAGAAATTCATCTTTCTGGAAGACCCTGCTGGGATAGGCCTCACCTCACACACTCTCCAGCTATGCCGTCAGTACCAGTTGCACCCCTCTAACATCATGTATGTGCCGTCCTTGATGAGCATTCCTGGCCTGATAGCCGCTGGCATCGGGATCAGTATTCTTCCTGAGACCCTTACACAATTGAGCATGCCGGGCATCCGCACTCTGGAACTGAGTCAGCCAGACATGCAGAGCGAATTGTCGCTCATCACTCGAGTGGACGAACGATCGCGAGCAGTCATGCATTTTCTGGGGGAAGCGGAGAAGTGGCTGAACTGAAAACAGCAGGAGCACCCGCCATCAACCCCTCTCCATTTTTCTGCACCTGCAGTGATCTGAGACTACCCAATGCCACGCGGCTTGCCGGAATGTCAGCCTTTTCACGTTCTCGAACGCACCACTACACCGGTTTATTGCTACGGCACATGCCCAACCGTAGGTGCTCCCCCTGGAAATAGACGTTGATCACTGAGCTTTTCCAGTAAGAAGTCATAGACCAACCTTACTCTCCGCGGCGCAGGCCCTGGGCGCGTCCGGTAGAGAACCAGATCGAGTGGTTGCGGAGCATGATCTGACATCACCTCAACGAGGGTGCCTTGCGACAAATGAGGCTCAGCCAAGTAAAGAGGCATTTGAGCAAACACGCCCCCCTGCAGCACCATTTCCAACTCAGTTTCCGGGTCATCGCATGTGAAGCCAGGTTGCTCGGGAATGAAGCTCTCCTCGTTGGGAAAAATCCACGGCCAACCGCGTCCGGATCTACGATCCTGAAGCAGCGATAGAGGCATGGTCTTCAGCTCCATAAGACTCAATGGCGCTCCAGCACTGGCTATGAGCTCAGGTGCGGCCACGACAAGCAACGGAACGCTTGCCACCGTCCTCGCGATGAATCGACGATCGCGGACAGTACCCACTCGAATCCCGATATCGATTTTGGATGCCACCGAATCCGTTAGCTCATCGTCCAGAGTTAGGTCGATGCTCAGTTTCGGATACTGCCGACGTAACTCAGCCAGGAAACGGGCTAGGTAGAGCTTGCCGATCGCATGCGGTGCAGTCAGTCCCACTCGCCCCATGATCTCTTGCCCATCACCGCGATCCGCTCTAGAGAAGAGCTGGTCAAAGCCTTCTATTGCCGCCCTCGCTTCTTGCGCGAGCTCCCTTCCGAAATCTGTGATTCTCATCTGTCGCGTGCTGCGGTGGAACAGCGACTCGCCCATGAGTCGTTCAAACTCCTGCACCGCCCGGGTAACTTTCTGAGGCGATGTTCCTAGGTGATTCGCAGCTTCGCGAAAGGATGAACAATCAACGACCGCCAAAAAAACCCTCACCATCTCAAGCCGATTCAGCACGTTATTGTTCCATATTTTGGAATTTTAAAATCCTGAATATTCCATTCTCTGTGATGATTTGACAACTCATAATCGGTGTCATCTCCACCTAATGAGGCTTCTGAAATGAGCAAAGGTATCGAAGGAAAGGTCGTCGTCATCACGGGTGCAAGCAGCGGCCTGGGTGAGACCACTGCTCGCCACTTGGCCAGCAAGGGCGCTTTGGTCGTGTTGGCTGCACGACGCGAAGATCGCCTCAAAGCAATTGCTGCAGAAATCGAAGCCAGCGGTGGAAAAGCCACGGCGCTCGTGGTGGACGTCACACGTCGTGAGGACTTGATTTCCCTCGTGCAACACGCAGTGGACACGTTTGGCCGTTTGGATGTGATGATCAACAATGCTGGCCTAATGGCGATCGCGCCTATTTCTGAACTGCGGGTTGATGAATGGGATCGGATGATCGACATCAACATCAAGGGGGTGATGTATGGCATTGCTGCCGCCCTACCCCTGTTTGAAAAGCAAGGGTCGGGTCACTTCATCAACGTCTCGTCTGTTGCGGGCATCAAGGTCTTTAGCCCTGGCGGTTCGGTCTACAGCGGTACGAAATACGCAGTCCGGGCGATCTCGGAAGGTTTGCGCCATGAGGTAGGGAAGAACATCCGTACCACCACCATCGAGCCAGGCGCGGTCGATTCCGAGCTGAAATTCGGTAGTGGTCACGAAGCCAGTGCACAGGCGGTGGCTGACTTCTACAAGAACGCAATTCCTGCAGAGTCTGTAGCGCGAGCCATCGCATTTGCCATCGAACAACCGGCGGATGTGGACATCAATGAAATTGTCCTGCGTCCAACATCTCAGGATTTCTGATCGAGAGGATAGTGAAATGAAAGTTTTGATAGTCCTTACATCGCACGATCAACTGGGCGACACCGGCCTGAAAACGGGCTTCTGGCTGGAGGAGTTCGCTGCACCTTACTACGTCTTCAAAGACGCAGGTGCCGAGGTTGTGCTGGCATCCCCAGCGGGTGGGCAACCGCCACTCGATCCGAAAAGTGAACTGCCTGATTTCCAAACCGACATGACGCGCCGGTTCAATGCTGACCTAGCCGCCCAGAAGGCATTGTCAGCAACCATCAAGCTCGATACGGTCAGTGCGGAAGACTTTGACACAGTATTCTATCCAGGTGGGCATGGCCCTCTGTGGGATCTCGCAGAGTCGAAAACCTCTGTCAACCTGATCGAATCATTCGAACGCGCCGGCAAGCCCATCGGGTTCGTATGCCACGCGCCTGGTGCACTTCGCCATGTTAAAGGTAGTGACGGATCCCCGTTGATCAAAGGCCGACGGGTAACGGGTTTCACCAACGGCGAAGAAGCCGCCGTGGAGTTGACCGACGTGGTGCCATTCCTGATCGAAGATGAGTTTCAGCGCCTGGGGGGCCATTATGAGAAGGGCCCAGATTGGGCTCCATTCATCGTCGAAGACGGCAAGTTGGTTACAGGTCAGAACCCAGCAAGCTCTGAAGGTGTGGCTAAAGCACTTCTCGCCCAAATGGAGTAATCGCTTGAGCTGGCCTGAGCTCACAGAGGGCTCAGGCCAGCTCGATACGGTCTTTGGCACATCGCCGCATAGCAAATTCCAATGCCTGATTCACGGAGCTTGCTTGAAAGCGACTCGATACACCTCAAAAGCCATGGTGTTCATCAATCAGGTTCGCGACCTCTCTAGCATGCATACGCCCTAGATCATGAGCAGCCTCGGGAAAAACTTTCAACCGAGCGCCAGGGATGCGTTGTGCTAACAACTGCCCGACCCGTAATGGGCTTATGGGATCTGAGCCACCCCATAGGAGCAATACCGGCATGCGTAGCTCATGCAGGCGAGCCGTGAGATCGGTTCGGTCATCCAGAAACCAGCGTGGTACGTTCGGGTAGTCAGTTTCGAACTCTGTCCGCCAGTCCTCGGCACCCATTGCAGAAACGTCCATTCCGCCCGAAGTGACAGCTAAGGTCAGATGGGTAATCAACTCAGGCCGCTCAAGGGCCATATGGATGGCTACGACTCCCCCCATGGATTGGGCTACCAATGCCGTGGGTCTATCGATTTCGTCCAATGCCAACGATGCAAGATGCTTCAGGCTAGTGATTTTCGGGCTGGGCGCTGTGTTGCCGAAGCCAGGCCATCCCATGTGGTGTGTGGGTATTGTTGATCTGAGTCTTTCAGCAACCGGATGCCAGAACTGGATGTTGCCAGAGGCTCCAGGTAGAAAGAAAACGCTTTCAGGGGTAGTCACAGCTCATCCTTGACTCTGTGTAGGCACAGCGCTTTTGTAGGCGCTGAATGGTATTACCACAGTGCCTGCTATTCGTTCGTTTGGCTAGGCCTGCGGAGTTCAAAGCATAAATTCAAGAAAGACCTTGCCACTTCACAGTACGTTCAAAGCGCACAGGCTAGGTTAAGGACGCTTGTGAAGATGTCAAATCCAACCTCTCAAGTAAGAACTGGCACGAACAAAAAACGGCCCTAAGGCCGTTTTTTAGCTTACCGCCAGTGCACGCGACAAATTACGACACCCAGCTCTCGACTTCGTCAGAACCGTATTCAGCTTTCCACTCTTTCAGAAGCTTGTGGTTGCCGCCTTTTGTTTCGATGATTTCCCCGTTATGCGGGTTTTTGTACTGCTTGACCTGACGGGCACGGCGAGGAGCCCTCTCTGCAGCTACCGGGGCAGCACGGCGACCAGCCTGCGGATCCAGCAGGTTGATGATATCTCTCAGACTGTAACCATACTTTGCAAGCAAATCGCGCAATTTGGTTTCAAACTCGATCTCGTTCTGAAGCTCACTGCTACCTTTCATGGCCTCCAATTCGGCTAATTGTGCGGCGAGTTTTTGCTCGAGCTGTCTGAATTCCGCCAGACGGGACATGTAAATACTCCAAAATGTGATGAGTGATCTGTAGAGAATCTTAACGCAGGTTAAGTTCAAATCCAAATGAAAATCAGGGCCACCAATCCTCGGGCTTCTTGCCACTGCTCCAGTAACCATATTCAGAATTTGGCAAATCCACAGACAAGTCGACAACCTTCTGAATATCTACTTTTAGAGGATCGAGCAGCTCGATTTTTTGCGTAGCCCAGCTAACCCAAATAGCCAGTGCCATTTGAGATGCTTCGTCCTGCGGTGACGCATCCATCGTCGCCTGAATAAACGCGCGCAGTCGCTGAGCTCGCTCCCAATTCTCCAGGTTTATCATTAAATTTTGACGCAGCTTTTCCTGACGACGCTGCTGATCAATCTTCTCTCTCCTTACCCGCTCCTCTTCGGCCCAACGACACCGATTGGTTTCGTCAGATGACCTTCGGGTTTTCACAGAGGCAGCAATTCGAACAAATCCTGTCAATATCTGACCAAGCTTCGATTCAAGCTTACCGGTCTTACTGTCCGTCCAAGTTTTTTGGATCAAAACCTCTGATCGTGCATCCACGATGAGGGATAGCACGCCAGTAGGTTCCCAGCCAAAGCGGGCTGCTCTCATAGATGTGAAATCAGGCTCCCCCCTCTGACCAGGCTTGAAAGGTTTGGGGGGCGGCGGAGGGATATCGTATCGTTTAATCCGCTCTTGTATCGTGATCAGTAAATCCTCACCGTCCAGGCGTACGAAGCTTCCATTGTCATTTACACCCCACGTGTAGCCCACGGCCTCACTCGCCCTGATCAGGCTGTCGAACAGAATCGCGCACCGGCCAATTTCCGTCGAAGAAATGTGGGAACTCAAAACCCGCGACTTCTCTACTACTAGCGCGCCGTTGAGCTCCTTGGCTTTCTTCGCTGCAGCGAGCCATTTGCTCACCAACGGATGCGGGTCTACCAATTCCGTTGGAACGATTAACGTGCCGAGGTCTTTGACTGGGCTCTGGGGCTTAGGTTTCTCAGATTTTGGGATATCCAGAACATGGAACGTGATGGGTATAGTGGAGACTGGCGGTTTTGGACGCCGGGGCCTTTTCGACTCTGGCTTAGCCCAGTGGCCGCGGGCAGGCAATGTGATCCCGGCCTTGCGGCAGGCCTTCGACAGGCCTACATCAGATACGCCAATTTCCTTGGCGATTATCAAAACCGGTCGTGCCCAGACCATCTCGAATAGCTGCTGAGGAGTGAAGCTCTTTTCGACGTACATCACTGATCCTTTGTAGCGCCCGAGGAGTTGTAGCAATCGGCGTAAGGCTTAGTATCTACTCGACAACGAATGTAATCAGGGCTGCCATCGCTGCATCAGACGGCCCACGTCTGGTCAACAGACGACCTCTCTCTCAACGAATCTGCTGAGCATGCATCCGCGTCAACGCTGAGCAGCTTGGCACTCATCGATGGTTTGATACTGCACAGCTCAGCACCCCACTCGCCCCCAGCAGAATGCTGTCGCATGAGCTACCAATCTTTAATGTCAGCCGTCACATTCCTAGGCATGCATACGCCAGACGTAGCTATCCCCATTAGGTATCAGTGAGCTTCACTCATTTTTTGTTACTCAAAGAAAATTTTTGAACCCAAAGTCAAAAGCAGTGGCCTTCGGCCAAAAGGGCGACTCCCCCAATGCCCCCCACTGGGGGGCATGGAGAAGGTCAGTTCAACACGATTCGAAGCAGAGCAGCAGCAACAGCAAAGGCGTCAGAAATCGAGTTTTTTCTGGGAAAAATCGGTGGGGCAAAATGCGCTGCTTTTTTGTTTGCCTTCAAATATAACAACTCCGTCCCGCAAAAAAATTTTATAGGGGGTGAAGGTTAAAGTCGTCGCCTTTTTGACCGTAATGTCGCATATAAGTAAGAAAATCGGGCTGAAAAGGCCCCACGGAGAGTGCGCCATCTCCCGGGGCACAGTAAGCGATTTGCTTAGATCAACAGGCTGTCGCTATCCAGAAGCCTAAGGACGAAGGGCTCATGACTCCGGGTCGAAGTCATCGTATCTGGCCACGAAAATACAGCAGGCAGCCCTCCTAGTGTCGTGAGCGGGTAGTTCGTTTTCTAACGCGCAACGGTATACTGTGCGGCCCTTACCCGAGCTGGTTATACGCATGCCTCGACCCATTGCTCCTTTTGCACTGCAACCCGCCGACGTCATCACGCTTCAAGGTTGGTTACGCATGAGTACGCTGGAGCAGTGCCTCGCTCAGCGGGCGCGGATACTACTTTTGCTTGCTCAAGGGGTGACGCCCTTGGCCATCTGTGATCAGTTACAGATCACGACACCAACGGTGTTCAAGTGGCGAAAACGCTACCTGGAGTCGGGTATCGACGGCCTGAGCGACCTGCCGCGTAGCGGTCAGCCCTTGAAACTGGGTGCTGAGAAAATCAAGGAAATCCTGACCCTGACCACTCACCGGGTGCCGAAAGAAGCAACGCATTGGAGCGTCCGGTTGATGGCCAAGTACGCGCGCGTTACCACCTGGCAAGTCCGGCAAATCTGGGCTGCCTCCGATCTCAAACCGCACCGATTAAAGACATTCAAGATCAGTAACGATCCGAACTTCGCAGAGAAGGTCATTGATGTCGTCGGGCTCTACCTCAGACCTCCGGACAATGCCATGGTGCTTTCGGTTGACGAGAAAACTCAGATCCAGGCGCTGGATCGTACTCAGCCAATGCTGCAACTTCGGCCCGGACAGATTGAGCGGTGCACCCATGATTACAAGCGCCATGGCACGGCGAGCCTATACGCCGCGTTCGACATCATGACCGGTGAAGTAATGGGCCGGATAACCCAGCGGCACCGGGCCAAGGAGTTTCTGGATTTTCTCCGGCAGATTGATAACAACACACCTGCCGAGCTGGATCTCCATGTGATCCTGGACAACAGCTCGACCCACAAAACCGCTGCAGTCAAGGCATGGCTGGAAAAGCATCCACGCTTCAAGTTGCACTTCACACCGACCAGTGCGTCTTGGTTGAACGCGGTGGAGTGCTGGTTTTCACAACTGGAGAGACGGGCGCTGTATCGAGGTGTCTTCACCAGTGTTGCTGACCTAAAAGTCGCGATTCGCCAGTTCATTACTGCTCATAACGAGCACTCGGCCAAGCCATTCAAGTGGAGCAAGACGGCAGCGGCCATCATCAGCTCCGTACATATGGCAAAGCTGAGCGTGATAAAAAATAAGCTAATGAATTAAGCGCTCAGGGCACTAGCGGGCCGTCCCCCTGACCGGCTCTTCCAAAGTGATCAAAATGTTGCGAGACAATTAGCAGACCGTCTTTAGTTCGATACTCGATTCAGTGCCGCAACGGTGAGGCTGGAAGGTGTCGTTTACGATGATCCTGCCCCGACGCTTGACGCCCTGGCAGTCACAATGGAAATACCCAACGAGTTAGCATCGGTCGTGCGGTCATTAAGGCTGGAGCATCTAAACCAGGATCTTAGGCACGTCAACAGCCGATAGATGTCGCTCGCCATCCTGCGGTAGACAAAGATTTCAATGGCCATTGGTCAAAAGTGTATTCGACTCCTGCTGCCTCAGAGAGCGTATCAAGCCGTGCTCCATCAAAAAACATGCCAGGAATAATTGACATTAAAGCGAATAGTATCAGCATCCGATCCATACTTTTGTCTAATCGGTATGTAGCGAAGCTGTATCGCGAGGTTCTTCAAGGCCCCCGTCTGAAATACATAATCAGCAATAAAATCAGTTTCCGTCTCTTTGTCCCTCGCTAAGCCAGCTCCGCGATCAATCTGCGTGCCCTTGCTAAAGCGGGTAAAAAACCGACCTCCAGGCAGGCCAATTCCAGCCATATTGTAGACATGACGAATTGACCAAGAGTGCTCATTGGGTCGGATGAAGCCGAGTGAAGACCACCCTACCAAAGCAGTGACATCTGTGTTACCGCTGAGTAAAGGGTATCCCGTTTGTCCCAACATCCTCTGATACGTTGCTCCAATCAGATGGTTTCCCTGGGTAAGGCTTAGCCCGACACCATAGTTCCTATTATCGATATCCCCAACTCGACGATCTCCATCCGCGCGAAAATCGTTGAGTCGGACGTCAAAGCCCAGCACCTTCCCCTCACCAAAGTGTGTCCGAGTCTGCCCCCCCACATAACGCTGCTTATAAATATCATGCAAAACAGATTGCCAGTGGCTGAGTCTGAAATTTTGGCTTACATCGTAGTCAACGCCGAAGAAATCCAGCCCATCATCACTCGCACTTCCTTTGCTTTGATTCATCAAATATAGTTCTGCGTGCTCTGAGGACTCTCGGGTTACTTGAGACCAGAAGCGCCCTCCAGTGAGTGTCAGACCTTCCAGGTCGCGGTTCTGCACCACAGCACCTTGCGCCACTGACGGCAATTGTCGAGATGTCTCACTACCCATGATTGGATAATTGGGCTGCTGATCACCTATCCAAGCATCAGTCTGATTGTACCTAAGTTTGAGCGTCGCACCGGCCCTACCATAACTCGGCGTGGTCTTCTTTGAATCATTGCCAAACGGTAATGAGCCATCATTCCCCGAAGAGTCAAGGCGAAGTGCATACTGAGCATTGAGATCAAACCCAAGCGAAACGGGAGTGTCAGTGTATCCCGATGAGAATTTTCCGAGCACACCTTGCGACCAGCTATACTGTTTTGATATTGGCGCCTTATCATTTACGAAATTTCGATTCATGTAGAAATTTCTAAAGTCCAATACTAGCTTACTGTCATCGAACGTATCGGCAGATGCAGCTTGCGCAAGCAAAGGAAACACAAGCAGGCAACGTGTTAAAGATTGGAAGGTACGGTACATGTGAGTTCCAACGATGCCGCTCGCCAAACAAATTCCGGGCGAACGAAAGCCACCGACCTATCGGCCAGCGGCAAGATTAAAAAATTAAGTGCTTACTATAGTTCCCGATCTAGTCGCCACCGAGGCGAACAATTATGTCGTTGACCGTATCGAGAAAAGCACCTTTATTAACGCCCCGCTCGACGAGCAAAGAATCCCAAGTCGCGGTGATAGTCGCGATTGCTAAGTTCAGCTGACGCAACCCTTCTTCTGTGATAGATATCGCGGCCAGCCTGCGATCCTCCGGATTCTTAGTTTTGCAAACGAATCCACGCTCATCAAGTTTCGAAATAGCGCGACTCAACGCTGACTGAGAAATCTTGGTGAAATCCGCGATTCCATTGACAGTTGACGGCCCGTTCTTCGCTAAGCAAAGGAAAATTCGCCAGTGAGAGATAGACATGTCGAATTGGGCAAGCTCGGAGGCAAGGAGCGATTGCGCGAGCCTGGACAAGACAGCCAACCGGTGTGGCAAGAACTCAGCAAGATTAAGGCCTTGCAGCTCATTGAGGATTTCATGGTTAGCAGTCATTGTCAGACTCATATCGGTCAAACTAGCCTTTATAGTGTGTTAGCCTTCATAACTCAACGCCCCTGTAAACCTACCTTGCGACGGAAACCCCCGTAATAGTTTGTCCAAGCTCTGGGCGGCAAACTGGCTTCCCATGCCTCATAGCGCGCTTTGAGGGCCTCGAAAACCTCAGGCTGCTCTGCTGATTGGTCGTTCAGCTCCTGTGGATCTGCTTCGAGGTCGAACAACATCGCGACCTCCTCGAGCGTCTCAAGATAGAGCTTCCACTTACCAACCCTTACTGCAGAATAGCCATCAAGTTTCCAGAAAAGGGCCTCATGGGGCGCATCCTCGACATTACCTTTGAAATACGGCAACAAATCTACGCCATCGAGGGGCTGCGAGCGTTCAGTCGAGACTCCGCACCCAGCTGCTACCGTCGGCAGAATGTCCAATGTAGAAGCTGGCTTAGAGAAAATGAGGCCAGCTGGAATCTGGCCTGGCCACTGCATGACGTATGGCATGCGAATGCCCCCTTCCCACGTAGAGAACTTGCCCCCAGAGAAAGGAGCATTGCTGCCCGGGCGGCTCGTGGCCGTGCCATTGTCACTCACAAACACCACGATGGTGTCGTCCTCAAGCCCATTTCTTCGAAGCGTTTCCAAAATCGCCCCTACGGCGTCATCCTGCGCCAGCAAGAGGGCGTTGTAGCCACGCACGGCGATGTTAGGGATCGTTTCCTTCAATGAATCGAAGTAGTGGCGAGGTACCTGAAGCGGAGGTACCGGCGAATTCATTGCGAAATACAGGAGGAAGGGTTCATCCTTGTTCTCGTTGATGTACTGCTCTGCCCGGTCTCGGAAGTAGAACAACAGGTACTGGTCGATATCGATAATTTCGCCGTTTTCGCGAATTTCATTCAGCCCCTCCCGTGTCCAGGCGGTGTCCGGTATTTCGTCGTGAAAGTCGACCTTGAGACTGAACATGTCTGGATCGTCAGGATTTGTAGATTGCAGGCTGGTATTGCCGTAAAACACTACCGAGTGATCAAAACCGCGATTCTGCGGGAGGAATTCTGCTCCGTGTCCCAAGTGCCACTTCCCGATCGCACCGGTTTTATAGCCAGCTGCCTTGAAGAGCTCGGCGATGTTTTTTTCCGACTTAGGGATTCCTCGTCGCAAAAACTCCGCCTCACCCTGTAGTTCCGCAAGTGAACCATCAGCGTTTCGAACAGGGTGCCGCTCAGGGAACGCTCCAGATGAAACCTGCTGCTCGAACCCAAAGCGCTGCTGGTAACGCCCGGTAATCAAGCCCGCGCGCGAGGGGCTGCACAGCGGAGCGGAGGCGTATCCGGCGGTCAACCTTACGCCTTTTTTAGCGATGCTATCGATGTGCTTGGTTTCTACAAGCTTGCTGCCGTAGCAAGACAGATCCCCGTAACCCATATCGTCCGCAATGATGATGACCACGTTGGGTCGTTTGGATGTAGGGGCGTCCTTTTCTTCGCTCATGCTTACCTCAGGTAGGTGACTATGAATACGGCGCCGTTAGGGCTTCACCCGCGACGGCCATTCCGCTATGTTACAAATATATGCAGATGCATATGCATGTGCAAATAACTGTTTAGATTGAGGTTATTCGATATGACGCTAAGCGATGAGTTATCCATTTCTCGTGGGTCGACGGAGGGAATGTGCTTTATTCCAGCAGGCCGATTCCTGAAAGGCAGCGACAGTTTCTACCCCGAAGAGGCCCCTCGGCAGGAAAGGACAGTGGCCGCGTTCTGGATCGATCGCAGTCCAGTCACAAATCGGGATTTCGAAGCGTTTGTGGCCGCCACCGGTTTTGTCACCCTTGCCGAGAAAAACCCGACCGATGCATGTGACTCAAACCCGGGCGCGGGTTCAGCTGTTTTTGTTCAACCTACTGCGAACTCGGACACATGGTGGGAGTACAGCCCCGGTGCGTGCTGGAAGGCACCATTGGGTATCGGAAGTAGCATTGATGACCTGCTCGACCACCCAGTCGTACACATCGCTTATGAAGATGCGCTTGCCTTTGCAACGTGGGCTGGGAAGACCCTGCCGACGGAAGACCAGTGGGAGTTTGCGGCACGAGGTGGCTTGGCGGACGCTGAGTACGCTTGGGGGGGTGAGCTAGCCCCAGGCGGCGCGATGATGGCCAACTTTTGGCAAGGCGCCTTCCCTCATGAAAATGAATTGACCGATGGTTGGCTGCGAACATCGCCTGTTGGCAGTTTCCCCTCTAACGGCTATGGCCTGGTCGATATGATTGGGAATGTATGGGAGTGGACGAGTGACTGGTGGAACATTCACACCGCCCAGCCCATGCGATCATGCTGCTCGACAGAGGAAGTGCTAAAACGGAGAAGCCTTGACCCCTTCGACCCTGCGCCGGTGCCCAGGAAAGTACTCAAAGGCGGATCGCATCTGTGCGCACCTAATTACTGCAAGAGGTATCGACCCGCAGCGCGACACCCACAGTCAATCGATAGCCCCACAAGTCATATTGGTTTCAGGTGCGTGGTCAGCTGATAGATAGGGCCCCGTTCGGGGCCCTTCTACCCCCTATTGAGATATCGCCTTGACGATGTCAGCGCTAGGCAGCGCTTTGGCCTCGAGTAGTGGTCTTGTGTCAGCCCAATCTGCGGCATTGAACGACTTCCTGATCAAGCGCATTTCTTTGGCAAGCGATACCTGCTGATCTAACGATTCAATGAAAGGCGCATCCAGATCTGGCTGAAGAATATCCCTAAAGCTCAGCGTGCCCATTGCGCGATCAACCTGTTCCTGCGTAAACCCGGATCGACGTGCAGCCTCGCTCAGGTACACTTGGCGGTTCGATGGAACGCTGATCCAGTCGTAGGCACCAGCGAAGACTCTCAGCAAGCGTCGAGTGATATCGGGATAGCTGGCCAAGAATTCTTTGCTCCCAACCAGAACGCTTTGTACGCCCCCTACTCCACCGAGATCTCCACTGGACAGTGCAACGTAGGCAAGCCCCTTGTCCTGCAGTTCGTACAAATTGCTTGAACCCCATACAGCATCAACCCGACCGGTGGAAAGTGCTGCAGTGGACGCGGCAAGATCCATGTTGACGACTCGCAGGTCACGCTCGGTCATCCCCACGGATGCCAACGCATTCACCAGAGACAAGTGGAAGATGGTGCCTCGAAAAACCGCAAGTGTCTTGCCTTTCAAGTCGTGCAATGACTTGACATCAAGTCCTTGCCGTACCCCTAGATAAGCATTCCCCTGGCGGCCAGTCGCCGCTAGGAGAGTGATATCCAACCCGTTTGCTTTACCAATGATCGCAGGAAGGTCACCGTAGAAAGCAAAATCAACCTGCTTGTTCGCCAAGGCCTCATTGATCGCTGGGCCGGCAGCTTTGAAAAACTGCCATTCCACCTTGATGCCATCCTCCTGAAACTCCTTCTCCAACAATTGCCGCCAGACAAGCACATCCGCGACACCACCGTTGAAGTGCTCTTTACCCCCGAGACCGTTGTCCGGAGCCGCGAGCCTAATGACCGTTGGTGGTGGCGCAGCAAACGCTACGGGAGAGAGCCAGCCGCTCAACAGGATGAGTAGGCTTGCGACTATTAGCTTTCTTGACTTCAACACATACTTTTTCATCGTCGATTCACTACTTTTCAAAAATCGTAAGACACGGTGGCACCGACGGTGCGAGGATCACCTATCGTACCCGCGAAGATGTTGCCTGCCCCAGTCGCCACGCTGGTGTAGTAGAACTTGTCGAACACGTTTCGCACCCACAGCGAGACATCCCATTGAGCGTCCCCGTCATCAATACGAACACCTCCGGATAGGTTGGTCAGGCTATAGGACGGGATCACGCCATAATCTGAATCGTCGCCGGTACCGAAGCTTTTCGCCCTGTATGAATACGAGGCATTCAGATAGGGCCTGATACCGGAGTCGAGCGCCCACTGGTATCGAGCATTGGCGTTGAAGATCTGACGGGGGGATCCGGATACACGCTTGCCAGTCAGGTTGCAGGTAGTACCTGGCGTTTCCGGCGGGCACTGGCCGTCCTGGTAGTCCATGTAAATGGCATCGATAAACGAACCATTGGCATTAAGCGTCAAGCCTTTGATTGGCATGACGGTGGTCTCGAACTCGATGCCCCTGCTTCGCATGCTGCCTACGTTACTCAAATAGCTGGTGTTGGCCTCACGATCCCAAGCAGTCGCTTGGTAGCCAGTGATCCATGACCAGAAGAGATTGGCGTTGAAGCTCACTCGCCCACCCCAAAGCGTGCTTTTGAAGCCTAGCTCCGCATCATTGGCACGCTCAGGGCCGATTAGCAGTGAAGAGGCACCGTTGCCAGGTAGTGAAGGGTTGATGCCCCCTGATTTCTCGCCATGCGTGAGGCTGCTGTAAACCATCAGATCCGGGTTAACCTTGTAGCTTATCGATGCCATCCCAGATGGACTGCTGCCCGAGATCTTCAGATTTCCGGAGTCGTAAGCCCCTAATCGTGCATTCCTCGCAGCCAGCGCAGCACCGGTTACCGAATCGCCGGTGGGCTCATAACGTTTGACCCTCCCCGTCTTTTCTTCATAGGTACCTCGTAATCCAAGCGTCAAATCCCACTGGGGATTCAAGTGCCAAGTGCCCTGGCCAAATACGGCGTAGCTGTCCGTGGACACCTTCGAAGGCATTTTAGAACTGACATTACTCAGCGCCCCGACAGGTAGCCCAAACCAGGCATCTGCTTGAGGGCCGTAGTTGTAGAACAGATTGTTTCCGACGCTACCCTTGAAATAGTAAGCGCCTACGACGTATTCGAACGTGTCATCCTTTGGCGAGGCGAGCCTGATTTCCTGGGAGAACTGCGATGCATTGGCGGACGCTCCCATGTTCGTCCATACCGGTGCGGTGGTGAGGTCGTCGTTGTAGGGATCGAACTGCCACAACCGCCAAGCACTGATAGAAGTCAGAGAGTAGCCTCTGTCAAGCTTCCAGTTGGCTTCAGCCGAGAGAGCATTCTGATATACCTTGCTCCCGTTTCTACCGTCCGTATTGACCTTTAGCTTCTTAGGGTCGGTGATGGGGTCTTGCGCACCTACCCTGGTGTATCGTGCCCGGGTGCTCGCCAGTGGCCCAAAACTCAAAAATGAACGAGTGAGGTCGAGGTCTTCATCGTTGTACTCAGCGATCAGCCTCAAGCTGAAGTCATCGTCAGGCTCAAACAGCAATTGCCCTCGAATGCCCTGTCGGGTGCGGCCTTGGTAATCTCCGTCGTGGACGTTCTTGATGAAACCATCGGTCTCGCTGCGGCTAAGGGAAATGCGACCAGCAACAGCATCTGTGAGTGGCCCCGAGAAACTTCCTCGATACTCCTTCAATCCATACTGGCCCGTGGACACACTGAGATGGTTCTCGGGATAAAAGGTCGGGGCCTTGGTGCGGATGTTCACAACGCCCGCCGTGCTGTTTTTGCCAAACAGCGTACCTTGCGCTCCCCGCAGGACTTCCACCTGTTCGATATCCAGCAGGTCGAAGGCTGCCATGCCTGTTCGACTGAGATACACGTTATCGATGTAGACGGCTGCGCTACCTTCCAGTCCGTCGTTCCTCGGGTTGTTGCCAATACCACGAATGGACAGACTGCTCTGCGCTGCGTGCCAAAATGGCATGTTGACGCTAGGAGCAAGTTGCTGAATGTCCTGTATCGCAGACACACGATTGTCCTGAAGATGCTCGCCGGTCAGCGTCGTCATCGGCGCAGGCACGTCTTGAGCCGCCTCATCACGGCGCCGTGCGTTCACCACCACCGTGGACAGCGTGGAGTCATCTCTTGCCTCTGGCTTTGAAATCGGTAAATCGTCTGCGTACACAGAAGCACCTTGCCATGTGTAAGCCAGTGCGACCGACCAGTAAAGCAGATGACACTTAAACCGATGCTGTATATGCATATATCCCCAGGGAATAAAAAAGATGCTCGTTGTGAATATTTGTTATTTGAGGTTAAAATTCGAGCAATTCCCGCGCAAATGCGTATGGCTTATAGGGGTATGCACACGATGCATTTCGAACTGAGAAACTTGCGGCATTTCGTTGCGTTAATTAATCACCGAAGCTTTGTGCTTGCAGCCCATTCTGTTAATTTGTCACAGCCCGCGTTCAGCCGAAGCATCCAGGCTTTAGAGCATCAAGTGGGTTGTGATCTTGTTCACCGAGAAAAGAAAGGGCTTCCACCTACCCAGCAAGGCAAAGTTCTGCTGGATTACGCCAATGAGATTCTAAGAAAATCAGACGAACTGGCATTTAGGATTGCTGCCTTTAACAGCAATGCTCAATCCGTTTTGAATTTCGGTTGTGGCCCAGTAGCGGCTGCCTCAATAGTACCTAAAGCAATCGCAAAACTTTTGCAGAATCACCCACATGCCAAGGCTCGATTTGTTGTAGACAAGTGGAATGAACTGAGCTTAAAACTTAACCGCGGCGAAATAGACTTCTTCATAAGCAATACACTTTATTTTGAAGATGACAAGAACCACCAAATAGTACCTCTTGCGCCAAGAAAGTGGTGCTTATACGCTCAAGCTGAACATCCAGTATTCAAAGAAACGCCAAACAAATACAACATCTTGAAATATCCAATCGGCTGTACGCTTGGCGTTAGGGAGTTACTGTCCAGCTACCTATCGGAGCCGGACTACATACCGAGCTTACTTTGCGAGAACGGCTACTCCATTATGGATATCAGTCTAAACTCACACACCATTGGCTGCTCAGCCCTGCTCCCTATGATAGAAGATAATATTCAAAAAAGATTGCTCCGGGTTATCGAGCCCAGTGATTTCCAGGGGGCGCAGCAGGACAGAAATATCTTAAATGGAATTATTTCACTGAAGGGAACAATGACAACTCCTCTAAGGCAGACATTCATACAACTACTGCAAGATTACGATCAAGTTCCGCACTGAAGAATTATGCAAGCCGTGCATGTCAACATGCGCTGAAGGCAATTGAGCACCAGAGCATCGCGCCATACAGTGTTCGATCACCTTCTCGGCCCGACTTCCCAGTCGCCCGCCTAGTCAGACAGGCAGCAAAGATGTCTATTTCAATACCGCAAGACCAACCCATTCGAAGCAGGTTGTTCAAATTCGGGGAATGCGCGCACTCGTTGTCCCCCTTGATACTACCGCTAGCCATAGTAATACTCTGGCATCTGGCATCACATTACGATTGGTTGAACAGCCAGGTTCTACCTTCACCGTCCGTGGTTTGGAGTTCAGCACTGGATCTTGCACAACAAGACCTGGTGGCCAGCATTTTGATCAGTCTTCGTAGACTGGTTTTAGGCCTGACCTCTGGCCTCTTGGTGGGTGTACTTCTGGGTACATTGATAGGTCTGAGTGAACGAGCAGAACGCTTGTTTCTCCCCACGTTTTCAGCACTGGCCCAAGTGCCAACGCTGGCGTGGATTCCACTTTTCATGCTGTGGTTCGGCATCGAAGAGACGCTCAAAATAGTCGTCGTCATGAAGGCGGTGATTGTGCCCATGACATTCCATACCGCTATGGGAGTGCGGGACATCCCTTCACGACTCCAGGAGGCGGCAGCAGTTCTTCGCCTATCGCCGTGGGCAAGACTAAGGTACCTCATCATTCCGGCGATGGCGCCCTCCGTCCTCGCAGGATGCAAGACGGCCCTTGGTACCGCATGGTCGTCACTGCTTGCAGTAGAGCTACTAGCCTCAAGCGACGGCTTGGGCTACCTCATGGTGTGGGGCCGCCAATTGTTTATGCTGGACATTGTGCTGGTATGTATCTGCGTGGTCGCAGTGATCGGTATTGTAATGGATCGTGGAATCCGTTGGATTGATCAGCATTGCATACACTGGCCTCAACCGAGTGCGTTAGAGTTGAAACGGCGATCACTGATTGGTATTGAAAATATAGAGCCTTGGATTATTCCTGTTTTAATGCTAACAGCATGGTACGCCGTGTCGGCTGCAGGTGCAGTCAACCCTAACATCATTATCCATCCCAACAAGGTTTTTATCACCTTGTGGCATGGGCTTACCGAGGGGAATATGGCCACATCGCTTGCTCAGAGCTTGCGCTTCTCGCTAATTGGCCTAACCGTTGGTGGTAGCTTCGGAATTATCGTTGGGGTTTTATTGGGCATGAAGCAGGTAGTAGAACATGCCTGCGGCCCAACGCTCTCGGTTATCCGTCACGTCGCAATTTTCGCATGGATTCCTTTAATTACCGCGTGGTTCGGCCTAGGAAATACATCTAAAATTGCTTTCATAGCACTCGCGTGCTTCTCTCCTCTCTATGTAGCCACTCAGACTGGAATCGCGAACCTGTCTATGGATTTGAATGAGGCTGCTCGCGTTCTGCGGCTGGGTTTGTGGCATAGAATGACCAAGCTCATTCTTCCCGGTGCATTATCCAGCATATTCAGCGGACTCCGGGTATCTTTGATTTATGCATGGCTTGCCACTATCGGCGCGGAGTACTTTATTACCACGACTTCTGGAATAGGAAGTTACATGATTGCCGCACAACAGCTATTCCGAATGGACGATGTCATGGCAGCAATGATCTTAATCGGATTAACGGGCGCCGTAATTCATAAGCTAGGCATGAAAATTGAGAAGCTAGCATCGCGCTGGAGATTTAAATGAATTCATCAATCAATGCTGCGTGCGACACGGCTATTGTTTCTTTCAAAAATGTCAGAAAAAAATTCAAGACCACCCAAGGTGATCTGTTAGCGCTTGATGACTTCACGCTGGACATCGCTGAAGGTGAGTCGATTGCTCTCTTAGGATCAAGTGGCTGCGGCAAGTCTACGCTTTTGAGGATGCTCGTTGGACTGGATACAGACTACGAAGGGTCAATCTGTGTTAAAGGCCGCCCGGTTAAGGGCATCGAGCAAGAGCGAGGCATGGTTTTTCAAGAGCACCGCTTGTTTCCATGGCTAACTGTAGCCAAGAACATCGAGTTGGGACTGCTGAATGACCAACTGAGTCCACAAGAACGACAGTCGAAAATTGCTGATCATGTGAGGCTAGTTGGGCTGGATGGATTCGCAGACAGCTATCCCCACCAGCTCTCGGGGGGGATGGCTCAGCGCGTATCCATCGCACGAGGACTTGTGAGTAGTCCGCGCATCTTGCTATTGGATGAACCATTTGGTGCCCTAGACGCCAATACTCGCACGCAGATGCAGCAAGAACTTCTTAGGATCAGAGCGGAGTCTCGAATTACCACCATTCTGGTGACCCATGATATAGAGGAAGCTATCTATATCGCCGACAGGATTATTCTACTGGCCCCTCGCCCGGGAAGGATTCAGAAGGTGATAAAGGTTTGTGAAGCACACCCAAGAGAGCGCACTCCATTTGAATTTCATCGATTACAGAAGGAGCTGCTGTACACGATGACAGGCGATGAGGCGTACGCAGCCGAGACTCGTCGACTCGAAAGCCTATCGCCGAGCGCCATCGCCCTCTAGCCGCCACCAAATAACTTTCTAAGGGTGTCCTCGTAGAGATGCGACCTAAACCGTCTATGAAAAAGATGATTGCTACGTGCCCAGGGGCTCTATCGGGACGGGATACTCAATCCGTCGAGCGCGATCAGGGCGTCATCAAGAGGATGATTTCGGGCGAAGCTCCACGCTAAAACGTAGCGCAGGACATAGGTGCAACACCACTGCAAGAATCTCTGGACTAGCGGGTGGGGTTGGTCGAGCTAACTTTGGTGGCCAGGGCCTGACGACCTTTGCCGTGCGGGGTTTACGACCGGAGATTTCTACTGCAACGGCTTTCCGATACTCGCGGCTAACCTGCTCTCTGAGCTTTGTCGGTTAAGCGCATCACCACTAAAACAGATCACATCAGAAACTGATCACCCGCCGCCCAGCTGATGGAGCCTCAGCACACTGCAGTTGACCGACAACCGCGCTCGAAGCTAACAGCGAGCGCAGTTGTCAGCCTACAAAAACGAGGCTCGACATTTTTCAAGAATTTATTTTTTCTTGACACCACCTTGCCTAGCCTTAAACCGCGGGTTGGATTTGCAGATCACGTAAATCCTGCCTCGACGCTTCACGATCTGGCAGTCACGATGGCGATTCTTGGCCTGTTTGAGCGATGAAAGAACTTGCATGGCGCCACTCCTGTTATGTGATAACATTATGTTAACGCGAATCATTCTCGACTACAAGCCTCACCCTCATCCCCCCCTCATCGGTTCTGATTACTGCAGGCCAAGCCACTTGTCATGCAACGATGACTCAGTTCCCGAAACAGCCGACTGCTCACGCATGTACACGTATTGCCCGGCGCAGACGCTCATGGAACACGCCTGCACAGCTGCCTAGCGACCCCTAGGAGGTTCTCGATGAGAGCCCCAGATCTTGGGTTTCCTTCAGCGTCATCATAATGCGTACCCCAAGCGACAGGCGGTGATCAGCTGCTGCCTTGGGATGAAAAATGCGAACCGCCCCAATTACGACACGCATGGCTTGAGCGGGAACGTAACAAGATATTTCAATAATGGACGTTATATCATCACATTGCCTACCATGCGCGACTTCCGCACTGGATGATTTTTTTCACCGAAACTGACAAGGACGAACAACTCTGAAGCGCTCGGCCTAGACAGGTCGCTTCAACGTTGCCGTCGGGTGTCGAGCAAAAGGAATGTAATGTGGTACTCAAGCCCAAGCTAAAGCTACTCGCGGCAGCAGTTGCCGTCTGCGCGACCTTCGCCTACGCAAACGTCAACGCTGATGACAAAGTCTTTGACGTCGTTGCTCCCTTCGAGATCGTGGGCCTGGATCCGTCCGTATCCGGATTCATTTTTCAGCGAATGCAGATCACTGAAACCCTGCTAGAAGCCGACCCGATAGGACAGCCCCAACCCGCGCTTGCTGAGACGTGGAGTGTCACGGATGACGGAAAAGTGTGGCACCTGGCAATCCGACCCGGTGTGAAATTTCATGATGGAAGCGAATTAACCCCAGTTGTAGCGGCTCATTCACTCAATGTCGCTCGGAACAAGGCGGGCATTCTGAGCAAAGCCAAGATTGAATCGATTACAGCCGAAGGCAACGAAGTTGTCATTCGACTGAAGGAGCCCTTCGCCCCTCTGCCCGCGCTGTTGGCTCACTCGTCCACCAGCATCTTGGCCGCGGCTGCGTATGATTCGAAGGATGTTGTTCAAAAGGTCATTGCCACCGGCCCCTACAAGACAACCCTGGTAGAGCCTCCTCAACGTCTTGCAACGCAAAGATTCGAAGAATACTGGGGCACTAAACCAAGCATCGAGAAAACCACCTACTTGGGCGCAGGGCGCGGAGAAACTCGAACCCTGATGGCCGAGAGCGGCGGCGCTGAGCTTGTGTTTCAGCTCGACCCTCCCAGCATTGCTCGACTCTCACGCTCCAAGGATGTCCATGTACTGAAAGAGCCAGTTCCGCGCGTTGTCATGCTGGCAGTGAATTCAGGCGCAGGGCCGACAGCCTCTGTAGATACCCGTAAAGCATTGAGCCTGGCAATCCAACGGGAAGGTATCGCTGCCGCCGTATTACGTGCACCAGGTACCGGCGCAACACAAATGTTTGCCGATAACGTAAGTGCCTGGCACGACGCTAACCTTCCACCCTTGAAGTACGACCCAGAAGCGGCACGCAAGCTGTTGGGCAATGAAGGTTGGGTTGCTGGCTCAGACGGGATCTTGATGAAAGACGGGGTGCGTTTCCGTATGAAGCTGCTCACCTTCGGTGACCGCCCTGAGTTGGCACTGATCGCCACAGCCTTACAAGCGCAATTGCGAGAGATTGGCGTCGAGGTTCAAGTGGCAGTGGAAAATGTCAGCGCTATACCCGTGGCATACAATGATGGTTCCCTTCAAATGGCGCTATTCTCCCGCGCTTACGCACTCGTGCCCGATCCCCTCGTAACTATTTTCGGCGACTTTGGAAACGGCGGTGCTGAGTGGGGGCCACTGGGGTGGAAAAACCCTGCTTTTGACTCCGCGATGAACGCGCTGTTGTCCGGAAAAAAGCCAGAAGACCAACAAGCTCTGCGTAATCAGATGCTTGCTCAATTCCAGAACGAGCTCCCCCTGATTCCTGTGGCCTGGTACCGCCAGACAATCGCAGTGTCGAATCAGGTGGAAGGGGCAGCAATCGATCCATTCGAGCGCACGTTCGGGCTAACAAAAATGCGGTGGGCACAATGATCCGGCTTCTAGGCTTTCGACTGCTTCAGGCGGTCATGGTGGCTGTCGTCGTCGGCGCTCTTACGTTTATGTTGATGACGCTCCTCCCTGGTGACGCAGCGTACCGAATTGCCGCAGGCCGTTATGGTTATGACATGGTGAACGGCGCTGCTGCTGAAGCGGTACGCGCAGAGCTCAGCCTCGACCAACCAGTAATCTGGCGCTTTCTCGCCTGGATTAAAGACCTGCTTAGCTTTGACCTCGGCACATCCCTGGTGTCTGGTACTCCTGTCACTGACGTTGTACTTCATGAGCTAGGGAGCTCAGTGCGCCTGGCTATTGGAGCGGTGATTCTCTCCTTCCTCATCGGCCCACCACTCGGAATCTTCGCAGGGCTGCGCCCGGGCGGAGTGCTTGACCGAGGGCTACTCATCCTGAGCACAGCAACTCGCGCTATACCGCATTTTGTGATGGGCGTGATTCTAGTATTTGTATTCTCCGTCTCACTCGCAATCCTGCCATCCGCGGGGCACGGCACCTGGGCGCACACCATACTACCTTCGCTTACCCTCGCGCTGGGACTCGCAGCTGTCTCATCTCGTGTGGCGCGAGACGCTACGGTAAAGATTGCCTCCTCCCCATTCTATGCGTTTGGCCGACTGAAAGGGCTCGGCGCGCTGAAGGTCTTCACACGCCACGGCTTACGCAACATTGGCGTACCAGTAGTTACCTACCTGGGCGTTCAACTGGTGTATCTGATTGAAGGCGTGGTCGTCGTAGAAACGCTCTTCGCCTGGCCTGGAATTGGCCATGGCTTGGTGCATGCCATCGTCCAACGCGATCTGCCGATGGTGCAAGGCGCAGCGCTAGCAATGGGTCTCATGTTTGTGGTGCTGAACACGTGTGTCGACCTGGCCAACCATCTGATTGACCCGCGCCGGAGTGACGCATGAATATTGAACTCGAAATCGCAAACGCGGCACCAAAGCCTCGCCACCTACCTCGGCTGGTCGGGTTCGCAATCCTCCTTGCTCTGATTGCCTTTGCCGTCCTCGTTCCTATTCTGTGGGACGTGGACATTGCCAAGCAGGATTACAACGCCATTCTGTCGGGCTCAATAAGCGCGCACCCCCTGGGCACAGATCATTTAGGTCGAGATATGCTCGCACGCTTGGCTTCTGCAGTACGCTTGTCATTGGGGCTAGCGCTGGTGAGCGTAATTACAGCAGCCGTGCCTGGCGTACTTCTGGGCATCCTTGCAGCCTGGAAAGGTGGATTTACCGACAAGACACTTGGCCTTGTTACAGAGTTGGTTCTGGCGCTGCCCGGCCTGCTGTTGGTTCTGCTAATCGTGGCAATCTTCCCAGGTTCCTTTGTCGCCTTGTACGGGGCGATCGCACTGGTGCTTTGGATAGAATACTTCCGCATGACACGCGCCCTGTCCCGCAACGTACTGGCATCGCCAGCCGTCGCTGCCACACGCCTGCTCGGCTTTGGGCCCATGTACGTCATCCGCCGCCACCTTTGGCCAGAGCTAGGGCCCGCGATCCTAACCATTGCGTCGTTCGGAGCCGCCTCGGCGATCATGGCAATCGCAGCCCTGGGTTTTGTCAGCGTAGGCGTTCAACCCCCGACAGCTGAGTTGGGACTGATGATCACAGAATTGCTCCCCTACTTTGCAGAAGCACCTTCAGTAATCGCAATGCCGATCATGGTTGTCTTCCTGATTGTTCTTTCACTCATACTGATCGCTGGAGGGCGCAAACCATGAAGCCGCTGCTGAAAACTGAAGATTTGGAGATCCGAACAGTTGACACTCGCCTGGTTGATCCACTTTCCATAGAACTGTTCCCGGGTCAGGTGCTAAGCATCATTGGCGAAACCGGCTCAGGGAAAAGCCTATTCGCTCAAGGTGTTGTTGGAAATTTACCGCCGGGACTGCACGCCCAAGGCCGGATTGAGTTCGCGGACGGCGTCAGTGAGGATGGGCGAAGCAATAGGCGCCAAACACTCTGGGGGCGTGAAATTGCCGTTCTCCCTCAAGAGCCCTGGCTGAGCCTTGACCCAACCATGCGCGCACTTCCTCAGGTTTCCGAGACCTATCAGCATGTAGTAGGGAAGAACGCGTCTGAGTCTCGCGAGCTCGCGCAAAGAGACTTGGTTCGACTGGGGCTAGAGCATGCTTCCACGAAGTACCCATTTCAGCTTTCAGGCGGTATGGCGCAACGCTTAGCGTTCGCGGCGACACACGCTGGCGGCGCAAAATTGATGGTGGCAGATGAACCCACCAAAGGTTTGGATCGCGACCGGATTGACGAGGTGATCAGCCTCCTGAAAGCTGGCTTGGCCGAGGGTGGTGCGCTGCTGATCATTACTCATGACATGGAGGTTGCCCGCCGCCTGGGCGGCGACATCATGATCATGCTCAAGGGGAAGATCATCGAAGCTGGTAGCGCCGAACAGGTGCTCAACAATCCTACGCACGCCTACACCCGACAGTTATTGGATGCTGACCCGCTGAATTGGAAGATTCATAAACCCGCGCTGCCTGCAGTCGAGCCAGTGGTGCAAGTTAAAAACTTGGCTGTTGATCGCGGCGGGCGCACACTTTTCCAGGGCCTTTCCTTCGATGTTCACCCAGGTGAAATCGTTGGAGTAACCGGCCCCTCAGGGTGCGGCAAGTCGACCCTCGGAGATGTGATTCTGGGGCTGATGGATGCAAGCGAAGGCAACATCGTTAAGCGCGCCGGCACCTCCCGAGTTGCGTTCCAAAAGCTCTTCCAGGATCCAGTCGCCGCCTTCCCGCCGACAGTGACATTAGCCCAAAATCTGGCAGATCTGGTACACCTGCATGGACTTGATGCCAATCGCATTGGCCCCCTGCTGAAACGACTTCGATTGGAACAGTCACTGCTGAATCGGCTGCCGGGAAATGTTTCTGGCGGTGAGCTTCAGCGTTTCTCATTGCTACGTGTACTCTTGATTGACCCAGTGCTCATTTTCGCGGATGAACCAAGCTCCCGGCTTGACCTCATTACCCAAAAGGAAATGCTGGAACTGCTAGTCGAATCCGCAAAAGAAAGTCATACCGCTGTGCTCTTGGTTAGCCATGACGAAGCCCTGATTGATGCAGTTTCTGATCAACGTATTCGGCTTGGCAGCTCAGAGTATCCAGTGTCTGTACATGAAATGGCTAAGACGCCTGCGCAATCAGTTCGTTCAGCAGCCGAGGCTTAAAGTAGCTGTGGCTGGCGTACGACGCACAATTTAACGGGAGTGAGCTCATTCAGCGCCCTACTCGGTAGGGCGCCTGAGCTCTAGCTAGCTGAAGTATCTGATCCGTAATCGACTGGCCGCAGAGATCAGGCTTTGCGCTACCATTAACCTTCTGATTACCTTCCACATTTTAGTGATTAACCGGCTGTATGCAGGGGTCAGTCTTCCCGCATGTGCCGCTCCTTCCTTTCCTGCCGCTCCTTCGCTTCAATGCTCAATGTCGCAGTTGGCCGCAGTAGCAAACGCCGCAATCCAATGGGCTCTCCAGTCTCTTCGCACCATCCGTACTCCCCTCGCGAGATCCGCTCCAAGGCTTCGTCTATCTTGTCCAGAAGCTTCTTCTCCCGCTCAAGAAGGCGTAATTGCCAATGGCGCTGCTCCTCGACGGTGCCCAAATCAGAAGGGTCGCTGCTAGGCTCGAACTCTCGCATGAGCTGGAACTCGCCAGATATTCGCTCCTGCAACTCCGTACGCTGTGACAGCAGCAGGTCTCGGAAGAATCCCTGTTGCGCGGCATCCATGTAATCGTCAACTGGCAGAGAAAGCAGCTCTTGTTCCGTCATGTCGGTCACTCTCGCTCGATATTTTGGGTAGTCAGGAGCGTTGCGCGCTGAATGCCAAAGGCAGCCCTTGGCAACTCTCATTCACGCATCCGTCATGCCATGCCAGTTGGCCAGAAACTACGGTCGTCGTTACTCGGTGCCGCAGCTGGTGATTTTTGAACGGTGTCCACTGACAATGGGCAAGGATCGGGTCAAGGGCAACCGGTCGTGGCTCATCTAGACGCTCAACGAGAGCGAGATCCGCCCAGTACCCCTCACGCAGATATCCGCGCTCCTGGATCGCGAACAAGTCTGCAACCGCATGACTAGTCTTCTGCACGAGCTGGGTAATCGGCAGTACACCTTCTTCCACCAGCTCAAACAGGCCAGGAAACGCATGCTGAACCAGGGGCAACCCAGATGGAGCCGATGCATAAGCCCTCTGCTTCTCCTCCAGCGTATGAGGGGCATGGTCAGTACCGATTACATCGATTCGATCACATAGCAGCGCCTGCCGCAGAGCATCACGATCCTCTCGGCTCTTAATGGCAGGATTGCACTTGATCAGATTGCCAAGGCTTGCGTAATCGTGGTCATCGAACAACAAATGGTGCGCGCAAACCTCGGCAGTAATCTTCTTGCCTGCCAGCGGGCCTGGCTCGAATAATTTCAACTCCTTAGCCGTGGTCAAGTGCAGGACATGTAGGCGCGTGCCAAAATTATTGGCAAGCTCTACTGCCAAGCTGGAAGATCGGAAACAGGCTTCCGCATCCCGTATTACGGGGTGCATCGCCGGCGGGATGAAATCACCAAACTGCTCTCGGTAACGAGCCTCGTTGGCCAAAATTGAAGGTGTATGCTCACAGTGCGCGAGCAAGATAGTAGGCACATTGGCAAACAGCCGCTCGAGCACACGTGGATCGTCAACGAGCATGTCTCCCGTCGACGCGCCCATGAATACCTTCACACCTGCGACCTGCCGCGGGTCAAGACTGGCGACCACGTCCAGATTGTCCTTGCTGACGCCAAAGTGAAAGCCGAAGTTTGCGACGGACGAAGCGGCGGCTCGGGCTTTCTTATCTTGAAGCGCGGCGAGGGACAAAGTGGCCGGGTTTGTATTGGGCATGTCCATGAAGCTGGTAATACCACCAGCAACAGCGGCTCGGGACTCACTCGCCATGGTTGCCTTGTGCGCAGCGCCGGGCTCACGAAAGTGCACCTGGTCGTCGATCATTCCTGGCACAAGCCAGCGCCCGTGAGCATCAATTTCGACGGAGGCATTAATACCATCGATGCTGCCTGCAATTTTCTCAATTCGGCCATATGCAATGAGAACGTCGGCATCAAACACCTCTCCCTCATTCACCAGGCGAGCGTTTCTGATGAGGATACGAGTCATGATTTGACCACTCCAGGGCTACTCTCCACCACGACCTGGTCGCCCTCGATGACGTTGTAGAAACAGCTACGCCGCCCGGTGTGGCATGCAGCACCCACCTGATCGACGAGGAGCAGCAGCGCATCGCCATCACAGTCCAAACGAATCTCCTTAACGTGCTGCACATTCCCTGAGGTCTCGCCTTTGCGCCAGAGACCATTACGGGAGCGTGACCAATAACAGGCCTGGTGGGTATTCAAAGTTTCCTGGAGAGCCTCCTCGTTCATCCAGGCGAGCATCAGCACCTCTCCGCTGTCGTGCTGCAGGGCGATCGCCGCTATGAGCCCTTGTGGGCTCCATGGCACCTGACTGAGTACGTCGCTGAGGGCAAAACGGCTTCCCGCCTCCGCCCGCTCGAGCTTGAGGAACATGATCTGTGACCCATAATTCATTAGTTATGTTATAACATATCACGTTTTTTCGATATTCTGAGTACCTCCCTCACAATTTTAAACCCTAAAGGTAAGCATTCATGACCGAAGCCCCTGCCGCGCTCCTCACCACCGAACCTTACGCCGATACTGAATTGGCGTGCCTCGCCGGAGCGAAAGCCGCTCTCTATCGTTGGGCTGCAACCGTTGCCACTCGAGATGTCGACAAGGTTCTTGAGCTCTACGCCCCTGATGCCATCTTGGTACCAACCTTGTCCAACCAAGTGCGCGATTGCAACGATAGCCGCCGCAATTACTTCGAGAATTTCTTGGCGAACGACGGTTTGGTCTGTGACATCCAGGTCTTCAAAAAACGCGTAAGCAGAAAGCTTGGCACCGTCGTAGTCGGGGGACTCTACACCTTCGTCTACCGTGACGGTGGCGAGCAAAGGATTGTACCCGCACGATTCCTCTTCACCTTCGAACGCATCAATGAAGAGTGGCTGATCACCGGTCACCACTCGTCAATCGAAGCCTGATAGAGCCCAGGTTCGCCACTCAGAACGGTCGAACCTGCTCCCCCCGGTTACCCAAAAATTGCGAAGTCTATGAATCATATTTCAAGCCTAGGAAACTTCCCTGCAGTTCGTCTTCGCCGCAACCGCGCTGACGACTGGACTCGCAGGCTGGTAGCCGAAAATACACTGTCTGCGAACGACCTGATCTGGCCAATTTTTATCAAAGAGGGCTCCGGAAAAAACGATCCCGTTGCCTCCATGCCAGGCCAAGTACGCGTCACGCTCGACGAACTCATAGAGCATGCGGGGAAGGCAGTAGATCTCGGCATTCCAGCCATCGCACTTTTTCCCGCAACCTCGCCCGATCGCAAAGATAGCGAAGGCAGTGAAGCTACAAACCCAGAGAATCTGGTATGCCGAGCCGCCCGATTGCTGAAGTTGACCTACCCTACGCTTGGCCTTATCGGCGACGTGGCTCTAGACCCCTATACCGATCATGGTCATGACGGGGTACTGCGTAATGGCTTAGTGGCTAACGATGAAAGCCTTGAGGTGTTGGCACGCCAGGCGGTGGTTCAAGCACAGGCAGGAATCGATACGCTTGCTCCGTCAGATATGATGGACGGGCGCATTGGCGTATTGAGAGCCGCCTTGGATTCTGCCGGCCTCACAGACGTGCGACTGATGTCCTATGCAGCCAAGTACGCATCCGGCTTTTACGGCCCATTTAGAGATGCACTTGGCTCATCCGGCGCACTGAAGGGCGACAAGCGTACATACCAGATGGATCCCGCCAACAGCGACGAGGCGCTACGCGAAGTTGCACTGGATCTCCAGGAAGGCGCAGACATGGTCATGGTCAAGCCTGGCATGCCCTACCTGGATATTATCCAGCGAGTGAAAGCCACATTCGCTGTGCCGACGTTTGCGTACCAGGTAAGCGGCGAGTACTCGATGATCAAAGGAGCCATCGATAACGGCTGGCTTGATCCGGGCAAGGTCGTGCTGGAGTCACTCATGGCATTCAAACGAGCTGGCTGCAGCGGTGTGCTGACCTATTTCGCCATTGAGGCCGCCGAGCGCTTGAAGCGCGGCTGAGGCCCACGGAGAGCAGCCCAAACGAGCGCCGTCAGAGTTGGCAGCGCTCAACAACGGCTCTCTCTCCGCTTTAGGCCATTCCCATACGAGCCATCGCTGCGATGAGGCTGCCTGGCGGCGGCTGCTGACGGAAGTATCCATCCACTCCAGCAAATATCGCGTCAGCCACTTTGCGCTGATGCCGCACGTCATGCAGTCTTCGACAATCACCCGCATTGGAAATGAAGCCGGTCTCGACCAGAATCGATGGAATAGCTGCAGACTTAAGCACTGCAAAACCTGCCTGCTCAACCTTCGACTGATGTAAGCCCGACACATCTCCCAGCCGCGACAACACCTGATGACCAAGATCCAAGCTGGTTGAGATAGTCGCATTCATTGACATATCGAGCAGAACGCCAGCGACCATCGGGTCGTTTTTTCGAAGCTTCACTGCCAGACCACCCCCAACGGAGTCGGCGCCATTTTCTCGCTCAGCCATCCATCGAGCCATGGAGGAGGTAGCACCACCCTGCGAAAGCGCAAAGACTGATGCACCTGATGCGGTCAATCTAGGCGCGGCATCCGCATGCACAGACACGAAAAGATCGGCATTCAATCGCTGCGCCAGCTCAGCTCGTTTACGCAACGGGATGAAGATATCGTCGGTGCGCACCAGCCGAGCTTTATAACCCTTTTGTGCATTGACTCGCTTAGCCAGCAATGTCGCGATTTGCAAGGCAACAATCTTCTCTTGTTCACCCTTGGCGCCCACCGCGCCCGGATCCTTCCCTCCATGCCCAGCATCGATCACTACCAGCAAATCGCGATTGGACTTACCCTTCGGCGGCTCTAGTGCAGCCTGGGTCGCACCAGCTGCCGCGGCAACCCTGAACGAGGGATCAACCAACTCCAGCTCCAATCTGTGGCTTCCAGCCGAGACAGGTCGTAGCTCTCCACGAACTCCGGAATTAGCCAGATCCAGAACAATCCTCAGATCGCCTGCGGGCGTCTTCCCGCTCCGAATTGCTCGAACAGGAGTACCGTCAAGCGCTAGGTTACTCAATGGCGCGTTTAGTACGGCCTGTTGAAGATCAAGCACTAGGCGCGGCGGAGATTCTAAGCTGAAGCTGTTGGCGATCACCGGGCCGCTCAGATCGAGCAAAAACCGAGTAGCACCTCCTGACTGACTAACACTCACCCGCCTCACCGCCTGAGCTGCATGCACAGTCAGCGAAGCCGGCAGCGCCAACCCAGCCAAGAGAAATTTGAGCAAGCTGCGTCTGTCCATACACCCTTCCATTTCTTCATTTTTCTTATCCAACCACGCGGGAACTCGGCATTTCTCAGCCTCTGTCCGCCCAGAACGCGCGCATGCTCGCGACATTTTTTGTGGCGTGGAGCATTATGTTACGTTATAACGTAAGCATTATGGATGACATGACTCAAGTTTCACGTTCGACGCGGGGCCTGCATGCGACTCACCACTAATCAGCAATTGGTTCTGGCCACCCTTCAGCAATCAAGTACGCCACTTAGTGCGTACAAGATCCTTGAGAGCTTGAAGGATGAAGGCTTCAAAGCGCCCATACAGATCTACCGGGCGCTTGGAAATCTTGCCAAAAGAGGCCTTGTTCATCGCCTGGAGTCTCTGAACGCGTACGTGAAATGTGACCCGTCCTCTACCTGCGACAACGGCGTAAGGGCGTTCGCGATCTGCGACTCATGTGGTCGGGTCGATGAGTTTCTCGTGCCTTCGCTTGACAGGTATTTGGGTACCTGGGTGAAGAAAAACGTGTTTGCACTGGGCAGCTCAACCATAGAGCTGCACGGGAAATGTGCCGACTGCTGCAAGCTTGAACACACCTCTAAAGGCTAGCGACTACGAGTAGTACGCTTACACCATATCTTACCGTGAGGGCTCCTGATGACAGTCCCAACCTCTAACTCGAGTGAAGCCCATAAGCTTCCCGTAACCGTATTGTCCGGATTCTTAGGAGCAGGAAAAACCACGCTACTCAATCACATCCTGAACAATCGCGAAGGCCGACGTGTCGCCGTAATCGTCAATGACATGAGTGACGTGAATATAGATGCTGCCCTCGTGCGTGACGGAGGCGCAGAGCTCTCACGCACGGATGAAAAACTGGTTGAAATGAGCAACGGCTGCATCTGTTGCACCCTACGGGAAGACCTACTGCTTGAGGTGGATCGCCTTGCCAAGGAGGGGCGATTCGATCAGTTGGTCATTGAGTCCACCGGCATTTCTGAGCCACTGCCAGTGGCGGAGACCTTCACCTTTGAGGGCGAAGATGGGCGCAGCCTCGGCGAGGTAGCTCGCCTCGATACCATGGTCACCGTCGTGGATTCCTTCAACTTCCTCAGAGACTACAGCTCACGCGATAGCTTGCAGGCGCGAGGCGAATCGCTGGGAGAGGAAGATGTTCGCACGGTAGTCGATCTGCTGATTGAGCAGATCGAGTTCTGCGACGTGATCGTCCTCAATAAAATTGATCTGGTCAGTGAGGATGAGCGGCGACAATTGATCGCCATCCTCAACAGCCTGAATCCCCGAGCGAAGATCGAGATCTCCGAGTTCGGCAAAGTCCCACTGGATCGTGTGCTGAATACAGGCTTGTTCGATTTCGACGAGGCCTCGCGAGCCCCCGGCTGGCTGCAGGAAATGCGTGGTACTCATACGCCAGAGACGGAAGAGTATGGGATCCGCAGTTTCGTATACCGCGCCCGACGCCCCTTCCATCCCGAGCGTTTCCATGAGCTGGTTGAAAGTGAATGGCCAGGCGTCGTGCGCTCCAAAGGCTACTTCTGGCTCGCCAGCGAGCCAGCTATGGCCGGTAACTGGTCGCAAGCAGGCGCAGTGGCCAGACATGGCCCAGCGGGCTATTGGTGGGCAGCCATCCCGCAAGACCGTTGGCCGACGGATCCCGAGTCCGTCGAGGACATTCGCGCTAAATGGGAAAAGGACGTGGGCGACGCACGACAAGAGCTCGTACTCATCGGCATGGACATGAATGAGCCAGCGCTGCGAGCCAGCTTTGATGCATGCCTCCTCACAGATGATGAGATGGCTCTAGGCCCGAAGGGCTGGATGAAGCTTAAAAACCCGCTTCCTGGCTGGAATTAAATTGTAAGAGCCCTCCCGTGATTGGGAGGGCCAGTAACCTGCGGATAAAGAACATGAGTGCAGCACTTCCCGACGTTTCCGTCACCGACATTGCTCCGACACTTGGCCCCCTGGAGTGGGTTGGTATGCAAGGAATCGACCTCCCAGTCACGATTGACGAGCCAGGCTATCATCGCGAGCTTCACGCCAGAGCAGACGTGCAAGTCGACTTGCCTGCGCCCCAGGTGAAAGGCATCCATATGTCTCGCCTCTATCGATTGCTGGACAGCTGGGGACAAGAGGCGCACATCTCGCCGGAGCATGTGCATACATTGCTGAGCAGCATGATCGACAGCCACCACGACTGTGATAGCCGAAGTGCACGGCTTCGGCTCGATTTTGATCTTCTCATCCGCCGCCCAGCGCTCGTGACGGAAGGTTTATCGGGGTGGAAGTCATACCGTGTTCAAATGAACGCATCGCTGGTGGGAGATAAATTTGCGCTGAGCGTTGAGTGCACTGTTGGCTACTCGTCTACATGCCCTTGCTCCGCGGCGCTGTCTCGCCAGCTGATTGAGGCGAGTTTCCTCAACTCATTCTCAAACCAGCCACTCGTTGACCCGGCAACCGTCGCGAAATGGTTGCGAGCGAACGCGTCAGTTGCAACGCCGCACAGCCAGCGCAGCGAGGCACGCGTATGCGTTTCGGTTGAACGCACTTCCACCAGCCTAGGGTTGCTATCTTTGATTGAAGCTGTTGAGAATTCTCTAGGTACTCCAGTCCAAACCGCAGTCAAACGGGCTGATGAGCAAGCATTCGCAGCACTTAATGGCCAGAACCTGATGTTCGTCGAGGATGCCGCTCGCCGGATTCGCGCAGCACTCACCGAACACCAGAATCCTAAAGTTCATGTGCGGCACCTGGAGAGCCTGCATCCTCATGATGCAGCTGCCTGGTCTTCACCTTTTGACCAGGGTTCGCACCATGAGCAGTGAAGCACGCAGCTCGCTGATCCCCGTCACACTGCTGACTGGCTTCCTCGGCAGCGGCAAAACGACATTGTTAAACCAGTTGGTGAGACAGCCGGAATTTGCCAACACGCTGATCATCATCAATGAATTTGGGGCGATGGCACTCGACCATCTTCTCGTCACCCACAGTAACGAGAACATCGTCATGGAATTGGGCAGCGGCTGCGTCTGCTGCACAATTCGTGGAGACCTCGTCCAGACATTGCGGGACATCACGTGGCGTTTCTCTCGGGAGGGGAACCGCCAGTTTGACCGCGTATTGATTGAAACCACCGGCCTAGCAGATCCTGCCCCGATCATTCACACCCTGATGACGCATGCACAGATCGCCCCCAAATATCGACTGGATGGTGTGGTAGCGACAGTAGACCTAGCCAGCGGCATGGCTACGCTTGATCACCATCAGGAGGCGATCAAACAAGCTGCTATGGCAGATGTACTGCTGTTGACCAAAGGTGACCTGGTGAGCCCCGAGCATAGGGCAGAGCTTCTCCAGCGCCTGTCAGACATCAACCCTGCAGCACCTCGCTGGGAAATCAAGAACGGCCATCTGGAGGCAAGCAAGATTCTGGGCCTTGGCCTCTTCACTCACGAGGGTAAGTCACCCGATGTTGAAGGCTGGTTAAACGAGCATGCATACGAGGCCACCTCTACCCCTAAATTCCAGATCACGCCTCAACCTGAAAAGAGTACGAGTCAAGGGTTGTTCTCTGCAGGCTTGCGAGCACCGCAACAGGACGTAAACCGTCATGGCGACCGGATTCGTGCGTTCTGCTTCACCATCGACAGCCCAATCAGTGAGCTTGCTCTGGAGTGCTGGCTAGAGGTGTTGATGACGTTACTGGGAAGCAACATTCTCCGGGTTAAGGGCATCCTCAACATTGAAGGGCGCGACACGCCGATCGCCCTGCACGGTGTTCAGCACATCTTCCATCCGTCCGCTCCACTACCCGCCTGGCCGACTGACGACCGGCGTTCCCGTTTGGTTTTCATCACTCAAGACGTCACACGAGAAATGATCGAGGCGACCTTCAGGGCCTTCAAAAACAAGGCGGGACATATCGAAGGCATCAGCGTATGACGTCGTCCATCAAACTTCACAACACGCTCACTCGAGAGAAAGAGGCACTGCGCACTGAGCGGCCTGATCGGGTGACCATGTATGTCTGCGGCCCTACCGTCTACAACTACGCCCACATCGGGAATGCTAGACCAGCCGTTGTCTTCGACATCCTTGCCAGAGTTCTGCGCCATGAATTTAAGGAAGTCGTTTACGCGCGAAACTTCACGGACGTGGACGACAAGATCAACGCGGCAGCAATTGCGTCAGGCTCTCCAATCGGGGACATCACCCGCCGCTTCATCGATGCCTACCATGAAGACATGGCAGCCCTTGGGATCGCCTCGCCCGATCTGGAACCACGCGTTACGGATCACATCCCAGAGATCATCGCGCTGATCAAACGATTGGTCGACCGGGGCCACGCCTACGTCGAACAAGAGCATGTGCTGTTCCACGTCCCTTCCTACCCTGCCTACGGTCAACTGTCAGGACGCCTGCCCCAGGACATGATGGCTGGAGCGCGAGTTGAAGTTGCCCCCTATAAGCGCAGCCCGCTGGACTTCGTTCTATGGAAACCTTCGACTCCTAAAATGCCCGGCTGGAGCAGCCCTTGGGGACGAGGTCGGCCAGGATGGCATGTTGAGTGCTCTGCGATGATTGGGCGACACCTGGGGCACACCATCGACATTCATGGCGGAGGCCAAGACCTTATTTTCCCTCACCACGAAAATGAGATCGCTCAGGGTACTTGCGCCAATGGCACTCTCTACTGCCGCACGTGGGTACACAATAGCTTCGTTACCGTGGATGCGCAGAAGATGTCCAAATCACTCGGCAACGTTTTGCTAGTCCGAGACCTTCTCGCTCAGGCACCTGGTGAAGCTATTCGATTCGCGCTGCTCTGTACCCACTACCGACGCCCAATGGACTGGAACACACAGCGCTTGCACGCTGCCGTACAGACGCTATTCCGATTTTACTCATCGCTGTCGAAAGTCAGCTCTTTGGCTGTCCCTGTCGACGTGGCACCGGATGAACTGGTGCTGGAATCACTTAAGAATGACCTAGGGGTGACCGAAGCACTTGCTCGGCTGCATGTGCTCAGATCGGAGCTCGATCAGGCGGTGACAGATGAAATGCGAATGCTTGCTAAAGCAAGGCTGATCAAGTCCGCCGGACTGCTCGGCCTCCTGCAGCAAGAGCCACATGTCGCGCTGGCTGCGCTTAGGCCTCCAGTACAGCCTGTTGAGCAACCGCTCAGTCATCGACAGCATCTTGAGTCATTGCTGGAAGCAAGAAACCAAGCACGTATTGCGCGCGACTTCTCCAGAGCCGACGCTCTGCGTGACGAGTTGCTAGAAGCTGGCTTTAGCATCGAAGACAGTCCAGAAGGCTCCACGCTGCGCCCGACAGCAAGGAGCGTGATATGAGGCGGTGGCCGAACTCTATTCTGATTGCGTTGGTACGCGGCTACCAACTGTTCATCAGCCCCGTCATAGGCAATCGATGCAGATTTCACCCTTCTTGCTCGCAGTACTCAATCGAAGCACTGCGGACTCATGGCGCCCTGATGGGCAGCTGGTTGACGCTGCGCCGGCTCTTGCGTTGCCACCCACTGCATCCCGGTGGATTTGACCCCGTACCGTCGAAAGGCAACAAGGATAAAGGTGGCCCATGCTGATTCGGAAACTGTTCAAATTCGAAAACGCCCACATAGTTCGAGGCTGTAGCACCCGTCGTTGCTCTCACTCGATTCATGGGCACTCGTACAAAGTCGAGCTGCTCTTGCGCGCCGACGCCCTTGATCACGGCCAGATGGTGTATGACTTCGGGCTACTCAAAGGTGACGTTCGGGACTTGATCGACGCTTTCGATCACGCCGTCGCGATCTGGTCGCAGGATGATCCTGATTACATTGCCTCAATTCGGAGGCATTCAGAGCGCTGGGTACTCATCCCCGTGTCACCGAGTGCTGAGCAGTTCTCCAGATTAATCTTCCGCCTGGTGGAAGCCGCCTTGGAAAACACCCAAATGAAGAACGGTGAATCCGGTGTTCAGCTCCACTCTGTAATCGTGCACGAAACCGAAACGGGGTATGCGCAGTGCTTCCGCGAGGATGTTGTGAACCCCCGTATGGGCTTGATTGACCTCGACCTCATTGAGTTCTCTCCCGCGATTACTGCCCAGTGGGCTGATCCCAAGCTGTACGAACGGCTGAAGCCGAAGCCCACCATGATCCAGACCGAGCTGGAAGGTTTGTGTAGCTGATGCCCTGCGCGAGTAGCTGTGCTCGCAGCTAGAACTTGCAGTCCACCCAATTTATGACCAGGGCGTCCGCTAGCGGACGGCCCACAGTATTTTAAGACCGAGAAGCCTGTAACGATGCCAGATAACGCACACCCCTCCCCTGTTTCCATCACGCTGCCAGATGGATCAATTCGTACCTACGATAACCCCGTCACTGTCCACGACGTAGCAGCATCCATCGGCGCCGGTTTGGCACGTAGCACGGTGGCAGGAAGGGTTAATGGTCGCTTGGTGGACGCATGCGAGATGATTGACCGCGATGCTAAATTGCAGGTAATCACCCCTAAAGATGATGAAGGCTTAGACATCATCCGTCACTCATGCGCCCACCTGGTTGGCCATGCACTCAAACAGCTCTACCCGACTGCCAAAATGGTCATTGGCCCGGTGATCAATGAGGGCTTTTACTACGATGTAGCGTTTGAAAGGCCATTCACCCCGGCAGACCTCGAAGCCATCGAAGCTCGCATGCGCGAGCTGATCGCCAAAGAGTACGATGTCGTCAAGCGCATGACGCCGCGCGATGAGGCCATCCAGATCTTCAAGGCACGAGACGAAGATTACAAACTTCGTCTGATCGAGGACATGCCAGATACCCAGGAGATGGGGCTCTACTTCCACGAAGAATACGTGGACATGTGCCGCGGCCCTCACGTACCCAATACTCGCTTCTTGAAGGCATTTAAGCTGACCAAGCTAGCGGGCGCGTACTGGCGCGGTGATGCAAAAAACGAACAGCTACAGCGCATCTACGGAACGGCTTGGGCCGATGCAAAGCAGCTGTCAGCCCACCTCGTTCGACTTGAGGAAGCCGAGAAGCGTGACCATCGCAAGATCGGAAGAGAACTCGACCTTTTTCATTTCGAGGATGACGCACCAGGATCAGTTTTCTGGCACCCGCGGGGATGGACGGTGTTTCAGTCTCTCATCGCCTACATGCGACGCAGACAGAATGACGCGGGCTATGTCGAAGTGAACACGCCAGACGTCATGGATCGCGGCCTGTGGGAAACGTCCGGACACTGGCATAACTATCGTGATCACATGTTCACGACCGAAACCGAGGATGGTCGCGCCCTAGCTCTCAAGCCGATGAATTGCCCCGGCGGCACCCTCCTCTATCGACACGGCCTCAAGAGCTATCGCGACTTGCCGATTCGCATGGGCGAATTCGGTAAAGTCCATCGGTATGAGCCCTCAGGCTCTCTCCATGGGTTGCTTCGGGTGCGTCACTTCACCCAAGACGACGCGCACATTTTCTGCACCCCCGAACAAATGAACGAAGAATGCCGATCCGTCGTGGGTCTAGTACTGGACATCTATCGCCAGTTTGGCTTCGAGGACGTGCGCATCAAGCTGTCCACTCGACCCGCCAACCGAATCGGCAGTGACGCAACCTGGGATCAACTCGAAGGAGCGCTTATCCACTCCCTCGAAGAAATGAACCTCGAGTACCAAGTCAATCCAGGTGAGGGGGCGTTCTACGGGCCCAAGCTTGAGTTCGTGCTGCGCGACGCTATTGGCCGTGACTGGCAGTGCGGCACACTTCAGGTCGACATGAACCTTCCTGAACGATTCGGTATCGAGTACGTCGACGAAGATGGCCTTCGCAAGCGACCAGTCATGCTGCACCGCGCCCTCTTCGGCTCTCTGGAGCGTTTCACGGGCATCATGCTAGAGCATCACTCTGGCAAGCTTCCAACTTGGCTTTCACCCATCCAAGTGGTCGTTTGCTCTATTTCGCAACAGCATACCGACTATGTTCGAGATGTCGCCACACTGCTGCGCTGCAAGGGCCTTCGGGTTGAAACTGACACCCGCAATGAGAAAATCGGCTACAAAATCCGAGAGAAGACACTTCAACGGATTCCATTCCTCCTTGTCGCAGGCACCAAGGAGCAGGAGCAAGGAACCATCGCAGTGCGCACCAGAGACGGCAACGACCTTGGCGTGATGGACTTAAAGTCCGCAATTGAATGGTTACGAAAAGAAGCTAGTTCGCCGGATGAGCTTTCGTCTGATCACATTGTTGAAGAGGTACATAACCGCATCGCGTCCCGACTTCCATTAAATACCTGCGACGTTTGATTGTAGTTTTCCGCTTTACAAAAAAGCGCAGTTCAGCCACTGAGCTGCGCCTTCACACACGCCTACTGACCTCCTAATAAATCAGCGTTAGTCAATTCGTCCTAAGCCACTTTAAATCTTGATGGAGAGTACTGATCACACGACTGAACTCTAATTCCTCAGGGAAATTTCCCGCACTCTCATCGAGAGAGGGAGAGTTTCATGCCTCAAGAGTAATATTGATCTCCCACAGCCCAAGCAGCTCCGCCTGGGCGAGAATATCTTCTGGCGATGCATCAGGCATCACTATCCAGCTTTCGCTATCACCATAATGCAACTCAATTAGATGAATTGCTGCCTCGTGATCACTAAGAAATTTTTCTTCGAGAACCACCTGATAGCCCTTAGGTTCATCATTCAGGCGGTAATTCAGAGTAAAAATTGTCATCCATAACCTCCTAAAGCGTAAGCATCGTGATAACCGTGCTGAATACTTTTTCTCTCGCTCTGCAGGCAACGCCCGGTTCGGCATAACTGACGCGCGCACCTTTTAGTCCTGCCTTGCAGGGACATCCAACTGGAAGCCCCCTTTTCAAGTTTAGACAGCTAAATAGCTAACGAAGCGTTCTAAGCCATTAGACAAAACATGTTGTTACGTTAGGGATGTACAGCCCAGAGCTCTCCCGACTGAGACGCCGCCTATTCTACTCCCATCACGAATTTGCAGCCCCCAAATGATGAATTCCACCGTCGCTATGGGCAGAGGCGATACTCAACCCTGCGCTCCCGACACCACCTTTGATCCTGGAGAAATCAGAAAAAGTACCTGATCGAAGCACCAAGCGTTGTAGAGGGCTGCGGTACAATCACAAGTCCACCGCTCGTACCATAGGCAACTTCAGTCCCGTAGCGATGCGGTTGGAAGGTACCATATACGCTAAACTGGTAATCGCTATAGTCGTAGCTGGCCCTTAGATCGTAACGGGTATAAGGCGGCATCTCATTTTTTTCAGTCCCTATGTAGTAGGGAATGCCATCCAGGTGATAAACGTCAGCGTTAAGAGTGACTTGACCCGCCATGAATCTGTTGCGGTACTGAACCCCTGCCTTGTAGGTGTGCTCTGGGACTGAAAGGAGTGCACCGGTACCCGGCGAAGGATTATTAATCTTCGCGTCAATTATGCGCCCGTAACTGGCATACGCACTGACTGTCGATGTTGCTTGGTAATTGAAGCTAGTTTCTGCCCCCCTTCGGGTAGTACTGCCGACCTGCTCGTAAACACCTGCTGAGGTCTGAACAGTTTCATTGTCGTTCTCGATGTAGTAGAACTCTGTGGTGCTCGATAAACGGTCAGAAGGACGTACTGTGAATCCAATATCGTAGGACTTTACCTTGCTTGGCCGAACACTGCTATTGACTTGGCCTCCAGTTTCACTAGGCGCTAAGGCACTGCTGCTGCCAGAGCTAATATACTCAGCCGCAGGTGAGCGGAACCCTTGAGCTACATTCGTAAAGATTTCCAGTTCTCGAATGGGTGTCCAAGCCAAGCCAAACTTAGGTGTCGTAACAGAACTATTATAACCCGTGTCAGCATCACGGAATTTCAGATTTTCGATATCATAGTCGAACCGATCATACCGAACCCCTGCCATCAACTTAACTGAATCGGTCGGCTTGTATTGACCTTGTGCAAACACCCCATATGTGATGAGATCCATATCGAAGTCGTAATAGAAATTTGGTGTAGGCTCAAAGTTTCTATACTGCTGGCGAAACGCAATTCCTTTGTCGCGCCGGACATCGGCTCCTACCATCAATGATGCCGATTCATTCGCAACGAAGTTATAGGCTAGTCGACCCCCATATATATCGCGATCATCTTTTCCGTAATTATGAGTATTGGTGCCATTAGAAATTGCTCGAACCCGTCTAAAATCCTCGTAATACGCTGTGTAGTACAGGCCCGCTTCGTCATAAGCCGGAGCACGATTGAATACGTAGGTGTTCCTATTAGCGTTGCCGAAGCCGTACAGATTATCGGTATCTCGGCGACCAATCGTACCTGCTCGAAGCGCGGGCAAGTTGAGATAACCGTCATTTTTGAAGTCCGATTCGTAATGACTGAAGCGCGCAGAATATTTAACGTCGTCGATAACCTTACTCAACTTCCAGAAGTAATTGTCTCGATTGGTTTCAGCGGCCTTGCGGTATCCGTTAGTTTTGTAAATGTCGACGATGAACAGCGATTCTAAGCCCTCATATTCACCGCCCAACACCAGGTTAGTACGACGCCCATCGAAACTGGCAACGTCCAAACCGATACTGGAAGCCACGCTGCCACCATCCAGTGTCTCGATTTCCACCGCTCCAGCCCGATTCTGATCACCATACAGAGCAGACACCGGCCCTTTAATGACATTAGCGCTCCTGATCATTTGGGGAGTCAACCATTCCAGAAATACGGGGCCATGACCTGCTCCGCCTTGGCTGGACGGAATGTTCTGAGGTATACCATCAACGTAAACGGCGACGTCGGCACCGTGCGTACCATTGGTAGCAAAGCCTCGCATGCGAAATCCATTACCGGTATCGCCCTGATCGATGTTGTTGGCCACTACTCCGGGTACACGCCGGTAAATATTGGAAATATCTCGGTCAACGTTAAGCGTTTGTATGTCCTCCTGCGTGATTGAAGTCACACCCGCAGGCAGACTCTCAACAGCATTGCTCACCTTCCCGCGCGATAGTGGCTCGATGGGCTTTCTGTTTCCTCCCTCACCAGTAACCTGGATCGCCTCGAGCTCTGTGATCCCGCTTGCAGCTTCCAATTCTTCAGCCGAAATCGGTTCGGAAACGCCTAAACCTGTGCTCAACGCGGCACCGGTAAAAGCCCAAGCCCAAGCGGGGCGTCTGGAACGATACATAATGACATCCAAATGTTATGTTATAGTGTATCTTTAACCATACAGCATTGCAGTGTGCAGCACCATCGAATCCATGCTTCAAGCTAAGCGGCTGATTTCTTAGGGGCGTGATGTCGCTCATAGGTAGAACGCCTTCCCCAACCACGACAAGGTAGCTCCATGAGACTCCCCCTATCCCTCGCAACCGCCATCAGTTTGCTCAGCATCCAGGCAGTCGAAGCCCACGGCATCTGGACTGAAAAACGCTACGGCCAGCTAGAAGTGATTTACGGCCATGGTGCTGAAGATGACCCGTACGCGGCGGAAAAAATCAAAGAAGTCTGGGCGTATGATCTGAAGGGCAAAACTATCCCCGTTACTGTACAGCGCGAAAGCGATCACGCGCGCTTGTCCCCCCTCAGTAAGCCCGCGGTTTTAACAGTCACGTTGGACAACGGCGTCTGGAGTCAAACAAAAGACGGTAAGTCCGTTGACGCCTCTAGGGCAGAGGTTCCAGGTGCGATCAGCACCTCGCACAGCTTCAAATACAGCTTGGCAATTTTGCAGCCGGATGCCGATATCCCTGCCAACCTGCGTCTGAGGATGGTCATTCGCCCCTTGCGAGACCCAACCGAGGTGGGCGTAGGACATAGCCTTCCCGTGGAAGTAACCATTGATGGAAAGCCAATTGCAGACTTAGCACTGTTTGATGACTATCGAGGCATGCCAGATGCTACACCAGTAAAAACGGATGCAAGAGGCCGAGCGACTGTCACTGTTCGCAATGCCGGCCTTAATGTGATAGCAGCACAAGCCAAACTACCGAATGAGGGCGAAAATCAGGTCTCACAAACGAGCCTGTCTGCTACCCTCACGTTCGTTGGAGAAGCGCACCAACACTGATTGAACCGAAGGGGTGTGGTACCAAGGAACGGCGGAGTGAGCCGAGCCGCACCCCTCCCTAAACCGCAATCAAGTCACGGCATGCCGCAAATTCAGCTAACCCTCATGATTTGCTCAACCGCTCGCTGCAGCATGGACATGTCGATCCGCTTCTTCGACTCAGGATTTCGAAGCGCTCGGGCTGATAGCCCCTCGAAAAGTGCGGCAACGATTTCGCAGCTAGATTTTACCTCGGCGGAACTACCACCAAATAGTTCATTGAAAGACGCACTCACGCTCACATCGTTCTCTTTGAGGAGCGACGCAACCTTGGGGTTGCGAGTAGATTCTGCGAGGATCTCAATCGCCAGTGCTGCATTGCTACTATCCAAGTAGCGCTCAGCGCACTTCGGCACAAGGTTGACCAGGGCCGTGATCGGGTCATTCCCATCACTTGCTACACGCACCTCATCGACGAAATCACCGAGCTCACTATGCTCTCGGGCAACGACCCCCTCGATAATGCCCTCCTTCCCTCCAAAAAAATGATGGATGTGACCAGAGCTCATGCCCGCCGCAGCTGAAATTTGGGACATGCTCGTCCGATGAAAACCCTCTCGGCGCACGCACTCTGCCGCCGCGGCCAGCACCTGCTCTTTACGGCGCAACGCCACTGCGGAATCGCCGGATTTCTTACCAACCATTGAGCTCTCCAACAGTCATTGACCTGCAAGCGGATTCTGAGCTTGCCTCCTACCAACCAGATCAGTGTACACTAAAAATAGGTGGGTCGGGCGACCTAGATTTTTTGAAAACCGCTCTCCTCCTATGAGTGCGCTCGAAGCTGCCATCAAAGGCAGCGGGGTGTAGGGACAAATTATAGGTGGGTCAAGCCACCTAGACTGGTGATACATAAAATGAGATTCGACAAACCGCTGGTCATCGGCATTACCGGCATCGCAGCGTGCGTAATGCTCTCCGCTTGTCGTGAGGGCGAAAGCGTAGCGGCTAGACAACCAGAGCCGGAGGTCAATGCGATAACCATCCAAGCAAGACCAGTCCAGCTCTCGACGACTCTCCCTGGTCGGACACGCGCCAACGTTGTTGCGGAAATCCGTCCTCAGGTTGGTGGCGTTCTGATGAACCGAGCGTTCCAAGAAGGCGCTGAAGTAAAGCAAGGTCAACTGCTGTACAAAATTGATCCCGCTCCATACCGCGCAGCGATGCTGCGAGCTCAGGCAAGCTTTGAATCTGCCAAAGCGCTGTTGAGACGCTATGAGACATTGGTGAAGTCTCGAGCTATCAGCCAACAGGAATATGACGATGCGCGATCGCAGTTCCTTCAAGCGCAAGCAGCTTTGGAGAGCGCGCGAATCGATTTGGGGTACACAGACATTACTGCCCCGATCTCTGGGCGTATCGGTCGATCAACCGTCACTAAAGGAGCGCTTGTTACTGCCAATCAGTCAGCTGCGCTTGCGACCGTTCAGCAGCTCGACCCCATCTATGTGGACATCGTTCAACCATCGATTTCGCTTCTACAACTGAAGCAAGACATTGCTGACGGCCTTCTCAAAACAGATGATGAAGACCGAGCCAATATCCATCTCGTATTGGAAAATGGTCGCAAGTACGAATATACAGGAAAACTCCAATTTTCAGAGGTCAGCGTCAACGAAAGTACGGGCTCGGTCACATTACGCGCTATTTTTCCAAACCCAAACGGAACGCTGCTGCCTGGGATGTTTGTACGTGCCGAGCTTGAAGAGGGTACTCGTGAAAACGCAGTACTCGTGCCGCAGCGAGCAGTATCCCGTGATAGCCAAGGCATGGCTTCAATATATGAACTCAACTCTGACGACACTGTGAAATTAAGCGGCATCAAGACTGAAAGGTCGATTGACGGACAATGGCTTGTATCTAGTGGGCTAGTCCCTGGCGCCAGAGTGGTGGTCGACGGGATCCAGCACGTTCAGCCCGGCATCAAAGTGAAAGTTTCGAATACTGCCCTTGAAAGTAAACTGGCAACCACCCAACACGGTGAATAACGGCGGACTACATGTCAAAGTTTTTTATTGATCGCCCAGTTTTCGCCTGGGTCATTGCAATCGTAGTAATGTTAGCCGGCGGACTATCGCTTCTTAAGCTTCCCGTCAATCAATATCCTGATGTAGCCCCTCCTGCCATCGGGATTATTGCCAGTTACCCTGGAGCATCTGCACAAACCGTTCAGGACACTGTTACCCAAGTCATTGAACAGCAATTAAATGGCTTAGATGGGCTGCGCTACATCCGTTCGGAGAGCAACACGGACGGCAGCGCGACTATCGTAATCACATTTGAGCAAAATGTGAATCCGGATACCGCTCAAGTACAAGTACAGAATAAGCTCGCGCTAGCTACACCGATGCTACCAACATCAGTACAGCAAATCGGTTTGCGCGTAGTTAAGTATAAGCTTAACTTCATGATGGTAGCAGCCTTGGTGTCCGAGGATGGTCGCCTTGATAATTACGCGCTTGGTGATCTGGTAGTATCTCAACTCCAAGATCCTCTGACTCGTACGCCCGGGGTTGGGGACTTCATGGTGCTGGGCGCTCAGAACGCAATGCGCGTTTGGCTCGACCCTATTAAGCTCAACAACTATAACTTGATGCCTGGCGACGTGATTGCGGCTATTCAAGAGCAAAACGTTCAAATTTCCTCCGGCCAACTGGGTAGCCGCCCACTAGCGGGTAAAGTACAGCTGAACGCCACGGTCATTGGAAAATCCTTGCTGCGCACTCCCGAAGAATTCAAACAAATTCTTTTGAAGGTGAATGCAGATGGCTCGCAGGTAACATTAGCAGACGTCGGCGAAGTGGCCCTGGGTGCTGATGACTTCTCCATTAGCGCCATGTCGAATGGCAAACCTACTGCAGGCATTGCCCTTAGACTAGCAGCTGGGGGTAACACGCTCGACGCCGTAGCTGCTGTCAAAAAAACCCTAGATCGGATCGCACCTACGCTCCCTGCCGGCGTTAAAGTCGTCTACCCCTATGATACAGCTCCCGTTGTCAGCGAATCTATCAAGGGTGTCGTCCATACCTTGACTGAAGCGATCGTGCTCGTATTTTTGATCATGTATCTCTTCCTTCAAAATATTCGCGCCACGATAATTCCTACACTGGCAGTGCCTGTCGTACTTCTTGGCACATTTGGTGTCATGGCAGCATTTGGGTTCACGATTAACATCTTGACCATGTTTGGTCTGGTATTAGCGATTGGCCTACTAGTCGACGACGCAATTGTGGTTGTTGAGAACGTAGAGCGCATTATGGAGGAAGAAGGCCTTTCACCATTAGAAGCTACCCGCAAATCGATGGAGCAGATTTCAGGGGCATTGGTGGGCATCGGATTAGTATTGTCAGCAGTATTTATTCCGATGGCGTTCTTTGGCGGATCAACTGGGGTGATTTACCGACAGTTCTCCCTCACTATCGTCACTGCAATGGCCCTATCCGTATTCGTTGCGTTGATATTCACGCCGACACTTTGCGCAACTCTATTGAAACCTGCTCATGGACATCACGAGAAAAAAGGGTTCTTCGATTGGTTCAACCGGATGTTCGAAGAGAGTGCCAACAAGTACGAGCGCGGTATTTCTGGTGTCCTTAAAAGCCCAAAACGGTCACTCAGCGCATTCATCCTAATCGTTGCCGGCCTAGGCTTGCTGTTCCCGCTACTGCCTACCTCGTTTTTGCCGGATGAAGACCAAGGTTTCATCTTGGCTCAGGTAGAGCTACCAGCAAACAGTACGGCAGATCAGACAGACGCCGCGCTGAAGGAGGTAACATCTTATCTTCTGAATGAAGAAGGCGAAACTGTTGATTCAGTGTTTGCCGTAAATGGCTGGAATTTCGCTGGGCGTGGGCAAAACTCAGGTATGGCGTTTGTCATGCTCAAGCCTTGGGATCAACGAAAAACCACCGCAGCCGAACTCCAGGCGCGCTCAATGGCTCGCTTTAGTCAAATGAAATCAGCCGTTGCATTAGCATTCATGCCTCCCGCGATCATGGAGCTGGGCAATGCAACCGGTTTCAACTTCTTTCTGCAAGACTTCAGCGGGCAAGGCCATGAACATTTGATGAAGGCCAGGGCAACGCTATTGGAGGCGGCCTCAAAGCGGCCTGAACTCGCACTAGTAAGGCCAAATGGTAAAGGAGATGAGCCTCAGTATCAGATAACCATTGACGACCAAAAAGCCAGGGCTTTCGGAGTTACGCTCGCGGATGTAAACACCACCATGAGTGCCGCGTGGGGTTCGTCCTACGTCAACGATTTCATCGACCGTGAACGCGTTAAACGCGTATATGTTCAGGGGGTACCGACGTCACGAATCACTCCTGACGACTTTGCCAAATGGTACGTTCGAAACAAGGCCGGGGAGATGGTCTCGTTTGCCTCTTTTGCGAAAGGCTACTGGACTTATGGATCACCTAAGCTTGAAAGGTACAATGGGGCACCCGCTATCGAAATGATGGGCCAACCTGCCCCTGGTTACAGCTCAGGTGAGGCGATGAAAGCTATCGAAGAAGTAGCAGCGACGCTCCCTAAGAGCTTCAGTATCGAATGGACAGGTTTGTCATACGAAGAGCGCCTATCAGGCTCTCAGTCTGTCGCTCTCTATGTACTCTCGGTTATCGCTGTATTCTTGTGTCTGGCAGCACTGTATGAAAGCTGGTCAGTACCGTTTGCTGTGATGCTTGTCATACCACTAGGCGTAATTGGGACAGTGCTTGCCACGCTAGCTCGAGGACTCGAAAATGATGCCTTTTTCCAAATCGGGCTCCTCACTACAGTTGGCCTTTGCGCGAAGAACGCAATTCTTATCGTTGAATTTGCCAAGGAGCTCTACGAGAAAGGCGGTCGTAGCATCCGCGAGGCAGCGATCGAAGCATCACGCCTACGTTTGCGCCCGATAGTCATGACATCGTTGGCGTTCACAATGGGCGTCATCCCGCTTGCAATCTCGCACGGAGCAAGCGCAGGTAGTAAGCATGCTATTGGTACCGGTGTGATCGGCGGCATGTTAACTGCTACGTTCCTCGCGATTTTCTTCATTCCATTGTTTTATGTCGTCGTCTCTACGGCCTTCAGTAAAAACAAAAAACGAGTGGCTAGTCGGGATGAGGAGCACGCTAAATGAGCAACGTTAATACGATTTGCCGATTGGGCTTGGTGGTCTCAAGCTTGATAGCGGGCGGTTGTAACGGAACCCTTGCACCGAATTACGAAAAGCCATCCGCGAAGATCAGTGACAGCTGGAATATTGAACGAGCTCTTAATAAGCCAAACCAAAAATCCATGGCAACCGTAACTCAGTGGAGAGACTTGATAACTGATCAGAAGCTTCGCCGCGTCGTTAAAATTGCGCTCGACAACAACCAAGATCTGGTGATTGCCGCTTTAAATGTAGAACGAGCAAGAGCTCAATACCGCATTCAACGCTCTGAATTAGTACCTACGATGGGAGCTGGCTTCAATGGCACGACAGGCCGAACCCCAGCATCTGTTTCGAGCACCGGCGAGGCAGAAACTAGCCGCGTATACCAACTCGGGGTCGGGATTACGTCATGGGAGCTGGACTTCTTCGGAAAAATTCGCAGTCTTGAAAACCGGGCTATCCAGGATTACTTGTCAACTGTCGCCGCTCGTCGAAGCGCGGAGCTCGCGTTAACCTCAGAGGTCATTCATACGTACCTCCGCCTTGCGGCAGATCTAGAGCAATTGCAGGTAGCCCAAGAAACCGTACGCAGTCGTCAGGATGGATACCAACTTCAAACGGATCTCGAACAGACTGGCTCCTCCTCACAGCTGGAAACACACCAAGCCCTGGCAGAGCTCGAAACCGCACGCGACGACGAGCTCGCTTGGCACACTGCTATTTCTGCCGATGAGAACATGCTGGAACAGTTGCTAGGCCATCCTCTGCCGGCATCCCTATTACCAACAACTAACATAGAATCAATAATGGCGGGCAGCGTCATAAATGAGGGCTTACCATCGGATCTATTGCAGCATCGTCCTGACATAATCGCAGCGGAGCACTCCCTCAAAGGTGCGAATGCGAATATCGGAGCAGCTAGAGCTGCCTACTTCCCGAGCATCAGCCTTACAGCTGGCGTGGGGAGAGCTAGCGATTCCTTAGGCACTTTATTCTCGGGCTCCAACCGATCGTGGTCGTTCATGCCCCAAATCAACGTGCCGATATTCACCGGAGGTGCACTCGACGCCTCCCTGCAGGTCGCAGAAACTAATAGAGAGTTGGCTGTTGCGCAGTATCAAAAAACGATTCAGGTAGCGTTCAGAGAGGTTAAAGACGCGTTAGCTATCCGCGCCAATATTGATGATCGCCTGGAAACCCAGACCGTTCGACTTCAAGCAGCAGAAAACGCCTTTACTCTGGTTCAGCAGCGCTACGACACCGGAATATCGCGCTATCTAGATGTGCTCGACACACAGCGAACGCTGTACACCGCTCAACAAAGCCTGATCGCACTGCGCCTGCAAAAATTCGAAAATCAGGTGACCTTGTTTAAGGCCTTAGGCGGTGAATGGGACGCACCGCTCGCATCTGGAGTCGCTGCAAACCATTAATGACCGAGGGAGGTGGCAACCCGCCTCCCCTCTTTGCCTGTACGCTTCGAACCGCCGAGTAATCTCCGTACAAATAGATCTTCGTGTCCACTGGAACATAGCTTCAAAGTGATGAGCAAGAGGCTTTGGCGCTGGGACAGCAAATGGTTGCGAATATTGAACGAGTGCGTTCTCGACGGCTATCCTCTCACGGCGTACCGTTACTACGCGAGCACCGTTGCCAAGGGCAATCTGATAGTTGCCGATGCCATTGGTGTTTAGCAGCGTTTCTATCGACATTTTGCCGAGTATGCCATGTCACGCGGCTTCGAACGACCCAAGCGATTCGGGCATGTCGAGAAGCTCATATTCGAAGATTGTGGGAATCCGCAGGTGATCAATATTTGAGCGATTGCGCGCCCTACCAAGCGCATCCTTATCATGGTCGATCCCTACGACTTCACCAGTCATCCCAACTATGCCACTCAGGAGAAAGGCGACGTCACCCGAATCGCAGCCGGTATCTAATACACGCATCCCGTTAGCAATGCCTGCGTCAATGAGAAGCTGAGTTGCAAAATCAATTCTAGCAGTCGTTATTCATTTTGCTCCTTGAATTTCCTGCATATATTGAAGCAAGCACACCAATCAACGCAACGAATATCTCAGCTTATTACTTTACACTACCAAGCGTTGACTCACCGCCACCTTCACCTAACTTCAAATATACGTCTCTCCGGGAAGACACACCCACTACCACCTTCCCCACACGCTTATTATCAGAGATGACGCGCTCGTTTCGTGGAGGATAACCGAAGCACTCACGATAACACTTTGTAAAGTGTGGTGTAGAGACAAAACCGACAACCGAAGCAACCTCAACTATTGATATATTTGTTTGCCTCAACAATTGACGAGCACGAATCAATCGTAGTCTTAGATAGTAACGAGATGGAGAGCAACCCAAGTATTTCTGAAAAATCCGCTCCAGCTGACGGCGAGACACTGATACATATTCAGCTAACTCATCTAAATCAATTAGCTCCTCTGTATTAGACTCCATCAACGCAACTATTTCTTGCAGCTTAGGCTGATTAGCACCAAGTATATGCTTCAATGGAACACGTTGATGATCATGTTCATTCCGAATCCGCTCATAGACGAACATCTCGGAAATCGCAGCGGAAAGCTCACGACCATGATCTCGGGTTATTAAGTGCAACATCATATCTAGAGGTGCAGTACCACCAGAGCAGGTTATTCTATTTCGATCCAGGGTAAAAAGTTTGGTACTCAAATTAACATGAGGAAAAGCTTCTTGCATACCAGCTAAGCATTCCCAATGCACGCTGCAATCAAAACCATCCAGCAACCCTGCACACGCTAGAGCCCAGCTACCCGTGCATACCGCACCGATACGCTGGGATCTGCGAGTTTGCGAACGGAGCCACATGATATGATCTCTCGTAACAGTACGCTGTATCCCAACTCCCCCGCATACTATCACCGTATCCATCATCGGTGCATTGCTAACGCCAGTGTCTGGAGTAATTTGAAGTCCATCACTGGCCCATACTTGTCCACCATCGGCACTAAGGGTACTCCAACGATACAATTCCCTACCAGATAGTTGATTCGCCATACGCAGAGGCTCAACAGCAGACGCAAGAGATATCAGAGTAAAATTTTCAAGCAAGAGAAAACCGACGGACTGCATAGGTTCGGAATGCGTAAATTCTCGATAGCCAGTGGATGACATACTAGTACCTCACTACGTCAAGTGTTACCAGCTTAGACACTGTTCTATTTATTATCTCTGCTAGAGCACTAAGCGCTCTAAAACCAATCCGCATCACTGGCAAAATATGACTGCGCAACAAAACTAATCATGGGCGCTAGCCAGCGCCCTTGATAGTCAATTTCAGTCAAGCTACCGCTTTCACCATGTCTTCGATAACTTTCTTCGCATCACCGAACACCATCATGGTCTTGTCCAGGTGGAACAACTCGTTGTCCAGACCGGCATAACCGCTGGCCATCGAGCGTTTGTTGACGATGATGGTCTTGGCCTTGAACGCCTCGAGGATCGGCATGCCGGCGATCGGCGATTTCGGATCGTTCTTCGCCGCCGGGTTGACCACGTCGTTGGCGCCCAGCACCAGCACCACGTCGGCCTGGCCGAATTCGGCGTTGATGTCTTCCATCTCGAACACCTGGTCGTACGGTACTTCGGCCTCGGCCAGCAGCACGTTCATGTGCCCGGGCATACGCCCCGCCACCGGGTGGATCGCGTACTTAACGGTCACACCGTTGTGAGTCAGCTTCTCGGTCAACTCCTTCAGCGCATGCTGGGCGCGAGCTACTGCCAGGCCGTAGCCCGGGACTATGATCACGCTGTCTGCGTTGCTCAGCAGGAAGGTCGCGTCATCTGCCGATCCGGACTTCACCGGGCGCTTCTCTTGCGAGCCTTGCGCCGCGCCGGCACCGGTATCGCCGCCGAAACCGCCGAGGATGACGTTGAAGAACGACCGGTTCATGGCCTTGCACATGATGTACGAGAGGATCGCACCCGACGAACCCACCAGCGAGCCGGCGATGATCAGCATCGAGTTGTTCAGCGAGAAGCCGATACCGGCTGCGGCCCAGCCCGAGTAGCTGTTAAGCATCGACACCACCACCGGCATGTCGGCGCCGCCAATTGGGATGATGATCAGCACGCCCATGACGAAGGCCAAGGCCAGCATTAGAGCGAAAGCGCTGTAGTGGCCGGTGAAGGTGAACAGCAGGCCCAGGGCAATGGTGGTCAGGCCCAAGATCAGGTTCAGCTTGTGCTGGCCGGCGAACTGTACCGGTGCGCCTTGGAACAGGCGGAACTTGTACTTGCCCGACAGTTTGCCGAAGGCGATCACGGAACCGGAGAAGGTGATGGCACCGATCGCCGCGCCAAGGAACAGCTCAAGGCGATTACCAGTGGGGATCGGATCGCTGATAGCGGTGACGATGCCCATCGACTGCGGCTCCAGTACGGCGGCGATGGCAATGAACACCGCGGCCAGGCCGATCATGCTGTGCATGAAGGCGACCAGTTCCGGCATCTTGGTCATCTCGACGTGCTTGGCCATCATCGAACCGGCGGTACCGCCGACCAGCAGGCCGACGATCACGTAGCCGATGCCGTCGGTAGCTAGCTCGGTACCAAGCTTATAGATGAGGCCGATCGTTGTGAGGATCGCCAGCCCCATGCCGATCATGCCGAACAGGTTGCCGCGCCGCGAAGTGGTCGGGTGCGACAGGCCTTTGAGTGCCTGGATGAAACACATCGAGGCGACGAGGTAGAGGAGCGTTACCAGATTCATGCTCATGCTAATTATTGCGCCTCGCTCTTGGTTTTCTTTTTGAACATCTCAAGCATGCGGCGTGTGACTAAGAAGCCGCCGAACACGTTGACCGCTGCCAGGGCCACCGCCAGGGTGCCCATCAGCTTGCCCGCAGTGGTCACGGTCAGGGCCGCAGCCAGCATGGCGCCGACGATGACGATCGCCGAAATGGCGTTGGTGACCGCCATCAGCGGCGTGTGCAGTGCCGGGGTGACGTTCCACACCACGTGGTAACCCACATAGATGGCCAGCACGAAGATGATCAGGTTGTAGATGCCGTGCGAAATCAGCATGTCTTCCATTGTCGTGCTCCTTAGCCGTTCTTGCGGACGACCTGGCCGTCGCGGCACATCAGGCAGGCCGCGACGATGTCGTCTTCGAGGTTGATGACCAGTGCGCCGTCCTTGTCGAACAGCAGCTTCATGAAGTCCAACAGGTTGCGTGCATACAGCGCCGAGGCATCGGCGCCCAGCTGGGCCGGCAGGTTGGTCGGGCCGACGATGGTCACGCCGTTTGCCTGCACCACCTGGTCGGCGACCGTCAGCGGGCAGTTGCCGCCCTGGGCTGCGGCGAGGTCGATAACCACCGAGCCGGGCTTCATCTGTGCCACGGTTTCTGCGCTGAGCAGGGTCGGCGCCTTGCGCCCGGGGATCAGAGCGGTGGTAATGACGATATCGGCCTGTTTGGCCCGCTCATGTATGGCTTGGGCCTGGCGCTGCATCCAGCTGGCCGGCATTGGCCGAGCATAGCCGCCTACGCCTTGGGCGCATTCACGCTCTTCATCGGTCTCGTACGGCACATCGATGAACTTGGCGCCGAGCGACTCGATCTGCTCCTTCACCGCCGGGCGTACATCGGACGCCTCGATCACCGCGCCCAGGCGCTTGGCCGTGGCAATCGCCTGCAGGCCGGCAACGCCTGCACCCAGGATCAACACGCGCGCGGCCTTAACGGTACCGGCGGCGGTCATCAGCATGGGCATGAAGCGTGGGTAGTGATGGGCGGCCAGCAACACAGCCTTGTAGCCGGCGATGTTGGCCTGCGACGACAATACGTCAAGGCTCTGCGCCCGCGAGGTGCGCGGCGCGGCTTCCAGGGCGAAGGCGGTGATGCCGCGTACTGCCATTTTTCCTATCATGAGGTCATCGAAAGGATTGAGCATACCCACAAGTAAGCTTCCCTCACTTATAAAACTCTGCTCCTCATCCGTTGGCGGATGTACTTTTAGTATGACTTCACAGCCGTATGCATCGCTCATAGTGCCTATCGATGCCCCGCATTCCTTGTACGCTGAATCTGGAATTGCAGCACATAGCCCAGCTCCTGACTCAACAATTACCTGATGCCCCTGGAGCAAATATTTTTTTATCGTATCAACAGTTGCAGAAACGCGCGTTTCGCCCGCCAGGGTTTCTTTCGGGATACCAATTCGCAAGGCAATATCCTCACACTCGATGGCGCTACGTATCAATCTCACATCATAGCGCACTCTTATATTTGAAGTTCAGGCTTAGGCTTGCCCGACACGCTGAAATGGAAGGATCTGAGCTGATTCCTGCGGAGCAAGAGTGCCGTCAAGGATAATTTCCGAATGGGCTAACCGAGCTTGGCGCTCCGGTGAGATATCACACAGCCAATTTACGGGGCCATTTAAAACCACCTCTCCAGTGTATGGTCGGATCATAAAATTAGATATCCGAATATCAATATCACAAGAAGTTGTCGTTACATACTTAAATAAAAGCTTTCTCAACGCCTGGGTGCATCGCATCGTCCGAGGATAGATCGGAACATGGTTGAGTCTCGCTAGCAACTTACATTTCTCGCTAAAGGTAGAGTAAATCACCCCTTCTGTAACGCCAGTGAGAATACGTAGTAGATCTTGAACTTCACGAAAGGCTGCAGGGGAACTCGAAAGCGGATGCAATAGTTCCAACTCAGCCAGCCAAAGGTAGTCAGGATAAAAAGCGTCATCTTGATACAGCGCAACAGCACCGAAATCCCTATGTATTCTGGCCACTCCATCTACTGAGTGCTGCTTCGCTTTAACCGAAAAATCATGTCCTGCATTGTCTATGGAAAGATGGAATACGGTGTCTGCTTCACTACCCTCAAAAACGAGACTGAAGCTTCCACTACCCAGCAATTTCTTACCCTGCAATAAAGAGGAACTCCTGAGATTCCTAAAGGCTTCCCCCGAAAATATTTGATACTCAACACTATTCATGACCCCTCCGTGCCACAAGGTTCCATATAGATATTAATTATGAACTTTAATATTTAGCCTTCGATCAACGCGCTGGCGTGATGGCGCAAATGATCCTCAATAAACGACGCGACGAAATAATAACTATGATCATAGCCATGATGGATACGAATACTAGCCACATGGCCAGAACGCGACGCTATAGAAGATAACGACCCGGGTTTGAGCTGGCTATGCAAAAACTCGTCCTCAGCTCCCTGATCTATCAACAAAGGCAACCGTTCTTGAGCATTTGACATCAATTCGCAGGTATCCCACTCCCGCCACTTCTGGATATTGTCACCCAACATCTGACTGAAAGCCTTATGCCCCCAGGGCGTTTTAACAGGATTGGTTATGGGCGAAAATGCGGAAACCGAAAGATAACGACCAGGATTTCGCAGCGCGCAAATCAGAGCGCCGTGACCGCCCATGGAATGTCCGCTGATGCCCCGCTTATCTGACACAAGGAAATTGGCTTCGATAAGCGCAGGTAGCTCCTCTACAATATAGTCATGCATCTGATAGTTTTTTGCCCAAGGCTCTTCAGTAGCATTGATGTAAAAACCGGCACCATGCCCAAAATCCCAAGACTTATCTACATCATCGGGTACATGCTCTCCCCGAGGACTGGTATCCGGTGCAACAATAGCCATGCCTAACTCAGCCGCCAGTCGATGTGCGCCAGCTTTTTGCATGAAATTCTCGTCAGTGCACGTCAGGCCGGAAAGCCAATAAAGCACCGGAACGCTTGGCCTCGATTCCATATTGGGGGGCAGGTAAATACCGAAGGTCATTTCGCAACCAAGCACTTGGGATTGATGCTTGAACCGGTTATACGAACCATCAAAACTTCTTTGTGACGAAATCTTGGTAATGCTCATCATCGTAGTCCTATTAGTAGTTACAGAGTAAAGTCGGGTGTCTGAGTAGAATTCTCAAACACCCTTTAGGCTAAGCGCTGACTGGCTTCTCTGAGCTTTCGGATGCTGACGAGGTGGGGAAGACACCTGACATAACAGTGAACCCTGGAAGACGCTTGACACGATCTACCCAGCGACGGATCGCCGGGTAGTCCTCAAGTGATACCCCCCCCTCATCAGCCAATACGATATAAGGGAAGCATGCGATATCGGCAATCGTCGGATGCAACGAACTGCAGATGTACTGTAGCCCCTTCAGATCGCGGAACCAGAGATGTTCATCTAAAATTTTGAGCAGTTGATGAGCGCGATCGCGACAGGACTGAACATCGAACTCGAAGAAAAAAAGATCATGAAGTCGAGCTGCTGAAATAGTGCTGGTTAGACTGTCAGCAAAGGCGATCCACATTTGCACTTCGGCCATGAGATCAGGGCGCGCGATCGGGTACCAGTATCCAGTCTTGTCATATTGAGTAGCTAAATAAACCAAGATAGCTTGGGCATCACGCAGGACTAAATCACCGTCAGTAAGCGCGGGAAGTTGGCCAAGTGGATTAATTTTGAGAAATTTCTCCGACTTATGCTCACGGGAAGGATAAAATTCCACCGGTTCAATCTTGTACTCCAGCTTGAGGATCGACAAAAAAAGTCTCACCTTGTAGCAGTTTCCGGAAAGCTCATAGTCATAGAGTGTGATCACGATTGAGGCCTCACAGGTCGAGAACAATTTTCTTGGATTTGCAGCGCGAAACACACGGCATTATCCACTTGCCACTTTCCCTTTCTTTTTTGGAAAGATAGGTATCGTGGTGTTCGAGATCGCCAGAAAGAACCGCAGTTATGCAGGTGCCGCAGACACCCTGCTCGCAAGAAGCCTCAATCTGCACGTTATTTTCCAAGCACGCCTGTAGCAGCGTCGAGCCAGCAGGCACAATGAAACTTTGACCAGACTTACTCAATTCAACTTCGTACTCTTCGTCTGAAACAGGAGCGTCATTCTTCTTACTGAAGAACTCGAATCTAATTGATTCTTCACTTACGCCATGGGCAATTGCCACCGACGACACAGTTTCTATCATAGGTTGCGGGCCACAAGTGTAGATATCAATGCTTTGAGGCTCATGCTCCCACATGATATCAGCAAGTTTTTCTTTGGTCTCCTCAGGCCCAAGACCAAAGTGCAGGTTCAAATTCTCGCCCAATGCGTTCAGTCGTTCCAGGAAAGGTACGTACTCTTCACCTCGGGCGAAATAATGGATCTCAAATGGCGTACCTTGCTCATCGAGCGCTTGAGCCATACAGAGGATTGGAGTAATACCAATGCCGCCCGCCACAAGGATAGGACGCTTACCCGTCTCTACGAAAGGGAAGCCATTACGAGGCAGCGTTACTTTCAACTGGGTACCGACCTTTACCTGTTCATGCATCGACTTCGAACCACCACGCGACTGTAGTTCTTTTTTAATGCCAATGATGAAAGATTCTTGCTCCCAAGGTGCATTCACCAATGAGTACTGCCGGATACATCCTTCAGGCGTGGTGATGCTGATGTGCATACCAGCAGTGAACGTGGGTAACGGATGTCCAATAGGCTTGAGCCAATACGAGCAGATGTCACTCGTTTCCTGCGATCGGGTTACAACTTCGCAAATATATTCGGCAGGTGGTGCTTTAGTAAGATTTTCTGTCACTAACTCAACGTTGTCGACAGTCTGATCACTAATATCATTGATGTGAATCAAATTCGAAGTCGCCGCCTCTGATAGTCGACGGATCGCGCTCATAGCGAATGCGAAACTCTTCTGGAGCTCATAACCTGAACGACCTGGTGTTAATGCTTGAGCATGAACGAGAGTCTTGGTGACGGTTGCCCGTTGCAGATAGAGGTGGATTGCAAGCGCGCCAACCTTCGTGACGATTATCGCTCGGTCGTGATGCATGGTTTTGAGATGCAAATCATCGACATCAGTCACACCAAAAACATCAACGAATGCTGACAAGTTAGCTCGCAAGACACTGATCAGATAATCACTGTCGGTGCCAATAACGGTAGTGTGAAGATTAGTTTTTACAGCATTGACCAATTGCGCATCATCGAGGATGGAGATTGGCTCTCCCTCAGGCTGGCCCAATGACGTCCAAACCAGCCCATGCTTCTCGCGCGCAGGAAATGTATTCACACGAGCTTTGCTTGGCTCAGTGGCATCTCGATGAGCTGGAACAAATGTACACCCACCTGTCCCAGTTTCATAAGTCCAACCGTGATACTGGCAGCGGACTTCGGTGCCAGTATTTGCTCCCAAAGTCAGTCGAAGGCCCCGGTGAGGACAACGGTTTTCCCAAACGTTGATATTTCCGTTGTCGTCTCGCCAAACCGCCATCTCTTGTCCCATGAGCGTCGCATGATACACGTGACGCATGGGTAGATCTTCAGGAGTAGCGATGGGGAACCACTGGTTCAAGTCAATTTTATTCACGGCGCTTACCTCTTTATTGATTCTTGTTATTCAGTCCCGCAGGGTTCCGTACTGCACGCCTTTCTCACGCATCCATCGACGATAAGCGGTCGCTAAAACGTCAGCGCGAACTGGACTTTCCCGACTAGCAGCCAAAGGGAGACGCTTGGGTACCTGGTTAATCAGGATCATCAGGTCTTGGCCAAAGATCGTTTGTTGGAAATGTCGAAGCTGCTGATCCGAGTTAACCTCATCGACGTAACACATGATGGTGTGAGCTATGCACCAATCTTCATCGACAGGCTGGATAAAGAGCCCCAAAGCATCCCAACGATCCGGCTGTGGGGGACAAGTTTTATAAAGAATTGCTGAATATGGCCGAGTAACTCTGTAAATGTACTGCATATCAATAGGCTCTACCGCTGTAGCAGAACCCTTGGGCTGAGGAAATCGACATTCTGTCGCGAATATCTCATCTCTCTCTTCATCGTGGTGAACCTTGTAAGGTTCAACCTCGGTCAACGGCTCAGCTCCCAGAATATCGGTATGCACAAATGGGAAGTGCGCCATATCCAGAAAATTCTCGATGGCACGCAGACCGGACACATTGACACGTACAGAACCCGCACTGACAATACGGCGATCCGCCTCGTTGAATTCCGGAATGTCAAACATTTCCGTGGGCTGCTCGGCAAATGACAACCAGAGAACTCCATAAATTTCCCTGGCGTGGATGCGGGACACGGATTCTGCACTTTGCTCCCATAAGGCGTTCACACCCTCAACGCTTTTTACGTAGCTGACAGTTCGCCCGAGCAATCGGCAACGGTAGCGCTTTTCCAGAGCCACATCATCCAAAGCAGCGACTGGATGCCAATCATTAAAGATTACTTCATCGGAAGACATTTTGGCACCTTTGGTTTTTCACATTGCTCATCTGGTATACCAGGTTATAGCTCGAGAATTGACTGGAAACGAGATCCAGGATCTCTACAATTCCCGAGCAAGTAGACTAAACAGTGATGACTTGGCCCTTGGCAAAATACAAGGGGGTGATCAAACCTGATTCCGATATTGGTTTACGAAATCGTTACCCTGTTCGTTTTTGGCAAGGTGGATAGCCATGCGCTCCGCATAGAGCTCTCGAACAAACTGAGCGACCAAGCAGCTGTCAGCATACATATCGTACTTCCAGCCAGTGCCGTAAGCCGCAAGGTTAATATTGTCGATAGTCATCAAACGGAGACTAGAGTTTTCCTCGGCAATATAGCTATCTATGACTTTCCGAATCAACTCTTTGGTTGGAGCAAGTTTATGAGCGTGCCAAAAATCTGTGTGCCATTCGCCTGATTTTGGATTGCTGAACGGGTATTGGATTGAGCGACCTGGTCGATCATAGCCTAGGCCATCCCATGGGCCAGTTTCACCTGCCCACCAGTTACGTGGCCCATTGGGCGCTGCTGGCCGCACTTGGGCCCAATGCACAGTATTACGAGCAAGCCATTCGTCCGCGTAGCTGTCGTCATTAAATGGATCAAGTCTACGGGTGCCTTCCTGATCACCGCGTAACTGGGCAACGGCGATCTCCACCTCATTCTCAACCTTAAAAATGCAATGGCTATAATCCATACAGATATTGAATGGTATTCCATGACGTTCGACCATATCCGCAACTTTTGCAACTCGCCGCGGGTCTTCCGACCACATATCGACATGATTCTCAAAAGTAATAATTACTCCTCTTTTTTCAGCGTATTCATACGCATTCAGATAAGAGATCGCAACCTCTTCATCAGTAATATAATGCCCATCGGCGTGTTTCGCCCAGACCATCAAATTATGATATTTCGCTCCAACTGCGATCGTCTGATCAATATTCTCGCGGATTCGTTGTTCATCTGCACCCAAGGTATACGTCCAGCTCCCGCTATAGACTGGCAGCGAGTAAGTCTGGCTTGCTTTAATATACTCGTCTAATTCAGAAGTACCCACTGGAATCCGATCTACGAAGTCCCAGAGCCCCGACTCCTTCTGGAGCCGGAACTGCTCCATGATGGGAAGCTCTTTGTCAGATACAGGCTTATGAATGGACGAAGGTTGAACCCCACGACCTGCACAGCCAAGCAAGAACATCTTTTTCATTATTCTTCTCTCTTAGGGTTGGTGTGAAATCAGACTTCAGCTTCTTTCGCAGCAGTTAACAGTGAGTTCTTTGTCTCCTCCGCACTACCGAAACCATTGAAGAAGACATTCAAAACAACAGCGCAGATGGCTGTCAGGAGCACTGGGCTTTCAAGAATTGGAGCCATATCTTTAGGCAGCTTGGCAAAGAACTGGGGCGAAACCACAGGAATCATTCCTATCGCCACACTGATTGCTACAACATATAGGTTTTTATTATCAGCGAAGCTAACCCGCGAAAGAACCTTTATACCGCTCGCAGCTACCATGCCAAACATTACTAAACCTGCACCCCCGAGCACGTACGGCGGAATGGACGCAATTATCATCGCAACCTTAGGAAACAGCGCCAGAAGCACTAAAAAGAATCCAGCCAGGGCACACACCCACCTGCTTTTCACGCCAGTTATACTGATTAAGCCAATGTTCTGAGCATATGAGGTATAGGGAAATGTATTAAATACACCCCCCAGCATTGTACCAACACCATCTGCTCTGAAGCCCCTAACGAGTTCCTTTTCCCCTACCGGCTTATCGACGACCTCTCCTAGCGCCAGGAACATGCCGGTAGATTCGATAAATGTGACCAACATAACGATGCACATTGCAACAATAGGCCACAGGCTAAACTGCGGGACACCGAAGTGAAAAGGCACAACGATCCCGAACCATGGAGCCCGACTTACGTCGCTAAAATCGATCTGTCCAGCACTTAAGGCCAAAAGAAAGCCGAACATCATACCAAGCAGAATCGAAATGTTGGATAAGAACCCTCTAGCGAATCTAACAATGATTAAAATTGCTACTAAGACTGCAGCAGCTATCGACAAATATAAAGGATTTCCGAAATCTGGATTCCCATATCCACCCGCAGACCAACTGGCCGCTACCACCATCAGCGACAAACCTACAGCTAAGATCTCCGTTCCTGTCACAACAGGTGGAAAAAATCGGATTAATTTTCCAATAAAGGGTGCTACCAGGAACCCAAATAGACCGGCAGCTATGGTCGCCCCAAAGATTTGCAGCAGACCTGCCTGGGGATCGGTACCAATTGCAACCAAGGGCCCGATAGCTGTAAAGGTAACACCCATCATTACAGGTAGTCGGATGCCAACATTCCCGAACCCGATGCACTGAATCAGCGTTGCAATACCGCACGCGAATAGATCAGCATTAATCAAGAAGGCCACTTGGTCTTTAGGCAACTTAAGTGCCGCGCCCAAAATCAGCGGTACAGCGACAGCACCTGCATACATCACAAGCACATGTTGCCACCCCATGAACATGACCTTATAAACGTTTGTTTTTTTCCGCAGGGCAAGAGATTGCATGAGCATCACCCAAGCTAATAATTATAATGTCTCGCGTTCTGGCTTCTGCCTATGCACGAGGAAAGTGTCGCACCATCGGCGCGACACGTAATACTTTGTATTACTGCTCTTCTTCAATAACCGTTGTCAAAACCGAGCTGCGAAACGCTTCACGCCCTTCAACTGCAGCAACAGACAATTCCTTATGCCATTTGCGGAACTGGATAGAAACCTTATCAGTAGCCACAGAGACCTCAGACGTTTGAATCTCCAGAGGCCATTGAGACTCAATTACCGGCTGATCCTCATCCAGCACCCGCTTCTGGAAAGCCAGGTGCATGTGATCTGGCTGATTGTCTTTCTCGCGAACTATGATCATGAAATTGCGGCAGGTTGTGGCATCAACCGGGCTGGCGGTAGTCCACAAGATGAAACGCGAGTCATCTTTCCACAATTTGATTTCGAGGTTTACGGAATAAGGCATGGTGCAGCGGTAGGTGAAATCCCCCATAGGCGCTTCAGGGGGTATACCTTTCATTTCTCGCGGTGGCGCGAGATTGAACTGCATTTCCCCACCAACTCGGTTTACATATACCGTAGGATGACTAGCGAAAAATGGATCGTACAGAGTACCTGGATGAACAAACGCAAAATGGGAAAAGTCAGTAAAGTTCTCCCAACGTCGCTCAGCAACAGTATTCCAAATGTACGAATCTGCAACTATCACTTGCATATCAGGGTTTTCGTAGTCACTCAGATAGGGAATCTGAGTACAGTCAAAGCTATTGTCTAGTCGAACCCAGACAATGCCGTATCTTACTTCACAATCGTAGGAAGATATTTTGGCACGAGGAGAAATACTCTTATCTGGGCAAGCAGGAATGAGCTTACAAGCGCCCTCTTGATCATAACGCCAGCCGTGATAAGGGCACTCCAAATAATCTGTCCCAGCATGGCTACAGACTCGCCCTATAGATAGCTGGGCCGATCTATGTGCACATCGGTCAGCCGCAGCAACAATATTCGAGTTCAGCCTGGCGATCACCAACCGTTCTCCTAGCAAGGTAACGCCCATAGGGCCATGCCCGCTAGGGTTAGCACGCTCGAACTCGTTCAGGGTGCATACGGGATGCCAGAAGTGACGGAGGTAGGTTTTGTCGTCCAAGAGAGGCTTGAGTTGTTGGTTCACGTGTGGAGTCCTCAGGGCTAGCGATTGCCAATGTTATTTTTGTGTGCCAAAAAACCTGTCAGGCTTCCCAGATCGCCTATCTGGTATACCAGTTTAGCCGGTTTTTTACGACGGATAGTTTTTTTGTATCCGCTTGCAGGTACGTGGTTGAGCCAAAAACAGAGCAGATTCCGTGCCAGATCGATCCATCGGAGGTGTGCTTACTCTGTTATCCTATTGTTTAATAATGCATTTTTCTGACCTAAGGGTCAGAATAACTCACGAATCTGTATACAATGCGTTCAATTTTTGTGTACGGCGCGTGTTTCAAACGGTGACACAGTTGGTGTCGTGTTACATTTTGGTGCTATGTTCGCAACCCGTGCACGCCCAACGAACGAGAGGGCTAAGGTAGATCATGCTGACCCAGACAATTGTCGCCGCTATTTCAGACGCCATTTATCACCGCCGACTGCCCCCAGGGACAAAGCTGAACGAGCGTGAGATCGCTGAGCTTTTTAACGTAAGCCGCACCGTTGTGCGCCAAGCGTTGATCCGCCTATCCCAGGACAAGCTTGTCGAAATTTCGCCTAAGCGCTCGACCAGCGTTTGGTGCCCAACCTTCGATGATGCCTTTGAGCTTTATCAAATGCTGCTTGTGCTAGAGAGTGGTGTCATCGATCAGCTCATCCAATGCATTACAAGTCAGCAGCTCGACGAGCTGCGTGTCCATACGCATAAAGAGCACACCGCGCACCAATGCGGGCTTGCTGATGAAGGAGACAAGCTAGGCCGAGGATTTCACTCGTTGCTGATTTCCTTTCTGGGTAATAACACAATCGATCAGATTCATGCGCAGCTGCGCCGGCGGGAAGCATTGATCAATGCTCTATACCGTGTAGGTTTTGACTACTGCAAACTGCGTAATGAGCATGCCGAGCTTGTTGGCTGTTTAGAGCGTAAAGATGCTGTTGCGGCTAAAGAACTACTGGCATCCCATTATAACCTAGTGATCAAAGGGTATAAGTTCGACGCCGCGCGCTCGCCTGACGTAAATCTTAAGTTTGCACTTCAGATCTAATGCGGGGGCTACGCCCCCGCATAAGCACATTAAAAGTGATACTTGATCATTGCGCTGGTGACGCTCTGGTCAGTTTTATACTGCGCCGTGTTCTCTATCCCATACTTGTTAGACCAGTAGTCATACTCCACTCCGACATAGAGCTTCTTCGGCGCCCCCCACAGCAACTTCCCGATATCGTATTTGACTTGAGGATTGAAGTGAAAGTTGTGCTTTAGCCCGTACTTATCACCTATCACCCAGTCGATATAACCATCGACTAAAATATCGCTTCTTCCTACAGGTATCGTATACGACCAAACGGGTGTGACCTGCCAACCACCCATCCCCTCCCCGCCTTCCGGCTTCCGGTAGTAGAAGTTCAGCATGAAATAATCAAACCCAGGGATAGATAAGTCGAAGCCTGGCCCTATAAGATAGTTAACTTGATCATCGCGACCTTTGCTTCGATTATTATCCCATTCAATCGTCGTCGCAATTAAGACATCCTTCACAATACCCCAACTAAATGAGTTGCCCGTCATTTTGGATAGAGAGAACCGGGGAGAGTATTCAGAATAAATTCCGTGATGACCGTCATAGTCAGTTTGTGAGCCGGGATACCAGTAATTATCAATGAAGAAGAAGAAGTCCCCCCACGCCCAGCCACTGGTATGCTCGAATGTTATGATTTGCATTCGCCTCGGATCTACCTTGAAATCCTTCCCATACTGATAGCTGACGCTCTCTTGATGCCAAAGCAGCATATCTCCAGCGTAAGCTGAGGGTGTCAACACGGTCGCAGCCAAAATTCCCAAACATTTTTTTGTTGATTTCACTCGACGAGCTCCTCATCACCTGACCTACGAGTCAGGTTCAGCTGAGAGCAAAAATTACGCCAAACGCTTTAGTCAAGATTCGTTAGCTATACATCTAAAATTGTATACATCTTAAGTCTGTTACTCAGGGGAACACAATTCCCTGCATTAGCGAATAAAATTTGAATTTTGATACTTAGCGTCGTTACTTACGGCGCTATTTGATCAATTACACCTACAGAAAAGTCATTAAAAAGGATGGCTTTGGTACTTTATATTCCACAATGCTTTTTAATAAGAGGCTATGAATGCCCGAAAAATGTGCACGCTTCGTACTAAACGTAACGCATTGGTGCAACGTAAACGTCTCAATGTTTCCTTCCCCTACCTTTTAATGAGCTCCAGATTGCTACTAGTCGAGGCAAATTACTTAGTTAAAGCTCTAATTCAGACCTGCTTATCAAGAAGCATTCTCCCCGCCAGCACTGCTGGGAGTTGACAGCATTCCAAAAAATGCTCTACCTTTTCTGGTGTACCAGATCTTAGATCTGACGTACCAGCCATACGAATGGTGTCAACACATAAATAGAGTGTGTTTAACCTTTCTGTGAGTAGAAGTAGGAGACATGGCAACCCGATCGTGGGGAGCTGCTAACAAAATAACGTCATCCACAAAGGCTACATACATGGAACAGGCAATCATTAATAATGACCGTGAATATCTCCGCCACTTTTGGCATCCCGTTTGTACCGTAACGGAACTGGAGAAAGCTCACCCCTCGAGTCTTGGGCCAATGGCCGTTACGCTTCTCAGTGAGCAGTTGGTAGTGGCAAAGCTAGGTGGTGAGTATGTTGCTATGCACGATCGGTGTGCGCATCGATCCGCGAAGCTCTCGTTGGGTACAATTGCGAACGACCGCCTTCAATGCCCGTATCATGGATGGCAGTACGACAGCGAGGGCGCTTGCAAACTGGTGCCGGCTTGTCCCAATAGCCCAATTCCAAACCGAGCAAAAGTGCAGCGATTCGATTGTGAAGAGCGCTATGGTCTGATTTGGGTCAGATTAGACTCAAGCTACGCATGCACTGAAATTCCTTATTTCAGTGCTGCAAGTGATCCCAGGTTGCGAATCGTTATCCAAGAACCTTATTGGTGGAACGCAACAGCGGAGCGCCGCTGGGAAAATTTCACTGACTTCTCACACTTCGCTTTTATTCATCCAGGCACGCTGTTTGACCCAAATAATGCCGAGCCTCCAATCGTCCCAATGGACAGATTCAACGGTCAGTTCCGCTTCATTTATGATACACCTGAGGACATGGCCGTCCCGAACCAGGCGCCCATCGGCTCGTTTTCCTATACCTGCAGCATGCCATTCGCTATCAACCTGGAAGTAGCGAAATACTCAAGTAAATCACTGCATGTCCTGTTTAACGTTTCGTGCCCAATAGACGATACTACGACCAAGAACTTCCTGTTATTTGCGAGGGAGCAAGCTGACGATTCTGATTATCTGCACATTGCCTTTAATGACCTGGTCTTCGCCGAAGACAAACCAGTGATTGAGTCTCAATGGCCCAAGGATGCTCCTGCTGACGAAGTCTCAGTAGTAGCTGACAAGGTGTCTATCCAGTACAGGAAATGGCTTCGCGAGCTGAAGGAAGCTCACAAGGAAGGGGCTCAAGCCTTCCGAAGCGCTCTTCTAGATCCAGTAATCGAAAGTGATCGTAGTTACACATAGCTGGCTAAAATAAGGTGGCGCATAGCGCCACCTTATTTTTTGCAAAAAAAGACGGCCTCCTAAGAGGCCGTAAAACTCGCTACGTCCAAATCTTTAAGGCTTCTTAAATGAGTACACAGCCAGTTTATTACCGTCTAGGTCGCGTACGTAAGCGGCATAAGCATTTTCAGCCCAACCGCGCTCACCTGGCTTGCCTTCATCCTTGCCACCTAACTCTAGAGCTCTAGCATGGAAGGCATCGATTGCCGCTCGACTTGGAGCTTCGAAGCTTATAGTCACTCCGTTGCCAACAGTCGCCGGCTGACCATTCGCGGGTTTAAGCACAAAAAACGAAGGATTATCAACGCCCCAAATCGACCCATTGTCTCCGAGATCAGCCAGACGTTGGAGACCAATCTCGCTCAGAACCTCATCGTAAAAAGCTCTAGCCTTATCAAGAGAGTTAGTGCCAACGGTCACATGTGTAAACACGCTCATACTTACCTCGTAAATTGCTGTTTAGAAGTGAATCACTGTTCTTATACTTTTACCTTCGTGCATGAGATCGAATGCTTCATTGATTTTTTCAAGCCCCATATTGTGGGTAATAAACTTATCGAGCGGGATGTCGCCAGCTTGCGATCTGGTGACGTAAGAGGGAAGCTCAGTTCTTCCTTTTACTCCCCCAAAGGCGGAACCGCGCCATACACGACCGGTGACGAGCTGGAACGGTCTGGTCGAAATCTCAGCGCCAGAAGGCGCAACACCGATGATAACCGACTCGCCCCAACCCTTATGGCAACACTCGAGAGCGGCGCGCATCAGATTAACATTGCCGATGCACTCAAAAGAGTAGTCAACACCGCCATCTGTAAGTTCAACGATGACGTCTTGGATTGGGCGATCGTATTCTTTGGGGTTGATGAAGTCAGTTGCGCCAAGCTCTTGGGCAATTTCAAATTTTGCAGGGTTGATATCCACAGCAATGATACGACCAGCACCTGCCATTTTGGCCCCGATTACCGCAGCCAACCCGATTCCGCCCAACCCGAAGATAGCGACAGTTGCGCCCTTCTCGACTTTCGCAGTGTTGAGAACGGCCCCGATACCTGTAGTCACTCCACAACCAAGCAAACATACCTTCTCGAGCGGCGCGTCTTTCGGGATCTTGGCCAGGCTGATTTCGGGCAGAACGGTATATTCAGAAAATGTCGAGCAGCCCATGTAGTGATAGATCGGCTCTCCTTTGTAGCTGAATCGAGTGGTTCCATCTGGCATCAATCCTTTGCCTTGAGTAGCACGTACCGCTTGGCAGAGGTTTGTCTTACCAGATTTGCAGAACTTACATTCCCCGCACTCTGCCGTGTAAAGGGGAATTACATGATCGCCCACGGCCAAGCCTTTCACGCCTTCGCCCACAGCCTCGACGATGCCGCCTCCTTCGTGCCCAAGAATGCAAGGGAAGACCCCTTCGGAATCTTGCCCGGAGAGCGTGTACGCATCTGTATGACATACCCCGGTCGCTACGACACGGATCAACACCTCACCGGCTTTCGGAGGCTGGACGTCAACCTCAACAATTTCCAGTGGCTGCTTGGGCCCAAATGCTACAGCTGCTCGTGATTTTATCATTGTCATCACCTTTGGTTACGGGGAGGTTGTGATCGCAGCTTACGCCCTCCCCCACTATCTTGAGTCCACAAGCTCCGTCGATGTCGGCCAAACTGCCGTCGATTTGGGACATGGGAGAAAAACGAAATGCTCTTAGACGACTACCAGACCAGGTCAATTGAGCTGGTTATCTACCGAGGTTTCAAAGCCTTTGAAGCAATCGGCCCAATGACCGTATTCAGCTATGCCAATAGGATTTTGGAGTCTTACGGCTATCCGCCGGGCTACAGGGTCGCTATCCGTTCAAGCAAAATCGGCCCTGTACCATCAGATACAATCATGACCCTGGATGCGACAATTGACCTAGAAATGTCTACCGATGCCCACTCAATTCTCGTCGTGGGTGCTCACTACATCGAGAATGCAGTAATCGAAAATCCATCGATTATCGAGTGGATCCATCGAGCCGCACCCAGCACTCCACGCTTCGCCGCACTATGTTCTGGCGCATTTTTCCTTGCAGCTACAGGATTATTGAATGGTCGACGAGCCACCACACACTGGAGGATGAATGATGCTTTTGCGAAGAAATATCCGGAAGTGAAGCTAGATATTGATTCCATCTATATCAGAGACGCGAACTTCTGGACATCTGCAGGGGTCAGTGCATCGATTGATTTAGCGTTAGCGTTTGTAGAGGAGGATCATGGTCATCGGCTAGCACTTGAAGTTGCTCAGGATCTAGTAATCTTCCTTAAGCGGCCTGGTGGACAATCACAGTTCAGTGCAAATTTAGTTTCACAAAGAACGCAGAACACAAGCATGCGTGAAATCCAAAATTGGGTAATTGAGAATCTCAATAGCAAAATGTCCGTAGCCTCTATGGCTGAGCGCTCGGCTATGAGCACAAGACATTTCACCAGAACATTCAGCAAAGAAGTGGGCATGTGCCCATCCCAGTTCCTAGATCAAGCCAGAATTGATCATGCCAGGCGGTTGCTAAGCGGTGGAAGCCTGCCCATCAAAACAGTATCGTTCATGAGCGGCTTTACTAGCGCTGACCATATGCGCCTTGCTTTTAAAAAGTTTCTATCAGTAACGCCCAAAGAATACCGCGACCGGTTTACAAAAACGTGACCTAAGCAGTGCGCCATTTACATCAGAAACGCTCGCTGTGTCGCACGCGGAGATCTCATTAGCCGAGAGAACTCCGTGTGCCTAAATCACAGCATAGTCGCCCGCACTATTTGTCGCGTATTGTATTCCATCAGCTTAATATAGTTTGATGCGGGGCCATTCTCATCTGAAAGAGATTCCGGGTAAAGAACACCACCTGTCTTAGCTCCAGTGGCATTCGCAATCTGAGACACAAGCCGAGAGTCATTTGAGTTCTCAGTGAAATATACCCTAACCCCCTCTCGTCGAATTTGGTCAATCAACGTAGCTATATCAGCCGCGGATGCTTCTATCTCAGTGGAAAGGCCCAGAGGTGAGAGGAAACTCACTCCGTATTCCATTGCATAATATCCAAACGCATCATGACTCGTTAACACTCTTCGTTGCGCAAGTGGTACCTCAGCGAGCTGTATGATAATGAGCTGATTTAAAGCATCAAGCTTAGCTAGGTAAGAGTCCGCATTATCACTAAATTTCTTCGCTTGATTAGGATCTGCTTTGGTTAACTCCGCCTCAATCTTAGTCACCCAGAGTTTAACATTTGCCACACTGTTCCATACATGAGGATCTATTTTCGTTTTTCGGCCTTCAGAAAAAGTGATTGGCTTAATTCCTTCGGACACAACGACCGGTGGATTTTGATTTCCTGAGGCCAGAGCTAGCCGTTCAAACCAACTTTCTAATCCTAAGCCGCTGATGAATGTGATATCAGCCTCCTTCAGCGATTTTGCGTCAGCTGGTGAGGGCTCAAATTTGTGGGGATCGCCATTTGGAGGGACAATGCTCCTCACCTTGACACCATCACCACCTACGTTTTTGATAACATCGGCAAGTACGGTAAAGCTTGATACAACGTTAAGCGTATTCGCGCATGCCACTGAACTACCGAACAGCCAACCAATTGAGCTCATTAGTGCAACCACAGCACGAGACAGTCTCATTTCACTTCCTTCTATTCACATCATGCTAGAAGAGATTTACTTATCAACCACAGCCCCACACATACCCACCAATATAAATTTGAAGTACTCAAGCTTACACGCCGTTACATTCGTTAGCTTTGAGTAGAACCAAAGACAACCCCCCCAAACTTTCCGCCACTATCAGCCACCACAATCACTCGATAGTAGACGAAGCAAAATAATATTATAATTAAGCACGCACGCAATCGCTACACAATAAACTAAAGCTTCGAGATAGAAGCGATATAAACCAGCCTCCACTCACAGAAGTTCAACCTTACTTTCTTCTGACGACATATTGCCAGACAACATATCGCACCTAGGAAATGACCTGCAATTCAAATTATGTGTACAAAATACTCACACAGGGGAAAAATAGAAAAAACATCATCCCTTTATTTTTCATCAGTTGTTTGAGATGAGCGTATTCCCCCTGGAGATGGCGCTGCCCTTCAGCCTTCCTGTCGCACCTCTAGTGTGAACACTCTTGCGGGTTAGAGGTAGCGGTGGCGGGTTACTAAAGGTTTTACGCGCCGCTTCGATCCCTTTTCATTTACTGACTCAGTGGCGGTCGCTTTTTAACCCGACTGATGGATAACTAGATAGCTTATGATAAGAAACCACCCTCCCAAGAAAACTCCCGCACCGACTAACTGGCGATTATTCAAGGAGGTCAGTCTCAAGCTACACTTCTCTTTTGTGATTTGCTTCATTGCATTACCCTCACCGACTCAGGCCATACGGTTGACTCAAATTATCATTAATATATATAGAATTACGACATCACAACAAGCAGGTCTAACCCAACGAGAACGGCCCTGCCTTAGACAGGGCCGCTCTATATTCAAGCAGGTGTATGCTTCAGTTCCGGCTTTGGAATCACGCGCCCGTTACGATCAATGATCACTCCAGGCAAATCATGGCTAAGTGTCTCACGCTCTTGGTAATGGATTACCGAACGAATCGCCTCACCACGCTTCAGAAGGTCAAATGCATGGTTCAGTGTTTCATGATCCATATTGTGAGTGATGTATGGATCAACGTTAATCTCACCACGAAGCCATTCATCAACCATGCCTGGAAGCTCAGACCGACCCAATACCCCGCCAAAAGCGCTCCCCTTCCACACTCGACCAGTCACTAATTGGAACGGTCGGGTAGCGATTTCTTCTCCAGCGCCGGCCACGCCGATGATGATACTTTCTCCCCATCCTTTGTGGCAGCATTCAAGCGCGGCTCGCATGAGTTCGACATTACCCACGCATTCAAAAGAGAAATCTACACCACCATTCGTCATGTCAATGATGACGTTTTGAAGTGGCTCGTTGTAGTCCCTAGGATTTACGCACTCAGTCGCTCCAAGAGACATGGCTAATGGGAACTTGTTGGGGTTAACGTCAATGCCGATGATACGTTTCGCCCCTTGGAGAACAGCTCCTTGGATAACTGCCATTCCGACAGCGCCCAGGCCGAATACAGCAACGGTATCACCCGGACGAACCTTGGCAGTGTTCCGGACAGCACCAATGCCCGTCGGAATCGCACAACCCATAATCGAAGCCTTGGCCAGCGGAGCTGCAGGATCGATTTTAGCAACGGCAATTTCGGGCAAAACGGTGTACTCACTGAATGTGGATGTACCCATGTAGTGGAAAATTGTCCGTCCCTTATAGGAAAAACGACTTGTGCCATCAGGCATTAGTCCTTCGCCCTGGGTCTTTCGAATAGACTGGCTAAGGTTGGTCTTACCAGATTTGATGAAGGGGCAGTTTGGATCTTCTGGCGTATACAGCGGAATGACATGATCGCCTGGCTTCACGGACGTAACGCCGCGGCCTACGTCCTCAACAATACCCACCCCCTCGTGACCGAGGATGCAAGGAAATTTCCCTTCAGGATCTCGCCCGGACAAAGTGAAGACGTCCGTGTGACAAAGGCTGGTCGTGACGATCCGGACGAGCACTTCCCCGTCTTTTGGGCCCTCAAGGTCAACTTCTTCAAATTCTAGTGGCTGATTAGGCCCCCAAGCGATAGCGGCACGTGTTTTCATTGTTGTACTCCGTTAGGTTATAACGTATCAAAAGATACAACAGCTGATTGCGTCTGCAAGACCACCCGCCTCAGGTTGGCCACATTCGCTTGAAGTCTGTCCGATTGCCACAGCCAAGGAACCTATCCAATGAGGCTAACCGATGCACCGGCCCTCCACACCGTACACATTGTCATTTATCCCGGCTTCAAGTCCCTCGAAGCTGTAGGTGCGCTCACGGTGTTTGACTACGCCAATGCGCATTTGACAGCGAGCGGCGAGCCTCCCCTTTACGACCTCCACTTAGTCGCGCCAGAGGCGGGCTCGATTCAATCCGACACGTTAGCCAGACTCGATGCGGAATCTCTGCGGAGCAGAATCCTGCCTAACACCGCGCTGATTGTTGGCGCCCGTGACATTACAACAGCAGTACATCAGCATCGCCCTATCGTTGATTGGTGCAGACACGCAGCATCCCGGATTGATCGGCTCGTGGGCGTCTGCTCTGGGGCTTTTTTTCTCGCGCAAGCGGGTGTCCTGGATGGCCTTGACGCAACCACTCACTGGAGCGTTGCTACCCGGCTCGCTACCGAATTTCCGGAAATCAATGTCAACGCTGATGCCATTTTCATTCAAAACGGACGGATTTGGACGTGTGCCGGCGTATCGGCGGCTATAGATTTGAGCCTAGCTTTAGTAGAGCAGGATCTCGGACAGGATCTGGCATTAACCATAGCGCGAGAGCTAGTCGTCTATCTAAAGCGTCCCGGCGGGCAGTCTCAGTTTAGCCAGCATCTCGGTAGCCAGATGACTCCGCATTCCGGAATAAGAGAATTACAGATCTGGATTCTTCAAAACCTTAGCCGGGATCTTACTCTAGAAACACTTGCATCCCAGGCGAACATGAGCACTCGCAACCTGCGGCGGGTCTTTCAACGTCAAACCGAAAGCTCGCCCTCTGAATTCATAGAGCGCGCGAGGCTCGAGCGCGCACGACGTTTGCTAGCTGATGAAGACGTAGCTTTGAAGCGTATCGCCGCACAATGTGGATTCGGCTCAGAAGAACACATGAGGAGAGTATTTCAGCGGCACCTAGGTGTCACACCGAAAGCATACCGCGATCAATATGAAGCGCACTGAAGGCCTGGTGGACTTATGAGATGAAGCGGGGGACGGCACGAACGTCCGAACGCTAACGGTGTTCTGCGTGGTTGGGCCCGAAAGCGTAGCGACGATGCAGCATACGCACGCTATGTATCATTTTTCGGGCCAAGCTCAGACTTAACTGCGGTAGATGAATACGATAAAGAACATCCCACCTATCGCTGCAGAGACAACACCGATTGGCAAGTCCTGAGGAGCGATCACAGTCCTGGCGACGATGTCCATACACACCACAAGCAAAGCGCCGAGCAACCCGCAGAGCGGTATTAGGCGTCGATGCTCGGCGCCCACCAGCCGGCGGGCTATGTGAGGAACCATAAGCCCCACAAAGCCGATCGACCCGCTTAGTGCCACCATTACACCCGTCATGCACGAGGTCATGACAAATACACTAATCCGCACTCGATGGACGTCCACGCCCAGACTGACAGCCGTCTGTTCACCAGCCATAAGCGCATTCAGAGAACGCCCACACGCCCAAAGCGCGAGACCTCCCAACACAATCACACAGAGCGGCAGCCACAATAGCTCCCAGCGAGCCGCACCAAGCCCACCCATCATCCAGAACAGAACTGATGAACTCGCACGATGATCACCCAGAAACAACAGGAGATTAGCCGCGGCCATCAAAACAAACGACACCGCTACACCGCTCAGCAGCAGCCGATCACTCGTGAAAGTGCCGTGCTTCCGAGCGATTGCCATTACAAGCAAAAGAGAAGCTGAAGCTCCCAGAAACGCGGCGAGCGGCAAAGTGAACTGACCCAATAGCTCCCCTACGTACATAACGACAACGACAGCCCCAAGTGCTGCACCGGAAGTCGCTCCCAGGAGATGCGGATCCGCCAAAGAGTTTCGTGTAACAGCTTGGAGAGCAGCACCAACCATTGCGAGTCCCGCTCCGACAAGAACAGCTAGGACAACCCTCGGCGCTCTGATCAACCAGATGATGTGATCCTGCCCAGATGTGGCATCCAGCGGCTCAGCCCCAAGTAGGTGACTTTGAACAACCTGCCACGCGACCTTGAGCGGTACCGGTGCAGCTCCGATAGCGAGCGCCGTTAGACACACAAACACAATCAGGCTTGCGAGCAATACAAGGAGCCCGGCGTAAGCATCTGGGGTCTTGATCGGAGCCATGATCATCGCTCTTCATCAAATGCGGCTGCCAAAGCTTCGATTGCACCGAGGTTCTGAATTCCCGGCGTCATGGCACTGTAGGGAAGCACCACGAATCGCTTGTTTTGAATTGCCTCAATAGACTGCAACGCGGGGTTCTCACGTAGAAATTGAATCTTCTCCGCCGCGCTTCGCTCACCGTAGTCAATAATGACGATGAATTGCGGGTCTGCCTCCACCACGCTCTCCCATCCGATCTGCGTCCAACTGGCACTAATGCCATCCATAACGTTCCGCCCTCCAGCCGTCTCAATCAAGGCTTGAGGGATAGCCTGTCGGCCCGCAGTGAAGGCACGATCTTCCCCACTGTCATAAACAAACACTCGAGGCTTCTTCTTTCCGACCACCCGATGAATAACCGCCTGCTGACGCTTGCGTAGCTGCGTGATCAGCAATTGCGCGCGATCTTCGACATCAAAGATTTTGCCGAGGTTAGCCAGGTCGGTGTAGACCTGCTCCAAGCTAGCTGTAGCACTTGGTTCAATGAGCGAGCAGGATTCAGTCAGCTCATAAACTTGGATACCTAGAGGCTTCAGCGTCTGAGGCGTGACATCACCTCCGACCATCATTCCGTAGTTCCAGCCAGCGAAGAAGAAATCTGCGTTCACGTTCAGCAGTGTTTCCACGGTTGGATAATGCGTGGCCACCTCCGGTAATCCCTTGAGGGCGGTCATCAATCCGCCGGTGGGTTTATTCCAGCCCGTGACGCCGCTATAGCCGACCATGTGCGACTGCAGCCCCAGAGCGACCATCATTTCTGTCAGATTCACGTCCTGGCTGACCGCCCGCGCAGGTGGGTGAGTGAAGACGACGCTTCGGCTGCAGCTTTTAACGGTGACTGGATATGAACTCGCTTGGGCAGTGATCGAAGCCAACAAGCTGACCAGCAAAACTGCCATCGTAAAGATAGGTTTCACACGATTTTCCAAGTAATACGGGGCGTCCCGATTTGGGGATGCGCATCGACTAAGGCTTCAACGCCGTAGGTCTCGAACAAATTATCTGGCGTGAGGACATCCCACGGGCGTCCTTGGGCAGTGATCCGACCATCCTTGATAACGTAAAGACGGTCGCAAAACGCCGCGGCTAAATTGAGATCGTGAAGACTCGCGATCACCGCCACGCCCAGCTTCTTGACATGAGCCAGCAACTCAACCTGATGCTTGGGATCAAGGTGGTTGGTGGGTTCATCCAGGATGAGTACCTGGGGATCTTGAGTCACAGCCCGGGCAAGCAACGTCCGCTGTTTTTCTCCACCGGAGAGCAGCCCAAAGTCGTGATCCTGGAGGTGGACTAAGCCCATTGTCTCGAGCGCATCATTGACCGTTACCCGATCCCTGGTGCTTTCGCTCTGAAATCCCCGTTGGTACGGAATGCGCCCCATCGCCACCACTTCCCGCACGCTTAAACCGTAGGTTGAAGGAAACTCTTGCCCAACGACAGCAATTCGCTGGGCACTCCATCGCGCAGACTGCGCCCAGAGGTCATCTCCTGACAGACCCACCACGCCACTCTCTGGTTTGCTGTAGCGCATGGCGCAGCGCAGTAAGCTGGTCTTTCCTCCTCCGTTAGGCCCGATAAGCCCCACGAATTCGCCTGACTCGATGCGCATGTAGATGTTCTTGAGCGTGAATGGCTCAACGCCAGAGCCACTCCTTGGTGATGTCCAGCCCACGTCCCTGATAGTTAATAGGGCGCCTGTCATATTAGAAGTCGATGTCGGCAGTCAGATAGAAGGAGCGAGGCTCACCCAGGATCCACTGCTGCCCCTCGTTGTATTGCGTGCTCGCATACTCTCGGTCGAAAACGTTCCTGAGCTGCAGACCCAATTTTGTGTTCTTCAAGGCTTTCCAGGAAACGGCTGCATCGACGACGGTGTAGGAGGGAAGCTTGTTCATGTTCGCGATGTCGGCATAGCGAGCATCGACATAGCGCAGGCCCGCCCCTGCATTCAAGTCCTGCGAAAACGCCTTATCCAGCCAGAGATTGGCAGTGCGTCGCGGTACATTAATCGGTCGATTGCCGCTGCGTGACACCGCAACGCCATTCACCGCCTGATCAAAATCGTCGTACTTCGCCTTTACCAGAGCGGCATTTGCTTGGAGCTTCCAGTCATAGGGCAGTTGAAGATCCAGACTGGCTTCGACTCCGTTCGACGACTGCTGACCCACCTGTAATGACGACCCAGGCGCTTGCGGATCTGCGGTTAAAAGTTTCTTTTTAACAATGTGATAGGCAGCAACTGTCCAAGACCCCTTTTGATCCCAAAACATTTGCTTGAAGCCCATCTCGGTCTGACGGGCTTTGGCTAGGTCAAACTGTTGCTGGCTCGGGCTCAGGCTGATTAGCCCCCCTACCCCGTCGGTGCTGGTCGACTGCTGACCATAGATGGACATATCAGGCGTTAACTCATAGACGATGCCGACCTTCCAATTATTTCCAATCAGATTTTTTCCGGAGCTCGAGCCGCTTCGCAGGTCGTCTCGGTTGATATCCACATAATCACGTCGCAAGCCGGTGATGAGAGACAGGCGTTCCGTCAATTCAGTCCGATTTTCTGCAAAGAACGACGCTTGGCGGGTAACGCTTTTCGACAGTGGAAGGTATTCCGAGGCACTGTGGAATCCGTCCCGGTTCGGGTGGTGCAGATCGATCGGCTCGCCAGCTGTCACCACATCATCGTAAGGAGAGTTATTGGTCAGCTTGAAGCGAATACGGTTGACATCAAACCCTACAAGACTCTGACTGTTCAGCCCGAATAAGGAGTGCTGAATCGTGAAGGTTTGTCGGTCGCCAACCTGCTCCTGATTGTGCTTGATACCGTAGAACCCGCTACGCAGTAGCTGCTGGTTATCGGTGTCCCAATTGTAGTTTTCCGCGTTAGCCCATCGACGCCGCGACTTCAGGTAATACAGTTCATTGGTAGAACTGACCGCATCGGAAATCTGCCAGGTAGCCGTCAGCCGCGTCCACTGGTCATCGTAATGCTGCTTAGCCCCGCCAACGTTATAGTTTTTGTATCGCAAACTGCTCTTGTAGTGACCATCAACGAGGGGCACACCGAAATTGTTCATCGGGGTGTGGTCACCCGAATCATGCGATAGCTGAAGCGAGAACGCCTCGTTTACCTGCCAGCGAAGCGAGCCACTAATGAATGTGCCTTGAGAATCGCCGTGATCGATCCATCCATTGCTACGCAGCTGATTCAGATTCAGTCGATACGTGAATGTATCGCTTAGTGAGCCACCACTGTCCAAGGCCGCCTGCTGGCTGTCGTTGGAACCGTAACCCAGGCGAAGCCGATTCCGGATCTCTCCATCAAACGGCTTCTTCGGGATGACATTCACTACAGCACCAGTGGCGCCTTCACCGTAAAGAACCGAGGCAGGGCCTCGGAGCACGTCGACACGCTCGACCGCCCAGGTATCGACGGGGAATGTCGAGGAGCCCATTCCCGAGTACAGGCGAGTGCCGTCAAAAAGCTGCATCACAGATCCCTGCCCCGTGAAGCCGCGGGCAGATAGCGCCGTTCCGCCATCGCCGGGCGCACCTATACTCGTAATGCCAGGACTGCGCGCGACAGCATCCTGCACCGTAGTGTCGCCGTGGCTTCTGATGCTCCCCCCCGTCAGAACCGTTGTACTCGCTGGCGTCTCCAACGCGCTGAGCCCCAAGCGGCTTCCGGCAGTGTTAGACACATCAAGCCCGATCTGCGTCTCATCAGCGATGAGGTCAGCAGCAATAGTACTAGCGGGAAGGGAAATCGAGGTTGGTTCTGCGGCGTAAGCACTTGAGTCAGCAATGGCAAGCCATAGCGCAGATACGAGAAACGGAGTGGATGCTAAGGAGTTCATGGATGTCATTCGAGTTCATGGTTAACCCGAGCGTCAGAACGCACAGGCCTAAAAGATACGTTATAACATATCCATAATCGAAATGCGGGCGATCACCGCTTGAGCCCTCCTCCACGCTGGACTGAAAGAAGCTCAAAGGCTCTTCGCAAGCCTCCTCAAACCGGAATCATTAATGGCCATTTCAGTCCTATTCGGCGCCGTTCGCTCCCACCTGTGGGTGATCTCTCGCACGCATCCTTTTCGCCAACTGCTGAAGAAAGGTGCTCTGCAAAGACGACGTCCCAGGCCAGATGACTCGTGAACATTATGACTCGCAAGCTTGACCTCAAGCGCGCAGCAGATTTATTTCGCATCAGCATCGAGCCTGATCGCCTAGCCGAGATCGAATCAGCACTACGTGTCAAGATTGATGAAATGGAGGTTTACGAGGACGAACTGCTAGTGGTGAGCTATTACAGCAGCAAGGCGTCCGATTCCGTACGGGTTCGAATCCAGCAGCGCCTTACTCAAAAACGATTAAGAGGCTGTATCCAATGCAGGATGCATACGTCTTGGCATCAGTGATTGCTACGCCGAAAGCACTCCAACACTGACCAAGCTTTTTAACTTCCCCAGCGACCTTAGCCTGTATCGCGGAGGCTATTGCAATCAATAATTTTACCGAGCATTTCACCAGCTTAACCAGCGGAAAACAGAGGCTCCCGACTAATAGATCTTGGGGGCAACGCCTGAATAGCGTTACCCGTACCAAATTTATTTGCAATAACAATTTACTCGAACTTTTTTGTTAGCCGACGTTCTCGCAGGACGAACCAGAGAAATTTAACCTTTCTGCAGTACGCCAGTTGGTAAAATCGCAGAACACCCTGGCAGTCCTCTAAGCTTTAGGTGTACGTACAGAAACCAAACATAGGAACTATGGATGTACCTCCGCCATACCTTCACCACCTCCACCTTAAGCATTCTTGCCCTAATAAATCTTTACACTCCTCAGGCGCTTGCGCATGAACCACTCTCGCCCTCTTCGCCTTGGATGCTCGGAGACTGGAACGGCTCCCGGGGAGAACTTGCTGATCAGGGTGTTGATCTAGAATTCAGCTACCTGAGTGAAATTGCAGCGAATGTCCATGGGGGCGCCTCCCACCATACCGCCCGTTATGCAGATCAGTGGTCAGCAGGTGCAAAGCTAGATCTTTCGGAATTGCTGTCCTGGAAAAATGCGGAAGCGGAAATCCGTCTATCAAATCGCAATGGTCGCGGCCTGGATGAGGATGCTCTTAACGACCGTCGCGTCGGTGGTTTCGGAGCGACTCAAGAAATCCACGGCAGAGGAAGTGTTACACGGCTAAGCCAATTCTGGCTGTCGAAAGGCTGGATCGACAACAAACTGAACGTAAAGATCGGGCGTTTCACAGTAGGCGATGAGTTCGCCACTGCAGATTGCGCATTCCAAAATTTATCGTTTTGTGGTTCGCAGCCTGGCAACTACGTCAATGACATCTACAACAGCCCTATCAGTTCGTGGGCAGTTCGTCTTCAGTATGCATTGGCAGATGACCTTGTCGCCAAAATCGCTGCCTACAACGTTGATCCCTCGAGCCTGGACAACGACAACGGTTTAAAGCTTCGAACACACGGAACAAGTGGCACCATGGTGCCGGTGGAGCTTGTCTGGACACCACGTATCGGGAAATTACCTGGTGAGTACCGTGTTGGATACTTCAAGAATACGGTCAACCGTCCTGACGTACTCAATGACGTCAACGGTCAACCAGCAGCGCTCACTCAGAATCAGTACAGAGTCCATGATGGTCGCAGCGGCTGGTGGCTTAATGCAAAGCAACAGATCTGCAGCAAGAACAACGATCAAAGCCGAGGTCTAGTGCTTGCAGCAAGCCTTAGTTTTCAAGACCAAGCAACTACTCCCGTCGATAGCTATATGCATATCAGTTTGGTGTATAAAGGGCCTTTTGATTTCCGCCCGCTTGATCAGCTAGGGCTTGGCCTGTCGCGCGTACACGCTAGCGATCAATACCTAGAAAACGCCCAATTCAAGAACCAGGTTAACGGAGTGTATTTTGACAGCCCTTCGTACATCCCAGAGCAGCATACCAGTTACCAAGCCGAGCTAAACTATCGAATCCAAGCTACTAACTGGCTTCACTTGATGCCTAACATCCAATACATCCGTAACCCTGGAAACGTCAGGGAAGTAGAAAACGCGGTAGTGATCGGCCTGCAGGTAGGGTCAAGTTTCTAACTTTCCTCCCAGCTTCCCTTCGCTGCGCGAGTCACTCGCGCAGCGACCCTCGACAGCAGAATTTTTCTACTCACGTGCAGAGTTTGAAACCCGCGCTCCTCGAGTTCATAATTTTTGCACTGCATCCGATATCTTTGAGCTCCCGCCTCAACCTAGTCAATTGCACATCTACTACTTTTGTTCCAGGGTCAAATTTAAGTCCCCAGACCTCATCCAGAAGTTTCTCTCTAGACACGATGCTTTCACAATTCTTTGCTAGCAAAACCAATACACCGAACGGTATGGAGGAGAGCCTCACACGGCTGCCCCCACAGCTAATCTCTCGCTTATCAAGATCGACATTCAAATCCAAAACCTGAAACTGCACAAATGTCTCCCCCGTGATTGGCAAAGACAGCCACAAGCCCTGGTTCATCTTCGAACCTAGGGGTGGCATTCATGGAGCTGCGGAAAGTAACCAAGGCATCACAATGCAAAGACTGCGACACCTTGGTATTTGGGGGCTTATTCAGCTTTCGACTTCAGGGAGTAAGCAATCACGTAATCGCCGCGATTCTTGTTGGTACCAGTACGAGTGGCCCCACCAGCAACAACCACGACATACTGCTGGTCGTCATTGCCTACGTAGGTCATCGGGACACCCTGGCCGCCAACCGGCAGACGGTCACGCCACAGCTCTTCACCAGTATCGTTGTCCAGTGCACGCACATAGTAGTCGAGCGAACCGTGGAAGAACGTCAGGCCACCTTTCGTGACGAGTGGGCCACCCAGGGTTGGCATGCCGATTGGCAGATACACGCCCGGGGCGATGCCTTTTATAGGCGCATCTTGAATGCTACCCATCGGCACCTGCCACTTGACCTTCTGGGTCGCGAGATCGATGGCAGTCATCGAGCCAAACGGAGGCTTGAAGCACGGCGTTCCCAGAGGCGACAGGAACATCGAGCGCTCAACACCCCACGGAGTGCCCAACTGCTCGGAGTATTCACCTTCGGTTGACGGCACCAGGCCGGCTTTGTTGGCCTCTTCACGCTTGATGAATTTGCCCCACATCGCCATACGAATATCGTTGACGATCAACGTACCAGTACGCGCATCCAGAGCACCACCACCCCAGTTAAAGCCACCGTAGTAGCCTGGCCAGATGAGCGTTCGTTTCTGGTCGGAAAGCGGAGTCCATTCACCTTCCCAGCGCATCTTCAGGAAATCGATACGGCAGAGCATCTGATCGAACAGTGTTGCACCCCACATGTCCTTTTCCTTCAGTGGCTCTACGCCCACTGAAAGTGCGGAGTATGGCTGGTGGTCAGCCACCTTCATGCCTGGCATAGCATCCGTAGGTACTTTCTTGTACGTAACGGGTACAACTGGCTCGCCTGTTGCGCGATCCAAGACGAAGATCTGACCACGCTTGGTTAGCTGAATGACCACTGGACGCACGGTGCCATCTGGCAGCGGGAGGTCATACAGGATCGGTTGCGACGATACATCGTAGTCAAACTGGTCGGTGTTAGCCGTACGGAAATGCCAGCGTTCTTTGCCTGTTTTCAGCTCAATGGCAACGATCGAGTCGTTGTATTCATCCGAGTAGCTGTGACGGTTGCCAGTCCAGAAGTCCGGAGTCTGGTTGCCGGTCGGGAAGTATGCCAGGCCCAGCTTCGGATCGTACGAAGCGGTACCCCAGAAATTCGGCGACTCCTTGGCATAAACCTCACCCGCTGGCAGCGGGCTGCTGTCCTCGGCACCGCGGGAAGGATCCCACGCCCACAACAGCTTGCCAGTGTCCGCGTCGTAACCACGAACTACACCCGAAGCCTCACCAACGGTCATGTTGTCGTTGAGCTTGCCCCCCACCATGATCACTCCATCAGCAACCAGCGGCGCAGAGGTGAGATAGTAAGAGCCGGCTGCAGTGTCACCCAGACCGTCCAGCAGATTCACGAAGCCGTTGTCACCAAAATCGGTGCACGCCTTACCAGTCTTGGCGTCCACTTCGAAGAGTCGAGCATCGTTCGTTGTGCTAACGATGCGCTTCTCACAAGCCGCAGGCTGTGGAGTGGTGGGCTGAGAATTGCCGTCGGCACCTGCAGATGGGGCCAGGTCGATGTAGCTGACACCTCGGCATCGTTTCCAACCCTTATTGCCACGAGTGACCTCCATCTTAGGATCGAAGCGCCAACGCTCAGCACCGGTCACCGGATCAAGAGCGATCACCTTGTTCAAGGGAGTGCATAGGTACAAGGTGTCATCGATTTTGATTGGAGTTACCTGGTATTCAGAACCGTCGACCGACAGATCGCCTGTTCTGTACGTCCAGGCGACCTTCAGATCTTTCACGTTCTGCTTGTTTACCTGATCGAACTGGGCAAACTTATCGCCTGCCAAGTTCCGACCCCATGCCGGCCAGTCTTTGCCCTCTGCATCACCCGCTTCAGGATGAATAATCGGGAACTTGGCGTCAGCTTGAGCTTCTACCTGTGCGTGTGGGCGGAACATGGATGCGAAGGTCGAGATCAAACCAACGGCAACTATTACGCTCAAAATAGTGGCCGGAGCACGCTTGATGCCACCTTGCTCGCTTGCATTGAGCTGAGGCGCCAGAGCGGTCAACACCAAGCAAATCACACCGAAAATCATGACGCGAGAAACAAGCTGCCAGAAATCGCTGCCTACTTCCCAGTAAGCCCAAATAGCAACGATCACGAACATGAGCCAAGCGAGCCAGAATGCTCCGGGCCGACGCTTCAATGTCAGCCACCCTGTGCATAGCATGAGCAGACCAATAGGAAGGTAGAACCACGAACCTCCCAGTGTGATGAGATAAAAGCCTCCTCCCGCCAAAGCAGCTCCCGCCAGCCCTAGCAAAACGCCGACCACTCGGATCAGCAGTATCAACCATTTCTGCATTTCTTTTCCTATCCACAAACCGGCAGTACATCCGGTGTAAGGTATTAGCGCCGATTAGAGCTCGAGCAGATGCCATCCGCCGCAAAAAGCAGAGAATTAGCGATATCAAGCTCATAAATTAGGGTTGCGCTAAACCCATCGCGAGAGTGCGACAAGTTGAAGCAGGCGCGATGCAGATGGTAAGCCTGTCGCTTCAGAAGACAGCCCAAAGACAAGGCGTTTTTGACCGATTTCGGTCAAAAACCAAGCGGCATTGTAAAAAAAATTTACTGAAGCACTTGTCAGCTCAGGCATGGACTACCCGCACGTGAATTACGTGATCACAGACAGCTGGGACGGATGCTGCAGCTAAAAGATGCTAGGGCAAGCGCGCTGGGTTCACTGGGAAAAACCTAGTTTCTTAGTCGACCAAGGGAAGATCGCTCCAGTTTTCTGCGCTAACAAGTCGAAACGGCATTCGAGCTCGAGGGGCCGCGGCAATCTCACCGTGTGCATGCAGTATCAGCTGGAGACCAGTTAGCGCTTGGGCAGAAGGATCCTGATCGATCAACAGCGCAACTTGTCCGCTGCGAAGCAGCTTCACATGCCGCGGGCTCGCTTCATGCGTAATCCAGATAGGATTGCTCACCCTATCGATCGCCTCCAAGGCCTGTCGGATGCCCTCATTCGCACCGCCGCTGTTGTAAATAGCCACGGTAGCTACCTGGCGAGAAAACGCCTGGCGCGTGGCCGTAAGAGCTCGATCATTCATGTCTGCAACATCGATCGGCCCCACAAGCTGCAAGTGAGGTGCATACTCCGCCAGGGCGTCCTCAAACCCCTTGGTTCTTTGCCGGTGAACCTCATAATCCTGCGAGCCTGTAATCATGAGAACCCTCCCACGATTGTGCACAAAGCGGCTGATCATCAAAGCAGCCGTCCGCCCCGCCGCCTCGTTATCAATGCCGACGAAGCTTCTCGGTGTCTTGAGCCTGATGTCCGTGGTTAAGGTAACGATAGGAATTTTTTGACGACCCAGTCGTTCAAGGGCGTAGCGTACTTCCAGGGTGTCGAAGGCAAGGACGATTGCGCCGTGCGGACGAAAATCTAAATTTCTAAGCCGCTCGCTTAGCTCAAATGGCGAGAGGTTTGTCAGGCGCACCAGCTCAATCTGGCTGGGAAGCGACTCTGCAGCTTGATCCAACGCCATGTCCATACGCTTGAAGTACGGATCATCGTCCAGCCCCATGCGGATCACCAAGACCTTGAGACTATGCCCTTCCGGCAGCACAGGAAGCCGGCTTGCCCCCAGCTCACGAACGGCCTCAAGCACCTTTCGCCGTCTCTGCAGCGACACGCCGGACGCGCCATTCAACACGCGACCAGCCGTGCTCACGCTTACGCCTGCAGCGGCTGCTATTTCAACGATGGTTACCTTCTTACGCACTAGCGACTCTCTGGTGATGGCTTTCTAAAAGCCGTGTATGAGCGCCCTTTCCGACACCAAGTCGCAGCCAGGTGCCGGCGACTCTTTGGATGTGCTCATTCACGGAAACGTAACGCAGGTCACGGTGAAATGGCCGACCTATGATCTTGGTTACTGCTCGGAATTTGTTCGAGCTGTCGCTCAATGAACCGCATTGATGCGATCAGGCTGGCTGCCGCGCCGATGGATTTCAACATCCGTTGATTGCACCGGATTACGCCGAAGGCTCAGGGCAGATAAGAAGCAGCAGTTCCGAAACCAACTCTCGCGCATCCTGTTCATACCCTTCACGCCAACGGTGCGACCAATGCTTAGGGTATCCTTCCTCCTCCCACTCGGCCAATGCAAGGCCATTGACGATCTCCATCTCAAACCAGAGGGCCTGCCACCTTCCACCATTTTTTACCAGAGTGGGTTTTTGCCAGACGAATTCAATCTGCGCCACGAAGCTCGACCAGCGCCTCAGATTCTGAGGTGCCTCCTGCGCCAGTATCAGCAGCTCCGAAGCTGTCAGCATGAATTTCCTCCAAAGACCGCGATTGATAGATCGACAGTTTGCCAGAGTACGGTGGCCGCCCGTATAGAGCACATAGGATCTGTGCCGCTGCTGAACCGACCTCATCCAGCGAAGTCACATGGGTCACAGTAAACGTTGATGGAGCCAGCATTTGCTTAGATTAGCCACCCTGTCATTGTCGTTGTCGTTGCTACTCGCTGCCTGCACGCAGTACCGCTACATCAACCCAGACACTCCCGAAGGCCTGGATTGCTTGAAGAAGCTAGACGCAAAGGTCAGTGCGTGCGAAGCCGATGTCAAAAAACTGCAAGACAATTTCGACTCGCTTCATGAAACACAGGCACGCTCCACTCAGCAGTGCGAGCACTTCAATACCTCCAATGCACCAAATGCTTGCCCGCCTACACCAAGCCTCACCAAGGTAGATAATTATTGCCGCTCAGGTTATCGCGAGAAATTCGCGGCGTGCGGTGGTCGAGTGGAGGAGGTTGAGCCTTAGCACTCCCTCCACTAGCTCGGGAGCGCTAGGACTTTCAACACAGAGGCGCGCCTACTCTGACATTCTCAGAAACTACCCCAAGGCGGCGAGCTAGATGAAGCGGTCTACGCGTCTTGAAAGGGAATTTGTCAGGAGGCAAGGATGTGACATCGCGCGATGTGTTTGGGGCGTGGGCTGATCCGGATCTCAAGCATCATTCCCATGAGGAAGTACTTGTCGATGGAGCGCTGCAGGATACTCAGGCGGCCCACAGACAGATCCGCCAAGCCTCAGGCACCTATATCATGAGCTAACAGATCTTCAGCGAGCGCTTCTGACCCCCGACCGCTTGCCAGGATCTGACGCTGTAGTCTTCGCTGGAGGAAGCCCAACAACCTCCTACGCAGTTCCATGTGCCATCCATGGTCGTGGTACCAAACGTGCCTCCTCGACTTCTCCAGCAGCGCCTCACGCAGCGCCGCATAGGCCCGCTCTCCGACACAGTCCGGCGTCATTCTCACCAAGTCATCCATACCCGACTTGCGGACATAGCTGTCTAGCCAGGTACTGAGTACCGGCGCCAGGCACTCCATCTCATTAGCAATACGCCAAACCTCCTGATCAACCGCTTGCATCCGGATGCCGCCCCTCATCACACGTACACTGACTGGCAGCCCGAAAGGGCATTAGGCCATCAATATACCTGCAACTCATCACCTCTACATGCTTGTCGAGAAGTGCAATGGTCGCGTGTTGGCGGTCGCTCATGGATACCGCTAGGTCAGCCAGGAGAATGAGTCGGTAAGGAGTTGGCACTCGGCTTAAGCGAGCTCGTTGCGAGCGATTTCAGGAGCTATCGCCATAGGAGAACCAGGATCGCTCATCGTCGCTAGCCTATGCGTCAATGAAACCCATCAGGATCCTTCAGTGGCTGTTGCCTCCAGCGTGGTGAGGCCACATTCAGTAACTGCCTCGGCCTACATGGTCACGCAGAGCAGTGATGGCTGGCAGGCTGACGCATTTCCGACCTCCAGGGCCGGCCAAGATGAAAGTGGTGTCATCAGCTCGAAAGAGCCAACCGTAGGACTCTGACTCGTAACCCGAGATGATGTCCTTTCCACCCCGCATGTGTGTGCGACTGTCATATGTAGTGGTCTAATGAAACCGGACACCCATTTAGGCGAGAATGCTCGCCACAGAGAGGTGTCTGATGACCAACCAACGTCGTACCTTTACCCCCGAATTCAAGCGTGAAGCTGCCTGCTTGGTGCTCGACCAAGGCTACAGTCATGCCGAAGCAGCCCGCTCGCTCGGCTTGGTCGAGTCGGCCCTGCGCCGATGGGTTAACCAGCTTCAGCAGGAACGCGGCGGCATCACGCCCGCCAGCAAGGCGTTGACGCCAGAGCAGCAAAAAATCCAAGAGCTCGAAGCCCGAATCACGCGCCTTGAACGTGAGAAATCAATACTAAAAAAGGCTACCGCGCTCTTGATGTCGGAAGATCTCGAGCGTACTCGCTGATCCGCCAGTTCAGCGCCCATGAGCCCGTTGATTGGTTGTGCGAGGTATTCGAAGTCACTCGCTCAAGTTACTACGCACACCGTCATAGAAGACGAACTCCGGACGCTGAGCGACTGCGATTGCGCAGTCGAGTGAATGAGCTGTTCACGCGAGGACGAAGTGCGCCCGGCAGCCGTAGCATCAAGGCAATGATGCAAGAAGAAGGTGAGCAAATCGGGCGGTTTAAGGTGCGCAGCCTGATGCGTGAACTGGCGCTGGTCAGCAAGCAGCCGGGATCACACGCCTACAAAAAGGCGACGGTAGAGCGGCCAGATATTCCGAATATTTTGAACCGTGCGTTTGATGTCGAAGCGCCAAATCAGGTCTGGTGTGGCGACATCACTTACGTTTGGGCGCAGGGCAAATGGCACTATCTGGCAGTTGTCTTGGATCTCTACGCACGCCGAGTAGTGGGCTGGGCCCTATCAGACAAGCCGGACGCAGACCTCGTGGTCAAAGCGCTGGACGTGGCTTACGAACAACGCGGCAAACCTCAAGGGCTGCTGTTCCACTCCGACCAGGGGTCGCAATATGGCAGCCGTCAGTTCCGCCAGAGACTGTGGCGCTACCGCATGCGCCAGAGCATGAGCCGCCGAGGCAACTGCTGGGATAACGCGCCGATGGAGCGAGTATTTCGTAGCTTGAAATCAGAGTGGATACCGACCACGGGATACCTGACTGGGCAGCAAGCTCAACGAGACATCAGCCAGTACCTGATGAGCCATTACAACTGGATACGGCCCCACCAGTTCAACGATGGGCTGGCTCCGGCAAAAGCGGAAGAAAAACTCAAAACTGTGTCCGGAATGAGTTGACCACTACAATACACGATACTGTTGGCATACAGAACAGTTGCTTGCAATCCCTCACGCTCTAACTGCGACTGCTCACCTTCGGGCAACAGGACATCAAGCAAGAGCCAATGCCTGACGACGCATACCTCCTGCCCGGCATAGTCCTCTCCAGCAACGCGCGCGAGACCCTCATCATTGAGGCCTGACCCACTCAGGCTTTGCGCTGGCCCATACAAAATATCGGAGATGAGATGTTCGTCCACTTGCTTGCCCCACTGAAATGACGTTACGGCGCAGCTTAGCGCTGGCTTGAAAATGTCACGGTTTGATTGATCGTTCACAGGAATAGACCCACGATCCGAATGCATCCGCGACGCGCAGCAGTGCTTGCCTTGGAGGTATCCCCTCAGCTCGCATCTGAAGAAGGCCATTCCGAATGTAATCCATGTACGCCTCCATGCCGACTGTGTCTACATCCCCCCAGGTATCGAACCGCTGATGATTCTGAGGACGCGTTACGAACACCGCGGCGTGCCTTCTAGCTTCAAGATAACCCGGCTGGCCAAGCACCTCTGACGGATTGATCGACACCCTCCCCTCGTGAACCTCCAGGGTTTTAAGCGCCTTGATTGATTCTGTGATCATCTGCTCCGATTCGCTCAAAGGCGACCGTCGCCAAGGCATCCACATGTGCAACCTCCGAGCGTTCAACCGCTATTGCAATGAGTAAAACGGGCCAAGCTCTCCGTTCTCGTGGTACCAGTGCGCTACGACAAACAGTCCACCGGTTTCGGCCTCTACTACCAGATAACCCCTCCGGTGGAAGCGGTTTACGATTGGGGGGGTACGCATGGGAAGGCCTTCTGGAAAGGTATGCCTGTGATCGCAGAAGATGAGACCGGTCATTCGCGGAGGCTGTTCTAACGCACAGGCAAGAAAACCGACAATGTCCTCTGACGGAATCGCCTCTATCGCTCTCTGGACAACCTTGGGAAGTCGGTAGAACTCACAGGCATCCAGTGAGGAACCGAAGGTCTTAATCATGTAACACGCGTACCCCGGAGCACACGCACATCCACCCTCGTCGGCCATCAGATCTCGATCACCAAAGACGGATCGAATCCGCACGCTTCGCCGGGGTAACCCCTTGGATTCGAGACGACTCGGCACGTGCCCACAACAGTATCGATCCGGCGATGCGTATGACCGAAGACCCAAAGGTCTGCCATGTCTACTAGATCACCCCATTCGTTGGTGTATGCCGCCGTCAGATGGCTATCAAGCTTGTCACCAGCGACCTTGCTGACAGGACAGTGATGAGTAATGACCACTGTTTTACCTGGAAACGGCTTTTTCACCTCCTGCTCAAGCCACTCGCGCGCAACGAGGTTGCGCAGTACAAGATCGCCCGGGGTCAGGCGACGATAGCTTTCGCCCGTGCGGATCACGCTGAAGTCATTCATCCACTCAAGCGCCATGCGCTTAGCCGCGGTCACGTCACCCGTGCTTGAAAAGTCAGTCCAAGCTGTTGTTCCCAAGAACCGCGTGTCGTTCAACACGAAACTTTCGTTCTCAAGCACATGGACATATTGGGTCTGGATCGCCTTCATTTTTTTGAGCGTATTTTCCACGTGGCCGCCGTAGAACTCGTGGTTGCCCGCAACGTAGAGCACTGGGCAGTCGAAAGACTCATCGGCCCACTGGACACCCCGCGCCTTGGCAATATCGCCAGCTAAGAGGACGATATCAGCGTCGCATGGCGGCGGGGTGAAAGGCGCGAACTCAAGGTGTAAGTCAGAGAAAACACGTAGCTTCATCGTCCGTTCCTGTGCGCTGGCTCAACGATTTTGAGCACAATTGAAGACCTCACTTTTGAAGCGGCAGCCTCAACTCCACTCTCCTGTAGCCGCCCGATCGAGCAAATCCCCACACGCGCTCGATTTACATCTAAATTGATCTGCATCCCAGGCGGGCGCTGATAGCGCTTGAGCATCCGACTAATGACCCGGCTCGCAAAGAGTCACCACGCAGCCCATATTCCGAATGGCAAGACTATACAATGTAGAACCGGAATACTCAACATGGCTACATGCTTGGCTTTGGGCGCTGATAACGCATGAGTCTTAAGCTGGCACTGGCAGCCGTTTTACGAGCGCTTCGAGCGGCCAAAGGGTTGAAGCAGGAAGAATTGGCGGATGCCGTGAGTGCTGACTATCTCAGCACGCTGGAAAAAGGCGCAGCCACCCCTACCCTGGATAAGCTTCATGCTCTCAGCGCCGCGCTGGGCGTCAGCCCGACAGCCCTCATGGCACTCACGCAAGGCGTAGAAGCCAACGAGCCACCGTCGGCGATGCTTGAGCGAGCCCAGCAGGAAATCCTCGAGCTCCACCGGCATGGCATTACTGACCTTTTGCAGGCTCAGATTGTGGCTGGCGAGTTGATAAAGCGGCCTGCCGGCAAGCGGTTTGATGAAACCAAACTCAAGAACGTTCTGGCGTGCAAAGCCGAAGGCCTGACACAAACGCAAACAGCGAAAAGATTGGGCATGAGCACCTCAACGGTTCATGACCTCTGGCGGCGAACGCCTGATGCGGATTGATTGCTTGCCTGGATCTTGCCGGCAGGTTTCATCAGCGGCCCGTTTCTCAAGGCAAAAAAAGGCCCGCGATGGGGAGAGCGGGCCGGATGAAATCTGCTAGGAGCTCTGTGACCTTACCCCAGCTGATGTGAAAATCGTGTGATGATCCTGACCTTCACGGAATAGTTGAGCACTCTTGGGTTACACAATGAAGCCGCTTGCAGCGAGCTGCCCTCGTAGATAGCTGTCTTTAAGAACCTTGGGAAACCCGACAATCAGTTTCCACATCACGTACACGAACACGATTGGCACAACGATCCCGAAGTACCCCCCGAACAACAGACCCACCAGGCTAAGTGGAACGAACAGGAGAGCGAGCACGCCGCCGCTGATCCGCATCTTCCTGATCCAACTGTTGAACCCATCGGCCTCGTACAGCTTCTCCCCAGCCTCGGTTTTGATGGCGTACAGAATGAACCCCAGTCGGCCAAGCTTCACAAAGTGAAATTCACCGGCAAGCCCCGGCTTGAGGTAGGACGCGATGTAATGCCCTACCCCTACTTTTTTCATCATGCGCACGGCGCCACCCGGCTCTTTGAAGCGCAGGTATGTGAACTCACTACCCTCGGGTAGATTGTTGTGAGGGCCGACGACCTCAAGCACGCCTTTCATGACACTCGCGTCCGACATAATTACCTCTCCTTTCGTGCTCGAAAGCCATCGGCTTCGAGCTGACCTGTCCGTGCGGACTGCGATTCACCTTCGTAAAACGTCCAGTGGTTTCAGCAAACCCACCCTCACTCTCCAGCGGGCGATGGGCATTCAGGTCTGCTCTGGCTGTGTCGCGATATCAAATCGACATCCCGATAGAGGCACTATATTGCATAGCGTGAGACCGATCAACGTGGCTTCATCCTCGCATTTGCGAGGTAAGAACAATGGCGTTGATGCCGGCGCTGGCAGCCCTGGTTCGCGGGATCAGACACGCTAAAGCGTTCACACAAGAGCAGATGTCCGGCAGCGTAGAGGCGCGCCATTTGCACAATATTGAGAACGCGCGTTCCAGCATTACCCTCGACAAGCTAGAGGCCGTAGCGCTAAGGCTCGAAATCGATCCTGCCGCGCTACTGGTGCTTGCGTCTGCGCTCACTAATGGGCTGACTGATGATCAAATGCTTGACCACCTGCGCACTGAGTTCAAGAAGCTTGACGCTCTGTGCCCAAGGGAGGGTCTCACAAAGCACTTTGATCAGGGGAGAGTCACTCGGGTGAAACCAGGTCGTCAAATTGACCCTGACAAGCTAGAGGCTATTCGCCAGGCAAAAGCTGCAGGTGAGACACAGAAATCCGTGAGCTTGAGACTCGGCATGCCCAAATCAACTGTTGGCCGGCTGTGGCATTCACTCGAAGATTGATGTCCCGCATTTCTAAGGGACAAATGGCGGTAACGCGTCCTCGGCCTAGCTCGTACAGTAGAAAGAGCGTCTTCAAGCGATTGGTTCACGCGGTGCCAAACAAGGCTATGTGCAGCGTTGATGAGCTTCGAGTGCGAAAGCGGACGGCAACACCTGAAAGCTTTCGACCCAAACTTCCGGTGGGGACAGACAGCAGCCGAAAAATGCACTCACTTAGATTTTTTGCGAAAAGGTAACTCGGTCGAATGCAGAGTTTATAAAGCTGAATGCTTCGACAAAAGCTACCATTGCAGTAGCTTCTGCCAGCGAAAACCTATTTCTTTGAAGACTTGCTAGGCTTCAAGTCAGGATTGTTACCTGGCGTATCTTTATTGTCACGGCGACGCTTGTCCACTTCACCGGTTGATTTGGCAATAGGCTTTGGGCCTGGTTTTAGCGCCATAAGATTCACCTCAGTAATAAAGTCAAAATTGGATGCTGCAAGTCGATCTTATTTCTACCGAGACGATCTTTCAAGAGGCATGCGATGCTATATTTTAGGCCCTAAAGAATGTAACAATATTTTACATAATTCATGAGTCATCATCCGAGGGCTCTTGATTTCCGCTCATTGGCGCAGAGCTACAAGTAATCAAAGCAGATCCAGATTCATTCATACATTGCCATGGGCACGCTACCTTCCCCTCCAGGCCACCCGTATTTGCGGATGATCCAGACCGGCTTTACCAAGCGCAGAGGCAAATCCATTGCCCGTTTGAGTGACTTCAACCTCTGCAGCAAGTGAAGGAAAACGACACGCCTCCCCACTAGACAGTCGGGGGCTATCCCCCTTCATGCCTAGGAGCCCCTAAGCTAAGCGACGCTTCGCGTACCGCTCACCTAGGTGGAAGCTAATCAGCTGCTACTCACTTTTTGAAAGCTTTCACCATTTGCTGCGTGTTGTACTCCATCATTTTCAGATAAGTAGGTACCGGCCCTTTCTCATCAGAAAGCGACTCAGGGTAGAGCTCTCCGCCGGCAACAGCGCCCGTTGCGCTGGCAATCTGCTTAACTAGCCGGGAGTCATTCGAATTTTCGATGAAGTAAACCTTGATATCTTCACTTTTGATCTGATCGATGAGCTGTGCTACGTCTGCTGCAGAAGCTTCAGTTTCTGTCGACAAGCCGAGTGGGGACAAGAACGTCACACCATACTCTTTGGCATAGTATCCGAAGGCATCATGACTGGTGAGTACCTTACGCTGATCCAAAGGAATCTCAGCAAGGTGCATGCTGATACGCTGATTCAGAGCATTGAGCTTCCCCACGTAGCGCTGCGCATTGGCATGAAACACCTCTGCCTGCGACGGGTCAGCTTTACTCAGCTCGGACTCAATGCGAGCTACCCACACCTTTACGTTCGAAGCACTGTTCCAGACATGTGGATCAGTGATCGTTTTCTCATCCTCAACAAATGTGTGAGTTTCAATCCCATCCGAAACTACTACCGGGCTCTTCTGGCTACCTGATGCGCGAGCCAGTCTCTCGAACCAGCTCTCCAAACCTAAGCCACTGAGGAAAGTGACATCAGCCTCTTTGAGAGCCCTGGCATCCCTCGGGGATGGCTCGAAATCATGAGGATCCCCATTGGGCGGCACCAGGCTTGTGACATTCACACCATCGCCCCCCACATTCTTCACGACATCGGCCAATACGGTGAAACTGGCAACAACGTTCAGTGTTTTGGCGGTGGCTGGTAACGTGACAGCCAGCAGCCCAATAGAGCTGATCAACGCCAACAAAGACCGGGAAAATCGCATTTTGTCTCCTTATTATTACCGGGTACGCGAAATAGGGCGGACAATTCGCCACATGAAACCATGAGGGCCGAATAGGAGTGCCAGCACGTAGATCAGGCTATTCACTAAAATGATGGTAGGCCCTGATGCAACGCTCAAATAGTAAGAAACCAGTAACCCCACGTACCCGGAAATGGCCGCGCTCGCCGCCGCGATCATCAACATTGACGGCAAGCGTTTAGACAACAGTTGAGCTGTGGCAGCCGGAAGCATCATCATCCCAACCGCCATCAATGTACCCAGGGTCTGAAAGCCAGCAACCAAATTGAGTACTACGAGAAGCAGGAAGATGAAGTGATACAGGGCACCTCGCCCTCCAACAGCTCGCAAAAATCCAGGATCAATGCACTCTACAATCAGTGGTCTGTATACGAGAGCGAGCACAAGCAAGGTAAATGATGTAATCCCTCCCACTAGAAACAGCGCCTGACTATCAATGGCCAAAATAGTGCCAAACAAGACATGTAGCAGATCAATATTCGACCCACGCAAGGACACAATCATGACGCCCAGGGCCAAGGATGTGAGGTAGAAACTGGCAAAGCTTGCATCCTCTCGAAGAGAGGTAATCCGGCTTACCAGTCCCGAGAGCAGAGCGACGCTCAACCCTGCTATCAAGCCGCCCAGCCCCATTGCCGGTAGCGAAAGTCCGCCAGCAATCATGAAGCCAATTGCAGCGCCAGGTAGCACGGCGTGGCTCATGGCATCCCCTACGAGACTCATACGCCTGAGCATTAACAAGACGCCCACAGGGCCCGAGCTCAAACCGATAGCGAGGGTTGCTACTAACGCGCGTCGCATAAAGCCGTATTCAGTGAATGGCGATATGAGCAAAGAGATAACCGTCATGCCACCCGCCGCTCTTGATCAGTGGAAACATCCCAGCCTTCGGCCAGGGCTCGAGCCTTGCTCAAGTTGTTTTCTGTAAGCACATCCTCAGTGCTCCCCCACGCGACAACCCTGTGGGATAGCAGTAGCGTTTGTGGGAAGGTCGATCTGATCTGATCAAAGTCATGCAACACCGCTATGACGGTTCTGCCATCCTGCTTCCATCTTAGAATTAGCTGCGTCAGGTCATGAATGGTGCGCGAATCGACCGCAGTGAACGGCTCATCAAGCACGATAACGCGCGCATCCTGAACCAGTAATCGAGCAAACAAAACGCGCTGAAACTGCCCTACTGATAGATCACTGATTGGCCGGCTTTCCATACCAGCCAGTCCGACGTCCTGGAGTGCCTGACGCATGGCAGCGGTGCCCTTCATTGAGAGCCCGCCGAACACGCCGATGTGTTTCCAGGCACCCAAACAGACCGCATCTGCGACCGTGATTGGGAAGCTTCGATCGATTGCAGATGCCTGGGGTAGATAGCCAATGTCAGGCGCCTGCACAACACCGAGATCAACGGAGCCTGTGGTAGCAATCTCGCCCATCAGTGCCTTCAATAGCGTTGACTTACCAGCTCCATTCGGGCCCGCAATCGCAGTCAGGCTACCGGGCTCAAACACCCCAGTGACCTCGCGAATAGCAGGTGCAGCTCCGTACGAAACCGAGAGCTTATCGACGCGAATCGCTGCACTATTCATGGCAAAGCCACCGCCCAGCTTATCGCAAGCCACAGTGGAACCAAGGCTGCAGCCACCCCTACCAGCCGGTGCCACGCCGGCATGGCTAGCAGCGAGTTAAACGAGGTTTTTTGCATAGTCAGAAGGCATCCTCGGATTTTATTGATACGTTATAACGTACCACTTACCGATTCTCAGTGCATCCTGGATTTTTTCTTAGATGAAACATCACGCCCAGAACGGAAGAGAAAACCGATACGGAACAATAGGTTGCCAGGGAAACCGCCAGGGATTAGCAAAACGATATATGGTGCCCACGCGACCACTCACCTCAGAAAGATGAGGTTTCAGAACCTCCAGCCAGCCTGCAGGCTGCTTACCGCCAGTAGCGACGCTGCGCGGCTAGGGAGGAAGGGTACTGAGGGCCCTGTCAGCGACACTCTGTGGGTGAAAAGTCCTCAGTGATCTTAATCACCGCCTGGCTCAGATCTAGACAAGCTGCGAAATGAGAGTCACTATCTGAAATGTTATCTTATATCATTACGCAGGATCCATCATGAAACCCGGCATTCATCCCGACTACCGCCCCGTCCTTTTTCACGACGTATCTGCCAATGCGTTCTGGCTGATTGGTTCCACCATCGACACAGAGAAAACCTACGAGCACAGCGATGGGAAAACCTATCCCTATGTGACCCTCGACGTTTCCAGCGCCTCGCACCCGGTCTACACCGGCCAAGAACGCAAAGCGAAGACCGAAGGCCGTGTGGCCGGCTTCAATAAGCGGTTCGCAGCCTTCACCAGTAAGTAATGCGCATCGTCTAGCAGCTCTGCGCCCGCCCCATCTGGTATTTGTTCCGCAGCCCGATGTGCAAGCTCTCCCCGCTTGACCATGTCGGGCTGTTGACGACTGATCCTACATCGCTCCACGTATAGTTCACTGCCCAGCTCAGAGGTCGATAGTGAAATCAGCTGAAAATCCTGTGCGCTCACCTGGATATCCACGTGCGTTTGAAATCAGCCGACACCCCGAGACAACCGTATTCACAGAGTGATGCGTGTGGCCAAATATCCAGATGTCAGCTTGCTTGACTAGGTCATGCCACTGGTTGAAATAAGCCGCACCTAGATGGCCATCATGGCCCTCACCTGCTACTTCCTGGATCGGGCAGTGATGGGTGATAGCGACTGTCCTCCCTTCAAATTGCTTAGAGAGCTCTCCCGCAAAAAACTCACGCGCGACGATGTTCCGAGCGATAAGATCGACGGGGCGAAGCTTCCTGTAGCCCTCTCCGATCCTGATTCTCTTGAAATCCGACATCCACTCGGCACCAATCCTCATCGCAGCGTTGTAATCGCCCGTGGCCGTGTAGTCTGTCCACCCCGTCCCTACCAAAAACCTCGTGCTGCCAATAATGAGCACTTGATTGTCCACGACATGTACGTGCGCCGCAGCCATGTCACGCATTTTGCTGAGCGTTCGATCAATGTTGCCCTTGTAATGCTCGTGGTTCCCACAGACGTAAATAACGGGGCAAGTGAAGGTTTGATTTGCCCACAACACCCCCTGACCTCGCACCGAAATGTCTCCTGCCAGCACCACCAGATCCGGATCAATCTGGGGGGGCGTGAAGTCTTGAAACTCGAGGTGCAAATCAGAATAGATTAAAACTTTCATGTATCCCTCACGCGACAGCCAGAAGGCTAAGCACCGTCAGCCACTCTCGTCGTTATCGCTCTTGCGCGAAAGGACAAGTAGGTAGCCTTCAACCCGCCCCTCGCGACGAGTCATGCAGCGAAGCTGCCAGTGCCGCGGGCTGGCTCATAGCCTTACGTCACCAATCTCTCGCCCCGGCTCATAAGACCGCGGCAGTCGTTAACCACCTGATGGAGCGCTCCATCCCGCGATCAACCGGTTTTCCTGTGTCAATCTCCATCCGGGGACGATGGAGATAGCATGCCTCAATGAAATCCGGATTCACAGACTATAGAACTCCCAACCGGATCACTCAAGGTGACCAAGCGTTCGGCTTTGAGCGATCACGAGCCACCGCCCCTACGTGATAGAAGCTGCACACCATGAGCTGACACACCGAAGAGGCGGAGCGAAAAAATGAAGCAAACCGATTAGGTCAGAGCGAACGAAAGGCATCTGCCTGATTCGGCCATCGTCCTCCAAACAAGAAGTGCACAATTTATGCTCTGCAGCCATACTCGACACAGCTTTGAAGGGGTCGAAGAGCAATCGGATTGGCTCCGACAGGTTCTGGCGCACCTAACTGGGATATTGCTGCACACCATACGCGCCTCACTTAAAATCTGATTTTCTAACTCCCTTAGCAAGAGGCTATCGTGAAGACATTTACAGCTCGGACGCTAGTAGAATTCGTAGAGATCATTGATGGTTTGAAGGCCGACGAACCCAATTCGTTGTGGTTCCGGGGTCAATCTAATGCTAGTCACCAGCTCGTGCCTGGTGCCCTACGGAACATTCATCAATCTCACGACCACCTCGGTGAGGAGATTGACGACACGGTAGTAAGAATCAGTAGTGGCGGGATTTTCTCGGGCCCGGACTCTGAAAGAATGCTGCAGGAATTCAAACAGCTCGCTAGGCCCTTCCTCGAGCAACAACCATCGAACGACTTCGAATGGATGTTTATCGCTCAGCATCACGGCTTGCCCACAAGGTTGCTTGACTGGTCTACCAATGCTCTGGTCGCCCTGTACTTTGCGGCACAAGGCGCTCCAACACGCAAGGGTAATGGGGTCGCTGAGTGTAAGCGTTTTGAAGAAGACCACCTGAGTCATGAAGGCTTCGCCGTCTTCTCCATAGAGCCATCGAAAATTAATAAAAAAACAGTATTGACCGCCAGAACGATAGATATCGCCTCGGATGCAGAAGACTGGGACAAATATATCAACCCGATGCTCAAGGACACCACAACGCTCCCGGTCTGCATTACCGCCCCACACATGACCACTCGTATCCGAGCGCAAAGCGGTGTATTTACCCTACACGGCGCACAAATTCCACCGCTTGATTATTACACCGCCTTGCAAGACCTCATCACAAAGATCTTTATACCTTATACGGCTACAAAAGATATTTTGGCAAGCCTGGCAAGAATAGGTATTAACGAAAGCTTTATTTACCCCAGCCTCGACTCAATTGCCAAGGATATAGCAAACGCCGCTAACCTGAGATATGCAAGCTCACGTAGCAAAAAGGCAGCTAAACGAGCCGATCGTTAAATAGTGTGTGCCGCGAACTGAATCGCCCTTCGCCTCCCACCCCGTCAACTTCAATGCTTCATTCAAGCATGCGGCGCTCGGGGTTTCGAGGCGTAGCACGCGAGCAGCTTGGGCGCCTCGATCCATGCCTCCCACAGCGGCGGATTTGGCGCTCAGTTCAGGATTGAAACTTCAATCCAACGAACTCCGCGCTGTCCGCGCATCGCACACCCCTTGGCGCTGCCGGGTCGTAAACTAATTCACTGCAAAAGCAATCGCTGCTAGCACAGGATAGATTCTATGCGAGATCTACGTTTCAGTCGTACTTTTACTCTATTACAGCAAGAGGGGCTTCTAGCTAGAACATCCCTATTATCAGGAATCGACCTGCTATTAAAAGCCAATCTCGACGAAACGAAAACAGGCAATTTCTATTCAGCATTCTTCCAATTAACAATTGGGATAGAACGACTATTAAAACTTGTAATAATCACGAATCACATGTTAGAAAACAACTATAAACCTCCGACCGACGATGAGCTACGCAAGAAATACGGACACAACATTGAGTCGACGTATCTGCACGCACTATCCGTGAGGAAAAAGTGGGGACGTGAGAAAATAATCGCACCAGAACCTGACAGCATTGAGGAAAAAATTCTCGATTTCCTGGAGAGATTTGCGAACAAATCACGCTACTACAATCTTCGCGAGCTCAACAACACCACCGAAGACCCCGGCCCACTGGGAGACTGGTATTCCATCTGCACAGAAATCGCAGACAGTGAAATAGGGTATGCAAGACTCAACAAATCAGCCGAGAAACTCATGTACCAACTGGATCGAGCAGGGTTGGTAGGCTACTCTCCGACGTTTGGATTCGATGGCCATCCAATGACAATTTTCGACTACTATTGGAGAATGCATATAGTACAAAAAGCCGCCCCGCGCCTGGTGTGGAAGATCGTGCAGTTCATCAAGCCACTGTACAACGCTCTAAACTATATCGCGCACGAGGCTATGGAGTACGAGAACAGGAAACAATTGAAACTGCCCGTTATTCCTCATCTATACGAATTTTTCGTCTTTTCGCTTGCCACAAAATCTGACACCATGCGTAGAAAGTCGTGGAGCCGAATCTTTCTTGATTAGCCTTGCCGATGAAGACCGACCTACGCCAACGCGGCCAATGATCTCGAACATCAATTGGCCGTGAGTCATTTCGAAAAGCTAGGAAAATGAAGTGTCATTTAGGGCTATTGCAGCAAATCCAAATTTAGTAATTGTTTAGAAAATCTGTCTATAAATTTCCGAGCAACTCGAATACCATCAGATAGCTCAGCTTCACTCACCTCATGAGCCCGGTGGATAATTCCATCTCGGCGACCGATCAGAGAGCTGAGCTGGTCGCGGTGTGGCAGGCGCTGGGGTACTGCTATCACGCCAATACGCTGGAGTGCATCCTGCAACGCTCTCATCGCCTCCCTAGGGCCAAGCGTTTCAGTGCCATTCTCCTTGAATGCTGATAGCGCCAAGTCCTCTCGTCGTTCGAACAATCCATAGAGAAACATTTCGACTGAGTGGACTGTCGCAATGGCAGCAAGCCTGCGGTTATTTGCCCCACCTTCCCACTGCAGCTCTTCTGCCTTCCTGAAAAAATCCCTAGCCATTAACAAGAAACCGTCCACTTGCGCAAGCATTTGAGTCTTGTTGGCAAGGTAAGTTAAGACCACCCCAATAGTGAAGTGAGTGTTCCACGGTTCCGCCTCCCAACCGCCTAAATCTGTCTGCTGTGACAGCACCCAAGACTCACCGGCCTCTAGCAAATGCGGTACGTCGCCGGCCTGAGCTGATCTTCGGATAGCCTCCAAGGACAAGACAGTACTGATTAGATCAGGCTCTTCGTCACCTTCATTTCGAGGAAAGCTATTGCTATCCGGGAGAGTTTTAGTAAGCAGCCAAGCGACAGCCCTTCCAATTGCCTCGTGGTATCGGTCATCACCCAACCGCTGCAATGCGACCGTTGCGTAAGCAGTGACACGAACACTCCCAGGGTCAGCCTGCTCTGCCCTCCAACAACCAGACAAATCTTGACGACGGATCAGTCGGTCAGTCAGAACCGCCGTCTCTCTGCGCAGATGTGCGATCACGGTGCGGCTTTGGCTACAACGCCACAGGGCATAACCTATTTCTTCGATTCGCCCTCCCCGATCTTCCTCACCGCCAAGCTCGATCAGTTGTTGAGCACACGCTGCTAATGCTCCCTCAAACCGCTCTCTCTCGGTTGGACTGCCGTATAGGCTCAAAAACCAAGCGACGGAGAATTGCCAATCCTCAGGAAGGTCTCGCCCTGCTGCGTCTCGTTGTATCACAGCCTCCAAAGCCCTTCGCCCTTCCGCAGTTCGGGGCTCAATGCCAAGAAGCGGAAAGAGTTCTGGCGTAGGGTCACGAAGAATCCTGGCTGGAAGCAATGCCATTGCCTTCTCTAGAGACGGTGGGAAATCCCCCAATTCTTCTACCAGCGCAGCGGCAACACGAGGGCGGTCACGTTGAGTTTCGGCATATTCAGCGGCAACCACCGTCACTGATCGCGCAAGTCTTTCAGGAGTGCCGGTCGCAATTAATTCAGCGGGAAGATCACCATCTTTCACTGCCCAGTGAGTTCGATGCTGCTCGAATTGGCCAATGTCGAGTTGATCCGACATGCTCAAAACGCTTGATCTGTCTAGGTAGGCATGTTGCTCGTCGGGCTCAAAACCAAACGTGAGATCGTTCCCTCTTCGAACTATGTTGCGTATCCGCCCGTGCCGAACCGTTCGGGAATGGCGGCCACCAGCGCCCACCTCGTACATCAGCAGTGCAGGCACTTCTTCAAGGCGACGCAGGGATTCAGGGCTAGTCGGGTCGATGTCAGCAGCCTGATGACCGCTATATTCCTTGAATCGGCCCAACGCCATCGAGTACGGCTGGGTCTCCCACATCTCGCTATGACCGGCTACCAGCAGGTTGAACATCCCTATTCCTCCAAGCGACTGAGCACGCCGGCAGATTAGCACAGCAAAATGCCTGGCTCATAAAGTAGCTACAGACCTGGAGGATCCGCTTAGCACATCTCCTCAGATCTTCTCGGCATCGCGCTGTCGTTGCCGAAAACGCTTCATGAAATCAGCATCCACCAGCTCATCCACCGATAGGTCAAGACCACAGTTCATAAGCGAAGCGACGCTGCTATCTGAAAGCGCGAAGTCATCTGGTACAAAGCCATATTTACTAACCCGGCAGTCATCCAAGCGGGCCAGAAACGCCTTCACGAAATCTGACAGTCCAGATTTCCGGCTTTCGGTGGCAGCTGCAGTGGCGTCGCTGTTAGCGGTGATCTCTGCCATTTCCGCATCAGTACCGATGGCCTGTACGACCTCGCTCAGTGAAGACCAGTACTTCAGGTCATACTGGTGAGTGAGTTGATCAAGCTTCTCCTTCACGTGGCATTCGTAGAGGTAATTGTGTTCTGACGCTTCGTGCATCAAATCGAGGATGTGATGCTCGGTACCTGATCTGAAGCCTGAATGGTTATGGAGATGATCTCGACGATCCAGCAGGGCGGTCAATTGATCGGCAAGGTTGCTGATCCGAGCATTCACTCCAGCCAATTCCTTACGTGCTTTCCGAGCCTGACGGATCTTTTCAGGGCTCCAGCCGTCGGCAGTGTGCAGGAAGGCGTCCCAGAACACATAGAGCGCTCGCGGCTTCTGTGCCAGCGCCACGTAGACCTCTTCGTAAACGCCACCCAGCTCAATGCGCCGTTTGAGCATGTCGTGGATGATGATGCGCATGTTTGGCCAGATATTGCGGGCCTCGAGGTCTTCCATCATCTCGCGCAGGAGGGCTTCGGAGCGTTGAACCGCTTCGGTGGTAGCTTGGGACACTTGGGTGATACCTGTATGGAGAACGTGTGTGTAGGCTATCGCCTCATCCGAAAGCCTTCCGTACCTATCGGGATTTCTTTTTAGCACCAATAGGTACCTGCTCATGTTGAGCTGCTCCGAACACGCGGCAGGTTGTGGTGTGAAAATTGCGAGGTTGCTGGATTTATTTGAGCGCCTCGTACCCTGCCTACGCCGACAAGGAACGCAAACCTAGACCGAAGCTCCCGTAGCTGGCTGAGCGAGGTTGAAGTTCGGTGACGACAAGACTGCTTGAAGAACGAACGACCCTGAGCCTGCGCGGTGCACTAAACGCAACCGACCTACCAATTCGGCTTGCGTAAAACGAAGGATAATCTTCGCCCCCGTCACCGCATGATCCGCCTCTCAAGAACGCTTCTCAATTTTCGTGGAAAGAACAGCCTCTGCTCTGAACGACTTGTAGATCTGGTTCTTGGGCAGCCGCGGGCCCTGGCGCCCGATCGGCGGCACCGCATAATCCTCATCGCCAAGCGCCCTGTCCCAGGTAGGGCTTGGAGTAAAAGAGTACATTTGTACTCACCTGCTTTGAGCGCCTTATGAGCCTGCTTCCCAGCAGTTAGATCTAGGTCTAAAAGCATCAGATGCTCCAGACCGAATGTCACTAAAAGCAAACCGCTCTGATAGACTGACCAGATCGATTTTCCTGAATCGTGCGGTCGGCTCGCAAAGGCACTAGCCACAGGTAGTTCATCCCCGCATGTTAACTCGCATGCTTTCTACGAAGGTCAGAAGCAGCCGACATTCTGATGGAGGAGAATGCTATGCGCGTTCCTATATTTGAAGCTGACATGCTTCGTAACGGAGCCTTCAAACGAGCGGCCAAGAGAATTCAGCAGCATTGGCCAGGAGCTGATCAGCTCGGGCTCATGGAGGCCCACGAAATCTTGGCGAAAGGACTTGGTTATCAGGACTGTCATGATCTCCAGCGTTCTGTTCTGCCTACTGCTGATGATGTGCCAGCCCAGTGCCCTCCCCTCAGTGATGTTAGGGGGCGCATACTAATCGCCATTAGTGGACATCCTACGGGGGCTCGTGCCTTGCGAGCTGAGATGAATGCCCTGGTGGCTTCTCTCTTGCTTCAGCGGCTTCAGACGTATCTACAGCGTGATCTTGGGCAGGCGACTCAGGTAAAGGCACCTCAGATACCGGCCATGTCGACAAATGCATACAGACATCATTCATCTACGCCGGAAGCCATTACAAGCAGGCGAATCCTCACGCTTCAAGAGCTCGCTAGGTTGCGCGAGGTGGTTGAGGAGAACGGGCGCCTCAGAGATCAATGCGCATGGAGGCTGTTGTTGGAGGGCTTACGAGCCTCAGAAATTCTATCAGCTAGAGCAGCCAATCCAATTGTGGTGCACATGAGCAAAACTGTGGCTCAGCCACTTCAGCCCATGTCACTCAGCCCTGCCCTGGTGAAATCCCTTACTCAGCTTGTTCAGAAAGAGGGCATCAAGACTGGCGAATACATTTTCAAGAATTCGCGAGGCGATGGTCGACTTAGCATGGCTACGCTTGCCTCACTTTTTCAAAGCACTTTAAGTAAGGCCGGCCTTGAGGGGTCAATCGGCATGCATGGCGTTCGTAGATCGGTTCTCTTCCACCGGAGTCAGACCCTGCCTGATCCGTCCCATTGATGCATAGCCTTCATTGCCAGTTCTGTTTACGTCGCTAGACAGGCAACCCTAAGAGAAGCGAGGTGGCTTTTAGCGCCTCACTTCTCTGATCCCGTTAATCTATGGCGTCGCTCAAGCGTGAAGTTCAAAGCGGCTGGTGAGGAACTGGCTCAGCGCAAAACAGCTGTCGGAGCTGGTCTCAAGGCTTCTCAATCAGCTTTAAGGCATCATCGTAGGCCTCGTCTAACGCATCCTCCTCGCTGTCCACGTTATAGATCTCACAGAGTGAAGGACGTGGATCCTCATCAACGTCATCTTCTGCCTCCTCATCTTCATAATCACTCATGACGGTTACTCCTGGTGAACGGGCGCAGGTTTGAGAATCTGATTTACGACTGCATCAGCTTGCTGCGTCGCCTGCTCAACCTCCTGCGCAAGATTTACGTCTTTGGTGACGATCGCGTTGTTGATCGCAGCCCAGGATTGCACATCCTGTGCGCTTTGCTGAACGCCTTGCCGCTCTAGCGCTTTCTGAAGCAGGTGCGACGCCACCTCAGCGTTGTATGCCTGCTCCAAAGCCGCGTACTGGGTGTATGTGCGAGCAGATTGGCGGTGCCAGCAGCTGGGAGAGCTGGAGAAGTCACCTTTGGGTCGTCACTGGCCATGATTGAGCCCTCAGATACTGATTCGGCGTACCTATCATTTCAGCAAAGCAGTGATGGGTCGCACCCACAACCCCTTCAGATGAACGTCACTACGCGAACCAGCGCTACGCCCTTGCATCGTCAGCAGCGGGCTGACTTTAAGAGCGCTGGTCGAAGCGGCAAAATGCCGTGTTCACTTGTCATAAAGTAGGTGCCCGAGTGAACGACTACGATTTTTCGCGTCTGAACGACAAAGAATTCGAGGTACTCTGCACCGACCTCATCGGTGCTGCAGAAGGCGTGCGTCTCGAGCGCTTTAAGCCTGGTCGAGATGCTGGCGTAGATGGCCGCTACTTTAAGCGACTCCCCTCCCCACCCTGCGCTTCACCAACACGAAAAGTGGCTTCAGCTTAGGAGGGATAAGAATCGCAGGACAGCTGTTGGGCGTCTGAAATCAGTTCCTCTACACGCCTAGCCCGTGAGGCAAACCGATCAACACTACCGGGTCTATCGATGAGCCCAAGCTTCGGTGTTGCGCCTCATCCCGACATCCAGCCATCCCCCTGACCTCATTCTGCGGTGGTATCTTACCCCTCTACCATGGAGTGAGTACCCGAGTGAACGATCACGATTTTTCCCGCCTTAACGACAAAGAATTCGAAGTGCTCTGCGCTGACCTACTGAGTGCTAAGAAAGGTGTGAAATTTGAGCGATTCAAGCCTGGCCGGGATGGTGGGGTTGACGCACGCTACGTTACTGACTCCGGGGCTGAGTGGATTCTTCAGGCCAAGCACCGCCCTGGCTCAACTTTGCCTCAGCTTGTAACGCATATTCGTAACTCAGAAGCACCCAAAGTGGCCACACTCAACCCCGAGCGCTACATTCTCGTGGTTTCCCATGGACTAACGAGGTTGAACAAGGACGAACTGATCGAGGCTCTGAAAAGCTGCGCTACATGCCCGATTGAGGTATATGGTAGAGAAGACCTTAACGATTTTCTTGCAGATCACCCTGCGGTAGAGCGTCGGCATTTCAAGCTGTGGATCAGCAGCGCAAATGTCTTAGAGAGCATGCTCAATAATGCTATCAATGGCCGCAGCGAAGCTATACTTTACGACATCGCCGAGCAATCTAAACTCTTCGTGCAGACGAAAAACTTCGAGTTAGCGGTCGAGTTAATGGAGACGCTTGGCACGGTAATCATCACAGGCCAAGCGGGCATTGGTAAAACCACATTGGCAGAACAGCTGACTCTGCTTTTCGCGAGCGATGGCTTTGAGCTTGTTTGTATCAGCAAAGATATCGAAGAAGCTGAGCAGGCTTACAACCCTTCGAAAAAACAAATTTTCTATTTCGACGACTTTCTAGGTCGAAATTATCTGTACGCACTGAAGGGCCATGAGGGCACCCAAATCGTCCGATTTATTAAGCGGATCGCCCGTGACAGAGCTACGAAGAAATTCGTACTCACGTCCAGGTCTACGATTTTGAACCAAGGGCGGTTACTCAACGACACGCTGACACACAACCATATTGATAGGAATGAGATGGAAATCAAAATTGATTCCCTCTCTAACATTGACAAGGCCAGAATGTTGTACAACCACATCTGGCACTCGGGACTTTCGACGTCACGTATTGATCAATACTACATGAAGAAACGCTACTGGAAAATTATTCACCATAGAAATTTTAACCCTAGGCTTATCCAGTTCATCACTGACCCTCAGCGTTCAGAAGATATAGCTCCTGAAGGCTATTGGAGCTATGTACAGGGTATGCTAGCCAACCCTGAAGAAATTTGGCAACATCCTTTCGATGCGCAGCTAGACGACTTTGGGCGCTTCCTAGTGCTACTCATAGCTTTCAATGACTCAAGCATAGATGAGGATGATCTTGCCTCCGCGTATGCTAGGGGCCTGGATATGCCCGCACATGCGAGCTTTGAAGGAAAACGAGATTTTTTTTATGCAGTAAAGCACTTATCAAACTCTATGATCATTAGGGTTCTTAGCAAAGAAAGGGTCTATTACAAGCTCTTCAACCCATCGCTAGGCGACTTCTTGATCAAGCGTTATGCCAAAAATTTTGGACACCTGGCGAACATATTTAAAAGCCTGCGCAGCCGGAGCGCTATTGAAGTAATTAATGACATGTCTCTCAACGATCTCATCACGCGCAATGCCAAAGATGAAATGATCACCTCCTTGTTTGCGCACGAAGAGAGCCTGGAATTCAAGGCGAGCCACCCGGAATACATCTCCAGACTCTACCTTCACGCTAACAGAGCGCGCTCTACTTGGTGGACAACAAGCATCACAATCACGGACGAGGACACCGAACAATTCCTGAATGTTATACATTCAATCATGAGCAGCCCGATATCGGAAAATTACTTAGAGTGCCTAGAGCTTGTCGTAAAGGCCGCAAATCTCAGTCTAATTTGCCCTGACTCCCTTCTCACTTTCACCATGAAGGTTATCGGATTCGGGATGGGAAGGGAGGAACTTCAGGAGCTTGGTAAGCTAGTAGCTACGCTGGAAGCGAACGATATCTATGATGCCAGTGACCCCCTCTTAAATTACGCTCATCAGTTACTGCTCGACGCGACTCCGGATGCATTTGATGACGGTGATGTTTTTGTGGGTGGTGACAACTACTCCACTGCGCGTAGCAATCTGACAATCCTCATAAAAGAGACATATACAAGCTGGCAGCTTGAGCCGACAGACGCCATGATCGAAGAGATAATTGGGGCATTTAATATTCCTGAGCGGCAGATGTACTACTTTGAAGCCGACGAGCAAGAATATGTCTCTCCAAGAGCGGCTCAGCACTGGGAGGAAACGATGACCATCGATCAGTTGTTCTCAAGGGACGGTTGAGATACCAAGGGGAGATTTGGCTGGTTCAAGATCAGCTTCAGGTTGTTCGGGAAGGACAGATTTTCGACGAACGCCAGGTGGTAGATTCAAGACCGTGGCACCTACCGGCGGTGGGATTTGAGACAAGCACCAGGTGATGCCATAGGCTGGCCAGCAAGAACAGATTGGAGCTAGCCTCCGGCGATCTGATTGCAGGAAAAAGGCTGCAGGCCTTTCAATCCGGGGGTCTGGAGGTACAATGGGCGATGTCACACTCGTTGACGAGATTTGCCTGATCCTGGTGCATTCCACAAAACGTGTGGAAAGGCGTCGAGCCCGACCTGCACCCCTACGGCGCCTGCTACCACGACCTGGCCGAACGGCGCTCCACCGGGGTGATCGAGTACCTCAAGGTGCAACAGGTAGCCGCGGTGATCGTCGGCGGCCTGGCCCTGGATTACTGCGTCAAGACCACTGCCCGCCAGTTGCGCCAGGCTGGCTTTAAGGTGCTGCTGTACCTGCCGGCCTGCCGCGCGCTGACCCAGGCCGGTGCCATCGAGGCGTGTGGTGCCTTGGCCGCCGAGGGCGTGATCCTCTGCGGCGACGAAGCCGCGCTCGACCACCAGCTTGCCCTGATCAAGGAAGACCGCCCATGAGCGAAAGTGTTTTCGGCCCACGCATCATCCAGAACCTGCTGGACACTGACTTCTACAAAATCACCATGATGCAGGCGGTGCTGCACAACTACCCCAACGCCGAAGTGGAATGGGAGTTTCGTTGCCGCAATGGTGAAGACCTGTCCCCTTACCTGGCAGAAATCCGCTATCAGATAGAGCAACTGGCTGAGGTCACGGTCACCCATGACCAGTTGGCCTATCTGGAGAAAATCCCGTTCCTGAAACCGGACTTCATCCGCTTTCTCAGCCTGTTCCGTTTCAACCTGCGCTATGTGCAGGTGGGCCTGGACGATGCCGGGCAACTGGCAATCCGTGTGCGCGGGCCGTGGTTGCACGTGATTCTCTACGAAATCCCGTTGCTAGCGATCATCAGCGAGGTGCGTAACCGCTACCGCTACCGTGAAGTGGTGATCGAGCAAGTCGGCGAACGGTTGTACCAGAAGCTCGACTGGCTGAAGGCCCAGGCCAGTGCCGATGAACTGGCCGGTTTTCAGCTGGCCGACTTCGGCACGCGGCGGCGCTTCTCCTACCGGGTGCAGGAAGAGGTGGTACACATTCTCAAGCACGACTTCCCGGGCCGCTTCGTCGGCACCAGCAATGTGCACCTGGCCCGCGAATTCGAGCTCAAGCCGCTCGGCACCATGGCCCACGAATGGTTCATGGCCCACCAGCAGCTGGGCCCACGCCTGGTCGATAGCCAGGCCGCCGCACTTGAATGCTGGGTGCGGGAGTATCGCGGGCTGCTGGGCATCGCCCTGACCGACTGCATCACCATGAATGCCTTCCTCGGCGATTTCGACCTGTACTTCGCCAAGCTGTTCGACGGTTTGCGGCATGACTCGGGCGACCCGCTGGCCTGGGCGGAAAAGGCCATTGCGCACTACGAGCGGCTGGGGATCGACCCGAAGAGCAAAACCCTGATTTTTTCTGATGGGCTGGATTTTGCCAAGGCGCTGGGGCTGTACCGGGCGCTGCATGAGCGGATCAACGTGAGCTTTGGCATTGGCACCCGGCTAACCTGCGATATCCCGGGGGTGGAGCCGATGAACATCGTGATCAAGATGACCGGCTGCAATGGGGCACCGGTGGCGAAGATTTCCGACAGCCCGGGCAAGACGCAGTGCCGGGATGAGAACTTTGTTGCCTATATGAAGCATGTGTTTCAGTTGCATTGATGGTGGCTGTGCTGGCCTTTTCGCGGGTGAACCCGCTCCCACAGGGACAGCACAGGTTTCAAGTGGGGTGATATCCCTGTGGGAGCGGGTTTACCCGCGAAGAGGCCCGCACAATCAACCCACCTCTTTCATACCAACACACAATTCAAGAAACCGCGCCGCCGCCCGCGACGGCGTGGCTGCATGCGGCATCAATATGGAAAACCGCCTGACCAACGCCTGCGGCCCCACCTGCAACCGGTGCAACGCCCCGTCCTCATGGCGGATCGACATCGCTGACACAAAGCCGATGCCCATCCCGGCCCGCACCGCCTCCTTCACCCCCTCCACCCCGGCAATTTCCAGCGCCACACGCATCGCCACGCCATCCCGGGCAAACGCCCGCTCGACGATCTGCCGCACGCCCGAGCCGCTCTCCCGCAGGACCAGCGGGTAGGCCCCGAGCGACGCCAGCGTCTGCTGTTCACTGCCTGCCAGGGGGTGCCCGCACGGGACAATCGCCACGATCTCGTCCTCGCGCCACGCCGTCACCTCGGTACCCAACGGCAACTCCTGCCCGGGCGGGCCCTCGATGAGGGCGATATCCACACTGTCCAGGGCGGCGACGATCTCCGCCGTGTTGCCATGCGAGGTCGTCACCACCACGTCCGGATAACGCCCATGAAAATCGGCGATCAGGTACGGCAACAGGTAGCTGGCCGGCGTGGTGCTGGCGCCGATACGCAAGGTACCGCGCTCCAGCCCGTGCATGGCCTGGCGCAGCGCCTGGGCCTGGCGGAAGGTTTCACGCAGGCGCTCGGCATGCGCCAGCAATTGCTCGCCAGCCGCCGTCAGCCGCACACCGCGGCCGGCGCGTTGGTAAAGGGGCTCGCCAAACGCCTCCTGCAGCAGCTTGAGCTGGCCGGATACCGCCGGCTGCGACAAATGCAGGGCCTGGGCCGCATGGCTGATGTTGCCATGCTCGGCAACCGTGGCGAACGTTATCAGCTGTTCTGGGGTCATGATTGAAAAATATCAGCTATTCGGATATTTGCCATTTTAAATTACGATTTTTTATAAGCTTATAACCGGATTAACGTAGGTCTTGTCGAAACACCTTTCCGGAGGACTCACATGGCCACGGTTCCGTCCAACCCTGCTTTTGCCCCTACCCTTTCCACCAAAGGGCGGCTCAATGGCATCTTGTTCGTCGCGCTGTTCGCGCTGGCGGTCACGCAACTGGCGGCCATGCCCGCCATCGCCAACCTCGGCATCAGCCCGCTGATTGTCGGTATCGTCGCCGGTGCACTGTATGGCAATGCACTGCGCGACGGCGTACCGGCAAGCTGGGCGGCAGGCATCAACTTTTCTGCTCGCGGCCTATTGCGTATTGCCGTGGCGTTCTTTGGCCTGCGGGTCAGCCTGCAGGAAATTGCCGAAGTCGGCTGGTCAGGCCTCATCGTTTCGCTGCTGGTAGTCGGCAGTACCCTGCTGATCGGCCTGTGGTGCGGCATGAAAGTGTTCAAGCTGGACCGCGACACCGCCTTGTTGACTGCCGCCGGTAGCGCCATCTGCGGCGCCGCAGCCGTGCTGGCGTTCGAGTCGGCACTGCGCAGCGCGCCGCACAAGAGCGCCATGGCGGTAGGTAGCGTGGTGCTGTTCGGCACCTTGTCGATGTTCCTCTACCCGCTGGCGATCAACGCCGGCTGGCTGCACCTGGACACCATGGGCGCCGGGCTGTTGCTGGGCGGCACCATCCACGAAGTGGCGCAGGTGGTCGGCGCGGCCAGCAACGTCAGCCCCGAGGCCACGCATATCGCCACCATCGTCAAGATGACCCGGGTCATGCTGCTGGTGCCGGTGCTGCTGGTGGTGGGCCTGTGGATCAGCCGCTCGCGCCAGGCTGGCCAGGCGCAGGGCAACGGGCGCATTGCCATGCCCTGGTTCGCCTTCGGCTTCCTGGCGCTGGTGCTGGTGAACTCGCTGCAGGTGCTGCCCGGCAGCGTGACCCAGGCGGTCAACAGCCTGGACACCTTTGCCCTGACCATGGCCATGACCGCACTGGGCATGGAAACCCGCTTCAGCCAGATTCGCCAGGCCGGGCCACGGGCGCTGGCTACCGGGGCGGTTCTCAACCTGTGGCTGGTTGGGGGGGGATTGGCGATTACCCTTGGTGTGCAAAACCTTTTGGGATGATTTGAGACCGAGTTGCCTGCTTCGCGGGTGAACCCGCTTCTACACGTACAGCGCAAGCCCTGAGGGCAGCGCGGTCCTTGTAGGAGCGGGTTCACCCGCGAAGCAGCCAACTCGGTCTCAAGCTTTTTCACCACCCCCCTCGTTGCCGTCCACATTTCTAGGTATGGTGTTGTCAAAGAAGGATGTTTTACCCGCACAGGAAAGACTTAGATGCCTCAACGCCATGTCATCAATGCATCCGTCAGCCCCAAAGGCAGCCTGGAAACGCTGTCACAACGTGAAGTGCAGCAACTGAGTGAAGTCGGTACCGGTAGCCTCTACACCCTGTTCCGCCAGTGCGCCCTGGCCATCCTCAATACCGGCGCCCATGTCGACAATGCCAAGACCATCCTCGAGGCCTATCAGGACTTCGAGGTACGCATCCACCAACAGGACCGCGGCGTACGTCTGGAGCTGCTGAATGCCCCGGCCGACGCCTTCGTCGATGGCGAAATGATCGCCAGCACCCGTGAAATGCTGTTCAGCGCCCTGCGCGACATCGTCTACACCGAAAGCGAGCTGGCCAGCCAGCGCATCGACCTGGAAAGCTCCCAGGGCATCACCGACTACGTCTTCCACCTGCTGCGCAACGCTCGCACCCTGCGCCCGGGCGTGGAGCCGAAAATGGTGGTGTGTTGGGGCGGCCACTCGATCAGCAGCGAAGAGTACCAGTACACCAAGAAGGTCGGCCACGAGCTGGGCCTGCGCAAGCTGGACGTGTGTACCGGCTGCGGCCCGGGCGTAATGAAGGGCCCGATGAAAGGCGCCACCATCGCCCACGCCAAGCAGCGGATGCATGGCAGCCGCTACCTGGGCCTGACCGAGCCGGGCATCATCGCCGCCGAAGCGCCCAACCCGATCGTCAACGAACTGGTGATCCTGCCGGACATCGAGAAGCGCCTGGAAGCCTTCGTGCGGGTCGGCCACGGTATCATCATCTTCCCCGGTGGGGCCGGTACGGCAGAGGAATTCCTCTACCTGCTGGGCATCCTCATGCACCCGGACAACCACGACCTGCCCTTCCCGGTGGTACTCACCGGACCGCGCAGTGCCGAGCCGTACCTGCAACAGCTGCACGCCTTTGTCGGCGCCACCCTGGGCGAGGCGGCGCACCGCCTGTACGAAATCATCATCGACGACCCGGCCGAAGTTGCCCGGCACATGGTCGAAGGGCTGAAGGAAGTGAAGCAGTTCCGCCGCGAGCGCAACGATGCCTTCCACTTCAACTGGCTGATGAAGATTGAGGAGAGCTTCCAGCGCCCGTTCGATCCGACCCACCAGGCCATGGCCGAGCTGGACCTGCGCCGCGACCTGCCACCGCATGAACTGGCGGCCAACCTGCGACGGGCGTTTTCCGGCATTGTCGCCGGCAACGTCAAGGACAAGGGCATCCGCCTGATCGAAGAACATGGCCCGTACCAGATCCACGGCGACAGCGCCGTCCTCGACCCGTTGGGCCGGCTGCTGCAGGCGTTCGTCGACCAGCACCGGATGAAACTGCCCGGCGGCGCCGCATACGTGCCTTGTTACCAGGTAGCAACCTGACCGCGCCTTGCCGAATGTAAGTTCGCCGTCATGCCCCTGTGGGTTGGCCATCGTTAGCCTGAGTGCCGCGATGGCTGGTCTACAGGGGTTTGACAAGGCGTTATGTGCAGCGCCATGAGAGCGGGTTCACCCACTAGCCGTTCACTACCTCAAGCACTGGCAGACACTTGCCGTGGCGCACGCAGGACCCACAACCAGTACCCCAGGGAAAGCAACAGCAACCAGCCCACCCCGACATACAAGGCCGTGCGACTGGCCGGGAACCAGCCGAGCACGCCAAAGATGAACACCATGAAGGCAATCGCGCACGCCGGCCCTACCGGCCACAGTGGCACACGATAATCCAGCGCAGCCGCCGCCTCCCTGGTCATGCTGCGACGCATGGCCACCTGCGACAACAGGATCATCAACCAGACCCACACAATCGAGAACGTAACGACAGCCGCCAGCACCAGGAACAGATCGTCCGGCACCAGGTAGTTCAATACCACGCCCAACAGCAGCGCCACACCCATCACGGCAACCGTCATCCAAGGCACACCGAAGCGCGACAGTGAGGCGAAGCCCGCAGGCGCCTGGCCGTTTTGCGCCATGCCGTACATCATGCGCCCGGCGCTGAAGATATCGCTGTTGATGGCCGACACCGCGGCAGAAATGACCACGATGTTCAGCACGGTTGCCGCTGAACTGATGCCCAGGCCACTGAAGATCTGCACGAACGGGCTACCGTGGCTGCCAATGCCGGTCCACGGGTAGATGGCCATGAGCACGAACAGGGTCAGGATGTAGAACAGCAGGATGCGCAGCGGCACCGAGTTGATCGCCTTGGGCAACACGCGCTTGGGGTCCTTCGCCTCGCCTGCGGTGATGCCGATCATTTCGACCCCGCCAAAGGCGAACATGACCACGGTGAACGAAGCAATCATTCCGCCGATGCCATTGGGGAAGAACCCGCCATGGCTCCACAGGCTGGAAACCGCGGCAACGGTGCCTGCATCGCTGTCCAGCTGGATCCCCAAAAGCAGCACCGCCGCGCCCGCCACAATCATCGCAACGATCGCAGTCACCTTGAGCAATGACAGCCAGAACTCCATTTCGCCAAACACTTTCACGCTGCACAGGTTCAGCGCACCGATAAAGCACACGATCCCCAGCACCCAGATCCATGCCGGTGTTTCGGGGAACCACAGCCCCATGTAAACGCCAAACGCCGTCACATCTGCAAGGCACACCACCAACATCGAGAAGGCATAACTCCAGCCGGTCAGAAAGCCGAAGTAGCGGCCCAGGTATTGGCTGGCATAGTGGCCGAACGAACCGGACACCGGGTTATGCACCGCCATTTCGCCAAGGGCGCGCATCATCATGTAGATGGCCGCGCCGCCGATCAGGTAGGCCAGCAACACCGAAGGCCCGGCCAGTTTTATCGCCGAGGCCGAGCCGTAGAACAGCCCGGTGCCGATAGCAGAACCCAACGCCATGAAACGAATGTGCCGGGTAGACAAACCACGCTTGAGCTGGTGAGAGGATTGAGCGTTCATAGATACCTTCTTGATCTTATTATCAGGTCCGCACAACGCCGATGCCGTGCGGTTTACCAGGCACGCATGCTTTCAATCATCAAGCCCGGGGCCACAGCACCGGGAACAGTTCGTGGTTCATGGGGGCACCCTTGGCCAGCTGTGTTTCCAGCCCGGGGAACTGCGGCGAAGTGTTCCACTGGCGCGGTGCGTGGGTAATGTCGTCGCCGAGGAAGCGTACCGAAAACGCCCGCCGCCGACGGTTGCCACCGACGCCGCCAGAGGCGTGCAAGGTCAGCATGTGGAAGAACACGGCGTCGCCTGGGGAAAGTTCCCAGCCAAGGATGTTCCAGGCGCTGCGGTCGGCCTCGATATCCGGCAAGTCGGCCAGGCTGCCTTCCGGGAACCATTTGGCCTGGCTGTCCAGGAACGTGCGCGGCATCAGCCACGGCCCAAGGTGCGAGCCTGCGACGAACTCAAGGGTGGACGCACGGGCAACGGGGTCGATGGGCATCCACATGCTGCAGTTCTGGCGCCCGTCGATGTTGTAGTAGGGCTGGTCCTGATGCCAGGGCGTGCGTTGCCGGGTGTTGGGCTCCTTGACCAGCAAGTGGTCGTGATAAAGCCGGGCGGTTTCGCTGTGCATCAGTTGCGCGGCAACGCTACCCACGCGGCTTTCGAAGATGAACTGGCGATAGGCCGAAATATCGCTCCAGTTGCAGAAGTCTTCGAAGAACCAGCCTGGGTCGTCTGGCCGGCTGGCCACTTTGGCGCGCTCGCTGGGGGTTTTGAGATTTTGTTCGATACCGGTTTCGAGCAATGCAACTTCGTCTGGCGTGAATAAACCGCGAACGCAAACGGCACCCTCACGCTGGAAGGCTTCGATGGTTTCATCGCTTAAGTGGAATTCGACGGACTGTTTCATAAAGCACCCTTTAGTCTCTTTATTGGGCAACAGCACCGCTGCCAGGTATCAGGCAGAACAAGCAGGTGCGCAGCGAGTATTGCGTTCTGGCACCAATAGGAAAAGAATATATTTCCTAATTCCGAGTATAGGAAAACATGATAGGTTTCTCGTTCAGGCAACTGGAGTACTTCGTCGCCGTGGCCGAGCATGGCAGCATCAGTGCTGCCGCGAGGGCCCGGCATGTTTCCCAGCCTTCGGTATCGGTGGCGATTGCACAGCTGGAAGAGGCACTGAACGAGCGGCTGTTCCGGCGCCAGGTCAGCCGCGGGCTCGAGTTGACATCGGCGGGTACGCGGTTGTTGGCGCAGGCGCGTGACATCATCGGGTTGGCCATTGCCATGAACCAACAGGCGGACACCCCACGTGGCCCGCTGCGCGGCAACCTGTCGCTTATCTGCTTCCAGGACCTGGGCCCCTATTACGCGCCTCGGCTGCTATCAAGCTTTCGCAAGCAGTACCCCGAGGTTGAGGTCACGCTGTTCGAGACAGACCTGGCAGGCGTGCACCGCCAGCTGAGCGCCGGTAAAGCCGAGCTGGCGCTGACGTATGACATCGGCCTTGATCCCTCGCTGCCGCGCCAGGTGCTGGCTGAGTTGAAGCCTTACGCGCTGATTGCCACCGACCACCGGCTGGCCCAACTGGCTGTGATACCGCTGCATGAGCTGGCGCAAGAGTGCTTGATACTTGAGGACATCGCACAAACCCGCGAGTATTTTCTGTCGCTGTTCTGGGCGCACAACCTGCAGCCGCGTACGCAGCAATTTACCCAGACCTTCGAGATGCAACGGGGGCTGGTTGCGCATGGGTACGGGGTAGCCCTGTCGTGTACCCGGCCTGCTGGGGACCATTGCTATGACGGTACCCCGCTGCTGTGCCGGCCCTTGCTGGAAGAAGTGTCGCCGCAGAAGGTGGTGCTGGCGCAGTCAGGTGCGATGCATCCCTCGCCGGTAGCGGAGGCGTTCAAGGGTTGGGTTGCCCGGGAGCTTGCTGGGGGGGGGCCGCTGAATTTACCTGCAGGGCCACGGTTTTCGCGAGCACCGGCGTAGCCGGTGCCATGTACCGCGTCGCCTGCTTCGCGGGTAAACCCGCTCCTACACATACCCCACAGCCTTCAGGTTCACGCGGTCTCTTGTAGGAGCGGCTTTAGCCGCGAACACCGGCAAAGCCGGTGCCATACACCGCGTCGCCTGCTTCGCGGGTAAACCCGCTCCTACAAGTACCCCACAGCCTGCGGTTCACGCGATCTCTTGTAGGAGCGGCTTTAGCCGCGAACACCGGCGCAGCCGGTGCCATGCACCGCCGTCCATGCCCGCCGCACTCTGTGCACCACGTCACGTTCTGCAAACAGCTAGCACATGCGTACTATTCTCATCACAGAAAGCCCTCCCGGATACTCCCAGCGTTAATCCGTTGCACATATGGAACGCCATCGCCCCCGGCGCTGGCCGCCACTTGCGTGGCATCTAATGGAGTATCTGGAGTTGCTATGAATCCCCTTTTCCGACTTTCCCCACTCACGTTCGCAATCTCGCTCGCCATGCTGCCGGGTGCCCACGCAGCGGACTACATCCTCGACAGCGGTGAAGACACCATCAGCAGTGATCGCGCCTACGATGGCACGGTAGCCTTACGCCCCAGCAACGGCGTCCCCGCCACCCTCACCCTCAACAACGGCGCCGAACTGACCAGCAGAGGTGGGCGGATCGGTGGCTCGGCTACCAACAGCGAAGCCGCTACAGCCATGGCAACGGTCACGGTCCAGGGCCCAGGCACCCGCTGGCTGGTGCCGCGTACCAATGCCGTGCTGGGTAACACCATCGTCGTCGGTGGCGCCGGTCAGGGTACGCTCAACGTGCTCGACGGCGCCGAAGTGTTCGTGCGCGACCTGCAGATGAGCGACAACGGCAATGTCGGCAATAGCCTGTCCCGGGCAAACCTGCTGGTAAGCGGTGAAGGCTCGAAAGTGGATGCGGTCAACGTGACTGCCACCGGCACCTTCCGGTACGACTCGCGCATCACCTTGAAAGATGGCGGGCAGCTTGCCAGCGAACGCGTGAACATCAACTCGACCAGCGAGCTGTCCGGGGCCAACACGCGCTGGGACAATACCGGCCGCTTCGTCAACCGCTACGACCTCAGCCTGAGCGATGGCGCAGTGCTGACCAGCGACACGATGGAACTGGGCTCGGTCAACCTTAGCCGCAATACCGTGGTGAGCGTGTCTGGCGAGGGCACGCGCCTGGCCACGCGCGCGCTGACCTTGGGCACCACCACCAGGACCACCAACCTGGTGTTGGCCAACGGTGGCGAGCTTAGCAGCACCGACGGCATCGACATCAGCGTGCTCGACAACGTCAACTCGGCTGGGCGCGGTACCCTCAGCATCGGGGGTGGCGTGGTCAGGGACGAAAGCCGCACCGATATCGACGCCATCACTGCCGGCGAAGTACAAGCCGCCGGCCGCCTCGACCCACAAACGGCAATCCGCTTCGGCGCCAGCGGCGGTGCGCTGGCCTTCAACCACACCGATAGCGACCTGCAACTGAGCAACACCATCAGTGGTGCAGGCCGTGTGTATGCCTTCAGCGGCAACACCACCCTGAGCGGCGACCTGACCGGGATGTCTGGCAGTACGGTAGTGCGTGGCGGGCGCCTGGTGCTGGCCGGCGATGTCGACCAGACCAACCCGCGCGGCAGCTCGCTGCTGAGCGTCGGCAACGGCACCCTGGTGGTCAACGGCACCGTCGGCCACACAGACGCTTCCGGCAACTACAGCAACCGCGCCCAGGTGCTGGACGGCGGTGTGCTGGCCGGTATCGGCCAGGTCGGCAGCACCCAGGTGGCCTCGGGCGGTACCCTGTCGCCGGGTGAAGGCGCGCTGGGCACCCTGTCGATCAACGGCGACCTGGACATGGCAGCCGGCTCGCGCTACGCCGCCGACATTGCCGGCGATGGCGGCTCGGACCGCGTCAATGTCAGCGGCACCGCGACCCTGCGTGGCACACGGGTCGATGTCACCACACTGAACGACGCACAAAGCTACCAGACCGGGCAAACCTACACCCTGCTGGCCGCCCAGGGCGGCGTGGTGGACGGCGCTGCCGCCGGTACGGCCTATGCCGAAGCGTTTACCAACTCGGCGTTCCTCAACGTCAGCCTGCAGCGCACGGCCAACGAACTGAACCTGACCATCGCGCAAAAGACCACGCCGCCAGTTGAGCCACCTGTTGAGCCACCGGTCGAACCACCCGTAGAGCCGCCTGTGGAGCCACCGGTTACGCCACCTGTGGAGCCACCTGTAGAACCGCCGGTTACGCCTCCGGTGGAGCCGCCTGTCCAGCCACCGGTACAGCCTCCGGTTGAGCCGCCAGTCGAGCCACCGGTACAGCCACCGGTTGAGCCACCCGTGCAGCCCCCGGTACAACCACCGGTCCAGCCACCAGAAACCGGCGGGCCAGGCACGCCGGGCATCTTCCAGACCGTGGCGCTTACCGAGAACCAGTGGAACACCGCCGGCGCACTCAGCGTGCTGCAGCAAAGCGGCGAACCGCTGCGCCTGTACAACAACCTGCTGGTGCTGGACGCCGATAGCGCCCGCGATGCCATCGACCAGCTGTCCGGCGACTACCACGCCAGCACCGGCACCGCGCTGATCGCCAACAGCCAGGTGGTGTCCGGCGTGCTGGGTAACCGCCTGCGCGACCTGTTCGACAGCAGCAGCGTGCGCATGCCGCTGGGTGCCTCGAACCTGATGCCAACCACCCCTGAAGCGCAGGGCGGCGCCTGGGCGCAAACCTTCGGCAACTGGTCGAAACTGGACGGCAACAACGGTTCCAGCGGCTTGCACCAGCGCACCGGCGGTGTGCTGATTGGCGCCGACGGCAGCATCAACCCGGACTGGCGCGCCGGCGTGTACGGTGGCTACAGCCGCACCAAGTTCGATGCCGACGACCGCGATGCCAAGGGCCACAGCGACAACTATCACCTGGGCCTGTACACCGGCGCGCAACTCGACGCCCTGCGTTTGAGCGCAGACGTCGGCTACACCTGGCACAAGCTGGACAGCAAACGCAACGTGGCCTTTGCCGGGTTCAACGACCACCTGAAGGGCAAGCGCGACGCCAACACCTTGCAGGCCAGTACCGAAGCGGCGTACCGCATCGGCCTGGGTGCAGTGGCGCTGGAGCCGTTCGTGGGCGTTTCGTACGTGAAGTACGACGCCGACAGCTTCCGTGAAAAAGGCGGTGCTGCGGCGCTGAACGTATCCAGCGAGAAGCAGGACACCTGGTTCTCCACCGTGGGCATGCGCGCCTCGACGCGCACCCGCGTGGCCGATCACGACACCCAGTTCTTCGGCTCGCTGGGCTGGCGTCGTGCCTATGGTGACCTGGACCCGAACAGCACTCAGTCGTTCGCCGGTGGCCCGGACTTCGCGGTGCAGGGCATTGCGCAGACGCGTAACGTGGCGATGACCGAGGTGGGCGCGAAGGTGCAACTGAACCGCCAGACTGATGTGGGGCTGTCGTATCAGGGGCAGTTTGGTTCGGACGCCCGGTTCCATTCGGTGAACGCGGGTATCACGGTTCGCTTCTGAGCCGTTGCAGTGGGCCTGGTGCCGGTTGACGGCGCCAGGCGGTGTAATCGAGGGCACCGGCTTTGCCGGTGTTCGCGGCTAAAGCCGCTCCTACAACGTGCAG
>NZ_JACVZC010000019.1 GCF_016658545.1 Pseudomonas sp. S37 | reverse complement strand
TTCGAGAACCTGCAGTTCGGCGAGCCTGCGACTGTTGCCGTGACTGACACCCTCAGCAAGGTCACCGCCGTGCTGACAGTGGACAGCACTGCGGTGGTCGAAGGCGGCAAGATCACCTACACCGTCACCCTGGTCAGCGAAGACACCAAGCTGCCAGTCACTGGCCATGGTGGCGTGACCGTCACCTTGACCGGTGGCACGGTCGTGACCATTCCGGCAGGCTCCGCTTCGGGCACCGGCTTCGTCACCGCCCCGAACGACCTGTACGCTGGTGGCCAAGCTTCGATCACCAAGTCGATCACAGACATCACCGTCAATGGTGATGCGAAATTCGAAAACCTGGTCCCTGACAGCAAGTCGGTCACCACCACCGTCAGCGATGAGCCGAACGGTGCCGGCAACCTGGTGAAAGTCAGCATCACCCCGGTACTGGATACCGTGAACGAAGCGACCGCACCGTCGTTCAAGGTCACCCTGAGCCAGGCGATCGACAAGCCAATGACCGTCAAGCTGAGCACTGGCGAGACGCTGGTGTTCGAGGCTGGCCAGACCACCAAGACCATCACGGCTCCAGCCCAGGGCGATGACGTGTTCATCGACAAAGGCCAGATCACTGTCAGCATCGACAAGGCCACCGTTCCGGGTGCTCCGCTGGAGAACCTGGTAATCGGCGACCCGGCTGTCGTTCAGGTCACCGATACCCTCAGCAAAGTCACCGCCGTTCTGTCGGTGGACAGCACTGCTGTGGTTGAAGGCGGCAAGATCACTTACACCGTCACCTTGGTCAGTGAAGACACCAAACTGCCAGTCACTGGCCACGGTGGCGTGACCGTCACCCTGACCGGTGGCACGGTAGTGACCATTCCTGCGGGTTCCGCTTCGGGTACCGGTTTCGTTACCGCCCCGAACGACCTGTACGCAGGCGGCCAAGCTTCGATCACCAAGTCGATCACAGACATCACCGTCAATGGTGATGCGAAATTCGAGAACCTGGTCCCTGACAGCAAGTCGGTCACCACCACCGTCAGCGACGAGCCGAACGGTGCCGGCAACCTGGTAAAAGTCAGCATCACCCCGGTACTGGATACCGTGAACGAAGCGACTGCACCGTCGTTCAAGGTCACTTTGAGCCAGGCGATCGACAAGCCGATGACCGTCAAGCTGAGCACTGGCGAGACGCTGGTGTTCGAGGCTGGCCAGACCACCAAGACCATCACGGCTCCAGCCCAGGGCGATGACGTGTTCATCGACAAAGGCCAGATCACTGTCAGCATCGATAAAGCCACCGTTCCGGGTGCTCCGCTGGAGAACCTGGTAATCGGCGACCCTGCGGTCGTGCAGGTCACCGATACCCTCAGCAAGGTCACCGCCGTTCTGTCGGTGGACAACACTGCTGTGGTTGAAGGCGGCAAGATTACTTACACCGTCACCTTGGTCAGTGAAGACACCAAACTGCCAGTCACTGGCCACGGTGGCGTGACCGTCACCCTGACCGGTGGCACGGTAGTGACCATTCCTGCGGGTTCCGCTTCGGGTACCGGTTTCGTTACCGCCCCGAACGACCTGTACGCAGGCGGCCAAGCTTCGATCACTAAGTCGATCACAGACATCACCGTCAATGGTGATGCGAAATTCGAGAACCTGGTCCCTGACAGCAAGTCGGTCACCACCACCGTCAGCGACGAGCCGAACGGTGCCGGCAACCTGGTAAAAGTCAGCATCACCCCGGTACTGGATACCGTGAACGAAGCGACTGCACCGTCGTTCAAGGTCACCCTGAGCCAGGCGATCGACAAACCGATGACCGTCAAGCTGAGCACTGGCGAGACGCTGGTGTTCGAGGCTGGCCAGACCACCAAGACCATCACGGCTCCAGCCCAGGGCGATGACGTGTTCATCGACAAAGGCCAGATCACTGTCAGCATCGACAAGGCCACCGTTCCGGGTGCTCCGCTGGAGAACCTGGTAATCGGCGACCCGGCTGTCGTTCAGGTCACCGATACCCTCAGCAAAGTCACCGCCGTTCTGTCGGTGGACAGCACTGCTGTGGTTGAAGGCGGCAAGATCACCTACACCGTGACCCTGGTCAGTGAAGACACCAAGCTGCCAGTAACCGGCCATGGTGGTGTGACCGTCACCCTGACTGGCGGCACGGTAGTGACCATCCCGGCGGGTTCCGCTTCGGGTACCGGTTTCGTCACCGCCCCGAACGACCTGTACGCTGGTGGCCAAGCTTCGATCACTAAGTCGATCACAGACATCACCGTCAATGGTGATGCGAAATTCGAGAACCTGGTCCCTGACAGCAAGTCGGTCACCACCACCGTCAGCGACGAGCCGAACGGTGCCGGCAACCTGGTAAAAGTCAGCATCACCCCGGTACTGGATACCGTGAACGAAGCGACTGCACCGTCGTTCAAGGTCACCCTGAGCCAGGCGATCGACAAGCCAATGACCGTCCAGCTGAGCACTGGCGAAACCTTGGTCTTCGCCGCAGGCCAAACCACCAAGACCATCACGGCTCCAGCCCAGGGCGATGACGTGTTCATCGACAAGGGCCAGATCACCGTCAGCATCGACGGGGCTTCTGTGCCGGGTGCTCCGCTGGAGAACCTGCAGATTGGTGCACCGGCGACCGTTCAGGTCACCGACACCCTCAGCAAAGTCACTGCGGTTCTGTCGGTAGACAGCACCTCCGTGGTCGAAGGCGGCAAGATCACCTATACCGTCACCCTGGTCAGCGAAGACACCAAGCTGCCGGTAACCGGTCACGGTGGCGTCACTGTGACCCTTACCGGCGGTACCCAGGTCACCATCAACCCGGGCTCGGCAACTGGCACCGTCAGCATTTTCGCGCCTAACGATCCTTATGTGGGTGGGCAGGCCACGATTACCAAGGCGATCACGGGTGTTGCCGTCAGCGGCGACAAGCAGTTCGAAAACCTGGTAACCGACACCAAGCCAGTGAGCACCACTGTTACTGACGAACCAAGTGGCAGCGGCGATGTGACCAAGGTCGGCATCAGCGGCACCACTTCGCTGACCGAAGGCGACACCGGCCACTACACGCTGACCCTTAGCAACCCGTCCAAATCTGAGGTCACCATTACCCTCAGCTATAGCGGCACTGCCAAGAATGGCGAGGACTTCACCGGTGTTACCACCGTGAAAATCCCGGCCAACAGCAGCGGGACCACGTTCGATATCGCGACCATCGACGACAAGCTGGTCGAAGGTACCGAGAACTTTACCGTGAAGATCGAAACTGCCACGGGTGGCAGCTTCGAGAACCTGCAGGTCGACAGCAGCAAGGCCAGCGTGACCACGCAGATCCTCGACAACGACCACCTGCCAGTTTCGCCTGGCGGTGCCGTACAGGGCGTGGAAGATAACGACTACGTGTTCAACTGGAGTGATTTCAAAGTCACTGATGCCGATGGCAACACCGGCTTGTCCGTGACCATTACCTCGCTCCCGGTCGCCGGTAACCTGCAGTTCTTCAACGGCACTGCATGGGTGAACGTAACTGCAGGGCAAGTGGTGAGCCAGGCTGACATCATCGCCAAGAACCTGAAATTCGTGCCGGCCCAGAACGAGTCGGGTATCGATGCCTACGGCGGAACTGGCGTGGGTAACAAGCAGGCCGACTACGCGCAGTTCAAGTTCAAGCCGAACGACGGCACCAACCTGGGTACTGAAGTGACCATGAAGGTCGACATCAGCCCGGTTGCCGACAAGCCGACCCTGAGCTTCGGCAGCGCCGATATCGACTCCAAAGGCCTGACCAAGGAGGTCTGGAACACCCTCAAAGGCCTGGGTACCGGCGGCAATGGCATCACTGGCGAAGACCTGAAGGCAGTCTTTGCCAACTCTGGCAGTGCCAATTCCAGCAGCACCACCACCAACGTACAGTCCGATGGCAGCGTCACTGCTGGCACCGGTTCGAAAACGTCGGGCCTGATCTATCTGGAAGCTGGCAAGGTCTACACCTTCAGTGGTTCTGCCGACGACAGCTTTGTGGTCACCATCGGTGGCAAGACGGTGGTCACGGCTACCTGGGGTGCCGGTGGCGGGGTTTCGGGTACCTTCACTCCGAACACCAGCGGCTACTACCCGATCGAGGTCTACCACGCCAACCAGTCCGGTCCAGGCAGCTATGACCTGAACATCCAGGTTGGCTCGGGTGCCGTCACCGACCTGAACAGCTCGAACGTCAAGATGTACCAGAACGTGACCGAGATGGCCAACGCCGGCCTGGGCGTGTCCGACCTGCACACCGTGAATGGCCAGAGCTACTACGATGGCTACAAGCTCAACGAAGGGCCAGAGGGTGGCTCGGTCAAACTGGTCGGTATCTCCACCGCCCTGACCGACACCGATGGCTCGGAAAGCTTGAACGTAACCCTCAGCGGTATTCCGAAAGGTACCGTGCTGAGCGATGGTGCAGGTCACACGGTAACCGTGGGCACTGGCCCGGTTGATGTTACCGACTGGAAACTGGGCAGCCTGACGCTGACCCCGCCGGCCTACTACAAGGGCTCGTTCGACATCACGGTCACCTCGACGTCCACCGAAAGCCTGGGCGGTTCGGCAATTACCACCGGCAATATTCCGGTGACTGTATACGCCGCGACCTACAAGGCCAGCGTGGGCACCTCGGGCAACGACACTATGACCGGCAGCGAAGGCAACGACATCATCGTCGCTGACGTGGCTGGCCTGAACGTGGTCCAGGGCAAGAACTACAACATCGCCTTCATGGTCGACAGCTCGGGCAGCATGAGCGACAAGTCGATTGCCGACGCGAAGACGCAGTTGGCATCGGTGTTCAACTCGCTCAAGGCCAGCCTGGGTGCCGATACCTCGGGTACCGTGAACATCTTCCTGGTCGACTTCGACACCCAGGTGAACAAGAACGTAGCGGTAAACCTTGCCGATCCGGATGCCCTGAGCAAGCTGCAGACGGTATTGAACTCGATGGTGGGTGGCTACTACGGTGGCGGTACCAACTATGAGGACGCGTTCAAGACCACGTCCAACTTCTTCAAGAGCACCATGGCCACCAGCAACACGGGGGCGGACAATCTGACCTACTTCATCACCGATGGTAAGCCGACCTACTACCAGAGCGGGGAAAACACCAACCCTCGTCTGTGGACGGGCGGCAAGTACCTGGACGATGTCGTAAACGTCAATAACTACAAGATGGGCGATACCTTCAGCGCTTGGGCAGATGCTACTCACAAGGTTGAGATCAGCAGCAGCGGCTCGGTCAAAGTCCTGACTTACTCCGAGAACCGTTGGGGTACGCTGGTGCTTGACTCCACCAAGACAGTCGGCACGCTGCATGCGCAAGGCGATGGCACCTATGAGTTCTCCAGCCTCGACGGTACCGGCTACGCCGATTACTGGAACTACGTGGACTCGGCAGCAGGTTCCAACGCGAGTTTCGCAGTGCTGGGTGGTACCAATGGCTTGAGCAAGGTGCAAGCCATTGGCCTGAACAGTGATGTCACGCTGAGCGATCTGAAGCCTTACGATAGCGCCGGCAAGCCACAGACCAACATCGACCCGTCCGACCTGGCGAAGGCGATTCTCGGTCACTCCGAGGCAACGGTGCCGGGTGCCGACACCATCGACGGTGGTAACGGCAACGACATCATCTTCGGTGACCTGATCACCCTCAACGGTGTAGTCAGCGAGGGCTACCAGGCCCTGCAGACCTACGTTGCGCAGAAGAGCGGTGTCGATGTCAGCACCGTCACCACCAGTAATGTCCACCAGTACATCACCGAGCACTACACCGAGTTCGATATCTCCGGTGCCAAAGACGGTAACGACATCCTGTCGGGCGGCAATGGCAACGACATCCTGTTCGGTCAGGGTGGTAACGACATACTCGATGGCGGCAAAGGTAACGACATCCTGCTCGGTGGTACTGGCAACGACACCCTGATCGGTGGCCAGGGCAACGACATCCTGATCGGTGGCAGCGGCTCTGACACCTTCGTGTGGAAGGCAGGTGATTTCGGCAACGACGTCATCAAAGACTTCAAGGTGGGCGAGAAGGACAAGATCGACCTGAGTGATCTGCTGCAAGGTGAGAAGGGCAGCACCATCGACAACTACCTGAAGCTCACCACCGTGGACGGCACGACGACGCTGCAGGTCAGCAGCGAAGGCAAGCTGAATGCGGCAGGTGGTATCGCCAACGCCGATGTGACCATCAAGCTGGAAGGGGTGAACTGGTCCAACCAGTCCGTCAGCTCGTTGATCAGCGGTGGTGACCCGACCATCATCATCCACAACAAGGACAGCTGATGTGCCAGGGGCCGTGCCTGAAGGCGCGGCCTTTGCCCGACTGACGCGGTCTATGTAGGAGCGGCCTTGCCGGGGCGCCGGACCGGTCGGAAAGGGCTGCAAAGCAGCCCCGACAATTTCAGCGTGGGTGCTGAAACCGTGGGGCCGCTCTGCGGCCCTTTCGCGACACAAGGCCGCTCCTACAAGGGATCGCGTTAGCCTGGCATTGGCTACACCGGCCCTTTCCTGCCATCTTCCGACAGCGCATACTCTGGCGCCGGGCCTGCGTACCCGGCGATCTTTGCCTATGCTGCTGTCTACCAACAAGGAACCAACGTGACGAGGGACACCGCCATGTTCTACGTGCAACGCGACGCCGCTGGCCAGTTGCTGCGGGTAGAAGCAGCCGCTTTTGACCAGTTCACCGAAATGCTCCCCGCCGACCATGCCGATATCCAGGAATGGTTTGCCGATGACGTCGTGGAAAACAGCCTTAACCAGCTCAAGCAAAGCGACCTGGACATGATCCGCGTGCTTGAAGACTTGATCGATGTACTGACCGCCAAAGGCGTGTTCAAGATCACCGACCTGCCCGCCGGCGCCCAGGCCAAGCTGCTCAACCGCTCCACCGCGCGCAAGGCGCTCAGCAGCCTGAACAACCTGATCGATGAAGAAGAGCAGGGCGGGCTGATCTGAGACGGCTCAGCCCAGGCCGGTGCTATGGTTATTCTTTAAAGGTATTTAAATTATTGCTCTTATGACTTTATAGTCACTTCCACTGCGTACCCGTCGACCAATCGATGCGCCGCACGACTTGAACCCACACGGGAAATCCCCGTGCGTTTCTGATCGTTGCGCGCCATAGAAGTCGCGCACTGCGTGGGAGTGAACAATGTCAGCCGCCTCGAACGCCTTGTCGACCATCGACAGCGCCCAGCCGCAATCCTTCGAAATCCGCCCGTTCGCCGGTGCCGTCGGCGCCGAGATCATCGGCCTGGACCTGGCCACACCGGTCAATGCCGAGGATTTCGCCCGTATCCATCGCGCCCACCTTGACCATCATGTGCTGGTATTCCGCGACCAGCGCATCAGCCCGGACCAACAGATTGCCTTCAGCCGCCGTTTCGGCGAGTTGCAGATCCACGTACTCAAGCAGTTCCTGCTGGCCGGCCACCCCGAAATCCTGATCGTTTCCAACATCATCGAAAACGGCCAGAACATCGGGCTGGGTGATGCCGGCAAGTTCTGGCACTCCGACCTGTCGTACAAGGAACTGCCCAGCCTCGGCTCCATGCTGCATGCCCAGGAACTGCCCAGCGAAGGCGGCGACACCCTGTTTGCCGACATGCACAAAGCCTGGGACGCCGTCCCCGATGCGCTGCGCACAGTGGTCGAGGGTCGCGATGCTGCCCACTCCTACACCGCCCGTTACGCCGAGACCAAGTTCGAAGGCAACTGGCGCCCGACCCTGACTGCCGAGCAACTGGCGCAGGTGAAAGAAGTCATCCACCCGGTCGTGCGCACCCACCCGGAAAACGGCCGCAAGGCGCTGTTTGTCAGCGAAGGCTTCACCACCCGCATCGTTGGCCTGCCAGAGGACGAAAGCCGCGACGTGCTGCAACAGCTGTATGCCCTGAGCGTGCTGGAGCAGAACATCTACCGCCACCAGTGGCAGCCCCACGACCTGGTGTTCTGGGACAACCGCTCGCTGATCCACCTGGCCGCCGGCTGCCCCGCCCACCTGCGGCGCAAGCTGTACCGCACCACCATCCAGGGCGATGCCCCGTACTGACGTCTGAGGAAACCATCATGCGCAAATCCATCAGCCGCCTGGCGGCAAGCATCGGCCTGGGCGCCAGCCTGGTCGTTGGCAGCCTGGCCGCCCCCGCCGTGGCGCAAGCCGAAGGCAAGATCCGCATCGCCGAGCAGTTCGGCATCGTCTACCTGCTGCTGAACGTGGTGCGTGACCAGCACCTGATCGAGAAGCATGGCAAGGAGCAGGGCATCGACATCGACGTCGACTGGGCCCAGCTGTCGGGTGGCTCGGCCATCAACGACGCCTTGCTGTCCGGCTCGGTCGATATCGCTGGTGCCGGCGTCGGCCCGCTGCTGACCGTCTGGGACCGCACCAAGGGTCGGCAGAACGTCAAGGCCGTGGCCTCGCTGGGCAACTTCCCGTATTACCTGGTCAGCAGCAATCCCAATGTGAAGACCATCGCCGACATTTCCAACAAGGACCGCATCGCCGTGCCGGCGGTAGGTGTTTCGGTGCAGTCGCGCTTCCTGCAGTACGCCGCCGCCCAGCAATGGGGCGACAAGGAATACAACCGCCTCGACAAGTACACCCTGGCCGTACCGCACCCGGATGCCACCGCTGCGCTGCTGGCCGGCGGCACGGAGCTGAACGGGCACTTCTCCAACCCGCCGTTCCAGGACCAGGTATTGGCCAACAAGGACGTGCACGTGGTGCTCAACAGCTACGACCTGCTTGGCCCCAATTCGCCGACCTTGCTGTTCGCCACCGAGAAATTCCGCACGGACAACCCGAAAACCTACAAGGCGTTCGTCGATGCGCTGGCTGAAGCCGCAGACTTCGCCCAGAAGGACAAGGCCGCTGCGGCCGACACCTACATCCGCGTGACCAAGGCCAAGATCGACCGCGATGCCCTGATCAAGCTGATCGACAACCCGCAGTACGAGTTCACCGTCACACCCAAGAACACCTACAAGCTGGCCGACTTCCTCTACCGGGTAGGCGCCATCAAGCACAAGCCGGAATCGTGGAAGGACTACTTCTTCCAGGATGAACGCCCGCTGCAGGGGAGCTGACCGATCATGACCGCCCCTTTGCCAGGCCACACGGCCAGCAACCTGAGCCGTGTCGCCACACCACCTTTGCTCAAGGTGGATAACCTCAGCCTCGAATACCGCACCGCGCAACGCGTGGTGCGCGCCACGCACCAGGTCAGCTTCGAAGTCGATCGTGCCGACCGCTTTGTACTGCTCGGCCCCTCCGGTTGCGGCAAGTCCACCTTGCTCAAGGCCGTGGCTGGGTTCATCCCGCCGCAGGAGGGGCAGATTTTATTGCAAGGCCAGGCGGTGCGCGGCCCAGGCCCCGATCGCATCGTGGTGTTCCAGGAGTTCGACCAACTGCCACCGTGGAAAACGGTGAAGCAGAACGTCATGTTCCCGCTGCTGGTGTCTGGCCAGCTCAAACGCGCCGAGGCAGAAGAACGGGCGCTGCATTACCTGGACAAGGTCGGCCTGGCGGCGTTCGCCGATGCCTATCCGCATACCTTGTCGGGCGGCATGAAGGCCCGCGTGGCGATTGCCCGCGCCTTGGCCACGCAGCCGAAAATCCTGCTGATGGACGAACCGTTTGCTGCCCTGGACGCGCTGACCCGGCGAAAGATGCAGGAGGAGTTGCTGCTGCTGTGGGAGGAGGTGCGCTTTACCTTGCTGTTCGTCACCCACTCCATCGAAGAAGCGCTGGTGGTGGGCAACCGCATCCTGCTGCTGTCGCCACACCCGGGGCGGGTGCGGGCTGAAGTACACAGCCACCAGTACGACCTGGGCAGCCTGGGCGGCAGCGATTTCCAGGCCAGTGCCCGGCGTATCCACCGTTTGCTGTTCGATGAGGCAGACGTTCCGGAGCAGCCCGACGACCTGGGCTTCAACGACATTCGCATCGCCTACTGACAGGAGCTTCAGCCATGACCACTACACCTGTACGCCAGGAATACGAGGTGCAGCTGCAGCCCCTGCTGAGTGTGCCTGTGGAACGTCAATTGCCCCTGGCCCAGCGCTTGTGGCAGCAGGGCTGGCTGCGCAAGGCCGTGATCCTGCTGGTGATCGCCTTGCTGTGGGAGGCCGTGGCCCGCTATCAGGGTAATGACCTGTTGCTGCCCAGTTTCCTGCAGACCGCCGCAGCGCTGTGGGACGGCCTGATCAGTGGCGAGCTGCCGGCCAAGGTCGGGGTTTCGCTGGTGATCCTGCTCAAGGGGTATGTGTTGGGTATCGTCCTGGCCTTCGGCCTGACCAGCCTGGCGGTTTCGACCCAGCTGGGGCGTGACTTGCTGGGTACGCTGACCTCGATGTTCAACCCGTTGCCGGCCATCGCGCTGTTGCCGCTGGCCTTGCTGTGGTTCGGCCTGGGTGACAACAGCCTGATCTTCGTGCTGGTGCATTCGGTGCTGTGGGCACTGGCCTTGAATACCTACGCTGGCTTCCTCGGCGTATCCGAGACCCTGCGCATGGCTGGCCGCAACTATGGCCTGAAAGGTCTGCGGTTGGTGCTGCACATCCTGGTGCCGGCGGCCCTGCCGTCGATTCTGTCGGGGCTGAAGATCGGCTGGGCGTTTGCCTGGCGCACGCTGATCGCCGCCGAGCTGGTGTTCGGCGCCAGTAGCGGCAAGGGCGGGCTGGGCTGGTACATCTTCCAGAACCGCAACGAGCTGTATACCGACAAGGTGTTTGCCGGGTTGGCGGTGGTGATCCTGATCGGTTTGCTGGTGGAAGGGCTGGTGTTCAATACCCTGGAGCGGCTGACCGTGAGGCGCTGGGGGATGCAGCGCTAGTTCGTAAGCCTGTACCGGCCCTTTCGCGGGTAAACCCGCTCCCACAAGTATTGCGCAGGTTCTGATGGTTGTGCGGTCTCTTGTGGGAGCGGGTTTACCCGCGAAGAGGCCGGCACAGCCAATCAACTCAGGTACTGCGCCGCCGCATTGCTCAGGATCCTGCCAATCTCCTCGCGCAACCCCGCAGGCTGCTCCACCACCACACCATCGCCATGGCTCAACAGCCACCAGCGCAACGGCCAGCCATCGCTCACCGTAGCCCGCAACCGGTGCCCATGTTCCAGCGCCGTCAGCTGCATGTCGCTGCTCAGCGGCGCTTCGCGCAACTGCCGTGCCAGCGCATCGCTGATCCGCGCCACCAGCTCCACGCCCTCACCCTGGGCGGGCTGCAACGCATCCCCACGCAGGTGCGTCAGCAAATCGAAATTGCCGCGCAACTCGCCCACCGCACTCGCCGACCAGTGCCAACCGAACGGGATGCTCTTGTCATTGCGCTCCAGCGGAAAGATCAGCGACAGCTCATTGAGGTCGCGCTCGACAGTGCGCTTGCTGACGGTAAAGCCCACATCGCGCAGGCGCCATACCAACTCGGCGCTGGTAATGCCTGGTGAGCGGCTGGGCAGCTGGCGTAGCAGCGCCCACTGACGGCTGAGGGTGGCGCGAGTGGTGGCGAACGGCAAAAGGTAACGTCCTTGTCTAGGCTTGCCGCAATAGGATGGCGGCACGCGAGGGGCATGGCAATTGGCCACAGCCTGCTCAGATCAAGGAACTCGCATTTGGTTGCCTTGTGCCGAATCGTTCGCGACAGGTTTTGACGTGACGTCACGCAGAATCACGCCTCATCACAGCCGAAGGTTGGGGTTGTGCGTCGTTCAATGAGGATGAACATGTCTGCTGCCAGCAATATCCATTCGCTGCTTGCCCGCCTTCTGCCCGAGCGGGTCATCGCCCCACCTGCACCCGCCGGGAGGCGGCATCGCTTGTTTGCGGGTGTCGGCTTGCCCAGCCAGCGCTCGCTGCTGGTCAACCGCCTGGACGAAGCCAGCGACCTGCAGGCGGTGTATGCAGACCTGCGCCGCCAGGCCCTGCAAGGCAGCGTGGCGGCGCTCAACGACCTCGGCTGGATCTGGCTCAACGGCAAGTACTGGCGCGCCGATACCGTGCTGGCCGGGCACCTGCTGCGCATGGCGGCCCTGCAGGGTAATGCAGCCGCCTGGTTCAACCTGGGGCAGCAACACTATTTCGGCAAGGGTATCGACCCCTCCTATGTACAGGCGGCGGATTGCTATCGGCAGGCCTTCGAGCGCGGCATGCTGCACGCGGCGGCGGCTTTGGGCGACCTGTATGAAGAAGAGGTGTGCGATGGTGACCAGGAATGGCAGGTCGACCTGGTACAGGCCTACCAGTGGTTCATGCGGGGGGCTGAGCGGGGCGAAGCGCGTTGCCGGTTTGAGGTGGGTTACCGGTTGATGCACGGGCTGTATGTAGAGGCCGACATCAAGACCGCGCTGTACTGGCTGGAACTGGCAGCGGCGGCGGGGGTGGTGCAGGCGGCCGAAGAGCTGGCGGTGCATTTCAGCAGCCGTGACGCGACGCGATACCAGGAGTGGCGGGACCGGGCGGTGCAGATGGGCAGCACATTGGCCTTGACCATGAAGCTGGAAGACCAGATTCAGCCCTGAGTCTTGTGTCGCCTGTTCGGGCCTCTTCGCGGGTGAACCCGCTCCCACAGGAAAATCACAAACCTCAGAATTTGTGGAGTACCTGTGGGAGCGGGTTCACCCGCGAAGAGGCCCGAACAGGCAGTGCAAAACCCCCAGCATGAACAACAATTCATCCATACCCCCCGTCACCCCCTGTTGACGACAGGGGGTGGGGCAGGCGTATATTGATAGTTAGCAAACTATGAATATCCTTGGTTCCTTCCATGTCCCTTGATCTCCTGCGCCTGCAAGTCAGCAGTGGCATGGTGGTTGCCGCTCGCCATTGGCGGCGCATCTGCCACACCGCCCTGATCAGTTACGGCATCTCCGAGGCCTGCGCCGCGCCGTTGCTGATGATCGTGCGCCTGGGCGACGGCGTGCACCAGGTGGCTGTAGCCCAGGCCGCCGGCCTGGAAAGCCCGTCGCTGGTGCGCCTGCTCGACCAGCTGTGCAAGGCCGGTCTGGTCTGCCGCAGCGAAGACCCACTCGACCGCCGCGCCAAGGCACTGAGCCTGACCGCCGAAGGCCGCGCCCTGGCCGAGGCCATCGAAGCCGAGCTGGTGCGCCTGCGCCGCGATGTGTTGCACGGCATCGACCAGGCCGACCTCGAAGCCGCCTTGCGCGTGCTGCGCGCTTTCGAAGCTGCCGGCCTGGGTAGCGCAGGCGGGGTGGCATGAACGGCTTTTTCAGCTCGGTCCCCCCGGCCCGCGACTGGTTCTACGGCGTGCGCACCTTTGCCGCCTCCATGATTGCCCTGTACATCGCCCTGCTCATGCAGTTGCCGCGCCCCTACTGGGCCATGGCCACGGTGTACATCGTCTCCAGCCCATTCGTCGGCCCGACCAGTTCCAAGGCCGTGTACCGTGCCGTGGGCACCTTGCTCGGTGCCGGCGGGGCGATATTCCTGGTGCCGCCGCTGGTACAGTCGCCGTTGCTGCTGAGCATCGCCATCGCCCTGTGGACCGGCACCTTGCTGTTCCTGTCGCTGAACCTGCGCACGGCCAACAACTACGTGCTGATGCTGGCGGGCTACACCCTGCCGATGATCGCTCTGGCGGTTGTGGATAACCCGCTGGCGGTGTTCGACGTGGCGTCCTCCCGCGCCCAGGAAATCTGCCTGGGCATCGTCTGCGCGGCCGTGGTCGGGGCCATCTTCTGGCCGCGCCGCCTGGCGCCCGTGGTAGTCGGCGCCACCGGCAACTGGTTTACCGAAGCCATTCGCTACAGCGACACTTACCTGGCCCGCGATGTCAGCGCCGACAAGGTCGGCGGCATGCGCGGGGCGATGGTCGCCACCTTCAACTCGCTGGAACTGATGATTGGCCAGCTCGGCCACGAAGGCGCCGGCCCGCATACCCTGAAGAACGCCCGCGAACTGCGCGGGCGGATGATTCACCTCCTGCCGGTGATTGACGCCCTCGACGACGCCCTGGTGGCCCTCGAAGGCCGCGCTCCGGCTCAGTTCACCCAGCTTCAGCCAGTGCTTGAAGCGGCCCGCGAATGGCTCAAGGGCACTGCCGAAAGTGCTTCGGTAGCGCGCTGGACCGCGCTGCACGAACAGATCGACCGCCTTCAGCCCGGCGCTGCCGCTCTCGACCAACGCGCCGAGTTACTGCTTTCCAACGCCTTGTATCGCCTGACCGAGTGGGCTGATCTGTGGCAGGATTGCTGCTCCCTGCAACACGCCCTGCGCACCGATGATGCCAAGCCTTGGCGCGCGGTCTATCGTCACTGGCGCCTGGGCCGCCTGACGGCGTTCTTCGACCGTGGCCTGATGCTGTATTCAGTCGCCTCCACGGTATTGGCAATCGTCGTTGCATGCGGCCTGTGGATCGGCCTGGGCTGGAACGACGGCGCCAGTGCGGTGATCCTTGCCGCCGTCTCGTGCAGCTTCTTTGCCGCCATGGACGACCCGGCGCCGCAGATCTACCGGTTCTTCTTCTGGACGCTGATGTCCGTCATCTTCTCCAGCCTGTACCTGTTCCTGGTGCTGCCCAACCTGCACGACTTCCCGATGTTGGTGCTGGCCTTTGCCGTGCCGTTCATCTGCGTCGGCACCCTGACCGTGCAGCCGCGCTTCTACCTGGGCACCTTGCTGACCATCGTCAACACCTCGACCTTCATCAGTATCCAGGGCGCCTACGACGCCGACTTCTTCACCTTCCTCAACTCCAACCTGGCCGGCCCGGTTGGCCTGCTGTTCGCCTTTATCTGGACCCTGGTGATGCGCCCGTTCGGCGTGGAGCTGGCGGCCAAGCGCATGACCCGCTTCGCCTGGCGCGACATCGTCGAAATGACCGAACCGGCGACCCTGGCCGAACACCGCCAGGTCGGTGTGCAGATGCTCGACCGCCTGATGCAGCACCTGCCACGCCTGTCGCAAACCGGCCAGGACAGCGGCGTGGCCCTGCGCGACCTGCGCGTCGGGCTGAACCTGCTCGACCTGCTGGCATACCTGCCGCGCGCTGGTCAGCAGGCCCGTGAACGGTTGACCACGGTGATCGAGGAAGTCGGCGCCCACTACGCCGCCTGCCTGCGTGCCGGTGAACGCCTGCATGCCCCGGCCGCGTTGTTGCGCAACATGGAGCGTGCACGGCTGGCGCTGAACCTGGACGAGCTGTACGAGCGCGGCGATGCCCGCACCCACCTGCTGCATGCCCTGAGCGGCCTGCGCCTGGCGCTGTTGCCGGGAGTGGAGGTAATGCTCGAACCCGCCGAACAACCCCAACTGCCCCCCGGCCTCGACGGAGCGCCCCTGTGATTGGTGAACTGGATATCAGCGGGGTCTTCCTGCCCACGCTGCTGGTGATGATGTTTGGCACCTACCTGCTGTTCCTCGGGGTACACGCGGTGCTGGTGCGTATGCATTTCTACCGCCTGGTCTGGCACCGGGCGCTGTTCAACGTTGCCCTGTATGCCGTGCTGCTTGGCGCGGTGGACCACTTTTGCCGAAACCTGATGCTGCCATGAAAAAACCTTTGCTGACCTTGGGCCGTGTGGTCCTGACCTTGCTGGTAGTGACCTTCGCCGCCGTGCTCGTGTGGCAGATGGTGGTCTACTACATGTTTGCCCCCTGGACCCGCGACGGCCACATCCGCGCCGACGTGATCCAGATCGCCCCGGATGTGTCCGGGTTGATCCAGAAGGTCGAGGTGCGCGACAACCAGACCGTCAAGCGCGGCGACGTGCTGTTCACCATCGACCAGGACCGCTTCACCCTGGCCCTGCGCCAGGCCAAGGCCACCCTCGGCGAACGCCAGGAAACCCTGGCCCAGGCCACCCGCGAAGCGCAGCGCAACCGCAAGCTGGGCAACCTGGTGGCTGCCGAGCAGTTGGAAGAAAGCCAGTCCCGCGAGGCCCGCGCCCGCTCGGCCGTCAGCGAGGCGCAGGTGGCGGTCGATACTGCTCAGCTCAACCTCGACCGCTCGGTGGTACGTAGCCCGGTGGACGGCTACCTCAATGACCGCGCGCCGCGTAACCACGAATTCGTCACCGCCGGCCGCCCGGTGCTGTCGGTGGTCGACAGCGCCTCGTACCATGTCGACGGCTACTTCGAGGAAACCAAGCTGGGTGGTATCCACATCGGTGATGCCGTGGACATCCGCGTGATGGGCGACAACACCCGCCTGCGTGGCCATGTGCAAAGCTTCGCTGCTGGCATCGAAGACCGCGACCGCAGCAGCGGCGCCAACCTGCTGCCCAACGTCAACCCGGCGTTCAGCTGGGTGCGCCTGGCCCAGCGTATTCCTGTGCGCATCGCCTTCGACGAAGTACCTGAGGACTTCCGCATGATCGCCGGGCGTACCGCCACGGTGTCGATCATCGAGGGCCAGCGCCCATGAAACAGCTGATCCTGGCCGGCCTGTGCCTGTCGCTGGGCGCCTGCATGATGGTCGGCCCCGACTATGAGGTGCCAAAGGACGCGGCGGTGCAACGCAGCGACCTCAACGGCCCGCTGCGCCAGGATGCCGACAGCGTGGTCTCGGCGCCGGTGCCCGAGGACTGGTGGCAGTTGTATCAGGATCAACGGCTGAACGAACTGGTGCGCCAGGCCCTGAGTGCCAACACCGAGCTGCGCGTGGCCGCCGCCAACATTGCCAAGGCCCGCGCCCAGGTCGAAGTGGCTGAATCGCAGGGTGGCTTCAACGGTGGCGTCAAACTCGGTGCCCAGCGCCTGCAAGAGGCCGGTCAGGCATTCCTGCTACCCGAGAAGGTGCCAGTGGCCAACATTGGTGAAGCCATCATCAGCGCTTCTTACCAGTTTGACCTGTGGGGCACCTTCAAGCGCGGCACCGAGGCCGCCAAAGCCAATGCCGACGCTGTACAGGCTGCGGCCGATACTGCCCGCATCACCCTGGTGGCGGACGTGGTCAAGGCTTACACCCAAGTGTGCTCGGCCAACGAGGAATACCACATCGCCCGCGAGTCGCTCGACCTGCAGGAGCAGAGCGTGAAGCTCAACCAGCGCCTGCGTGATGCCGGCCGCGGTGATGAAACCCAGGTTACCCGCTCGCAGACCCAGTTCAAATCGTTGCGTGCCGAACTGCCGCGCTTCAAGGCCGAGCGTGAAACCGGCATGTACACCCTGGCTGCGTTGCTGGCCAAGCCAGTTGACCAGCTGCCTGCCGGCACCGCTGATTGTGCTGAATTGCCGCACTTGAACCAGCTGGTTCCGGTAGGCGATGGCGCGGCCTTGCTCAAGCGCCGCCCGGACGTGCGCCAGGCCGAGCGCCAGTTGGCGGCAGCCACTGCCTACATAGGGGTAGCGACCGGCGCGCTGTACCCGGATATCAGCATCGGTGCCCAGGTGGGTACCATCGGTATCCTCGATGACCTTGGCGACCCGTCGACCAACCGCTGGGGCTTCGGTCCGCAGGTAAGCTGGAGCATCCCCACCAACGGCACCCGTGCGCGCATTCGCATGGCCGAGGCCTCGACTCAGGCAGCGCTGGCGAATTTCGATGGGGTGGTGCTGAACGCTATTCGTGAAACCCAGACCCGCCTGGCGCAGTACAGTGCCCTGCTGGACCGGCGCGATGCGCTGGCCGAGGCGGAGAAATCGGCCAAGGAAGCGGCCGACCAGACGCACCGCTATTACCAGGCCGGGCGTGAGTCGTTCCTGGCGGATTTGCAGGCCACGCGGACCTATACCGACATGCGTGCGCAGCTGGCGGCGGCCAATAGCCAGGTGGCGTTGGGGCAGGTTGGCGTGTTCCTGGCGTTGGGTGGGGGGTGGAAGGCAAGTGCGGATGTGCAGCCACACTGATCCAGTGATGGTCAAAGTCTGCCTGCGGGGGAAGTGATTGCCTTTAACAGTTCTTCCAGTTACCTGGCAGTCTGAAAGTTCGCCATGCTCTGCCTAACTTAACCAGGCAGGTGGAACATGGAGATATCTACTTATGCTGTATCCGGTGGCTCGGTAAAACTCTTTTATCGGCAGAAAGAGTTGGCGACAGAGGTGGGGACGTTGAATGCACGCTCACTTGTGAGTGACGGGCGGGCCAACGTCACGCAGATCAATAGCGGGCAAGAGCCCGACTCGGTCTTGCTGGCGGCGGACTCAAGGCACAGTGTCATTGATGGGCAGGTGGGGCACTATCGTGCGAAGTTAAACTACGCACCCTACGGCTTCACTGCTACCCAGCCTTCCGTGGTGGCAGGTTTCAATGGCCAGCCTCGTGACCTGATGACGGGGTGTTATCTGCTTGGGGCCGGCTATCGGGCTTTCAGCCCTTTGCTGATGCGCTTCAACAGCCCGGACAGTTGGAGCCCGTTCGGCAAGGGCGGGTGGAACAGCTATGCCTATGTGTCGTGTGATCCGGTGAATTTTTTTGATCCGACGGGGCACATGAAACGTTCTCATAGGCCGAAAAAACTGGATTTTTCCAAGCCGAGGCAAACTTTGGTTCGGGCTAGCCCTTCTAGCTCTTCACCAAGTACCGCTAGTACCACATACAGGCTGGAATTACCTCGTGAGAAGGACATAAAGGTTTTGTCGCCTGCTGAAGAGCGCAGTTACAAGACTTTCGTTGAGGCCATTCAAAAGGGGGGGCGTTCACCCATGCAGGCTGCGAGTGAAATGGGGGATTCCAACTTGAAGAAACTGAGCAAGAAACCGGAGATCTGGCAAGTCCGTCTCAGTGGTAGCCAGCGCATGACATTTACAGACGAAAACGGTCTAGTGCGCATTCTTCAGGTTGGGGGGCATACGTAGTAGGCAAATACACCTATGAGGAAAAACGCAGCAGCGATGAATGTGTAAGACATTTCCGAACCTGAAACCAATTGCTTCAGTTTGGATGCTCTGTCGAATTATCCTACAGCACCTGTCGGATGGTGCTGTCTTGGCTGGGAAGTGTTCCCGGACTACTGTCGTGGGGTCGCCTCGCAAGGCGATCGGGATTGAGACCCCCGGTACTCACAGAACGCACCGCTTAATGGTGGTCGTGCGCGGGCAGGCTTTCGCCTGGTCGGGTTTTCCTGTGAGCCCGGGTCTCATCCCTCGCACGACTGCCACCCAATTTCCGTGAGACGAAGAGGATTGCAGTTCATAGATCATTCACCAGGAATGCGATCATGAAAAAACTCATCCACGATTCATCTGTTACCGAATTACTTCTGCTAGACCCACCCGCCATATCGGTAGCCGACCCACTTACCCCCAAAGACTGCGAAGAGCTGATCAGCGCCCTCACCCTGACCATCGACCACACCACCACAGCCCTGCTCGACAATCCTCCTGGCGACATGCGCAATGCCATGGGCATGAATGTTCGATTGCTCTGCCGCCTGATCAATGCCGTGTGCGATCACACACATGCAACCCACCACGATCAAGGAGCGACCCGATGAGCAATGATCCAAGAGACTCTGCAACCGCAGGGGTGGAAACCTTCGACCTGTTCCGCCTGCAGCCCAATGTGCCGTTCAGCCATGCCTTTTCTCAGTTATCGGTATTGCTCGGCTGCATCCGCCACCTGACCACCGAAGCGGAAATGGAAAACGACCGTATTGCCGGCAGTGCTGCGCGGATACTCAGTGAGATGGCCAAGGCGCTGATTGATGATATGGAGCTAGGGCTGAACAAGGTTCTTCAATAGTCTGGGGCCGCTGTGGGAGTGGGTTTACCCGCGAATGCGGTGGTCCCTGCGACAGTGAATGGCCAAGGGTATTGGCCAGCAGGCCCGGCCTATTCGCGGGTAGACCCGCTCCTACACCGGCCTGTGCCACACCAGCGATTTAGATGTGCCAACGATCAATGTAGGAGCGGGTTCACCCGCGAATGCGGTGGAGGCTGCGAAGGTGAATGGCCAGGGGATATTGGCCAGCAGGTCCGGCCTCTTCGCGGGTGAACCCGCACCCACAGCGATCGCGTCCGGTCCTCGCCCAGAACATCCCGTTTCATCAGATTTGTACCAAGATTTTTCATGAAATCCGCCCAGCACCCTTGAGCGATGCAAAGTGGAAGTGAACAATGTTCTCTTTCGCATTCCCTTCGAGACTGGCCATGAAAACCCGTTCCCGTCTGCTTGCCTGGCTGCCGGCATTATTGCTCGGCCCGGTGCTGGCGCTGTGCAGCACTGCGGCATTGGCCGAAGCCCCCGCCGAGGCTACCAAGGCCCTGCACTTGCTGGATTATATTGGTGCCGACTACCCGCCGACCGTGCAGGACGGCAAGGTGATCGACGATGGCGAATACCGCGAGCAGCAGGAATTCAGCACAGTATTGGCCGAACTGGTCAAAGGTCTGCCCTCCAATACCGAGCAAGCTGCCCTGGAACAGGGCATCCAGGCGCTGCGCCAGGCAATCGACCAGCGCCATGAGGGCGCGGCTGTTGCCAAGCAGGCCCGCCAGCTGGGCGCGCGCCTGGCCGTGGCTTACGAGGTCAGCCAGGCCCCGATAATCACCCCGGACCCGGCCCGTGGCGCTTCGCTGTATGCGCAAAACTGCTCGATCTGCCACGGCGACACCGGTGCCGGCGATGGCCCGGCTGGCGTCGGTCTGGAGCCCGCCCCGGCCAACCTGCGCGATGTCGCCCGCCTTGACCAGTTGAGCCTGTTCGACCTCTACAACACCCTGGCGTTGGGCATCGACGGCACCGAGATGCCATCCTTTGCCGACCAACTGGACGACCGCCAGCGCTGGGACGTGGCCGCCTACATCGCCAGCTTCACCGCCAAGCCAGAAGCCGGCAAAGGCGACAAGACCTGGAATATCGCCGACCTGGCTCGCCAGACACCCGCAGAAGTGGCTGCCAACGAGGGGGCAGGGGCCTTGGAGGCGTTCCGCGCCCAGCGTGCCCAGCCGCCTCAGGTCAAACGCGGCCCGGCGCAATTGCTCGAATACACCGCCAGCACCCTGGACAAGAGCCTGGCGGCCTACCGCGCAGGTGACCACGACCAGGCCTACGACCTGTCGGTAGCGGCCTACCTGGAAGGCTTTGAGCTGGTGGAAAGCTCGCTGGACAACATTGACACCCAGGCGCGCAAGGACACCGAAAAGTCGCTGATGGCCTACCGGCAGTCCCTGCAGGACGGCATGCCTGTAGCCCAGGCCGAACAGCGTCTGGCCGAAGCTAAAAGCAAGCTCGACCAGGCCGCCAAGCTACTGGGCAGTGATGGCCTGAGCTGGTCGCTGAGCTACATCTCCGGCTTGCTGATCCTGCTGCGCGAGGGCCTTGAAGCCATTCTGGTATTGGCGGCAATCCTGGCCTTCCTGCGTAACACCGGCCAGCAGTCGGCGGTGCGCAGCGTTAACATCGGCTGGGCGCTGGCACTGGTCGCCGGCTTTGCCACCTGGGCGCTGGCAGCCTATGTGATAGATGTAGGCGGGGCCCAGCGCGAACTGCTCGAAGGCTGCACGGCGCTGTTCGCCGCAGTGATGGTGCTGTGGCTGGGCGTGTGGATGCATGACCGTCGCCACGCCGCGGCATGGAAGGACTACATCAAGAGCAGCCTGGTCAGCGGCGGTGGCCGCTTCGGTTTTGCCGTGCTGGCGTTCTTCTCGGTGTACCGCGAGCTGTTCGAAGTGATCCTGTTCTACGAAACCCTGTGGCTGCAGGCAGGGCCGGCCGGGCACCAGGCGGTGCTGGCCGGTGGCGCCACGGCGCTGGTGCTGCTGGTGGGGTTGGCTTGGGTGATCCTGCGCGGTTCGGCCAAGTTGCCGTTGACGCTGTTCTTCAGCATCAACGCCGCGCTGCTGTGTGCGCTGTCGGTGGTGTTCGCCGGGCATGGCGTGAAGGCGCTGCAAGAAGCCGGGGTGCTGGGCACGCGACCGGTGGCGTTCTTCGAGTTCGATTGGCTGGGGATACATGCCGATGCCTACTCGCTGTCGGCGCAGGCGGTGGCCTTGCTGGCGATCGTGTTCCTGTACGGGCGCTCGCGCCTGGCGGAAAAGCGCAAGGCTACTGCAAACTGACCTAAGTTTGCGCAGTTTTTTGTGGGAGCGGGTTTACCCGCGAATCAGGCGACGCGGTGTATGGCACCGGCTTCGCCGGTGTTCGCGGCTAAAGCCGCTCCCACAGGGACCGCGCAGTATCAAGGGTTGCCCAAGTCGTCACTCAGGCCGGCTGTGGCGCCTTGAGAATGTTCTGCAACAGCTGGACACTTTCGACAGCGTCATGACCCAGGCTGGTCAGGTAGCCGCCATCAGGCTGATCGGTCAGCCCCTTTTCATGCAGGCGTTGCGCGGCCGCGATCAGGGCCGGGGATGCGGTGCTGGTTATCTTGATGCCTTCCTGGCTGCTGTCGTGCTTGAACAGCGCGAGTACTTCCATTTCATCGATCAGATCTTTGGTAAAAGGCATGGCGACTCCTGACTTCCAGACAAGGATTACGGCACTCTCTACGGTGCCTGATCTTCGAGTGTAGCCGGGTTATTCGTCCTCGCCTTGACGCAGCTCAGCAGGCAGCTCAGGCAAAGCACGCAGAGCGCTCTCATACCATTGCAGATTGAACGCCCGTTTTTCCGTCATCATGTTATAGACCTCGACCGCCAGCACCTGACCCATGAGGTTCAGGATGTCCTGACGCTCGTATCCGACCAGAGTCAGCTTGTTGAAGGTGGCTTTAGCCGCAGGTGGATCTCCAGCGTCAATTTGGTTCTGGACGGCTTCGACTAGCGCTCCTCTGGCGAACTCTGAATCGTCGTCGTCATCGTCATAAAGGTCGTCGTCATACTCGCTCATGGCAAATCTCCTTCTTCTGGATGCACAGTGTGCCACGCCTGTGGCGGCAATGCCCGGGCATTGACGGGGTGCATGACGCTGGTCAGGGGCGGGCGATCGGTCTATAAAAGCCCAGCCAACCCCTTACGGCCTGGAGGCTGTTACCTCATGCTCAAGCTTCATGGATTCTCGGTCAGCAACTACTACAACATGGTCAAGCTGGCCCTGTTGGAAAAAGGCCTGCCCTTCGAGGAAGTCGCATTTTATGGCGGCCAGGCGCCACAGGCGCTGGCAGTGAGCCCGCGCGGCAAAGTGCCGGTGCTTGAAACCGAACACGGTTTCCTCAGCGAAACCAGCGTGATCCTCGACTATATCGAACAGACCCAGGGCGGCAAGGCACTGTTGCCGGCCGACCCGTTTGGCCAGGCCAAGGTGCGCGAGCTACTCAAGGAAATCGAGCTATACATCGAGCTGCCGGCACGTACCTGCTACGCCGAGTCGTTCTTTGGCATGTCGGTGGAACCGCTGGTCAAGGAAAAGGCCCGGGCCGATTTGCTGGCCGGCTTTGCCACGCTCAAGCGCAACGGGCGTTTTGCACCGTATGTAGCGGGTGAACAGCTGACCCTGGCAGACCTGATGTTCTGCTTCTCGGTCGACCTGGCCTACGCGGTGGGCAAGAAGGTGCTGAACATCGACTTCCTGGCGGACTTCCCGCAGGCCAAGGCGTTGCTACAGCTGATGGGCGAGAACCCGCACATGGCTCGGATCGTGGCGGAAAAAGAGGCGGCGATGCCGGCCTTCATGGAGATGATTCGTAGCGGCAAGCGCTGAGACCAGTGTTGGGGCCATTCGCGGGTAAACCCGCTCCCACAGGGACTGCTCAGTTTTTGAAACCGGCGCAATACCTGTGGGAGCGGGTTCACCCGCGAACGAGGGCAAAGCCCTCGCAATAGGCCTTAACGCGAAGCCAGCAGCTCCTTGCCACGCACAACCGCAGCCCGCACCTGCGCCGGCGCCGTACCACCAATGTGGTCACGCGCATTCACCGACCCTTCCAGGGTCAGCACGGTAAACACGTCCTGTTCGATCTGGTCGCTGAACTGGCGCAGTTCGTCCAGGCTCATCTCGGCCAGGTCCTTGCCGGTGTCCACGCCGTACTTCACCGCATGGCCAACGATCTCGTGGCAGTCACGGAACGGCAGGCCACGGCGTACCAGGTAGTCGGCCAGGTCGGTAGCGGTGGAGAAACCACGCAGGGCCGCTTCACGCATGATGGCGTGCTTGGGCTTGATCGCCGGGATCATGTCGGCAAAGGCTCGCAGCGAGTCGCGCAGGGTGTCGGCGGCGTCGAACAGCGGCTCCTTGTCTTCCTGGTTGTCCTTGTTGTAGGCCAGCGGCTGGCCCTTCATCAGGGTCAGCAGGCCGGTCAGGGCGCCGAATACACGGCCGGTCTTGCCACGTACCAGTTCTGGCACGTCGGGGTTCTTTTTCTGCGGCATGATCGAGCTACCCGTGCAGAAGCGGTCGGGCAGGTCGATGAACTGGAACTGCGCGCTGGTCCACAGCACCAGCTCTTCGGAGAAGCGCGACAGGTGCATCATCGCCACGCTGGCCGCTGCGCAGAATTCGATGGCGAAGTCGCGGTCCGACACGCCGTCCAGCGAGTTGCCGCCCACGGCCTCGAAGCCCAGCAGCTTGCAGGTGAGTTCGCGGTCGATCGGGTAGGTGGTGCCGGCCAGCGCGGCGCTGCCCAGCGGCATGCGGTTGGTGCGCTTGCGGCAGTCGACCAGGCGCTCGTAGTCGCGGCTGAGCATTTCGAACCAGGCCAGCAGGTGGTGGCCGAAGGTGACCGGCTGCGCGGTCTGCAGGTGGGTGAAGCCGGGCATGATGGTTTCGGCTTCACGCTCGGCCTGCTCCAGCAGGCCCTGCTGCAGACGGGTGATTTCGGCCAGGATCAGGTCGATCTCGTCGCGCAGCCACAGGCGGATGTCGGTGGCTACCTGGTCGTTGCGGCTACGGCCGGTGTGCAGCTTCTTGCCGGTGATGCCGATGCGGTCGGTCAGGCGTGCTTCGATGTTCATGTGCACGTCTTCGAGGTCGACGCGCCAGTCGAAGTTGCCGGCCTCGATTTCACCCTGGATGGTCTTCAGGCCATCGATGATGGTGTCGCGCTCGGCATCGCTGAGCACGCCGACCTGCGCCAGCATGGTGGCATGGGCGATCGAACCCATGATGTCGTGGCGGTACAGGCGCTTGTCGAAGTCGACCGAGGCGGTGAAACGGGCGACGAAGGCGTCGACGGGCTCACTGAAGCGGCCGCCCCAGGACTGATTGGTCTTGTCGGTGCTCATGGATTCACTCATTGCAGGCGTGAACGAAAAAGTGGCGCCGATGATAGCAGGGTTGGGCTGGCTGCCGCAGGGCGCCGGTCGAGAGAAATGCCCGGAAAATGGCAGTGAAGGATTTTAAGGAATGAACGGCAGTGTTCCACGGACCGTCTACAGTTGGACAGAGGACTGGCAGTGAATCTGCCAGCCGAGTGAATCTTTGGCCATCGCACCGGTCTAGAGCGTGACCGCAGTGTCGCTCGAACCACACCTGTCTACGCTATACCTGTGCGAGACTCATTCAGGAATCCAGCGCAATTATGAATGTCCTGATCGTTGATGACGAACCCCAAGGCCGCGAACGCCTCAGCCGGCTGCTCGGCGAACTGGAGGGTTACACCGTACTGGAGCCCAGCGCCACCAACGGCGAAGAGGCCCTGACGCTGATCGAAAGCCTCAAGCCCGATGTGGTCCTGCTGGACATCGGCATGCCAGGCCTGGATGGCCTGCAGGTTGCTGCTCGCCTGTGCGAGCGCGAGGCGCCGCCGGCGGTGGTGTTTTGCACCGGGGATGATGAATACGGTGCCGAGGCATTCAAGGACAGTACCCTCAGCCATGTGACCAAACCGATCCAGGCCCAGGCGTTGCGCGATGCCTTGCGCAAGGCCGAAAAACCCAACCGCGCCCAGTTGGCGGCGCTGACCCGGCCGGCCAATGAAGGTGGCGGCCCACGCAGCCATATCAGTGCCCGCACGCGCAAAGGCATCGAGTTGATCCCTTTGCCCCAGGTGATCTATTTCATTGCCGACCACAAATATGTGACCTTGCGCCACGAAACAGGCGAAGTGCTGCTCGACGAGCCACTCAAGGCCCTGGAAGACGAATTTGGCGAACGCTTTGTGCGTATCCACCGCAATGCGCTAGTCGCCCGTGAACGTATCGAGCGCCTGCAGCGCACCCCGCTGGGGCACTTTCAGCTGTACCTGAAAGGCCTGGACGGCGATGCCCTGACCGTCAGCCGGCGCCATGTGGCCGGCGTGCGCAAGATGATGCAGACCCTCTGACAATGCGCCCGCATGGCAAGGGCTGCGCCCTTGTTCGCGGCTGAAGCCGCTCCCACAGGTAAAGTACCGCTCTGAAGGCAGTGGTAAACCTGTGGGAGCGGCTTTAGCCGCGAAGGGGCCCTCAACTGATCCACATCTGCTAGCGATCCCGGCGATGCTGTTATCATCGACAGCATTTCTCTGGATCGGGTCGTTCCATGTCCACTCGCGAAATCCGCATTGCCACCCGTAAAAGTGCCTTGGCCCTGTGGCAGGCCGAATACGTCAAAGCCCGCCTCGAGCAGGCCCACCCCGGTCTGCTGGTGACCCTGGTGCCCATGGTCAGCCGCGGCGACAAGCTGCTTGACGCGCCGCTGGCAAAAATCGGCGGCAAGGGCCTGTTCGTCAAGGAACTGGAAACTGCCTTGCTGGACAACGAAGCCGACATCGCCGTGCATTCGATGAAGGACGTGCCCATGGACTTCCCTGAAGGCCTGGGCCTTTACTGCATCTGCGAGCGCGAAGACCCGCGCGATGCCTTCGTCTCCAATACCTTCGCCAGCCTCGAAGCGCTGCCTGCCGGCAGCATCGTCGGCACCTCCAGCCTGCGCCGCCAGGCCCAGCTGCTGGCGCGCCGCCCGGACCTGCAAATCCGCTTCCTGCGCGGCAACGTCAACACCCGCCTGGCCAAGCTCGATGCCGGCGAGTACGACGCCATCATCCTCGCCGCCGCCGGCCTGATTCGCCTGGGCTTCGAAGACCGCATCACCGCCACCATCAGCGTTGATGACAGCCTGCCGGCGGGTGGGCAGGGCGCGGTGGGTATCGAGTGTCGCAGCGCCGACCATGAAATCCATGCCCTGCTGGCGCCGCTGCACCACACCGACACCGCCGACCGGGTAGTGGCCGAGCGCGCCCTGAACAAACGCCTGAATGGCGGCTGCCAGGTGCCGATCGCCTGCTACGCGGTGCTTGACGGCGACCAGCTGTGGTTGCGCGGCCTGGTCGGCCAACCGAGCGGCGGCACCCTGCTGGTGGCCGATGCCCGCGCACCCCGTGCGGCTGCAGAGGCGCTGGGCGTGCAGGTGGCTGAAGACCTGCTGGGGCAGGGCGCTGAGGCCATCCTCAAGGAAGTCTATGGCGAGGCCGGCCACCCGTGAGCCAATGGCGCCTGTTGCTGACCCGGCCCGCCGAGGACTGCGCGGCGCTGGCGCAAAGCCTGGCGGCAGCGGGGGTGGCCAGCAGTTGCTTGCCGCTGCTGGAAATTGCACCCGTTGGCCTCGAAGCGCGGCAGCAAGTGTTGCTGCAAGGGCTCAACAGCTTCCAGGCAATCATCGTGGTCAGCAAACCGGCCGCCCGCTTGTTGCTGGAACAACTGGCCCAAGCCCGCCTGCAGCCGCCTGGGCAAGGCTGGTTCACCGTAGGTGAGGCCACTGCTGCCGTGTTGCAGGACGCGGGCCTCGAAGTAAGCTGCCCACCGCGTGGTGATGACAGCGAAGCCTTGCTGGTGCTGCCGGCCCTGCGCCAGGCTGTTGCCGTGCCGGCACCGCGGGTGTTGATCGTGCGCGGCGTCGGAGGTCGCGAACTGCTGGCAGAGCGTCTTGCAGAGCAAGGTGCTAGTGTCGATTATCTGGAACTGTATCGTCGCTGCCTGCCGGCTTACCCGGCGGGCACGCTGATGCGCCGCATCGAAGCGGAACGCCTCAATGGCCTGGTGGTCAGCAGTGGGCAGGGTCTGGAACATTTGCAGCAGCTGGCGGGCGCCGATTGGCCGCAGCTGGCCCGGCTGCCGCTGTTCGTACCCAGCCCGCGGGTCGCCGACCAGGCCAGGGCCGCCGGGGCCCAACAGGTTGTGGATTGCCGTGGCGCCAGTGCCACGGCCTTGCTGGTAGCTGTGCAGCGTAGCGCTGCACCTGCCTCTTAAGGCGCTAAGCTGAACGCGATGCGCCCCCATGCAAAGGATGGATACGTGAGCGAGACTGTCTTGTCCAATAACGATCAGCCGTCGGCACAGGCGCCGGCGGACCCCGTTACCACCCCACCTGCCAAGCGCTCCGGCAGTGGCCTGGCAGCATTGGCCTTGCTGCTCGGCGCAGCCGGGGTGGCGGTAGGGGGCTGGGGTGTCTGGCAGGTGCGTCAACTGCAAGGCAGCGAGTTCAACCAGGGCCAGCACATCGAGGCGCTGAACCAGCGTGCCGAGGCCCTGCAGCAGCGCGAACAGCAGATCAGCGCGCAATTGGCCAGCCTGCCGGCGGCCAGCGAGCTGGAAGACCGCCGCCGGCTGGTGGCGCAATTGCAGGGCGACCAGCAGCGCCTCAGCCAGCGCCTGGAAACCGCGCTGGGTGAAAGCCGTAAGGAATGGCGCCTGGCCGAAGCCGAGCACCTGTTGCGCCTGGCCACCCTGCGCCTGTCGGCCTTGCAGGACATCACCAGTGCCAAGGCGCTGGTCGAAGGCGCCGACGAGATCCTGCGCGAGCAGAGTGACCCGGGTGCCTTTGCCGCCCGTGAGCAGCTGGCGCGCAGCCTGGCCACGCTCAACAGCACCCAGCAACCCGACCGTACCGGCCTGTTCCTGAAACTGGCTGCACAGCGCGAACTGGTCCAGCAGCTGAGCGCCCAGTCGCCTGAGTTCGACAGCAATGCCGATGCCCTCGGCGCGCTGACGGCTGACGGTGATGGGGCCAGCCGCCTGTCGCAGTGGTGGGCCGAGATTTCCAAGTACTTCCAGATCGACTTCAACGCCGATGACAACGTGCGTCCGCTGCTGGCCGGGCAGCAACTGAACCAGCTGCGCCTGGCCCTGAGCCTGACCATCGAGCAGGCCCAGTGGGCGGCGCTCAACGGCGATGCCAAGGTCTACACCCAGGCGCTGGACGATGCCCGCAGCGTGTTGCTGGCCAACTTCAACGCCGACAACCCGCAAAGCAAGGCCATGCTCGACAGCCTCAATGCGCTGGCCGAGCAGCCGGTGTCGGTAGTAACGCCCGACCTCAGCGAAAGCCTGGCGGCCGTGCAGGCCTACATCCAGCGCCGTCATCTGCCGGCCGAGGCTGAAGGGGGCAAGCCATGAAGCGTGTCTACCTGTTGGCCGTACTGGCCATTGTGGTCGCCGCGGCGTTGGGTATCGCAGTCGCCAAGCACAGCGGCTACGTGCTGATTTCCTATGGTGGCTTCCGCTATCAGTCGGGGCTGTGGGCAGCCCTTGGCGGGCTGCTGGCGGTCGTCCTGCTGCTGTGGTTGCTGCGCTACCTGGTTGGCTTGGTGCTGACCTCCAGTGGTGTGGTCAACCCGTGGTCGCGGCGCAACCGCAGCCGGCGCATCCGGCTGGCCATCGAACAGGGCCAGCTCGACCTCGCCGAGGGCCGCTGGGCCAGTGCCCAGCGCCACCTGCACCGCGCCGCCGAGGCCGAGCGCCAGCCGCTGCTGTACTACCTCGGTGCTGCGCGAGCTGCCAACGAGCAGGGCCGTACCGAAGACAGTGACAATTTGCTCGAGCGCGCCTTGGAGCGTCAGCCGCAGGCAGAACTGGCCATCGCACTGACGCATGCCCAGCTGCAGATGGACCGTGGCGAAAGCGACGGAGCCCTGGAAACGCTGCTGGCCATGCAGGAGCGTCACCCGCATAACAGCCAAGTGCTGCGGCTGCTGCAGCGCCTGTACCTGGAGCGCGGTGATTGGTCAGCCCTGATCCGCCTGCTGCCTGACCTGCGCAAGGGCAAGGTGCTACCGGTCGCCGAGCTGGCTGCCCTGGAGCAGCGTGCCTGGGGCCAGAACCTGAGCCTGGCCACCACCCGTGGCGAGGATGCGCAAAGCGCCCGCCAGGCATTGGAACGCGCCTGGCAGCAGCTGACCGCTGCCCAGCGCCAAGAGCCGCAACTGGTGCTGGCCTACGCTGAGCAGTTGCGTCAGGTGGGCGCGCAGAGCGAGGCCGAGCAAGTCCTGCGCACGGCCCTTAAACGTGACTACGAAAGCCACTTGGCCCGCCTGTACGGACTGGTGCGCGGCGATGACCCGGCCCGCCAACTGCAAACCGCCGAAGGCTGGCTCAAGGCTCACCCGCAAGACGCCAGCCTGCTGTTGACCCTGGGCCGCCTGAGCCTGCAGAACCGCCTGTGGGGCAAGGCGCGTGACTACCTGGAAAGCAGCCTGCGCATGGAGCGCAACCCCGAGGCCTGTGCCGAACTGGCCCGCCTGCTCGCCGGCCTGGGCGAGACCGAGCGCAGCAACCAACTGTTCCAGGAGGGCCTTGGCCTGCTGGACGAACGCCTGCTGGCCCTGCCCCTGCCAGAAGGCGAGCGCGCCTGACCGACCCCAAAGCCCGCGCCAAGGTGCGGGCTTTGGGGGCTGGTAATTTATCTAGCGTTGCACGTTAGATCTGCACGCCATTTCTTCAGTCGCCTCCTACTGGGGCAGTGGAAATTTCCTACGCGTTTCAGCGACTTGTCGTTGCTGTCGTGCCTTGAAACAAAGCGCGTCTTTCCTCTACCGTTTCAAGCCACTACCTCTTCCCCGGGACCTCCACCGCCCATGCTGCCGGCCCGTTTACGCACCTTTTTCCTTCCTGCTTGCCTGGCCGCACTGGCAGTACTGGCTGCGTCCTTCCATCTTGAAAGCATCCTCAGGCTGGTGCCATGCCCCTTGTGCTTCAGCCAGCGTTTGCTGCTTGCCTTGTACGCGCTGCTGAGCCTGGCCGCTGTGCTGCAGGCGCCAGGTGCACGGGGCATTCGGCGTTACGCATGGGCGACGTTGGCTTGCGCATTGGGCGGGGCGTTGCTGGCAGCGCGGCATGTCTGGCTGCAAGGCGCTGGCAGGGCTGTTCATGTATGCCCGATGCCGATCGGGCGGGTGTTCGAGCAGGCCTGGGGCGAGGCAGCCCGGCAGCTGTTGCTCGGTGGCCCGGACTGCAGCTCGCTGACCTGGAGCTTTCTAGACCTGACCTTGCCTGAGTGGAGCCTGCTGGCATTCCTGCTGTTGGCGGTGCTGCCCTTGAGTTGCCTGCTGGCGTATCGTTTCCGCAGCCTGGCAAGAACATGACCGGGCGCAAGGTTGCACCATCAGCGCGACCAATGGCGGTGTAACAGGGTATTAAACACTTGTATGAACTTTGTACGCTGCGTACCTTGAAGGGCAGCACGCGCGGGAATAATCTCGCAGCACGTATTCCGAAAACACAACTGCTCGATGCCGTCCTGCTGATGTCACCTTTGTGCTGCGCGGTCGTGGTGCGAGGTGCAGCGGCATCTACCCAGAAGGGAAGAGATCGCCATGCTCGATAGTTGTCAGAACGCTCAGGAACGCTGGGGTGGGGTTCACAAGCTGATCGACCGTTGGCTGGAGGAGCGCCAGGAACTGGTGCAGGCTTTCCGCGCATTGCGCGATGTAAAGCTGGCCTTTGCCGACAAAGACACGAACGGGGATTTTTGCGGCCTGCTTGTCGACTATTGTTCGGCGTGGCATTTCGAGGTCTGTGAACAGTTGGTCAGTGAGGCCAAGGCTTTCGATGACGAGAAAGCGCTGAAACTGGCCGAAGAGATCAACCCACGGATCAACGACATCACCCAGATCGCGCTGGCCTTCAATGACCATTGCGCGAAAGGCGAGTGCAAGGACACCGAACGCTTCGCTGAAAAGCTGGGCAAGCTGGGTGGCCTGCTGCACGAGCGCTTCGAACTGGAAGACTGCCTGATCGAAGTGCTGCACAACGCGCACAAGGAAGAGGGCGCGGTCCAGGCCTGAGGTTGGCGTCAGTCGCCAACTGCCAGCAGTTCGATCTCGAACACCAAGGGTGTATAGGGTGCAATCAGGTCACCCGCGCCGTCGGCGCCATAGGCTTGTGCCGACGGAATCACCAGGCGCCATCTGGCGCCAGCGTGCATTTGCGGCAAGGCCACCTGCCAACCTTCGATCACCGAGTCCAGGCTGAACCACTGCGGCGTCTGGTTCTGGTCGAACACCGAACCATCCGGCAACCTGCCCACGTAGCGCACCTGCACCTTGCCGCCGGCTTTCGGTTGCGCGCCCGTGCCTGCTTGCAGTTCGCTGTAGAGCACGCCTTCCGGTAATTCATGCACCCCATAGCGCCCGCGCTCATTGGCCATGAAGCGCTTTTCGGCCGCCTGCTGTTTCTGCGTCTCGGCATCGCCCTCCCGTGCCTCATGCTGCTGCAGCACGGCCTGCATGCGCGCCTTGTCCAGCTTCAGCGGCTGCCCTTGGTAGGACTGGCGCAAGCCTTCGACCAGCGCGTCCAGTTGCAGGCCTGGCATGTCCTGGCGCAGCCGCTCACCCAGGCTGGCGCCGAGGCTGTAGGCGAGGTCGTGTTCATCACTGTCGGCCAGGGCGAGGGGTGCCAACAGGCATAAACCTAAAACAAGATATCGAGGCATGGTCTGTTCCTGCGCCAATGAGCGGGGAAGTATGCCAGCGTTAGATTATCTATGGTGTGCTCGCGGTCCTTGTAGGAGCGGCCTTGTGTCGCGATGGGCTGCGAAGCAGCCCCATCAATATTTGCGTAGACGCTGAAATCCCGGGGCTGCTTCGCAGCCCATCGCGACACAAGGCCGCTCCTACAAGGGATGTGCTGCAAGTCAGGCAATTGCCAAATATCAGCAATGATTTATTCAGCAACTACACTTGCACGGAGCTGCAAGATAACAACTTTGCCCAGGCATGCAACGCGGCGTAAATATTACTGTCAACATGCCCTAGCGGCGGTAGCAGCAGAAGCATAGTATGAGCCGCAATCTCGTCAGTCAGGAGGTAAACCATGTCGGCCAAAAAGAAGCCAGTAAGTACGCCGTTACACCTGCTCCAGCAACTTTCGGGCAGCCTGCTCGAACACTTGGAAGAAGCCTGCTCGCAAGCGCTGGCTGATGCGGAAAAACTGTTGGCCAAGTTGGAAAAGCAGCGCGGCAAGGCACAGGAAAAACTGCACAACGGGCGCCTGAAACTGCAAGACGCTGCCAAGGCCGGTAAAGCCAAGGCGCAAACCAAGGCGCAAAAAGGCATTGGCGAACTTGAAGAACTGCTCGACTCCCTCAAGGAACGTCAAACCCAGACCCGCGCATACATTCAGCAACTCAAGCGTGATGCCCAGGACAGCCTCAAGCTGGCCCAAGGTGTAGGCAAGGTTCGCGAAGCTGCCGTCAAGGCGCTTGACCTGCGTGCAGCCAAAACGGCCAAACCCACTGCCGCGAAACCTGCAGCCAAGCCAGCTGCCAGGACCTCTGCCGCTGCCAAACCTGCAGCGAAACCAGCCGCCAAAGCCGCTGCTGCCAAACCTGCGGCCAAGCCAGCTGCCAAAGCCACCGCTGCAGCCAAGCCAGCGGCGAAACCAGCTGCCAGAGCCTCCGCTGCTGCCAAACCAGCGGCGAAACCAGCTGCCAGAGCCACCGCTGCAGCCAAGCCTGCAGCGAAACCAGCTGCCAGAACCGCTGCTGCAGCCAAGCCAGCGGCGAAGCCAGCAGCCAAAGCCACTGCTGCAGCCAAACCAGCTGCCGCCAAGGCCCCAGCCCGCACCGCCGCCAAACCAGCAGCCGCCAAGCCCGTTGCCAGCAAGCCAGCCGAAACCAAGCCGGCTACGCCTGCCGCCAGCACTCCGGCTGCCGCAACCAACTCGGCCTCTCAGGCCGCTGCGGTAGCACCGTCGGCAGCCGCCAGCACCCCGGCTCAGGCGCCGTCTTCGGCGTCCTGAGGCGCAGCCGCCGCGACGCGCAACTTTACCAACGCGTCGTGATGCCGAGCCTGGTCCGGCGCCAGCCGGGCCAGCCAGTCGCCCGTGGGCTCACGCGAGTCCGCGGGCCACTGCAGCGCCTGCACCTGCAAGCGTGCCAGCAAGGCCTTTTCGGCCTGCAACTCCAACCCCTTCACCTGTTCACGCAACAGCGCCAGCTGCGCATCACCCTGCGCTGCCGTTCGCCATTGCTGGCGCAGGCTGCGTAGCGGGGCGACCACGTCACGTTGCCAGGGCCCGGCAACTTCTCTCAATGCCTGCGCACGCTCGTCCAGCACGGCAATGCCACGTGCCTGCAGCCAGGTTGCGCACAGCAGCAGGCAGACATCGCCACCCAGCGCCTGCAGGTCGAGGCAGGCGGCTTCCACGCCGGGCCTGGCGTACAGGGCCAGGGCGTGATTCCACAGGTCGGTGTGCATGGTTCCACTCGCGCTATGGGCCGAGGAAGCTGGTAGACTCCGCGACCATCATGATCAGACTATCCAACCTCACTTTACAGCGTGGTCCGCAGCGCTTGCTAGAAGGCGCCGAGATGACCCTGCACGCCGGTCACAAGGCCGGCCTGATCGGCGCCAACGGCGCCGGAAAATCCAGCCTGTTCGCCTTGCTGCGCGGTGAGCTGTCGCCCGATGCCGGCGATTGCCAGCTGCCCGGTGACTGGCGCATCGCCCACATGCGGCAAGAGGTCGACACCCTCGACCGCCTGGCTGTGGACTATGTGCTCGACGGCGACGTGCGCCTGCGCAAGGTCCAGGCCGAACTGGCTGCCGCCGAGCAAGCCCACGACGGCACCGCCCTGGCGCGGCTGCACAGTGAGCTGGAAAGCGCCGACGGCTACACCGCCGACGCCCGTGCGCGCAAGTTGCTGGCCGGCCTGGGCTTTACCAATGAGCAGATGGACCGCCGTGTCGGCGACTTCTCCGGCGGCTGGCGGATGCGCCTGAACCTGGCCCAGGCACTGATGTGCCCGTCCGACCTGCTGCTGCTCGACGAGCCCACCAACCACCTGGACCTCGACGCCATCCTGTGGCTGGAAGACTGGCTCAAGGGCTACCCAGGCACATTGTTGCTGATTTCCCACGACCGTGACTTCCTCGATGCCGTGGTCGACCACGTACTGCATGTCGAGCAGCGCAAGCTGAACCTGTACAAGGGCGGCTATACCGCCTTCGAGCGCACCCGTGCCGAGCGCCTGGCGCAGCAGCAACAGGCCTACGAGAAGCAACAGGCGCAGCGCGCGCACATGGAAAAGTACATCGCCCGCTTCAAGGCACAGGCCACCAAGGCCCGCCAGGCACAAAGCCGGATCAAGGCCCTGGAGCGCATGGAAGAGCTTTCGGCGGCGCATGTCGATTCGCCGTTCGACTTCGTCTTCCGCGAATCGCAGAAAATCTCCAGCCCGTTGCTGAGCATGTCCGAAGGCCGCTTGGGTTATGGCGACAAGGCGATCCTCGACAAGGTCAAGCTGCAACTCACCCCGGGTGCGCGCATTGGCCTGCTCGGCCCTAACGGCGCCGGCAAGTCGACCCTGATCAAGAACCTGGCGGGTGAGCTGGAGCCGTTGTCGGGCCGCCTGGTCCGTGGCGAAAACCTCGCCGTAGGCTATTTCGCCCAGCACCAGCTGGACTCGCTGGACGACAAGGCCAGCCCGCTGCTGCACCTGCAGCGCATCGCCCCCACCGAGCGTGAACAGACCCTGCGCGACTTCCTGGGTGGCTTCGACTTCCATGGCGCCCGCTGCGAAGAGCCGGTGGTGAACTTCTCCGGTGGCGAAAAGGCCCGCCTGGCGCTGGCGCTGATTGCCTGGGAGCGGCCGAACCTGCTGCTGCTCGACGAACCGACCAACCACCTGGACCTGGAAATGCGCCTGGCGCTGACCATGGCCTTGCAGGAGTTTGCCGGTGCTGTGGTGGTGGTTTCCCACGACCGTCACCTGCTCAAGAGCACCACCGACGACTTCCTGCTGGTAGCCGATGGCAAGGTCGAAACGTTCGACGGCGACCTCGACGACTACAGCCGCTGGCTGGTCGAGTTCCGCCAGCGCAGTGCGCCGGCCAGCACTGCCCCGGTCAACCCGGACAAGACCGACAAGAAGGCCCAGCGCCAGGCCGCTGCCGCCTTGCGTCAGCAGTTGGCACCGCACAAGAAGGCCGCCGACAAGCTTGAAAGCGAACTTAACCAGGTGCACGCGCAACTGGCCGAGATCGAGACCGCGCTGGGCGACGCTGGCCTGTACGAGTCCGCGCGCAAGGACGAGCTGCGTGACCTGCTGGCCCGCCAGACCAAGCTCAAGCAACGCGAAGGTGAGCTGGAAGAGGCCTGGATGGAGGCGCTGGAAAGCCTTGAAAGCATGCAGGCTGAGCTTGAGGCGCTGTCCTGAAAGGGCAGCTCTGCCTGATCCGGCCTCTTCGCGGGTAAACCCGCTCCCACAGGTACTTTACCGCCTTCAAACCCTGTGGAGATTCTGTGGGAGCGGGTTTACCCGCGAAGAGGCCAGCTCAGGCAACACAAACCCATCAAAAATAACTGGTTATTTTTTCACCAACCCCTTAGCTTAACGTTTTGCAACATATGTTCGAGCGAGGTGTGTGATGTCGATGGAAGTATGGTTGGGCTTCTTTGCCGCCTGTTGGGTGATCAGCCTGTCACCCGGTGCCGGGGCGATTGCCTCGATGTCCAGTGGCCTGCAATACGGCTTCTGGCGTGGTTACTGGAACGCCCTGGGCCTGCAACTGGGCCTGATTTTGCAAATCGCCATCATCGCCGCCGGCGTCGGTGCCGTATTGGCCGCCTCGGCCACGGCCTTCCAGTTCATCAAATGGTTCGGCGTCGCCTACCTCGTCTACCTGGCCTACAGGCAATGGCGCGCCCTGCCGATGGACATGACTGATGAATCCGGCGTGCGCCCGATCGGCAAACCGCTGAGCCTGGTGTTCCGCGGCTTCCTGGTCAATGTCAGCAACCCCAAGGCGCTGGTGTTCATGCTGGCGGTGCTGCCACAGTTCATCAACCCCCATGCACCGCTGCTGCCGCAATATGTGGCGATTACCGTGACCATGGTCAGTGTCGACCTGCTGGTGATGGCCGGGTACACCGGGCTGGCCTCGCGGGTGCTGCGCCTGCTGCGCACGCCCAAGCAACAGAAGCGCTTGAACCGGACCTTTGCCGGGTTGTTCATTGGTGCGGCTACTTTCCTGGCCACCTTGCGTCGCGCGCCAATCTGATAGACCGCATTCAGGCCATTCGCGGGCAAGCCCGCGAATGGGCCAACGCTATTTCTGCTTATCCACCAACCCCTTGAGTAAATCCACGGGCAGCGGAAAGACAATGGTCGAACTCTTGTCCCCGGCAATCGTCCCTAGCGTCTGCATATAGCGCAACTGCATCGCTCCCGGTTCCTTGCTCAGCATCTGGGCCGCCTGCATCAGTTTCTCCGACGCCTGCAACTCCCCCTCGGCATGGATTACCTTGGCCCGCCGTTCACGCTCGGCTTCGGCCTGGCGTGCGATGGCGCGGACCATCGATTCGTTGAGGTCGACGTGCTTGATCTCGACGTTGGCCACCTTGATGCCCCAGGCATCGGTCTGCGCATCCAGCACCTGGCGGATGTCCAGGTTCAGTTGCTCGCGCTCGGCCAACAGCTCGTCCAGTTCGTGCTTGCCCAGTACCGCCCGCAGGGTAGTCTGGGCCAACTGGCTGGTCGCTACCAAAAAGTCCTCGACCTGGATGATTGCCTTCTGTGGGTCGAGCACACGGAAGTACACCACGGCATTCACCTTGACCGAGACGTTGTCTCGGGTGATCACATCCTGAGGGGGGACATCCAGAACCACGGTGCGTAGGTCAACCCGCACCATTTGCTGGATCACCGGGATCAACAGGATCAGCCCCGGCCCCTTCACCTGCCAGAAGCGCCCCAGTTGGAACACCACGCCGCGTTCGTATTCGCGCAAGATGCGGAACGCCGACAGCAACAGCATCGCCAGTACGATCAGCACGGCAGTGAAACCCACTTGCATGAACATGATCATTCTCCTTGCGCCGCAGGCGCGGCCGCGCTCACTTCCAGCCTGACGCCAAGGCGCGCGGTGATCCGCACGTTCTGGCCAGCTTGCAGCGGTGTTGCGCACTGCACCTGCCATAGCTCGCCCTGGGCCTGCACAACGCCAGAGAACGGGTTGCCTGCTATTACCTGAGTCACGGTGGCCAGGCTGCCGACCAGGCCAGCGTCGCCACTGACCAACGCCCGCCGGCGCGCCTTCAGGGCCATGCCCAGCACTGCGGCCAGCAGCAATACCAAGAGCAACGCCAAGAAGAGGATCAGGGTCAATGACAGGCTGAAGCCAGGGGCGTTGGTGTCGATCAGGCTCAATGCGCCGACCATGAAAGCAATGAGGCCGAAGAACCCGACTACGCCGTAGTTGGGCAGGACCAGCTCGGCAATCATGAAGGCGAGGCCCAGCAGGATCAGGGCTGCCCCGGCGAAACTCACCGGAACCACCAACACGGCTTGTTCGCTGGCCGCCATTACGGCGTGGCTCCCAGCAACAGCCGCAGCCTGCCCGCCGGGCGGAATGCCAAGCAGCATCAGCAGCAACAACCAGCGCCAGCAGCAGGCAACCACCTGTCGTCACCTCGTTTGCCTCTATTGAACAAGTTTAGCCCTGCCTGCCGCTGCCCGGCCTAAAATTGGAGATTGGGGGGCGAAACCGGAGGTGCATCATGCGTATGGCAAAGACCCTGCAGGCCCGCCTGGACAAGGCGAACTGCGACTACGACATCATTCCCCACCCACATTCGGCCACCAGCCTGGAGTCGGCCCGCACGGCCGGCGTGCCCGCCGAGCGGGTCGCCAAGTCGGTGATGCTCGATGACCGTCATGGCAACTACATCATGGCTGTGCTACCGGCCAACCGGCACCTGGACATGACCAAGGTGCGTATGTCCGGGGCTTGGCAGCTGACCCGGGAAAGCGGCCTGCCAAGCCTGTTCAACGACTGCGAACGCGGTGCGGTGCCAGCCCTTGGCGATGCCTACCAGATAAAAATGCTGCTGGATTCGAGCCTTACCCGTCAGGGTGATGTCTATCTGGAGGCGGGTGATCACGATCATCTGATTCACATGAGCATGGAGCAATACCTGAAGCTGGTGCCACGCGCCGAAGTGCGTGAGCTCAGCTGATGCTCTCAACCCAAGCCGGGCTGACGTCGTCGACGATCGGCCCGGCATCGAGGAGGCACCATGGACAAGCCGATTCATCCTTTGTCGGAAATTTTCAAACAGCTGGGGCTCTCTGACGACCCTGTCGAAATCGACCGGTTCATCACCACCCATTCGCCGCTCGACGACGATGTGAAGCTGGTTGACGCCCCGTTCTGGAATGACTCGCAGCGGGCATTCCTGAAAGAAAAGTACATTGCCGATGACGACTGGATTCCAATGATCGACCAACTCAACGAGGCGCTTCACCCGCAGAAAAAATAAAGTGCCGAGCGGCACCTGACGAGTGAGTGGCCGTTGCTATGCTCAGGAAAACAATAAGGGGATAGCGCGATGAAAGATCCCTACGCACCAGGTTTCTGGTGCTCCGTGACGATCCTGGGCATCCTGACGGCCAGTTACTTCCACGGCATCCGGCAGGCGCAACCGATGAACCAGGCGGTGCACTTCCTGTATGCCGCTGCCGCAGTCACTGTGGCGGTTGTACTGGTGGCGCTGACCTGGATTGCCTGGCAGCAACTGCACCTGAACAAGCGCGAAGTGATCCAGGGTCGAACGCTGCTGACCATCTGGAACACCAAGGTCGCGCTGCGCCGTGTCGAAACCGTGTTCGACCGCTATTTCTGGGGCAGCTACTGGCATTCCGGGCGTACGTTCGAAGAGGTCATGGGCGAACTCAGGGGCACGCCGCTGGAGCAGAGCCTGGATGCGCTGAAGCGCCAGTGCCGGGTGCTCGACCGCGAAATCCATGACCACCATCACCATTGGCTGGCCAACGCCCGCGACCTGTCCAGCGTGGCCCAGGCCATGGCCCGTGAGCGCTACCAGCTAGACCTGGGCGAGCCCACCCACAGCGGCCACGGCAACACCGCGGTGCTCAATCGCGACCTGGAAGTGCTGGTGTACACCTGGTCGGCGCGTCTGCGCAGCTTCGACCATCAGCTGGACGAACTGGAGCGCGCCTACCATTGAGGCGGCTCATTCGCCGCGGATGTATTGCTCAAGTTGCGCGATCAGGTTGGCCTGTTCGGCGATGGTTTCCTTCACCAGATCACCAATCGACAGCAGCCCGAGCAACTCGCCATTGCTGACTACCGGCAGGTGGCGCAGGTGGCGGTTGGTCATAAGGTTCATGCAGTATTCGAGGTTCTGCTTGGGTTCCACGGTAACCACCGGCGCACTCATGATTTCGCGCACCGGGGTGGCGGCGGACGAGCGGCCCTTGAGCACCAGCTTGCGCGCATAGTCACGTTCACTGACGATACCCACCACCTGGTTGCCCTCGACCACGGGCAGCGCACCGACGTTTTTTTCCGCCAGCACTTTCAGGGCGTCGAGCACCGAGTCATCCGGGCCGATGGTGTACACGGTCTGGTGCTGGGACTTGGTTTTGAGGATTTGTTCGACGGTCTTCATACGGGCCTCTGCGGGTGAAAAAAACGCTGTCTCGGAGTAACTAAAGCATCCGGCACGGCGCTCTGCACGGCAATGCAGGAAACGGCATGGAGTCGATTGAAAAACGTCATCATGGGTCGCCTGTGCGGGCCTCTTCGCGGCTAAAGCCGCTCCCACAGGGCTGCATCGCCTTCAAGGCAGGCACAGAACCTGTAGGAGCGGCCTTGCCGGGGCGCCGGACCGGTCGGATGGGCTGCGAAGCAGCCGCGGCAATTTGTGCATCTGTGCGCAAACCCTGGGGCTGCTGCGCAGCCCATCGCGACACAAGGCCGCTCCTACAAGGGCGTGTGCTGGCCCGAAGGGATATGCAAGACAGTTGCTCCCAGCAGGAACGCCACTGACCTCAAGGCCTGTGGTGCATCTGTGGGAGCGGCTTTAGCCGCGAACACCGGCGCAGCCGGTGCCATCTATCGCTGCGTCTACAGGCAACCGCTCGCGGCTACCTCCTGGCTCGCTTCCTTGAGTGCTGCGGCAACGGCCGCAGCATCATTGGCGGTATACACCCGCCCGCCGGTATTGCTGGCGGCGCAGTTGGAGCCGGTGCTGGCGCTGATATTGACCACATTGATCCGCAACCGTGGCTGGCTCTTGGCTATCTGCTCCGACACGCTGCAGACACTGGTGCCGCAACTGTCCCGGCCATCCACGAACATCACGATCACCCCATCCCGGTCACGCCCGTTCATCTTGCTGGCTGCCGCTTGCAGGCTGATGCCCAGGCCTGTTCCGCCCCGAGCATCCAGGCCGGCAATACGCTTGATCAGATCGGCGCGCTGGCCTTGGCCGAATACGCCGTGATCGACCGGGCTGCGGCAGCCATTGAAGGTGACCAGGCGCATCTCTACAGCCTTGTCCAGGTCGCCGATTACCGAGGTCAGTGAGCTTTTTGCCACGTCCATGCGGGTGAGCCGTTGCGGCTGGTTGTTGGCCAGCAGTTCATCGACGAAGGGAATACGTGCCAGCAGGCTGATGTACCAAGGGTCATCCTGCTTTTTTACCCTGATGCGCTGGTCCATGGAGCCGGAGGTGTCCAGCACCACTGCAAACTCCGACGCCTGGAAGGCACCCCCCGGCGTACAGATTGCGGTCTGCGTGTAGCCCTGCCAGCGCTGGTACAGCACGGGCCAGCTGCTGTACAGCCAGTAGAGCAGCAGCAATAACAGGCCAAACAGCAGCCAGGGCCAAAGGCGCAGGGGGCGGCGTTCGACGGTCACAACGGTCCGTGTTCTCACCGGTGCTGGCGCGGGCTTTGGTTTGATCGACGCTACTTTTGGCGGTGGCGGTGGCGGTGGCGGTGGCGGCGCGACGGGTGTCGGTTGTCCCCAGCGAATCACCAGCGGTTCGCCGTTGATGCTGTACAGGTTGGCCAGGTCCGGTGGCCCGACCAGCGTGCGCAAAGCCTCTGCTGCAGGTGCCTGGCCGCGCCTTTGCAACTCGTCCGCCAGCTGGCCGACGGCTGCCTGGCGCTCCTCGTAGCGTTTCAGCAGGGCAGCCTGCTGTTCGCGCCCGAGCGTGGCATACAGATTCGGTTGCCCCTCAAGCTCCGACCACCATTCCAGCACGCCATCGCGCCCCTGCCTGGGGGTTGCATACAGATGGGCGATGCCTGGTGGAAAGTGCTGGCGAATCAGCGCCACCCTCTGTTCGAGGGCACTGGCCGCATCCTGGCTGGCATGGGTGTCGCGGTTTACCCTTTGCATGGTTTTTCCTAGTCGCAATCGGCCGTGCTGGAGACTTCCTGGCTGGCATCCCTGATGGCCGCGGCTACCTGCTCGGCATCGTTGGCGGAATAGATGCGGCCACCGGTGTGTTCGGCGACGCAGCTGGCCAGGTTGCTGTTGCTGATGTTGATCAGGTTGACGCGCAGGCGGGGTTGTTCCCGGGCAATCCGTTGTGCCACGGCACAAACGTCCTGCTCGCAACCGTCCGCGCCGTCGATGAACATCAGGATCACACCGTCGCGGTCGCGGCCGTTCATGGCTCTGGCGGTCACGTCCAGGCTGGCTGCCAGCGGGGTGCCGTCATCGGGAACCAGCGCCTGGATACCTTTGATCAGATCCGCACGCTGGGCCAGCGTGAACACGCCATGGTCGACCGGCGTGCGGCAGCCATTGAACGTCACCACACGCATGTCCACCGCCGGGTGCAGGTCGTTGATCAGGTGGGTCAGGCTGCTCTTGGCCACGTCCATGCGCACGGGGGCTTGGGTAAGCTGCGCAACACGTTGCTGATCGATGTTCGGGTCATCATTGATGTGCTGGAAGTACCATTGCTCGTCTTCCTGGGTGGTGGCCACGTTGAGTTGCATCGAACCTGAGGTGTCGAGCACCACGGAAAATTCCGGCGGCTGTATCCGCGTGTCCTTCACACAGGCGAACGGCGTGGTCTCGCGGCTGGCAAACCAGTGCTGCAGGTAAGGCCAGCCGAACCACAAGGCCAGGGCCAGCAACAGCAGGCCAAGCAGGGGCAGCAGAAACCACGGCAGCCATATCCAGCGCCGGCGCACCACTGGCGCCGGTGGCGGCATGGGTGCCGGCGCGGGCTTGGGCGCTGCAGGCTCGGCCCAGCGCACCACCAGCGGTTGCCCGTTGACGCTGTACAGGTTGTTCAGGTCGGCAGGCCCGATCAGCTTGCGCAACAGCGCCGCCTCGTTGGCCTGGCCCAGGCTTTCCAGTTTGCCGACCAGTTGGCGCACGGCGTCCTGGCGCTCGTCATACAGGCGCAGCAAGGCGGCCTGCTGCTCGGCGCCCAGGTCGTGGTACCGGTGCGGTTGGCCTTGCAGGTCCGACCACCATTCGCGCAGGCCGTCCTTGCCAGTGCGCGGGGTGGCAAACAGATGAGCGATACTTGGGGGGAAGTGCCTGACGATAATCGCCATGGCGGCTTCGAGTGCCCGCAGGTCGTCCTTGGCGGGGCTGGTGTCGCGGGTAACCCGCTGCATGTGGATATCCTGAAAAGATTCGGCAGCCGAAGCTGCCGAAGAGGTTTTACTCGTAACCCAGGCTCAGCTGTAGGCGGCTGACCTGTTGTTGCAGGTCCTTGAGTTTCTGCTTGCGGGCTTCGATCTGGGCGCTGCTGGCATTGGCCGAAGGCGCCGCCTGGTTGGCCTTGAGCTGCTGTTCCAGGCCGGCGATCTGTTTTTGCACATCGCTCTTGTTGCCATGGCGGGCCTTGAGGGTGCTCAGCAGGCCGTTCAATGACTGCTCCAGGCTGGCCTGCTGGCGCTGCTGGCTTTGCAGGTCCTGGCGGGTCGAGGCCTGTAGTGCGCTCAACTGTGCGTAGACCTCGTTGAACTGGCGATTCTGCTCCTGCGCACTGCGCAGGTTCTGTTCGCTGTTGCGTACGCCTTCGGCATAGCCACCGCCATAGTCACAGTTGAGTTTTCCGATCAGGCTGGCGTTGCTGTCGGAGGCATTGCACTGCGAGGCAGTGGTTGCACACCCGGCAAGGCTGGCCAGCAGGGCCAGGCACAGGCAATTACGCAGGAACATGGCGTGCTCTCCCTCAGCCCAAGGTGATAGCCGAACGCTGGTTGTAGAGGCCGTCGACCTCTTGCTGCAGCGATGCGACCTTGGTGTTCATCTTGGCGATCTCGGCTTCCACCTTCTGCACTTCGGCCTGGCTGGCACCGCCGTCACGCTCGAGCTTGGCCACTTGCTGGTATTCGTTGACGCGGGTTTTCATGTTGTTCAGGTCTTTGCGCATCAAGCCGATGTTCTGGTCGATGTTGGCGATGTCTTGCTGGGCCTTGGCCTTGTCGACGGTCTTGGCCTTGATGCTTTTCTGCAGGCTGGCGATCTGTTGCTTGTCGTCGTTGATGACGCGTTGCAGGGTATTGCTACGCTCCGCGACCTTGGCGGTTTCACCTTGCACTTCGGTGGTCATCGCATTCAGGCGCTCGGTGGTATCGGCATACTTGGCGCGGCGCTGGTCCAGGTAGTAGTTGGCGCCCATGGCCACACCGCACGCTGCGACACCGGCAATGATCGAGCATGCCGCCTTGTTGCCGGAGTTGGACAGCATGCAGGCGAGGATGCCGCCGCCAGCGGCGATGGCACAGGCCTGGAAGCCCGACGTGGTGAAGAACTTGGCATCGTTGCCGCTGGTCAGGCGCGGGTCGGGCGTGCCGCCGCTACCGGTCATCGAACTGCCGGTGCTGGCGCACCCGGTAAAGGCCAGGCATGCGGCCATCAGCAGACTGAGCCAAGGGTTGATACGGCTGGATGTAGTGGTGTTCATGTTGCGGCTCCTGGATGTCCTTGGGTCAATGTGTGACGGTCTTGCAGGTGTTCAGCCAAGCGGTGGCGTCGATTTTCTGGGTCTTCAGGAACGACACCTGGTTGGCCCAGTGGGTTTGCAGGTATGGCGACAGTTCCTTGAGGTTCTTGTTGGCCTTGAGCGAGCCGTCCAGCACCGGGACCTGGGCTTCGATCAAGTCTTTGCCGTACAGCGAGCCAGACTCCACCAGCGAGCTGGCGTAGTAGCGGCTGAGCTTGTGCAGGCGTTGTTCCTGCTCTTCGAGCTTGACCTTGCGCACGCCACAGGTCGGGTCTTCTTCCCCGGCCTTGCAGTTGCTGGCGTAGTTCTTTTGCAGGAAGTCCAGGTACTGGCCGTCGTCGAGCATCTTGGTGCACAGGAAGGCACCCAGGTTGAGGCTGGCGCGGATGGCCTGGTCGCGGGCTTCCTGCTGCTGCTGGTTGCTGGCGCGCAGCTGGCTTTCGACCGTTTTCAGCTGGGTCTTGAGGGCTTGGTCTTCGACGTTGGAGGCCAGCTCTTCCAGCGCTTTCACCGTGCCTTTCTGTTTGCTGTCGGCGGCCGGCTGATCGCTGCCCAGGCTGCTCCAGCTTTTCTCGATGCTCTTGACCCGGTCGCGCGAGGTCAGGGTCGGCGAAACCATGGCCAGGCGCAGGCCGTTGGTCTTCTTGGCTACGGCGCCTTCGGCGTTGTAATACGGTTCTTCCTGGCGCAGCGAGGTGCGCAGTTCACCCTCGCTGGTCAGGTAGTTGCCACCGCGCACCACATAGCCGCCGGCCTGGCCGTGCTGGCGGTCGAGCTTGTTCAGGCGGAACGGCTCGAACATCATTTCGCTGGCATTGCCGAGCATGTCGTGCAGGCCCAAGGGGTTTGGCTTGAGCAGGCCGGTCAGCTGCAACTGGCCGTTGGCGGACTGGGCGCCAGCAAACCACTCGTAGGCGTTCAGGCCCTCGGCCATGGGGTAGCGGCCATCACGAAATTCGGCCGTGCTGACTTGCAGGCCACCGCGCGCGGCGAACTCCCATTCCACCTCGGTCGGCAAGCGCAGAAAGCCCTGCGCGCCATCTTCGCGGGGCAGCTTGTCTGGCGCATTGGCGCGCAACCAGCGGTTGTACTTGTCGGCGGCCTGCAGGGCATCCAGCCAGGACACCGACACCACCGGCAGGCGTTGCTTGTTGGAGGCGGTCGGGCAGGTTTCGTCCATCAGCGCCTTGTACTGCAGCTGGCTCATCTCGTACTTGGCCAGCAGGTAGTAGCGCGATTTCTCGCCCTTGGCGCTGGTGAAGCTACCGGCGATGAAGGCGGGCCGGGTCTGCTCGACATAGCCCCATTCGGCGCTGTCCTGGCCAATGTTGATCGGGTAGTCGTCCAGCGGCCCGGCCACCGGGATCATCACCTTGCGAAACACCATGGCCCCCTCGCAGGGCATGGGCAGCACCACGTCGTCGGCCTCGGGCATGGGGTTGAAGTATTTCTCGTCCCAGCTTGCCGCTGCTGCTTGCAGCGCGAAGCCGAGAGCGAGTGGCGCCAGCAGCAGGCGGCTATAGGCTTTAGAGTTCACGCAGGCTCTCCGCAGGTTGTATCCGTATGGCACGCAAGGCGCCGATCAGGGCGACCAGGCCGGCGACCAAAAAGGCCAGCAGCAGGGCGACCAGGCCATGCCAGACGGTGATGTGACAGATGAAGGCACCGGTTGCCTGGCTGCTGACCAGCAGCCGGTCGAACAACAGGCTGCCCAGGTAATAGCTGGCAAGCCCGCCCAGGTAGCCTGCCAGGCTCAGCACGAGCGCTTGCAGCACCACGTAGGCGGACACCGCGGCGCTGCTGAAGCCAAGCAGGCGTAGCACGGCCAGGTGGCGGCGCTTGCGGTCGATGTTGGCCAGGAAGGCGCCCACCAGCGAGGCGATACAGCCGATCAGGGCGGCACCGGCAATTACGCCGAAAATAAGCCCCAGCACGTGGTTGATCGCTTTGACGTTGTCGATCTCCGCCAAGCGGCTGGTGGTCTCGATACGTTGCGCATTGAGCCAGTGTTCCAGCGGCGCCACGCTGTCGATGTCCCGCGCATAGACCCGCGCCCGGGCATAACCGATTTTCAGGGTGTCCATGGCCTGGCCGCTGCTGGCCCCCAGGCTGGCGACCAGGTAGCCATCGCGGTAATGCTCCAGCTCCATCAGCAGCTCGGGGCTGACGAAGGCTGCCGGCCGAGCGAAGCGCACAGCACTGACGATGGCGCGCACTTGCAGGGTGCGCTCGCCGCGCTCGTTGACCTCGTTCAGGCGCCGGGCAACGCGCAGGCGCAGGTGGTCACCCACCTTGGCATCAAGGCGCTCGGCGGCCCGTTCGCTGAGGATCACCTGGTCGCGCGCCAGTTCACTCAGGTCGGTCGCCAGCAACGGGTCGCCGGCCCGGGTAGGAATGACTTCGACATTGTCGGCAAAGCGGCCATGGGCCCCGAGCAGGTCGGCCTGGGTGTTCAGCGAACGGGTCTGGCCAATGGCGAAGCCCACTTCCGGGCGTGCCTGCAGGCGCTGCAACCAGGCTTGGTCATAGTGGCCGCTGCTGAGCATCTTGACTTCGAGGTTGCGCGGGTCGCTGAGCAGTTCCTGCTGCAACTGGCTGACCACCCCGTGCTTGAGGCCGAACAGCAACAGCAGCGGGGCGATGACGGCGACCAGCGAGGCGGCCATGCACAGGGAAACATTGCGGTCGTGCCACAGGTCGGCCAGGGACAACCTGACCAGCAGTGCCAGGCGTTTATGCCACGGGTTCAAAGCGTGTTTCCCCTTCACCGTTGATGGCAGCCAGCCGCGGCAGGCCGAAGCGCTCGACCAGCGCCCAGTCGTGTGACACCACCAAGGCACTGAGCCCCAGTTCGGTCACCAGGTTCAGCAGCAGTTCGAACAACCGCTCGGCGTTGTGTGGGTCCAGTGCGGCGGTTGGCTCGTCGGCCAGCAACACCTTTGGCTCGTGGGCGATGGCGCGCACGCAGGCTACCCGCTGGCGCTCGCCAATCGACAGGGCCTGGGGCAACTTGCCCAGCAGCGGTGCCAGGCGCAATGCGTCGACGGCCTTGTCCACTGCCGCGCTGGCAGGCGCAAGGCCGAGCAGGCGGCGCGGCAGCAGGATGTTGTCACGCACGCTGAGGAACGGCAGCAAGCCGCCGTTCTGCAGCACGAAACCCAACTCGCGCGAGCGCAAGGCCGCCAGGGCCGGTTGCTGGTCGGTGGCCAGCAGGCTGGCCACGTCCAGGCCTTGCGGGCCAAGCCGGTAGTGCGTCAGCTGCTCAGGCTTGAGCAGCAGGCCGATGGCTTCCAGCAGCGTGCTCTTGCCGCAACCGCTTTCGCCGGTAATGGCGCGAATCTCGCCGGCCTGCAGGCACAGCGCGTCCAGCCGTATCCGGTGAGCCTGCGATCCTTCGCCTCGGACAACCCGTAATCCCTTGATATCGAGCATGTGGGGTCAGGGCATCATTTCCAGTGGTACCGGGTAGACGTTGTCACGGCTGTCACTGCCCGGGGCCAGGGCGACCCAGCGGTCGACGTCAGCGTTGTAGCGCTGGTAATGGCGAAGCTTGGTGCTCAGGCTGCGGATGAATTTCTCCTGGGCCAGGCCGTCCCAGCCTTTCCAGGTTTCTTCGTCCAGGTTCAGCACTTCGCTCTGGTAGGGCAGGTCTTGCAGGTATTCACCCAATACGCCGAGGTCAGCCACGCGCGTGGTCGAGCCCTGCTTGAGCTGGTTCGGGTCGGCGCCCATGGTCGCGGCAACCGAACGCAGGCGGGTGAACATTTCGTCTGGCGAAATCATGCCTTCGTTGGCCGCATCGAGGATTTGCTTGAGCACATCGCTCAGGTCGCTGAGCTGGGCCTTGGTCAACAGCACGCGCACATCAGTGGTCGGCACGTTCTGCTTGATCAGGTCGCGGTCGCTGATCCAGGCCTGGAACACGGGTGGCGCCTGGGTGCCGTTGGCTTTGCCAAGGTAGGCCAACTGCATGGCGTGGCCAATCAGCGCGGCATCTTCGAGCATTTTTTGCTCGGCGGGGGCGGCCTTGGCATTGGTGGCGCTGCCAATGGCGGCCTCGCCCATGTAGGCCGCCTGCACTTGCTGGGTGATGGCCGCAGCCAGGCCGTCGACCTTGCGGCCAAAGGCCTCCACATCGCCGGCATTCACCGGGTAGTACAGCGAGGTGTTGGTACCCGGGTAGTTCGATAGCGTGCGGTACTGCGCCTCGGCACTGCTGTGGTTCTTCGCGCCGCTCGGGGTTTTCAGGTGCAGGGTATACAGGGCGACGCCCGGGTTGCTGGCTTCGATCTTGACCTGCTCGGCGCCAAGGCCGGTGCTGGACAGTTTGTCGCCACCGTCGACGGCACCGGCATCGGTGATCAGCACCACATAACGGGCGCCGAACTGGCTCCAGTCGATCTGGTCCACGGCCGACATCACGCCGGCGTAGGCATCCTCGTTGAACTCGCTGCTGGAGACCTTGGCCTGCTTGAGGTCGGCAACCTTGGCCATGAAGTCGGCACCGTCCTTCACCGTGTTGGGGTCGGCGTACATCTTGCTGACGTACTCCAGGCCCGGCACGGCCTTGGTGCTGGAACGGTAGGCAACCAGGCCGAACTTGACCTGTTTGCCGAGGTTTTCCTTTTCGATCTGCGCATACACGCGCTTGATCGCTTCACGGGTGCGGTCGATGTACGGGTCCATCGAGATGGTCGAGTCAATGACGAACACTACCGCTGCACTGAACGCCTTCAACTGCTGGTTGGCAGCGGCCTGGCCGGGCGCAGGCGCTGCTGCTGCCGCTGCGGCGCTGTCGGCCTTGCTGACCGAAGCCACGTTGAGGATGCGGGTGCGGAAACCTTCTTCGGTCATCACTTCTTCGCCGCTGAGCACTGGCAGCAGGTAGAAGTTCTTTTGCAGGTCGACGAAGTACTCCGGCTCTTCGGCCAGTACCCCTGGCGCCTCGGTGCCATGCTTGAGCTTGGCGCGCAGCGGCGCCACGTGGCTGACCGGGTCGGGGGCATTGAGAATGCCTTCGAGCTGGTTGCGTTCCTTGAAGAACATCAGCCGGTCGCGGTTGGCCGGGTTGGTGAAGGCCAGGGTCAGCTGCATTTTCCATTCGACGGTGCAGTCTGCTGGCAGCCAGCCGATGCTCTTGCCCTGAGTATCGGGGCCGACCCGCAGCCACTCGTGGGCGTCGGCCTGGGCACGCTCATACACATAAAAGCGGCTGAACGTCGGTTGCGCGGCACCCGGGGCGGCACCTGCGCTATCGCTGAGTTTGCAACCCGGGGTGGTCAGCACACGCTGGAACAGGGTTTTCTTGCCATCCTGCAGCAGCGGCTTGTCGGCAGCCTGCAGGGCGGGGCTGAGGGACAAGGCCAGCAGCGCGGCGCCAACGCTAAGCATCTTCATGGCTTGAGCTCCTCATAACGCTGCTTGGCTTCGGCGTTGTTTTCATCGAAGCCGAGGATGGTCTCGTACCAGGAGGCTGCCGTGGCGGCTTCCGGTGCCTTGAAGCAGTTGCTTGGCTGGTGGTACTTGGGGTCGTATTCGTGGGCGTAGGCCGTGGCGATCTGGATGTCACCGGCATTGGCGCGGTTGGCATACAGGCGCTGGGCTACGTCGCACTGGTCGTTGCTCTTGGCCAGGCTGATCACTTCAAGCAGTGCGGCGCTGTCCGGCTTGCTCTGGATGCAGGACTGCAGGAACGCCAGGGAGGTCTGGCTTTTCATGCTTTCCAGCGAGCAGGGTTTGGCCGCTTCGGTCTGGGTTACAGGCTTGTCTTCAGGCGGCACCGGTACCGGCGCTTCGGCTGCGCCGCGGTTGAACCACCACCAACCGCCGGCAGCGAGTGCCAGCAAAATCAGGATCAACAGCGGCAGCAGCCACTTGTTGCCTTGCTTGTTTGCCACGGTCGGCGCTGCAGCAGCTGGCGCCGGCTGAGGGGCTGGCGCGGGTTCTGGCTTGGGCGCTGCAACCGCTGCCGGGGCAGGCTCAGGCGTGCTTGCCACCGGCGGCTCGATCACCACCGATGCGCTCGCCAGCGGGGCCGGTGGCGGGGACTGCTCCAGCGCCGGCCCGGACTCGACAGAGGCGATGATGGCGCTGTTGATACGCACCATGCCCAGGTCGCTGCGCCCGGTTTGCGGGTTGCTGACCTCGATGCGGAACGTGGCGGTGCCGCTGGCCTGCAGCAACGGGTTGATCAGGTTGGGGCCGATCCGCGTTTCGATGGCCGGGGCGCCGGCAACGGCAACCAGGTTATCCAGGCGGAACCAGTGGGCGACGTTGCCCCAGTGCCCGCCTTCATGCAGGAACTCATGGGACTGGCTGCTTTGCAGGGAGCATTGCAGCCCTTCGCTGGGGCCCTCCCAGCCGGTGATCCGCAGCAGGCCCTGGCCCGGCGTGTTCACTTCCAGTGGCAGCACATCAACTCTGATACCCATTGCAATCAACTCGCTTGAAAGGTGTTCAGCAGCACCGCCAACTGGCGTCGCTGCTCGGTGGTGATTTCCGGGTCGGCGCCGCTCTTGGCGTTTTCCTGGGTCAGCCAGGCGAGGCCCGACAGCCAGTCGACCAGGAAGCGTTGTTCTTGGTGCGGGGGTTGCTCCGGCAGCACCGGCAGCTCGCCCTGGGGCACGCTCTGGTAGAAACCGAACACCGGCTCGCGCGAACCCAGCAGGCTGTTCGGGCGTTCAGCGGCGGGCTTCTCCAGCAAGCCGAACCAGGACAGGAAGTCGCGCATGGCCAGTTGCACCGTCAGCACCTGGCGCTGGACCATCTGGTCGCGGCGCATGCCGTTGAGCACCCGGCGCATGACCGCGGTGTCCAGTTGCTCGATGAACAGCGGGCGGCGCACTGCGCTGACCAGTTCTTCGACCAGGGCTTCGACCACTTCACGGCTGATGCGCAGGCTGCTCAGGCGCGCGGGTTGCGTACCCAGGTCGCGCATATGCTTGATCCACGCCTTCAACGCCGCGCGGACAAAACGCTGCTCGGAAGTGAGCCGTTTGGCCAGCGGCTTGGCAGCCGGTGCGGGTGCTGCGCCAGGGTTGCTGGCGAACAGGTTGCCGAAGCTGATGGCCGGGGCTTTATTGGCCGGGGCTTTGGCGGCTTGTTCGGGTTCTTCGCCAGCATCGCCGTCAATACCGTCGATGTCGTACACGCCGCCCAGGTAAAGGTCGCGCAGCTGCTCGACCGGTACCTGCAAGGCATGGATCAACTCACTGATCGCATCCGGGTCGGCACCCAGGTTGTCCAGCAGGTACTGGGTCTTTTCCCGCTTCTTGTTCAGCAGTTGTTCGAAGTCTTCTTCGCGCCAGGTGTTCAGGCCGTGTTCCAGCAGGTCGGTGCGGCACTGTTCCAGCTGTTCTTCGATACGGGTGAGCTTGAAGTCGATGTTGCTGATGCCCTGGAAGCTGCCACTGAAGCGGCTGATACCGCCATCATTGAGTTCGAGCATCGCGGCCCAGGCGTCAGCCGGGTCCTTGATGTGCCGCTGCACCGACGGGCTTTGCGCAAAGCATTGTTGCAACTGTACAAGGCGTGGTTCGTGGCGCTCGTTCAGGCAGGTTTCTTCGCCGTTGCCAGTGTCGCGCTCGATGAACGCGGTATCCAGGCGCGGCTTGCGCACCAGATAGGTGTTATTGAACGGTACACCGGACCAGTCTTTCATCCACTCCTGGCTGCCGAAGCGCTCGATCATGGTGAGCTTCATCATGTTCTCGCAGCCTTCGGGCAGTTGCCCCTCGCTCAGGCCGAGCGTGTTGCCGATGAAACCGTCGAGCATGGTCAGCGCCCAGATCAGCCCGGGGGTGCGCTGGCTGCGCTCCTTGGGCGTGGCACCCTGGGTCTTGTGGATCCAGCGGGTCAGTACCGGGCCAACGCTGACCACTTCGCTTTGCTTGAACGAACTGGTGCACAGCACCAGGCCGTTCATTTGCTGGGCGTCGGTATAGCGCTCGAACAGGTAGGCGACCTTGCCACGCAGGATCAGGCTGGCGGCCGGGTTGACCTCTTCGACAACGTCGGGGCTTGCGGCGTCTTCGATACGCAGCAGCTTCTGGCGAGTGCGGTAACCGGGGAAATCGAGCAGGTCGACTTCCTCTACGACCGGGTCTTTGGGGCTGTTGGTCAGGCGGAAGGTCATCTCGGCGGTCAGTGCCGCCAGTTGCGCGATCGACAGTGAAACGCTGCCCTGCACCTTGTCACCCTGCAGCGGCAGCACGTTCACCGGCAGGTCGCGGCCAGTGCCCAGTCGGCCGAGAATATCGACGTTCATGATGCTGTTGGCCTGGGTGTAGGCGCCGTTCTCTTCCTTTACCAGTACGCTCAAGGGGGCGTAAACGGTGTCGGGGAAACCCAGCTTCTGCAGGCCGCCGACCAGCAGTTCATAAATTTCAGTGAGCGCGTCCTGTTCACCCCACAGGACCGAAAACAGCTTGGCGCGCTGACGCGGGTTCAGGCGTGGTGCCAGCTTGATCACCCGTGGCCAGTAAAGCTCGTTGAGCTTGCGCACCGACTTTTCGTAGTTGCCTTTGAGGTAGTCCCACAGGGCGACCACGTCATCGCCATTGACGCCCGGTTGCAGGGCTTCCTGCTCACGGCTCTCGAAGCCGGCCAGCAGCGCCTGGATACGTTCGTCGGTGTAGCTGTAATCCAGCTTTTCCTGGTCGAAATCCTCGAACCAGGCGTTGGACAGGATCTTTGCCACTTCGATTTCGCTGAACAGCTTCAGCTCGACCGGGTGATTGGCATCCGGGCTGGGCTTGGCGCGCCGGCTGAAGCGGGTGACCAGGCCGGTGGCTTCCTTACCCAGGCCGGTCGGGTTCACATGCTCGATAAAGTCCAGCGTGCGGCCGCCGAAATCGGTTTCCAGGCGACCGCTGCGGTCAGCGGCCAATGCCGAGATCAGATACGACTTGCCCGCCTGGGACAGGCCGAAGAAGCCGATCACCATGGGTGTGGACGCAGCACGCTGCAGGTCCTTGGCGCGGTTGCGGGCCTGGCGCAGGCGCAGGTTGAGGCCATCGGCCTCGGCCTCGACACTGGCGGCATTGCCACGCACCTGCTCGATCCAGTCCAGGGCCTCACCGGCACCTTTGTGAATGGCGCCCCAGGCACCCATCAACTGCTGTTGCTTTGGCGTAAGGTCGCTCATTTTCCTTTGACGTTCCCGCTGTCGAGCCAATAGTCGCTGTCACTCAAGCTCATGGTCGGCATGGTGTTGAGTGAGAGTTCAAGATCCCGGTCGAAATCGAAGTCGGCATCCTGGATGTTCGATTCCAGCTTCTGGATGATCAGCTTGTCGCTGATCAGCCCCTGGTCGCGTTCTTCCTGGTCGAACTGCTCGATTTCCAGGCGAATGCGCAGCACCGGCGCCTCGCCGTTCTTGCCCACCGCGCGGGAAAACGCTGCGCTGCCCGAGGGGGTGAAACGCAGGGTGTACAGCGGTGACGCCGACCAGCGTTCGGCGGCCAATTGGCGGTAGCCCAGGTGCATGTCGCCGCGCATTTCCAGCCACGGCGTGCCGCGCTCCTCACCTTCGCCGACGATTGGCAGCTCGATCAGCCCCTTGTCGGACTTGAGGTCGTGGTAGAGCACGTCGGCGCGCTTGATGGTGCCGGCATTGTCGATCTGGCCGAAGTGCCTGATGACCGAGTACGGCTTGAGCGCGGCAGTGCGGAAGTAGAAGTTCGGCACGCTGTGCTTGGAGCACAGCAGGCAGATCATCGCACCCACCGAGGCGGTGCTTTTCGGGTCGTCGATCAGGCCATTGCGGTGGAACGGGTACCAACCGCCGGTGCGGTAGTTCTGCATCGGCAGGATGCGCCCTGGCGGCAGCGGCAGGCGCTGGCGAATGAACGCCTGGATGCCGGGCAGGCGCGAAGGGCGGCCGGTCAGCAGGAGCATGTCGCAGGGGTAGTTGAACACCACCTCGCACAATTCACCGAGCACTTTGGTGATGTTCATCTGGCCACCCATGAAGGCGGCGTGGACCCGCTCGAGGTCGAACACGATCGGTGTCTGCAGCAAGTCCAGGGCGCCGTCGCGGCCGACTTCGCGGCGCACGGCAGCATTGACGAATGCCAGTACGCTGTCGTTGATCTGCGCTTCGCCCAATACCTGTTGCCAGGTCTGCTCCACGGCAGCCTGCGGTTGTGCCGGGTCGAACTGCTCATAGGCCTTGAGCAGGGCCAGGCCCAGCGGTACGAACACTTGCAGGTTCAACTGCTGGCGCAGCAAGCGCTCCTGGGCGGTGGCATCGCCATTGCCGCACAGGCGCGACATCAGCGCATCGGGTGCCGGCACGCCGGCCGTGCGCAGTGCATGGGCGAAGGACGGCAGGATGAATTCCTGGATCACGTCCAGCAGGATGTCATCACCGGCAATCTTGAAACCGTCACGGAAGCGTTGGGTTGGCACGATGTGCACGTTGGCGCCGGCACCGCCACCCGCGCCGCGGTCCAGGCGGTAATCGGTGATCACCAGGTCGGTGGTGCCACCGCCGATGTCGATGGTCGCCAGGGTGATCTGTTCGTGTTCCTGTTTGTCCGGGCGCGCCAGGGCGACGAAGAATTCTTCCGGGTGGCCGGCAAAGTTCTCGTTGACCTCGTTGTACAGGTAAACCAGCTGGCCGCAGCTGGCTTCGTCCCACTCCACGCGCACGCTGGGGAACGGGGTACGGGTCTTGACGTCTTTGCCTTTGAACGGGTTGCTCTCGTCCTGGTGCCAGCCCAGGCTCTTCCAGACCAGGCCGATGGCTTCGTACAGGCGGTTGCTGAGCAGGCTGCGTTCGGCCTGGGGCATGCCTGGCGGCACGGTCAGGGTAATGCTGTTGAGCTGGCGCGGCACCCGCGCATGGCCTTGGCGCGAGCGCTGGGCCGGGCTGTTGATCTGGCTCAGCGCCTGGGTCACGACTTCGGCCAGCATGAAGGTCATCAGGCTGCTGCGCGAATAACGCGGGTTGAACACCGGCATGTCGTAAGGCTTGAGGTACAGCGGCTGGCCACGGTCGTTGATCAGGTTGGCAAACGGCGCGGCAACGGCCATGGGCTCCTTGTCGGTCTTGACGTAGGCGGTGTTGAAGCGCCAGCCATGGCCGTAGGCCTTTTCATCCCACAGGTAGCGTTTGGGGCTGGACAGGCCGGTCGAGCCTTCGGTGCCACGGTTGCGGCTGGCCAGGCGGCCGGCTTCACCGCCGACACGGGCGATGGTCGGCCACTGGAAGGCATTGTGCCGGCCACTCTTGATCGACAGGTGGTCTTTGCCGAAGGCCGCATGGGTAAACTCGACACGGCTCTCGAAGGCCTGGTTGTAGACTTTTTCCGGCTCGCTCAGGTCGCGCAGCGCCAGCACGTAGTTGTGGCGCATGCCCGAACCTGCCTGGCCATGGTCCTCGATGAGGATGCCGCAGGTGCGCGAGTTGCCTACGTCAAGTACCAGGTCCACCGGGATCGGCTTGACGATGCCATTGGCCTCGTTGGCGATCACCTTGATTTCCGGGATCTCTACTTTCGGCTTTTCGTTGCTCTGCTCGGCCGGCACCGGGCGGCGCAACAGGCTCAGCAGGTTCAGGTAGTGGCCAAGGTGGCGGTTGCCCTGCAGGTCACGGTCCAGGCGTTCGCGCGTCCATTCGGCGCGGGCCTCGGTGTACACCTCGGTCAGCCAGTCACGGATCCAGGTGTGGGTCAGGAACCAGCCATACTCGCGGGCACTGCAGGCCAGCTTGAACGCCACGCCGGAGCGCACGTCGTCTTCGTTGGGTGCCAGGTACGGTGCGCCGGTCACCAGCGGCATGGTGCGGCTGTCGAAGCCGAGGGTCAGGCGGTGGGTGTTGCCGTCCAGGTCGGGCTCGGCGAGCTTGACCAGGCGCATGCGCGCCCAGTTGTTTGGGCCTTCGTCAAAGCGATAGGGCGGAGTGAAGCGCAGGAACGGGATGGGCAACCAGACCCCGTCCAGCAGCTTCAGGCTGTCTTCCATCGGCAGGCGGAAGTGGCTCTCTTCGCTGGTGTCGAATTCCACCTGCACCACTTTGTCTGGCTCGGGCTCGTAGAAGTCCTTGTACTCCTTGGACCACAGCAGGCGCGTAGGCACCATGCCGTTGTTGAGCTGGACGAATTTGCCGGTCTGCTCGCCGTCTGGGCCGAGACGCAGGGCGAAATCCATGAATTGAATTCCGGTATCGCTGACCAGCGTGACCGTTTCTTCGAACTGGGTGATTTCGGGCAACATCTTCTGCGTTTCTCGTGTGATTAGCCGGCTTTTTTCATTTGGATGTTGAAGCCTTTGGCACCGTAGTTGGCATCGCAATCGGCTACGCCGCTGGCGTTGGGCGTGCAACCTACTTGCGGCAGGTCATAGCTGCTGCCGTCGGCACAAGTGGCCTGGCCGGAACTGTTGATCGACAACTTGCCGCCTTGCATGGCGGCGGCAACCGGCGCCTGGCAACTGACATTGTCCGGGCGGGTGACCGTGGCCTGGCCCTTGCCATTCTGGAAGTCGTACTTCAGGCGCACCGGCTTGCCAGTGCCGGCTTCCTGAATGCCTGCACCCGCCCATTTGCCGTTGAGGAAGTCTGCTTTGCCATCGGCCGCATCTGGCGGAATGCTCAAGTCACTCGGTTGTGGCGGCTGGTTGCTGGCTTGCGCTTGGTCTTCGGGCAGCTGTGGTGGTGCAGGCGGAGTGTTCTCTGGCGTCACGGCCTCTGGGCTACCTGGCGGTGGAGTGTCAGATGCTTGCTCAGGCTGCTGCTCCGGCGCTGGTGGTGTTTCTGGCTCGCCTTGCGCAGAGGGGTTGGCATTGTCTGTCGGCGCCGGGTTGTCAGCTTGCGGCGCGCCGCCGTCGGCATCGGCTGGGCCGCCCGGCAGGTTAACCGGGCTTTCGGTACCCGGCTTCATGTCCGGGGTAACGCCACCGGTTGTGCCGTTCGCAGCGCCGTCCATGTTCAACGATCCTGTTGGCACTCGGGCTTGGTTATTGCCTGGCACCGTGGTATCGCGGCCAAGGTCCGGGATGCCCGGGCCGGAGAGGTTGACCCCAGGGATGCAGCCGCGCAGCCCGAACAGCAGCAGGAGCAGCAGCGACAACAGCAACAGCAGCGGCAGCAACCAGCGCCAGTTGCGCCACCACGGCAGGCGTGCGACGGCGGCGGCTGGCGCTACCGCTGCGGCTGCCGGCGCAATCGGGGCGGCGGGCGGTGGTGCCAGCGGTGCGGCCACCGGCTCGGCGACAGGGGCGGTGCGCGGGTACAGGCAATGCAGGGGCTGGCGGCTACGCTCGGCGCCGGCATGAATGAAACCCCAGAAGGTCAGTACCGGGCGGCCATCGACCAGGTAGACAAAGTTTTCGTCAGGGAAGGGCACCACGCAGGTCAGCAGCTTGCCGAATACGGCGTTGTCGCCCTCGGCAGCCTTGCGGGCCGTTGCCGAAGGTTGGCCATTGGCGTCCAGGCCGAGCAAGGTGCTGCTCAGGGCGTTGATCTTGCTCTGCAGCACTTCAAGCTGAACCCGCGCGGGCGCACGCTCTTCCTCGGTGGCACTGCTCCAGGGGATCACATCGCCCGGGCGGTCGCTGTACCAGTCGATGGTGCTGCCCAGCTCATCGCTCTGCGGGATGGCCAGGTGCTCGATCAGTTCCGGGTGCTCCGGATACTTGCGGCGAATCGCTTCGCGAATCTGCAAAGCAGCGCGATAGACGGGCTGACCGGTCTCGCCCAATGCGGTGAAGTGCTCACTTCTGCCGCTGCGTAGTAATACTCCGCGCATCCTTGTAGACCTACCTAGTCTATTAGCCGAATCCGTTCGGTATCCTTGATTCAATACCGAAAAACCGAGCAACACTAATGGCAAAGTGCTTTTTTCGTCAATTCGCAAGGGTGGGTTTTTGACGTCAAAGGAGGATTTATCCGGTTACACTCCGCTGGTCCGATGAACGGCATCGGCAAACTCATCATCGACGAATGGAGCACGAAGAGCATGAGCCTTTGGGATGACCTGAAGAAGAAGGCCTATGATGCCAACCCGGAGCTGGCCGCCAAGGCCGCGCAGGCCCTGGAAAAGGCCCGCGACCTGGCCGTGGAGGCAGGGCAGAAAGCCGCGCCCATCATCAAGGAAGCCAGCGACAAGGCCGCAGGCTACGCCCAAGAGAAAACCCCGATACTCAAGGCCCAGGCGCTGAAGGCGATTGACGATGCCAAGCAGCGTCGTGCCCAGTTGCAAGAGCAGGCCAAGCGCGACAAAGCTGCGCGGGCGGAGATGATCCGCACCATGTATGACATCACCCTGACGCCGGAAGACATCAATTTCGTCGAGGAACCGTTCAACCATTTTGAGCGGCAGCTGATGTTTTTCGTGCGCAATGGCGAAGTGCTGGAAAGCGAAAAGCGCAACCAGACGCACCTGGACGCCTACCATTCGCACCGCACCACCGGTGGCCACATATGGAATGGCACCGGTCATACCGGTAGCAGCTCATCGTCCATGCAGGTCACTGCGCATAATGTGCAGGAGCACGAGTTCTGGGTGCGCCTGGAGAATGGCAAAGAGGCGTGTTTCCAGCTGAACAACAACGGTGTGCGCGTGCGCCCTGGGCAGTATGTGAGCATGGCGTTTGTGCGCAATGCCAACCAGGACATGGGGCAGATGGTGGCGCTGTACAACCATAACGCCAGGGAGAACTACGTGACCCTGTCACCCAGGGAGATCAACCAGCAGTTCCAGCTGTACCTGAAAGAGCCCGGCATTTTCAACGCCAACGAAGTGAACGGCACGCGCGACAGGCTGCTGCAGGCACTGGACAAGCGTCTGGGCGAGCTGGCCCGGTACATGGCGCTGCACGGCGACCGGCGGGCCGGCCAGGTGATAGACGTACAGGCGGAATAAACGAAAAAGCCCCGGGAGATTTCCCAGGGCTTTTTTGATATGGCGCACTCGGCGGGATTCGAACCCACGACCCCTGCCTTCGGAGGGCAGTACTCTATCCAGCTGAGCTACGAGTGCAACGCGCACGCATAATACCCATCTGTACCCGTGGCGTCCATCGCCTTGATCTGTAGCCTTTTTTCCCGGTTGCCTGTGCCGGCCTCTTCGCGGCTAAAGCCGCTCCCACAGGGTCATCACAGCCCTCAAGTACGGCGCCATACCTGTGGGAGCGGCTTTAGCCGCGAAGAGGCCGGTTCAGGTCTGTATTACAAAGCGATCAACTCGGGCCGCAGCCCTTCTACCCGGCGTACCGGCGCTGGCAGGTAGCCGCCATCGCCGGTGATCTGGTGCAGCACCTTTTCGCGCAGCCCATGCAGGGCCACGCCGGTGCGCAAGCGCGGGTGCGGCAGGTCGATCTCCACCACCGCTTTGATCCGCCCCGGGCGCGGCTCCAGTACCACCACCCGGTCGGCCAGGTAGGTGGCTTCTTCGGCGTCGTGGGTCACCAGCAAGGTGGTGATGCCGGCCCGTTCGCGTATGGCCAGCAGCTCGTCCTGCAATTGCTGGCGGGTCAGTGCATCCAGCGCGCCGAACGGCTCGTCGAGCAACAGGATGCGCGGGCTGGCGACCAGGCCACGGGCAATTGCCACGCGCTGGGCCATGCCGCCGGACAGTTGGTGCGGGTAGGCCGATTCAAAGCCGACCAGCCCCACCAGTTGCACGAACTCATGCACCCGCCGGGCGCGCTCGCCCTGGGTGAGCGCTTCATTGACCAGGCCCAGTGCAATGTTTTGCTCCACGTTCAGCCAGGGGAACAGGCGGTGCTCCTGAAACACGATGCCACGCTCACCACCAATACCGCTGACCGTATGGCCGTCGACGCGGATGCTGCCGCTGTAGTCGGTATCCAGCCCCACCAGCAGGCGCAGCAAGGTGGACTTGCCACAGCCGGAAGCCCCCACGATGGCGATGAACTCGCCCTGGTTGATTGACAGGTTGAAGTTGCGGATAGCCTCGAGCTGTTGGCCATCGACGCTGAACACTTTGCCAACCCCTTCGAAACTGACCAGGGGCGGAGTAGCGTCGGGCTGGTTGGCCGCGTGCAAGTGCGAGGTGTTGAAGGCGTTCATGCGGTTCTCCAGCGCGTGGCGCGCGATTCGAGGCGTTGTCCAAGGGTGCCGAGCAAGGCGCCGACCAGGCCGATCAGCAGCATGGCGGCCATCACCTGGTCCATGCGGAACAGTTGCTGCGCGCCGATCATCAGGCTGGCGATGCCGCCGTCCGAGGGCATGAAGTATTCGGCACCGATGGTGCCCAGCCAGGCGTAGATCAGCGACAGGCGCAGGCCGGCGAATATCGCCGGGGCTGCGCCGGGCAGCACCAGCAGGCGAAGGCGCTGCCACAGGTTCAGGCGCAGGGTCCGGGCGGCTTCGCCCAGTTGCGGCGATAGGCCGGCAATGCCGCGCTGGGTAGCGATCAGCAACGGGAAGAATGCAGCCATGCCGACGAACACCAGCTTGGCCCCTTCACCCAGGCCGAACCAGGCGGTGAGCAACGGCACCCAGGCGAACAGCGCCACTTGGCGCAGTGCTGCCAGGCTTGGGCCGAACAGGCGCTCGGCATTGCTGGAGAGCCCCAGCAACAAACCGGCCAGCAGGCCCGCGCCGCCGCCCAGCAGCAGGCCGCTCAAGGTGCGTTGCAGGCTCAGCAGCAAGGCTTGCGACAGCGAACCATCGGCCAGGCCGACCAGCAGGGTGCGCAGCACGTCGAGTGGCGAGGTCAGGATGTTGCGGTCGACCCAGCCAAAGCTGTTGCTGGCCTGCCACAGTGCCAACAACGCCAGCGGCAGCAGCAGGCTTTGCCAGCCCCGCGGTAGCGGGCCACGCTGCTGTTCGCCGGTGGCCGCCTGCGGCCAGTACAGCAGGCGTTTTTCAACCGCAGAGAAGCCGCGCTCCAGCACCGCGCCCACCAGGCCGATCACCAGGATGCACAGCAGGACCAGGTCGAGCATGAACAGTTGCCGCCCCCACACCATCAGGTAGCCGATGCCTTCGCTGGAAGCCAGCAGTTCGACCGCCAGCAGCGAGGTCCAGCCGGTGGCCAAGGCTAGACGCACGCCAGTCAGGAAGGCAGGCAGGGCAGCGGGAAGCAGCAGGCGCAGAAACAGCAGGTGACGCGGCAGGCGCAACGCCGCAGCAGCCTCACGCAGCTTGGGTTGGGCATCACGCACACCCACCAGCGTGTGCAAGGTGACGGGCACCACCACGGCTTTCACCAGTACCACCAGCTTCAGCAACTCGCCGATGCCGAAGAACAGCATGAACAAGGGAATCCAGGCCAGGGTAGGAATCTGCGCCAGTGCCACGAAGGTCGGCAGCACCAGCGTTTGTGCCCGCCGCGAAGCCCCCAGCCACACCCCCAGCAGCAAGCCGCTGCCGATACCGACTGCCAGCCCCCAGAACAACCGCTGCAGGCTTATCCACAGGTGCCCCCACAACTCACCAGAGCCAAACTCTACCGCGCTTTGCCACACCAGCGCCGGCGCCGGCAAGATCTGCTCGCTCATCCAGTGCTGTCGGCTGGCCACCCCCCACAGCAGCGCAATCGCCACAGGCAAAACCCAAGGCAGCACCCGTTCTACAGTGAGGACGTGGTTCCTGTGGGAGCGGCCTTGCGTCGCGATAGGGCCGCGCAGCGGCCCCCCTCGATTCCTGCTCAGAACTCCATTCATCGGCCATCTCTCGAGACGTTGTTAGTTTATTCACTTATGGAATTAAAAAATCCAACAAGCGACATTCAAGAGATAAGAGCATGCAAGTTCTGCATTCGGAAGCCCCCACCCATTGCGTTTTCCTCATATTTTCCATGCGTTTTCCGCAAGCTCGCCGCATGCCCGCATGACGCCTGATTTATGCTTTCCAGTTACTAAAAAATGAAGTTTTGATCTTTGTAGGTTCTAACCGGACCTGCCTAGCTTCTGGCCAAAGCGCCGGCCATCGCCGGTGGCAGCCTGCCAAGGAGCCTTGCCATGAAAACCCCGTTGCGCCACCTGATCACCGCCCTTGGGCTGGCCTTCACCCTCAGCGCCCACGCAGCTGAACCTGCCAAGCCGGAAAGCATCCGCATCGCCGTGCCCGACCTTAGCGCTGGCAGCAAGCCCAGTGCCGGTGGCGTGGTCGACGTACTGCGAGACCAGCAGTTGCTGGAGAAAGCATTCGCCAAGGACGGCATCCGCATCGACTGGCATTTCTTCAAGGGTGCCGGGCCGGTGGTGAACGAAGCACTGGCCAACGGCCAGGCCGACTTCGCCTACCTCGGCGACCTGGCGGCGATCGTCGGCAAGGCCAATGGCCTCGACACCCGTGTGCTGTCGGCCGGCGTGCGTGGGGTGAAAAGCTACCTGGGTGTGGTACCCGGCTCTGGCATCAAGACCCTGCACGACCTCAAGGGCAAGCGCGTGGCGGTATTCCGTGGCACCGCCAACCAGCTGTCATTTGCCAGCGCCCTGGCCAGCCAGGGCTTGAGCGAGCGCGAGCTGAAGGTGATCAACCTCGACTTCAACGCCGCCAACGCCGCGCTGGCCGCCAAGCAGATCGACGCCACCTGGGGCTTGTCCAACCTGTTGTCGCTGCGCGAGCGCGGGCTGGTCGAGCTGCCGGTCAATTCACGTGATTTGGCGGGCGCTGGCAGCACTCAGGCCGTGCTGCTGGGCACCGGCGACTTCATTCGCAAATACCCCGAGCTGGTGCAGCGCCTGGTCAACGCCCAGGAGCAGGCCAGCACCTGGCTGCGCGACGAGCACAACCGCGAGGCCTACGTCGACCTGGTGGCCAGCAATGCCAACTGGCCGCGCAGCATCCTCAGCGACGACCTGGCCAAGGAAGACCTTGCCCACTACTTCGACCCACGGCTGGACGCCGACTTTGTCGGCCAGTTGCAGCAGGGCGTCGACCTGGCCGCCAAGGAGCGCCTGATCCGCCGTGGCTTCCAGGTGACCGACTGGGTCGAACCGCGCTTTCTCGATGCCGCGCTGAAACACGAACAGGCCGTGCAGGCCGCCCGCTGAACCCGCCAACAACCCGACAATTACCGCAAGGACCACGACCATGAGCAATGCCGCCCTGGCCACCGTGCCACAAGCCCTCGAACTCGACATTCACCCGGTTGCCGGCCGTATCGGCGCCGAAATCCGTGGCGTGCAACTGTCCGCCGAGCTGGACGCCGCCACCCTCGACGCCATTCAGGCCGCGCTGGTGAAGCACAAGGTGATCTTCTTCCGTGGCCAGACCCACCTTGATGACCAGCGCCAGGAAGCCTTCGCCAAACTGCTCGGCGAACCGATAGCACACCCCACCGTACCGGTGGTGGATGGCACCAGCTACCTGCTGCAACTCGATGGCGCCGAGGGCCAGCGCGCCAACTCCTGGCACACCGACGTGACCTTTGTTGACGCTTACCCCAAAGCCTCGATCCTGCGCAGTGTGGTGGCGCCTGCCTCCGGTGGCGATACCGTGTGGGCGAACACGGCGGCGGCGTATCAGGAGCTGCCTGAGCCGTTGCGCGAACTGGCCGACAAGCTGTGGGCGGTGCACAGCAACGAGTACGACTACGCCAGCATCAAGCCTGACGTGGACCCGGCCAAGCTGGAGCGCTATCGCAAGGTGTTCACCTCCACGGTGTACGAGACCGAGCACCCGGTGGTAAGGGTGCACCCGATCAGTGGCGAGCGGGTGCTGCAGCTTGGGCATTTCGTGAAACGCATCAAGGGCTATTCGCTGGCGGATTCGCAGCACCTGTTCGCGGTGCTGCAAGGGCATGTGACGCGCCTGGAGAACACCGTGCGCTGGCGCTGGCAGGCGGGCGACGTGGCGATCTGGGATAACCGCGCGACGCAGCATTATGCGGTGGATGATTATGGTACCCAGCCGCGGGTGGTGCGGCGGGTGACCTTGGCGGGTGAGGTGCCAGTGGGTGTCGATGGCCAGTTGAGCCGGACGACCCGTAAAGGCTGAGAAGCGTAGTGACCCCCTGTGGGAGCGGGTTCACCCGCGAATGCGGCGGTGAGGCTACCATCGTATTCGCGGGTGAACCCGCTCCCACAGGGGCCGCCGCCAGCGTTCAGATTTCGGTATCACAGGCAATCAGTTGCCTGACCAACCCCTGAGCCAGCGGCGACAAGCCATACCCCACCCGGCTCACCACCCCATAGCGGGTATAGAACGCCTCTTCCTGCTCCACCGTCAAGTCGGTCAACTGCAAGGCCACCAACCCTCCATCGCGCTGATACGGCCGCAAGTTGGCATTGCAGGCAATGCCGATGGTGTCCGAGTGCATCACCACATTCAGCAACGCATACCCATGCTCGCATTCCACCGCTGGCAGAAAGTCCTGGCGCCCGCTGAGGTCGCTGAGGATCTTGCGAATGTTCGGCGGCCGGAAAGTGGTCGCCAGCGGGTAATCGAACACGTCGCGCGCGCGTACTTCAGCCTGCTCGGTCAGCGGGTGTCCGGCGCGGCAGCAGAAGTGCCAGCGCTGGGGCGTCAGCTTGTGCACCTGGTAGTCCGGGTCGGACTCGAACTGGCGGGTGTCGGCGACGAAGAACTCGATCTCCTCGGCCACCAGCTTGCGGTTCAGCGCCTGCCAGTTGTCCACCTGGAAGCAGGTGCGCGCCGCCGGGTACTCGGCCACGAAACGCGCCACTGCCCGTGGCACCAACCCTCCAGCCGGCGCCGGGCCGGAGCCGAAGCGCACCACACCGGTGGTGGCGCCGTTGAACTGGTGAATTTCGTTGACCAGCTTGTGTGCCCCGTGCACCAGCCGCCGCGAATGTTCCAGCACCAGCAGGCCCTGGCGGGTCGGGGCCAGCTCCTTGCTGGCGCGGTCCACCAGGCGGCAGCCGACGTTGTGCTCCAGGGTCTGGATGCTGCGGCTGAAGGCCGATTGCGACAGGTTCACAGCCGCCGCCGCGGCAACAAAACTGCGGTGTTCGACAAGGGCAATGTAGTGGCGTAGCTGACGCAGATCGATATGCATTTTCTACATTGAAACCTTCGGTCAAATGCAATTGCTGACAAGGGTGAGTCCCCTTATAAAGGGAGTCACTTATTCCACAAAATATGAATTACAAATATTTATATCTCTTAAAAGAATATAAGCCCGACTGACCGCGATTCGGTTCCGCCAACGGAAATGCTCGCCCAGGGCCCATGCCTCAAGGAGCATTTGCATGTCCGGACTTTCCCGTTGGCCTGCGCGCGCGTCGCGTTTCACCTTGCAACCCTTGGCCGCTGGCGTGCTGCTGGCGGCGTCTGCTGGCAGCTACGCCGAAGAACCGGTCAGCGCCACGGCACCGGCGCTGGAGCAGGAAGCCAAGCTCGGCACCGTCACGGTCAATGCCCGTCGCCGCGAAGAAACCGCGCAGAGCGTGCCCACGCCGATCAGCGTGCTGGGCAGCGAAACCCTGGAAACCCAGCGCATCTACCGTGTGCAGGATCTGCAACAGCTGGTGCCCAGCACCAACGTCGCCTACGTGCATGCGCGCCAGTCGAGCATCTCTATCCGCGGCCTGGGCAACAACCCGGCCAGCGATGGCCTGGAAGGCAGCGTCGGCATCTACCTGGACAACGTCTACCTCGGCCGCCCCGGCATGGCGGTGTTCGACCTGCTGGACGTGGAGCAACTGGAAGTGCTGCGCGGCCCGCAGGGCACCCTGTTTGGCAAGAACACCACGGCAGGCGTGCTCAACATCACCACGCGCAAGCCCACCTTCCACCGCGAGGGCAGCATCCAGCAGTCGATTGGTGAAGATGGCTACCTGCAGACCCAAGGCAGCTTCTCGGGGCCGATCAGCGACACCTTGGCCGGGCGCATCAGTGCCTACCGCACTGAAGACGATGGCTATGTAAAGAACATCCACAACGGCGACGACCTCAACGGCGGCAAGCGCCAGGGCTTTCGTACCCAACTACTGTTCAAGCCCAGCGAAACCTTCAACCTGCGCTGGATCGGTGAATACAACGAAGAGGACTCCAACAACGGCATCCTCAGCCTGTACAGCACCGGGCCGACCATCAATGGCGTCAACCGCTACGAAAGCCTGGCCGCTCAGGCGGGTGCGACGCTGGTGTCGGGCAAGGACCGCAAGGTCAACTTCGACGCGGATCAGCAGGTGACGGTGTTCCAGGGGGGGACTTCGGTGGAGGCCAACTGGACCCTGCCCAACGACTTTACCCTGACGTCGATCACCGCCTACCGCTGGTGGGACTTCACCCCGCGTAACGACGACGGCCTCAACGTGCCGGTGTTCTACAGCGCCGGTGTGTCGGTGCGCGACAAGCAGTACTCGCAGGAAATCCGCCTGGCATCGCCCACCGGGGGCGCCTTCGACTATGTGCTGGGCGCGTACTATTTCAAGCAGGACCTGGACAACAAGTCCTTCACTTATTACGGGCCGCAGGCGGATATCTGGAACCTCACCCCGGCCGGTGCGCTGAACAACGTCAACACCATCGGCGATGGGCACATCGATACCGACAGCTATGCGCTGTTCGCCCAGGGCACCTGGCACATCACCGACCGCCTGGACTTCACCGCCGGCATTCGCGGTACCTACGAAGAGAAAAGCGCCTGGGTAACCCGCGATGCGCCGACCGGCGGCGCGGACGTGACCGGTGCTGCCGCTGCCGCGCGCCAGGGCAGGGTGGGCGCCTATGATTCCGGCGACCTCAACCAGTACAGCTTCAGCCCCTCCGGCCTGCTGGGCCTGAGCTACCGCTTCAACGAGCAGTTGCTGGGCTACGCCACGCTGACCCATGGCGAGAAGTCCGGCGGCATCAACCTTACCGTCGGCGCCGCGCCACGGCTGGGCACCGATTCGCTGCTGGTCGGCACCGAGCGGGTCAACAACGCCGAGCTGGGTTTGAAAAGCACGCTGCTCGACGGCCGCCTGCAACTGAATACCAACCTGTTCTGGGCCGAAGTGCATGGCTACCAGGCCAACGTCTACGACCAGATCAACCGCGTGCAGTACCTGGCCAACGCCGGCAGTGTACGTTCGCGTGGCCTGGAGTTCGAGGCTACAGCCCTGCCGATCCGCGGCCTTACGGTCAACTTCAACGGCTCGTGGAACGACGTGCGCTACACCGAATACAAGGATGCGCCGTGCCCGCCCGAGGTGAGCCTGGCCAATGCCAGCGCCACCTGCGACCTGTCCGGCCACCAGGTGGTGGGCGCTTCCAAGTACATCGCCAACCTCAACACCCAGTACAAGTGGCAGGCCACTGAGCATGTCGAGCCCTACGTCACTGCCAGCTACGCCTTCCGTTCCAAGGCGGTGGGCACCATCGACGACTCCGATTTCGGCCAGATCCCCAGCTACGCGCTGGTCAACCTTTCCGCCGGTGTACGCCTGGACCAGGGCGACGGCGTAGTCGACCTGTCGCTGTGGGTGAAAAACGCCGGCGACAAGACTTACTTCACCAGCCTGTGGAACTCCGCCAACGGTGGTTATGCCGGCGTGCTCGGTACCCCGCGCACCTTCGGCGCCACCGCCCGTTACGACTTCTGAGCACAAGGAGCTTTGCCATGAATGCCAAGACCGAAACCCCTGCACTGCCTGAAGGCGCCTGCCTGACCGCCAAAGTCCCTGAGCGCGATGAGGCGCTGCTCGGCGATGTGGTGGTCAACCCGTACCGCCTGGCGCCGCTGACCGCGATCATTCGCGATGGCGGGCGCAGCCTGAGTGACGCGCACGTGCGCGTGCTGGGGCGCGGCGAGCGCGGCATGGATATCGTTTACGACGTGTCCGACCGTTCACTATGGACTTACGGCGGCATCCCGGTATTCGGTTTGTACCCGGATCACGTCAACCAGGTGGAAGTGACCTACAAACTGGACGGCGAGCGCATTCGCGAGCAGTACCCGATCTACGCCCCGGCCGTGCGCCTGCCGGTAGTGGCGAAACAGACTGCCGCGCTGCCGGAGGTCGAACCGATCAAGGTCGCGGCGGGTTTCGAAAAGCGCCTGTACCTGTTCAACCACCTGCAAGGTGACATTCCGGGCGGCCGCGCCTTCAAGTGGAACGCGTTGGGCGGCGCAGCGGAATGGGACCAGGTGGGCAACAACTGGATCGCCGACAGCAATGGCGATGTGCGCTGGTACCTGGATATCGAGCAGATTCACGACTCCAACCGCCGCGACAGCCTGGGCGGCACCATGGGCTTCCAGCAGACCCGTGACGGTAAGCTGATCTGGGGCCAGGGCCAGACCTACTCCAAGTACGACCTGCTGGGCCGGCGCATCTGGCAGCGCAGCTTGCCGGACAAGTTTGCCGACTTTTCCCACGAAATCCGCGAAACCACCAATGGCACTTATTTGCTGCGGGTTGGCACCAGCGACTATCGCCGCCCGGATGGCAAGCGTGTGCGCTCGATCCGCGACCATATCATCGAGGTCAGCGAAGCCGGGGATGTGCTGGACTTCTGGGACCTCAACCAGATCCTCGACCCGTACCGTGGCGACCTGCTGGGAACCTTGGGCAAGGCGGCCATCCAGTTGCCGCCTGGCGTGCAGAAACAGGACGAACGGCTGGCCAACGAGCTGGCCGAGGGCGACTTGCCGTTCGGTGATACCCCTGGGGTAGGGACCGGGCGTAACTGGGCGCATGTCAATGCCATTGATTACGACGCCGATGACGACAGCATCATCGTTTCAGCACGGCACCAGGGCGTGGTGAAGATCGGCCGTGACAAGCAGGTGAAGTGGATTCTCGCCTCGCCCCAGGGCTGGCCGCAGCATCTGCGTGAGAAAGTACTGAAACCGGTTGAGAGCGAAGGTTTCGACTGGTCATGGACCCAGCACACCGCCTGGCTTACCGGCAAAGGTACGTTGACCGTGTTCGACAATGGCTGGGGCCGCGACTTTGCGCCCACCAAGCTGACCGGCAACTACAGCCGGGCTGTGGAATACCGCATCGACGAAGCCAAGGGCACCGTCGAGCAGGTGTGGGAGTACGGCAAGGAGCGTGGCGACGAGTGGTACAGCCCAGTGACTTCGGTGGTGGCTTACCGGCCTGAGACCGACACCCAGTTCATCTACTCGGCTTCGGTGAATTTCCTGACGCCCGAGAAGCTGACCACTACCGTGCTGAATGAAGTGCGGCGGGGGACGCAGGAGGTGCTGGTGGAGCTGAAGGTGCACAGCCGGCAGCCGGGCAGCGTGGGTTATCGGGCCTTGGTGATCGACCTGGCCAAGGCGTTTTGATTCATCCCTTCCGGGAGGGCCGTCGGTCCTCCCATCACATTTCCTTCAGCTCGTTCGTCTAACCTCTACTGGCCTATTCGCGGGTAAACCCGCTCCTACAAGGTATTGCGTATGCAATGTAATCGATGGACTCGCCCCCGCCGAGGCATCACAGTGCCACGGTGGCGT
>NZ_JACVZC010000199.1 GCF_016658545.1 Pseudomonas sp. S37 | reverse complement strand
AAACCCTGGGGCTGCTGCGCAGCCCATCGCGACACAAGGCCGCTCCTACAAAGGCCAGTGCCGGGCAGGAGAGCTGGGCAAGACAGTTGATCCACCCCTTGGCATATCGGGCCCATCAATACCGGCGCAAATGCTCGGCAAACGTAGCCCCGCTGTACTGGCTGCGGAACAACCCCAACTCCACCAGCCGCGGCACCACTTCATCCAGAAAACGGTACACCGAACCAAACGAGCCCCCTGGCGCAGCGATGAACCCATCCATCACGCCGGCCTGCGCCCAGTCGGCAATCTCGGCCACGGCATCGTCGACCGTGCCGATCACCTGCCAGTGTGCCGCCGACAGCACCTCCGGGCGCATCAGAAGCTCGTCAGGCAACAGCGACTCACGCTCGATCAACCGCCGCAACAGGTTTACGTGGGTGCGGCTGGCACCGGGCAGCAACTGCAGCGGCGGCAGGTCGGCGGCGTGAATGCGGCGGTCGCTCGGCCAGTTGGCCAGGTCGATGCCGATCATCTTCTCGATCGCAGCATACTTGCGCGCCTTGTCCACCCGGGCGTGGGTGGCCATGAACAGTTCGCGCGCCTGTTGGCGGGTGGGCGCCAGGTACAGGCTCAGGCCTGGCAGCAGGCGAATGTCATCGGCCTGGCGGCCATGCTGTTGCGCACGGCGCGACAGGTCGCGGCGCAGGTCGGCAGCGGCGGCCTGGTCGGGGGTAGGGGCAAACACGATGTCGGCCACGCGGGCGGCGAAGTCGCGGCCGCTGTCGGATGCGCCTGCCTGGATCAGCGGAATGCGCGCCCCCTGTTCGGGCAGGTTGAGCGGGCCTTGCACCTGCAGGAAGTCACCCTGGTGGTTGATCGGCTGCACCTGCGCCGGGTCGGCATACACGCCGTTCTCGCGGTCGATGCGCAGGGCCTGTTGCGGGAAACTGCGCCACAGTTGTTGCACCACTTCGGTGAACTCGGCGGCGCGGGCGTAGCGTTCTTCGGCACTGGGCATGGCTGCCAGGCCGAAGTTTTCGTGGCCTTGCAGGGCGGTAACGATGTTCCAGCCCACCCGGCCCTGGCTCAGCCAGTTCAGCGACTGCAGCTGGCGCGCGACCAGGTAGGGCGGGAAGAAGGTGGTCGAAACCGTGGAAACCAGGCCGATATGGCGGGTCTCGCGGGTTAGGGCGGCCAGCAGCACGGTGGGGTCGAGGCTGGTGAAGCCCGAGCCGCTTGCCAGGGCGTCGGCGACCACGCAACTGACGTCGGGGCGGAACACGAAGTCCAGGTGCGCGGCTTCCGAGCGGCGCGCGATGTCCATGGCGAAGTCGCTGCCGAACAGGGTTTCGACACGGCTGTCGGCGCGCCGCCAGCCTTCGCCGCTAAGCCAGGTAGGGGCGAGCGACATGCCGATGTGCAGGCCTTTGTGGTGTGTCATCAGGGTCTCCAGATGCGGGCTATACGAGGTTGCGCGATCGCTTTGTGTAGGCGCGGCCTTGTGTCGCGATCGGGCCAGGATTTCAGCCGACATGCAAAATGGCTGGGGCTGCTGTGCAGCCCGATCGCGACACAAGGCCGCTCCTACAAAGACGGCGCAAAATTCAGAAGGCGCCTTTGATGCCCACGCCCACGGTGCGTGGCTCGGTCATGCTCGCTTCGATACCGCCAATACCGCGGTTGGTCTGCATGTAGGTGGCGGTGCGTTCGTCGAACACGTTCTTCACGTAGGTGTACACCTGCACCTGCTTGCTGAAGCGGTAGCTCATGCGCGCGTCGGCCACGGTGTAGCCGTCGATGGCGTAGCTTTTGGTGTTGGCCACATCCGAGTAGTAACCGTCGATGTGCCGCACCTGGGCATTGAAGTTGAGGCGGTCGGTGATGTCCCAGCTCGGGCCGAAGCTGACGGTATAGCCAGGCGAACGGGCGAATTCATTGCCGGCGTAGCTGTTGTTGGCGTCGATGTCGTCGATGCGGGTTTGCAGGGCACCGGCGCTGGCCTTGAGGGTCAGGTTGTCCAGCACGCGGTAATCCGCCGACAGCTCGATGCCATAGGCGTGGGCCTTTTCGGCGTTGATGGTGTATGACTGGGTCAGCCCGGATGCCAGCACCACCGGAATGTTGTACTGCGCATCCTGCATGTCCATGTAGAACAGGTTGCCGTTAAGGTGCAGGCGGTCGTCCAGCAGGCTGGCGCGGGCAAACAGCTCGTAGTTCCACATGCGCTCGTCGTCGAATTCTTCGAAGCGCTTGCTGCTCAGGTTCAGCGACACGCCACCTGGGTTGTAGCCGCGGCTGACCATGGCGCCAACGGTCCACTCCGGTGTCAGGGCATAGGCCAGCGAGACCTTGGGCAGTACCGCAGTGAAGGTTTTGTCATAGTCCAGGCCGTCGGCGGCGAACGGTGAGGTGCCGCTGCGCTGGATCTGGTCCTGTTGGAAGCGCAGGGCGGTGGTCAGGGTCCAGCGGTCATTGAGGCGGTAGCTGAGTTCGCCGAACAGGCCCAGGTTGCGTTTGGTGTCGTCGAAGTCGGAGATGCCGCCGTAGTAGAGGATTTCGTCCGAGTCTGTGCGCGCCAGGTACAGGCCGGCCATACCGCTGAGCGTGTCCTGCTGCTCGCCGAAGGTAACGCGGGTTTCATTGGAGAAGTTCTTCTGGCGGATGTCGGCGTCGCCGCCATTGGGTACGCCAATGACCCGGTGCACGTTGGACAGCGAGTACTGGGTCTGGTTGAACAGCTTCATGCCGTTGTCCAGCTCATAGTCCGCGTCGACGATGTGCGTGTTGCTCTGCTGGTGCCAGCTGGGCATGGTGGCGCCGGTGTGGTCCAGCTTGTGGAAGGGGTACGAGGCCGCTTCCTGGGTGGGGCGGTTGGAGTCGCCGTGGGCGAAGGTGTACTTAAGGCCCAGGCCGGGCACCCCCTCGGGCAGCCACAGCAACTTGCCGCGCAGGTTCAGCGCACGGAAATCCTGGTCGGTATTGTGGCTGGCAAACGCCGGGTTGGTGTAGTCGATGAAAGTGTCGCGCGCCGAATAGTCCAGCGCCAGGCGCCCGGCCAGGTTGTCGGTCAGTGGCCCGGACACCGCCAGCGAGCTGCGCCGCGAATGGTAGCTGCCGATCTCGGCCTGGTAGGCCGTCTCGGGGGTGAAGGTCGGGTCCTTGGTCTTGACCACGATGGCACCGGCGATGGCGTTGGCACCCTGGCTGGTGGTCTGCGGGCCCCGGTACACCTCGATGCTGTCCACGTCCCACACCGACGGTGCGCCGAAGTACATCTCGTTGTAGTTCAGGTAGTGCCCGTCAAGGTTGATGGTGGCGCGCGGCACGGTGCCGCCCCAGAACACGTTGGCGCCGTTGTTCGGGCCCTGGGTGTCCTGCCCGCGGATGATCGGCGCGCCCACCGTGTCGGTGTAGATCACATTGGGCACGTCGTTGAGCACTTCGTGCACCGAGGCGTTGCCGGTCTTGAGGCTGTCGATCTCGCTGGCACTTTTCACCGACACCGATGAGGCGGTGTTGCGCAGGTCGCGCTCCACCTTTTCGCCACTGACCAGCACGGGGCTGAGCACCAGCTGCGAGTTGCCGGCAGTGGCGGCCTGTTCGGCCAGGGCATGGGGGGCGGCGAGCAGGGTAGACAGGGTCAGCACACCGAATCCATGGCTGAGCGAGCGTTGCGCGGGGTACTTCAAGACAACCTCCAAATGAGAACGATCCTCGTTTGCGCCGCAAGGTATCACGGTGCCATTGCGTTCCGCAATAAAGAATCTATTCCTCGAAGTGGTATGGTGTTGTCTGCGCCTGCCAACGCTCGCGCCAGGCCAGTGCCGCTGGCGGTATGATAGGCAGCCGCGCTTGCCGGCCACCGTGATGGCGCCTGGCCGGATAATCAGAAATGAGGAGATAGCCCCGTTGAACACTTTGCAGTCCCCCGCCGACGCGGAGCCGGAGAGCCCGGGCGAGAAGCGTTCCGGCACCATCCAGTCGGTGTCGATCGCTGCACGGTTCCTGAATGTGCTGGCCAATGCGGAAAATGAACTGAGCCTGGGTGAGGTGGCACGGCGTACCGGCACGGGCGGTTCCACCGCGCACCGTTACCTGCAGAGCCTGGTCAAGGAGGGGCTGGCCAGGCAGGACCCGGCCAGTGCGCTGTACGACCTGGGCCCGGCTGCGCTCAGCATCGGCATTGGCGCGCTCAAGCGTGTGGATGCGGTGGAAATTGCCGCCCGGCACATGAAGGGCCTGGCCCAGCAGCATGCCGCCAGCGGTGGGGTGGCGATCTGGACCGACCGCGGGCCGACCCTGGTGCGCTGGTACCGCAGTGCCTATTTCTCGATCAACCCGCTGGCGCTGGGCGATATCCTGCCGATCGACAACACGGCGTGCGGGCTGATTTTCCAGGCGTTCCTGCCCAAGGCGACGATCGATGCCGCGCGCAAGCTGCAGCCGGCGCATTTTCGCGGCACCCCGCCCAGTGCCAAGGTGCTGGAGCAGATTCGCCAGCACTGCTGGGCTGAACTCACCAGCCATTTGCTGTCCAGCGTGACAGGGCAGGCGGCGCCGGTGTTCGATGCACAGCAGGAGATTGTTTGCGTGATGACCACGGTGACCGACCTGGGGCAGTTGCGTACGCCGGAAGATCGCCAGGCGTTGTTCCGCGAGGCCGGGCTGGTCAATCAGGCAACCGGTGGGCGCATGCTGGGGGCGCCGGCGCCGGTGTTGCCGGAATAAACTATTCGAAGGCTTGCGCGATTCCTGTAGGAGATCACCCCGGCCCCTCCGGGCTGCGCTGTCGCGCAGAGAACTCTGCCCGCAAGCGTGTTGCAGACCTTGTGGGAGCGGGT
>NZ_JACVZC010000198.1 GCF_016658545.1 Pseudomonas sp. S37 | reverse complement strand
GGGTTGGGGTCGCCTTTTGGGGGTGAGCCTGTGCCGGCCTCTTCGCGGGGCAAGCCCGCTCCTACATCGGGCTTGGCGCAGCCAGGGGCGTTGCCGGACCTGGTTTCGGTGCAGAGCGAGTCGTTCTTTGATGTGCGCGACCTGTGGCCTGGGGTGCGCCCGCAGGTGCTTGACCAGTACGACCTGCTGGCCAGCCAGGCGCTGGCCCGGGGCAAGCTGCAGGTGGCGGCCTGGGGCGCCAACACGGTGCGTACCGAGTTCGCCTACCTTACCGGTATCCCTACGGGGCGGCTGGGGGTGCACCGCTTCAACCCGTATCGCGTGCTGGCCCGCCAGGGCTTGCCCAGCATCGCCGCCACGCTGAAGGCGCAGGGTTACCGCACCATTTGCATCCACCCCTACGACGGGGGCTTCTATGGGCGCAACAAGGTGCTGCCGGCGCTGGGCTTTGACGAGTTCATCGATGTGAAGGCGTTCAACCCTTCGCAAAAGGCCGGGCCGTTCATAGGCGATTGCGCGGTGGCGGAAAAGATTCGTGAACTGCTGCAGGCGCCCGGCCGCACCCAGCCGCTGTTCATCCATGCGGTCACCATGGAAAACCACGGCCCGCTGCACCTGGAAAGCGTGGCCGCGCACGAGCTGCCGGCCTGGTTCGACCGCCCGTTGCAACCGGGCATGCAGGACCTGGGCCCGTATGTGCGGCATATCTGTAATGCCGACCGCATGCTGGGCATGCTGCGCGAAACGCTGATGGCCCTGCCGAACGAGGCGCTGCTGTGCTTCTATGGCGACCATGTGCCGATCTTGCCGGGGGTATACGAGGCAATCGGTGCCCCCGCAGGCGACACCGACTACCTGATCTGGTCCAACCGCCACCAGCCGGGCTGCCGGGCCAGTGCCCTGGCCGTGCAGCAGTTGTCCAGCAGCTTGCTGGCCCATGCCCAGGCGCCTGTGGCAGGCCGGCATGCGCCCGCTGCCACCGCCGGGGTAGCCTGACAACGTGCTGCGTATCGTGCTGGGATCGGACCTGGCGCCGGAGCGCGCCGCAGACCCCGCCCTGGCCCGCTTGCTGGCCGAAGGGCGTGGGTCGTTGGCGTTTCTGATTGGCAATACGGCCTGCCGCTATCGCCTGCTGGGTACGGCTATCAACTGGGACCGTGTGCTGCTGGCCTTCGATGGTGAGCAGGCATTGGGCTTTGCGGCGTTCAAGCATGGCCGGCGTGGGCCGTTTGCCTTGCAGTGGCGGCCGTTCATTCGTGAGTTTGGCGTGCTGGCTGGCTGGGTGCGGTTTACCGGGTTCTGCCTGAGCGAGCTGCGCGAATGGCGCTACCCGTTCTTGTTGTACGGGCTGCGGGTCAGCAAGGCGGCCCGCCAGCAAGGCGTGGGGTCGGCGCTGGTGCAGGCGTGCTGCGCGCATGCTGCCGCGCAGGGCTTTAGCCAGGTCGAGCTGGAAGTGCCGCTGAACAACCCGCGCGCGCAACGCCTGTACCTGCACACCGGCTTTGCCCTGCGCCGCAAACGCTGGGTGCCGTTTCCGCCGGTGCGCAACATGTGGCGGGTGGTGTAATGCTTCAGGAGCGGGCTTGCCCCGCTAACACCTGCCAGTTCACGCCCCCGGAGGCGCTGGTAGACGGCACCGGTTGGGTCGGCATCATGTCGCAATGGGTGGCCTGGAAGGTCCTGCACCTGCCGCAGTTCCTCGGCCCCGAAGGCCCGCCCTTCTGGCTGTGGCGCCGTGGCCGCAAGGCGCCCAAGGGGCTCAAGGCCATTGCCGGTATCGGCTACAAGCAGTCGTCGGCCCATGCACGGGTGCTCTGCCAGCGCTGGGGGCTGCCTTACATTGCGCTGGAAGACGGCTTTTTGCGTTCTTCCTCGCTGGGCATCGAGGGCGATACGCCGATGTCGATGGTGGTGGACCCGGTGGGCATCCACTACCTGGCCGACCGGCCTTCGCTGCTGGAAAACATTCTGCAGCAGCCCGAGGCGCTCAGCGCCTACGAACTGGACTGCGCCCGCGAACTGATTGCCTTGATGCGCAGCAGCGGCATCGGCAAGTACAACAATGCCCAGGACCTGCCCGCCGACGACCCGCTGGGCCGCGAGCGGCCGCTGGTGCTGGTGGTGGACCAGACTGCCGGGGACTATTCGATCCCGGGCGGCGGGCTGTGCGAGGCCGACTATGTGCGCATGCTGGATGAGGCCCTGGCAGAAAACCCGGGCGCCGACGTGCGCGTGCGCATTCACCCGGACTGCCTGGGTGGGCAAAAGCCCAGTTGCCTGCTGGATGCGGCGCGGGCCCGTGGGGTAACGCTGGAGGCACGGCCGGTGGCCTGGGCGTCACTGGCCCGGCGTGCCCAGCGGGTGTACGTGGGCACCAGCCAGGCCGGGCTGGAGGCGTTGATCCAGGGCGTGCCGGTTACCTGCTTCGGGCTGCCGTTCTACGCGGGCTGGGGGCTGACCGATGACCGCATGGCCATCCCGCGCCGGCAGGCCCGCCCAGACTTGGTGCAACTGGTGGCGGCGGCCTATGTGCGTTACTGCCGCTATGTCGACCCTTTGACCGGGCAACTGACCGATGCCTTGACCGTTGCCCGCCAGCTGGCCAGCAAAAAAGCCCGCGACGCGGCGTTTGCCGGGCCTACCACGGTGCTGGGCGTGAAACGGCACAAGCAGCACAACATTCGGCGCTTTTTTGCCAGCCGCTGGGGGCAGTTGCGCTTCAGTGTGCACAGCCCGCAACTGGTCAGCCAGGTAGCTGCCGAACAGGGCCGGTTGCTGGTGTGGGCGGCACGCGAGCCAGCCGGCCTGGCTGAGCGTGCGCGCCAGGCGGGGGTGCCGCTGTGGCGGGTGGAGGACGGCTTTTTGCGCTCCACGGGGCTGGGCGCCACCAACAGCCCGGCGCTGTCGTTGGTGCTGGACCGGGGCGGCATTCATTACGATGCGCAGTCTGCCAGTGACCTGGAGCAGCTGTTGCAGCATGGCGAATACGATGCCGCCAGCCTGGCCGAAGCGGCGCGGCTGCGGGCGCAGATTGTGGCCAGCGGCACCAGCAAGTTCAATTTGCGCAGCCGTGTGCGGCCCGACTTGCTGGGGCAGCCGGGCCAGGCGCGGGTGCTGGTGGTCGGCCAGGTCGAGGATGATGCTTCGGCGCTGTGCAGCGGTGGCGGTACCGGGTGTAACCTGCGCCTGCTGCAACAGGTGCGTGCGCAGTTGCCGGATGCCTGGATTTTGTACAAACCGCACCCCGACGTGGAGGCCGGCAAGCGCCGCGGGCAGATCGCCCCGGCACAGCTGGCGGGGCTGGCCGACCAGGTGCTGGCGGGGGTGGACATCGCTGGCCTGTATGGCCAGGTCGATGCACTGCATACGCTAAGTTCCACTGCGGGTTTCGAGGCGTTGTTGCGCGGGGTGCCGGTGGTGACCTATGGCACGCCGTTCTATGCGGGCTGGGGCCTGACCGAGGACCACCAGCCGTTGCCGCGCCGTACCCGGCGCCTGACCCTGGACCAGTTGGTAGCCGGCGCCTTGTTGCGCTATGCGCGCTATGCCGACGTCCAGCAAGACTTGCCCTGCGATGCCTGGCACGCCCTCGCCTGCCTCAGCGCGCCCCACCCGGCGCGGCTGGCCCACCGGCGAATGGCGCCGTTGCTCAACTATACCCGGACCATGCTCGGCTGCGGCCGGCCACTGGCCCCATCAAAGGACTAGAACATGCCTGTTTCGATCAAGGACATCGGCCGTTACGCCGCACTCCCCTGGCATTGCATGCAGCTGGCTACCCACGCCAAGTCGTTCGAGAACAACCCGGTGCTGGGCAGCGCCCGGCTCAATGCCCTGGGCCTGCATGTGCAGCGCCGTCAGCTGGCGATGGCCATGGCCGGTTACCGGCGCAATGCGCTGGCATCGCGGCTGGATGCTGGCGAGCGCGAGCATTTTGAGCAGAACGGGTTTTTCATTCGTGAAAACGCCCTGCCTGCCGAGCAGTTTGCGGCCTTGCGTGCCGAGCTGGGTGCATTGCGCAGTACCGGCTGGGAAATGCGCCAGGGCCGTGCGGTTACCCGCCGGGTCAGCCTGGACCAGGACGTGCTGGCGCAAAACCCGGCCAGCGCCGCGTTTGTGGCGGACCGTGGGGTGCGCGACCTGATTGCCTATGCGTCGTCCAATACCGGTGGCATTACCTACCAGTTGCAGTCGATCGTGATTGACGCAGCCAATGCCGACCAAGACCCGCAGACCCGCCTGCATGCCGACACCTTCCACCCTACGGCGAAGGCGTGGTTGTTTCTGGATGATGTGGCGGATGACCAAGGGCCGTTCAGTTACGTGCCAGGCTCGCACCGCCTGACGCCGGAGCGTTTGGCCTGGGAGTATCGTCAAAGCCTGGGGGCGGCGCGTTCCAGCGAGCGGATGCACCGTGAAGGTTCGTTCCGCATCGACGAGCCCGAGCTGGCCGCCCTTGGTTTGCCACCGCCACGCCGCTTTGCGGTACCGGCCAACACCCTGGTGGTGGCGGACACCTCCGGTTTCCATGCCCGCTGCGCAAGCCACCAGGCCAGCCACCGCGTCGAAATTTATGCCAGCCTGCGGCGCAACCCGTTCATTCCATGGCGCGGGGCCCACCTGTTTGCCCTGCCGTGGATTGCCAACCACCACATGCGCTGGGATATCCGGTTGAAGCGGTTGATGGGGTTTGGCAAGAAGAGCCATTGGCGGTTTGTTGAGCAGTTGAATGCGTATGAGGCGCCGCATATCTGACCCACGGCAAACCCGCCCCTACATTGGTCGGTGGTGGGCGCATATCAGTGATTCGACATAGCCCGTTGTAGGAGCGGGTTTACCCGCGAAGAGGCCGGGCCTGCGGGCC
>NZ_JACVZC010000197.1 GCF_016658545.1 Pseudomonas sp. S37 | reverse complement strand
GGCTGCTGCGCAGCCCGATCGCGACACAAGGCCGCTCCTACAAGACCGCGCAGGGTTTGGGTTCAGCGGCGGCCGTTGAAGTAGCCCGACAGCTGGTGCACGGTCTTGCCGGCAGTCAGCAGCAGCGGGCGCAAGTGGTCCTTGCCGAAGATGCGCGCATGCTTGACCGAGCTGACCAGGTCATAGCGCCTGGAGCCTTCAAGCATGCCCTCGGCGAGGATCTTGCAAATGATGTGGCTGGGGGTGACGCCAAAGCCGGAATAGCCCTGCACATAAAAGGCATTGGGCCGCCCGCTGAGGGTGCCAAGCTGCGGGAACAGGTTGGCGCTGGTGGCCATCGGGCCGCCCCAGGCCAGGTCAATGCGCACGTCCTTCAGGTACGGGAAAATCTTCAGCATCAGTGCGCGGTTCCAGGCCTTCAGGTCCCGCGGGATGTGCTCGACGAAGGGCGTGGCGGCGCCAAACAGCAGGCGGTTTTCGCGGGTGACCCGGTAGTAGTCGATCACCGGGCGGATGTCGCTGTAGGCGCCGCGGATCGGGCTGATTCGCTCGATCAGCTCGTCCGTCAGCGGCTCGGTCATCAGCTGGAAGGCGTAAGTGTTGATGGTGCGGGCGTGCAACTCGGGTTCCAGCTTGTTGAGGAAGCTGTCACAGGCCCACAGCAGCTTGCTGGCGCGTACCGAACCACGGCCGGTGCGCACCTTGATGCGCTCGCCGTAGGTCACCTCCAGCGCCGGGCTGTGCTCGAAGATGCGCGCACCATGGCCCACCAGCGCCTGCGCTTCGCCCAGCAGCAGGTTCAGCGAATGCACGTGGCCGCCGCCCATGTGCAGCAGGGCGCTGCTGTAGGCGTTGCTGCCGATGATCTGGCGCACCTCACTGCCAGCCAGGAAGCGGATTTCGTCGCGAGCGTTGGTGGCCTTGAATTGCGTTTCCCACTGGCGCAGGGTGTGTGCCTGGCGGCTGTTGAAGCCCAGGTAGCTGTAGCCCTGGCAGAAGTCGGCGTCGATGGCGTAACGGGCGATGCGGGCCTTGATGATGCCGGCGCCCAGTTCACTGATCTCGAAAATCTTGCGCACACCCTGGTCGCCGACACTGCTGCGGATCTTCTCCAGGTCGTGACCGATGCCTGCCATGATCTGCCCACCGTTGCGCCCGGTTCCCCCATAGCCCAGGTAACGGGCTTCCAGCACGACGATGTTGGTCACGCCCTGTTCCGCCAGCTCCAGTGCGGTGTTGATACCCGAGAACCCGCCACCGATGACCACCACATCGGCTTCTATGTCATTTTCCAGGGTAGGGAAGCTCAGGTTGTACTTCCGGGTCGCCGAGTAATAGGTGGGGCTCTCGAGGGTGATCATGACGGCGCCTGCGGAAATGGGTAGAAAACATTCTATTAATGTATTAATGATTATGCACTGGCATACTCACCGGTTTGCAATTTCCAGCCCACCCGAGCCCGCATGAGCACACCAAGACCCTCACTGACCCTGACCCTGTTGCAGGCCCGCGAAGCCACCATGGCGTTTTTCCGCCCGGCGTTGAATGCCCATGACCTGACCGAACAGCAATGGCGGGTCATCCGCATCCTGCGCCAGCAGGGCGAGCTGGAAAGCCATCGGCTGGCCGAGCTGGCCTGCATCCTCAAGCCAAGCATGAGCGGGGTGCTCAAGCGCCTGGAGCGCGACGGCATTGTGGCGCGGCGCAAGTCGCCGGAGGACCAGCGCCGGGTGTTCATCAACCTGACCGAAGCAGGGCAGCAGTCATTTCTGGCCATGAGTGAGGAAATGGCGCGCAACTACGAGAAGATCCTCGCCCAGTTCGGCGAGGGCAAGCTGCAGCAACTGATGCAGTTGCTGGATGAAATGAAGCAGATCAAACCCTGACGCGCAAGGCGTCAGCGTTGCAGTGACAGCGAGTCGTCGAGCAGTTTCAGCAAGGCGGTCGCACGCCGTGCATAGGCCGCCGGGGTGGCATACATCAGCTCTACGTGCAGGCTGTCGATGATGCCCAGGTAGGCGTCGGCATACACCGCCAGCTGCGCCTCGGCGCAGGGCTGGCGAAGCTGCAGGGCCTGGCAGAAACCTTCGCGCACGCCGCCCAGGTACTTCTCAAAGCCCGAGGTCACAATGGGCTTGATCTCGCTTGGCGGCAGGAACGCCGTGCGCAGCACGAAGCGCAGTTCGGCCGAGTCGCTGTAACGTTCGGCCAGGTGCAGCGCCAGCCAGTGCCCGGGGGCCAGGCCCGTGCGGTTTTCTTCGGCAAAACCCTGCTCGACGAACGCGGTTTCCTGCGCCAGCGCACGCTGGAACACCTCCACGAACAAGGCATCCTTGCTGGCGAAGTGCGCATACAGCGAGGCCTTGCGCATGCCGGCCAGCTGGGCGATTTCGTTCAGCGAAGAGGCGTCGTAGCCGAACTCGGCGAAGTGGCCGACGGCGGCATCGCACACCCGCACTGCAGAGGGGGAAAGGTCTTTCAACAGCATCGCTCCGTCAGGGGCGCGGCGGGCCGCGCGCAGCTTGAGGGTGGGATTGTGGTGATCGAAAATGCACGGGTCAATGCTTGTTGCAGGGCAATTTCCACGTGCCATGGAAAGTGCAATGTTCCCCTCGTAACGTGCATTTCGCCGCCAAAACAGCGACCACATACTGAACGCGTCTTCAAATTCAATAACAATGAGACCGTTCATGAACAAGCCAAATCCCCTGCTGGAAGACCTCAAGTCGATCTTGCCAACCATCGCTGCCAATGCCATGCAGGCCGAGCAGGACCGCAGTGTGCCGGCACAGAACATTGCCTTGCTGAAAAGCATCGGCATGCACCGCGCTTTTCTGCCCAAGCACTATGGCGGCATGGAAATCAGCTTGCCGGCATTTGCCCAATGCATCGCCGTGCTGGCCGGCGCCTGTGCCAGCACCGCCTGGGCCATGAGCCTGCTGTGCACCCACAGCCACCAGATGGCGATGTTCCCGGCCAAGCTGCAGCAAGAGGTATGGGGTACTGACCCGGACGCCACCGCCAGCAGCAGTATCGCGCCGTTTGGCCGTGCCGAAGAGGTTGAGGGTGGGGTGTCGTTCAGCGGAGAAATGGGCTGGAGCTCCGGTTGCGACCATGCCGAATGGGCGATTGTCGGTTTCCGCCGCAAGAATGCCGAAGGCACCCAGGATTACTGTTTCGCCATCCTGCCGCGCAGCGACTATGAAATCCGCGATGACTGGTACGCCGTGGGCATGCGCGGCAGTGGCAGCAAAACCCTGATCGTGCGTGACGCCTTCGTCCCCGAGCACCGTATCCAGAAGGCCAAGGACATGATGGAGGGCAAGTCTGCGGGCTTTGGCCTGTACCCGGACAGCAAGATTTTCTTCGCCCCGTACCGCCCGTATTTTGCCAGCGGCTTTTCCACGGTCAGCCTTGGCGTTGCCGAACGCATGCTCGAAGTATTCCGCGAGAAAACCCGCAACCGCGTGCGCGCCTACACCGGTGCTGCCGTGGGCGCCGCCACCCCGGCGTTGATGCGCCTGGCCGAATCGACCCATCAGATAGCTGCTGCGCGTGCGCTGCTGGAAAAGAGCTGGGACGAGATCGCCGAGCACAGTGCCCGCCATGAATACCCGTCGCGCGGCACGCTGGCCTTCTGGCGCACCAACCAGGGCTACGCGGTGAAGCTTTGCATCCAGGCCGTCGACCGCCTGATGGAAGCCGCCGGTGGCGGTGCCTGGTTCGAGAGCAACGAGCTGCAGCGGTTGTTCCGCGATTCGCACATGACCGGCGCCCATGCCTACACCGACTACGACGTGTGCGCGCAAATTCTCGGCCGTGAGCTGATGGGCCTGGAGCCTGACCCGGCCATGGTCTGAGCCAGCGCCTGGCTGAAACACCCCCCTACAAGCACAACAACAAACAGGGCAGGCCGCCTGGCCTGCCCGGGAGTCTTGCATGTCCAATGAAACCTTCGACCTACGCGCTTTCCGCCGCGCCCTGGGCAACTTCGCCACTGGCGTAACCGTGGTCACCGCCGCCGGCCCCAGTGGCCGCAAGGTCGGCGTCACTGCCAACAGCTTCAACTCGGTGTCGCTGGACCCGGCGCTGATCCTGTGGAGCATCGACAAGCGCTCGACCAGCCACGACGTGTTCGAAGAGGCGTCGCACTTTGCCGTGAACATACTGGCGGCCGACCAGATCGACCTGTCCAATAATTTCGCCCGGCCCAAAGAAGACCGCTTTGCCGGGATCGATTACCAGTCGGGGGCGGGCGGTGCGCCCTTGTTGGCCGATTGCGCGGCACGTTTCGAGTGTGAAAAGTACCAGCAACTGGACGGGGGCGATCACTGGATCCTGGTGGGCAAGGTGGTGGCGTTCGATGATTTCGGGCGTTCGCCGTTGCTGTACCACCAGGGTGCCTATTCGATGGTGCTGCCGCACACCCGCATGACTCAGCGTGCCGAAGGGCAGGCACCGAGCAGCCACTTCCAGGGCCGCTTGCAGCATAACCTGTACTACCTGATGACCCAGGCCCTGCGCGCCTACCAGGCCGACTACCAGCCACGCCAGTTGTGCACCGGCTTGCGCACCAGCGAAGCGCGCATGTTGATGGTGCTGGAGAGTGACGCCGGGCTGAGCCTGAATGAGCTGCAGCGCGAAGTGGCGATGCCGGCGCGGGAGATTGACGAGGCCGTGGCCAACCTCAAGCGCAAGGGGCTGATTGCCGATGACGAAGGCCGGGTGCGGTTGTCGGTGAAGGGCGTGGACGAAACCGAGGCCTTGTGGACCATTGCCAGGGAGCAGCAGGACAAGGTGTTCGGGCAGTTCAGTGAAGAGCAGCTGGATACCTTCAAGACAGTGCTTAAGGCGCTGATCAACATCTGAATACCGCGGTGGATGGCACCGGCGTTGCCGGTGTTCGCGGGTAAACCCGCTCCCA
>NZ_JACVZC010000196.1 GCF_016658545.1 Pseudomonas sp. S37 | reverse complement strand
CCCCCCCCCCCCCCCCCCCCCCCCCCCCCCCCCCCCCCGCTCCTACAAGGGCCAGTGCTGGCCAGGAGAGATATGCAAGATAGTTCCCACAGTACTACGTGCGAACCAAGTATTAGCGTCAGACCATTGCCAACACTGCCTTGGCCTTCTCCAGTGCCATCCGCGCACGCTGCTCGCCACTGATGCCCTGCTCCAGCAGCTGCCGCGTGGGGATTTCCAGGCTCAGCGGGACGGTTGCCGGCAACGCGCGCAGCAGGCTGATCAGGTCGGCATCGCCTTCGCCGGGGAAGCGCCGCTCGTTGCGCGCCTGGCGCAAGATTTCGTCCATGTCGGCCGGCACCGGGCCGGCAACGTCACACAGCTGGGCATAGCGCATGCGCTGCGGTGCCAGTTGCGCCAGGTCGCTCAGCGAAGAGCGGGAGCGGTTGAAATGGAAGGCATCCACCAGCACGCAGCCATTGCTGCAGCCTGCATTGGCCACCACGCGCATGGCCTGGCGCAGGTCGCGTACGTCGGTCCACGGCATGAACTCCAGGTGCGGGTGAATGCCATACCCCGCAGCCAGCTCGCACAAGGCAGCAAAACGTTCGGTCAGGCGCGCTTCATCCGGGTCATTGCCAGCCACCAGCAGTTCAGTACCGCCCAGCTCAGCGCCCACCGCCAGGATCGGCTCGAAATCCGCGACAGAGGTTTCCGGCTTCAGGCGCAGGATTTCCAGGTCGAGCACCTTGATACCGGTATCGCGCAAACGCGCCTGTGTCTGCCGGCGCAGGTCGCCATCGGCCACCAGCGGGAAGTGCTGCTCTTGCTCGGTAGCCGGTACCAGGCGCAAGCCCACGTGGCTGTAACCGGCGCGGGCGGCTGCCTCGACCATGTCCGGCGGGGAAAGCTCAAGCACCGTCAGGGCCGCGAGGGAGAAAATTCGATCAGTCATTGTTGGTCACCAAAAAAGAAGAGGTCGTACTAGGCAATGTGTTCCGGCGCGCAGGCGCGGCCGCTTTCGGCGGCCTGGCGAATCGCTTCGATCAGCGCCAGGGTGCGGCCGCCGTCGGCGGCATCGATCAGCGGCGCCTGCTCACCACGGGCAACCCGTATGAAGTGCTGCAACTGCAAGGTCAGTGCCTCGCCAGCGGGGATGCTTTCTTCGTGCTGCAACAACGGCGTGTGCCAGCCCGAACCGGCTTCGGCGTAGTGCCAGCGCTTGAGCTGAGGAATGCTCAAGGCCCCCTGTGTACCGGCCAGCAGGTAACACGGTTGGCCATCCTGACGCGGGTAGACCGGGCTTTCACCGGAGTCCAGCTCCCAGCTCCATGGCGCGGCCACCGCGTCGGAGCCGGTCAGGCTACCCAGGGCGCCATTGGCGAACTGCAACAGCACGGCGGCACTGTCTTCGTTGGCGAAACCACGCACGTCGTTGCGGGTGAAGGCCTGCACCTGTACCACTTCACCGCACAGGTGGCGCAGCAGGTCGAGGTCGTGGATCAGGTTGGTCAGCAAGAAACCGGCCCCCGGCTCACGGCGCCAGGGGGTTTCGAAATAGCTGTCGGGCTTTTGCAGTTGCCACAGTGCAGTGACATTGATCAGCCGGCCCAGCTTGCCCTCGCTGATCACCTGATGCGCCTTGGCGATCAGCGGGTTGTGCCGACGATGGTGGCCGACCAGTACCGGCACATTGCGCTGGCGTGAGGCCTCCACCAGTGCACGCACTTCATCCAGGTGTACGCCTACCGGTTTTTCGACCAGCACCGGCACACCGGCCTCGACGCAATCCAGCGCGGTGGTCACATGCTGGTTGTTCGGGTTGGCAATGATCACAGCCTCTGGGCGCACGCGCTCGAGCATCTGCCGGTGGTCGGCAAAATACGGCACGCCGCATTCGCCAGCGAAGCCCTCGGCCTGTGGGCCTGGGTCGGCCACAGCGCACAGCTGAGCCTGGGGCACATTGCGCAAGTGCTGGTAATGCTGGCGGCCCATGATGCCAGCGCCGATCAAGGCGATACGAAGGGGTGCGTTCAACAGCCTGTCCTCTTGTCATTGTTGTGATGCGAATTCTGAAACCCTGTTCCACAATTCGCATTCACCAATGTAGAACCCCGTTCAGCTTTTCAGAAGACGCGGCGCAACAGACTGTGCGGTAATCGACCGGAATATCCCTTCAGGCAAACAGTTCGCTGGCCCGGCTGGCGGCCGACAGCTCTTCTGCCGCCGCCAGCAACAGCGGTGCCAGCTCTGCGAGGCGGCTTTGCGCCAGGCGTGCGCTTGGCCCGGCGATGCTCAGCACACCGATAACCGCGTCACTTTGTGGGCGGCGTACCACCGCAGCCAGGGCCGAGGTGCCGATAGCCGACGTTTCCTCGACCCAGGCATACCCACGCTCGCGGGCGCGGTGCAGGTAGGCGATCAGCTCATCAGTGGAGCGTGGCGCGTTCGGGCCGAACCGGGTGGGGTCGGCGATGCCTTGGCGCAACACCATCTGCAGCGCCTGTTCATCGTCCAGGCTGGCCAGCCAGGCATGCCCTGATGCGGTGTAGAACAAGGGTGCGTCGCGGCCCATGTCGGGGTCATAACGCAGCCCGGAGCGCGCGCCCTGGGACTTGGCGATCCAGGTCTGCCGGGCCCCATCGATCACGCCAAGGCGCACCAGCTCGCCGCTGTCCTGGGCCAGGCGGTCGAGTATCGGCTGGATGATGTCGGCGCCGCTGCTGGCCAGGTAACGAAAACCCTGCGCCACCAGCTTGGCCGACAGCTGGTAGCGGCTGTTGTCACGGTTTTGCCGCACGTAACCCAGCCGCACCAGTTCGGTGAGCATGCGGTGGGCCGCACTTTTAGGGATGTCCAGGCGCTCGGCCAGGGTTTGCAACGGCAGGCCCTGAGGCTCACCGGTAAGGCTTTCTACAAGACTGAAGGCGCGTTCGATCTGACTACCAGCCATGACACAGGTCCCTGATATTTTTTGCGGATTCTAGAAGATGATTCCACATTGCCGATAGCATCCGCACCCAGGCCCCGGCGAAGTGTCCGATTATCGCCCGCTACTTGACCGGCTCACCTGCCCCTCCCTTGCAGATCGATCCTGCACCGATAAAAATGTGGAACCTTGTTCCAATAACAAACAGGATTGCGCAATGCCTTCTGCTCCCTTCGAAACCGAATGCGATGTACTGGTCATAGGCTCTGGCGCTGCAGGGCTGGCTGCGGCCGTAACGGCTGCCTGGCATGGGCAGAAGGTGATCGTGGTAGAGAAGGAGCCGGTATTCGGCGGCGCCACGGCATGGTCCGGTGGCTGGGCCTGGGTACCGCGCAACCCGCTGGCGCGCCGGGCAGGCATCGAGGAGAGCATCGAGCAACCGCGTACCTATCTGCGCAATGAATTGGGGGCAAATTATGACGCCGAGCGCGTTGATGCCTTCCTTGAAGCCTGCCCGCACATGGTGGCGTTTTTCGAGCGGCATACGGCGCTGCAGTTTGCCGACGGCAATGGCATCCCGGACATGCATGGCGATACCCCTGGTGCAGCCCAGGGCGGACACCAGGTGATTGCCGCCCCCTATGACGCCCGCGAGGCGGGTGCACTGCTGCCACGCTTGCGCAAGACCCTGCGCGAAACCTCGTTCATGGGCATGCCGATCATGGCCGGCGCCGACCTTGCCGCGTTCCTCAACATGACCCGCTCGCCCAAAGCCTTGCTGCACGTATGCAAGCGCTTTGCTCGCCACCTGTACCACCTGGCCCGCCATGGCCGGGCGATGCACCTGGTCAACGGCGTGGCGCTGGTGGCGCGGCTGGCCAAGTCTGCGCAAGACCTGGGGGTGCAGCTGCAGGAGTCGGCGCCGGCCAAGCGCTTGCTGGTCGAGGACGGCCAGGTGCGCGGGGCGCTGGTGGCGACGCCACAAGGCGAGCAACGCATCCGGGCCAAGGCCGTGGTGCTGGCTGCGGGCGGGTTCCCCAACGATACGGCCCGCCGCCGGCAACTGTTCCCGCGCGATGCCAGCGGCCACGACAACCTCGCCCTGCCCCCCAAGGGCTGCTCGGGCGATGGTCTGCGCCTGGGTGAGTCGGCCGGTGGCGTGGTGGCTACCGACCTGGAGTCGCCGGTGGCCTGGGCGCCGGTTTCGCAGGTGCCGCACCGCGATGGCAGTGTCGGCCACTTCCCGCACATCATCGAACGCGGCAAGCCGGGCATTATCGGCGTGCTGGCCAACGGCAAGCGTTTCGTCAATGAAGCGCATGGTTACTACGACTATGTCTCGGCCATGGTCGCGGCTGTGCCGCAGGATGAGGAAGTGTGTTCGTGGCTGGTCTGCGACCATCGTTTCCTGCGCCGCTACGGCCTGGGCCATGCCCGCCCCGCGCCCCTGCCGGTGTGGCCGCATGTGCGCAGCGGCTACCTGAAACGCGGCGCCACGCTGGAAGCGTTGGCCACTGCCTGCGGCATTGACCCGGCCGGGTTGCGGGCCACGGTTAACGTGTTCAACAGCCATGCGCGCCATGGCGAGGACCCGGCATTTGGCCGTGGCTCCACACCGTTCAACCGCAAGCAGGGTGACCCGCAGCACAAAGGCCCCAACCCTTGCGTGGCGCCGATCGAACAGGGGCCGTTCTATGCGGTGAAGGTGAAACCGGGTTGCTTTGGCACCTTTGCCGGGTTGCGCACCGACGGCAGTGCGCGGGTGCTGGATGAGGCCGGGCAGCCGATTGCCGGGCTGTACGCGGCGGGTACCGACATGGCCAGCGTGTTTGGTGGGTGGTACCCGTCGGGTGGCATCAACCTGGGGCCGGCGCTGACCTTTGGTTATGTGGCCGGGCGACATATTGCCGGGGTGCGGGGGTATGAGTGATAGGCGATGTACGACGGAAGGTTTGTAGTACGCCGAAAGGTTTGCAGTACGCCGAAAGGTTTGCAGCGCCTGCGAGATCGAGCGCCGCGGGTGTTCGCCGAAACATTTTCAGCGCCTATGAGAT
>NZ_JACVZC010000195.1 GCF_016658545.1 Pseudomonas sp. S37 | reverse complement strand
CCCCCCCCCCCCCCCCCCCCCCCCCCCCCCCCCCCCCCCGCTCCTACAGGATGTGCGTCAGCACATGCGCTCGCTGTTTCAGGATCCCATTCTGCGTCATACTCGGCAGACCTATTGCCCGGTCCTCGCCATGCGTCCACTGCTCCCCATTACCCTGGTCCTGCTGCTCGCCGCCTGTGGCGATGGCGAATCGTTGCTGCCGCCGGATGCCCGCCTGCCCGACGGCGGGCGTTACCGGGGCCAGGTGGTCGATGGCCTGCTGCAGGGCGAGGGCCGTATCGACTACCCCAACGGCAGCTGGTACGCCGGCGGCTTCAAGGACGGCCAGTGGCACGGCCAGGGCGAATGGCATGGGCAGAACGGTGAGGTGTATCGGGGCCAGTTCGCCGAGGGGCTGTTCCAGGGGCTGGGTGACCTGACTACCCCGGGCAGCCACTATGGCGGCACTTTCAAGCATGGCCGCCGCGACGGCGAAGGCACCCTCAGGCAAGCCGACCAGACCTACCGCGGCCAGTTCAAGGACGACCAATACGACGGTGCTGGCGAGCTGGAACTGGCCGACGGCAGCCGCTACCAAGGCCTGTTCGCCAAAGGCAAGCCCAACGGCGCCGGGGTGCGCAGCGATGCCAGCGGCAACCAGTTCAGCGGCCACTTCATCAACGGCCAACTGCAAGGCAGCGGCACCTACGACAGCGTCGACGGCGAGCAGTACATCGGCGAGTTCAAGGACAACCGCCTGGAGGGCCGTGGCCGCTACGAAAACGCCGATGGCGATGTGTGGATCGGCGAATTCAAGGATGGCTCGCTGATCGGCGAAGGCGAACTGCTGGGCAGCGATGGCAGCCATTACAAGGGCACCTTCGCCGACTGGCGCCTGTCCGGCGAAGGCAGCTTGCAACTGGCCGACGGCAGCAAATACGTCGGCGGTTTCCTCAACGATGCCTACCACGGCAAGGGGCGCTTGATCCTGCCAAGCGGCAAGGTCGAAAGCGGCGTGTGGGTCAACGGTGTGCGTGTGCGTGACCAGAAAGGCACGCTGCTGCCCGACCCATTGGACATTGCCCTGCTCAATCAGGGCCGCCTGCTGGAAGAGGCACTGGCCCGCGTGCCGCGCTCGGCCCCCCCGATCCAGCTGTACAGCCTGGTGGTGGCCGGCGACGGCCAGCAGAGCGTGTTCCTGCGTGAAGCCGACTACGTCAGCAACATGCTCAAGGTGCGCTTTGGCGCCCGCGGCCAAGTGACCTTGGTCAACCACCGCGACCATATGGCCAGCCGCCCCATGGCCACCCGCGAGAACATTACCCGCGCTGCCACCACCCTGGCCGAACGCAGCGGCCCCGAAGACCTGGTGTTCATCTACCTCACCAGCCATGGCAGCGCGGACCACCAGCTGGTGCTCGACCAGCCACGCCTGCAACTGGCCGACCTGCCTGCCGACGAACTGGTGACTGCCCTGGCACCACTGAAAGACCGCGACAAGGTAATTGTCATCTCCGCCTGCTATTCAGGGGGCTATATCGCCCCGCTCAAAGATGACCGCACGCTGATCATGACTGCCGCGCGGGCCGACCGTGTTTCCTTCGGTTGCTCGGAAGAAGCCGACTTCACCTACTTTGGCGATGCCTTGTTCGCCGAAGCCCTGAACCAGACCGATGACCTGAAACAGGCGTTTGAACTGGCACGCAGCAACGTTGCCGAAAGGGAACAGAGGGAAGGTTTCGAGGCCTCGGAGCCGCAGATGTGGGCACCGCCAGCCGTGCTCGAACACTGGCAGCACCTGCGCCGGCAACAGGCCGAAGAAGCATTGCGAAACGCCACGCAGGCGAAGGTGGGGGCACAGGCAGAAATGCCAGCCAACCACTAGACTTGTGTGTAACAAGGGAGAGACATCATGTATTTGACGCCTCAGCATGTCCTGCTTGCCGGTGCTACCGGCCTCACCGGTGAACACCTGCTCGACCGCCTGCTCAACGAGCCCACCATTACCCGCGTACTGGCCCCTACCCGCCGGCCGCTGGCCGAGCACCCGCACCTGGAAAACCCGGTCGGTGACCCGGCCGTGTTCCTGCCGCAACTGGCCGGGCGGGTGGATATTGCCTACTGCTGTTTAGGCACCACGCTGAAGCAGGCAGGCTCGGAGTCAGCCTTCCGCGCGGTGGATCTGGACATGGTGGTGGCGTTCAGCAAACGTGCGCGGGAGATGGGCGCGCGGCATTTGCTGGTGGTCAGTGCGCTGGGCGCCGACCCGAAGTCGTCGATTTTCTACAACCGGGTCAAGGGTGAGATGGAAGAGGCGCTCAAGGCGCAGGACTGGCCGCAACTGACCATCGTGCGGCCGTCGTTGCTGCTGGGTGAGCGGATTGAGCCGCGGCTGGGTGAGCAGCTGGTTTCGCCGTTTTCCAGGTTGATACCGGGTAAGTACCGGGGGATCGAGGCGTGTACCTTGGCGCGGGCGCTGTGGCGCTTGGCGCTGGAGGAAGAGGACGGGGTAAGGATTGTGGAGTCGGATGAATTGCGCAAGTTGGGCAAAAAATAGGCGTTACCCGTGACTGCCTCTTCGCGGGTGAACCCGCTCCCACAGGTAAATCATCAGGCCTGAGAGCGGCGCAATCCTTGTAGGAGCGGGTTTACCCGCGAAAGGGCCATCACAGGCCCCCGGTAGCCTGAAAACCTACCCCTGCTGCGGTGAGAAGCGACAACGGCAGCAACAGGGTGTCGAGCAGCATGCTCCCCGGCAGGTCCAGCCCCGGATAAGCCGGCGCTTCAGCCCCATAGCGATCCCGCGGGCAGCAACCACCATTGATCACATACAAATCCAGGCGGGTGCCAGCATACACCACCGGCGCCCCCGGCTTGTTGGCATCCAGCGTGCGCACCGTGGCGCAGCCACTCAGCAACCCCAGCGCCAGCAAACCGGCCAGCGTTCGCTTCAATCATCCACCCCGAAGTGATGCTCGCCCCAACGCGGCAGCATGTCCTGGGGAATGTTCAACAGGTTGAGAATGCGCGCCACAACAAAGTCGACCAGGTCGTCGATGGTTTGTGGCTGGTGATAAAAGCCCGGCGCCGCCGGCAAAATCACCGCGCCCATCTGCGACAGCTTGAGCATGTTCTCCAGGTGAATGGTGGAGAACGGTGCTTCACGCGGCACCAGAATCAACTGGCGACGCTCCTTGAGGGTGACGTCGGCAGCGCGTTCAATGAGGTTGTTGCAGGCACCGGTGGCAATGGCCGACAAGGTGCCGGTAGAGCAAGGCACCACCACCATCGCGGCCGGAGCACCGGAGCCAGAGGCTACCGGCGACATCCAGTCTTCCTTGCCATACACGCGAATCTGCCCGTCGGCAGCGCCGGTGTATTCGGTAAGAAAAGCCTGCATCGCCTGCGGCTTGGCCGGCAGCACCACGTCAGTCTCGGTGGCCATTACCAGTTGCGCGGCCTTGGAGATCAGGAAGTGCACCTCACGGTCTTCGCGTACCAGGCAATCGAGCAGGCGCAGGCCATATTGGGCGCCCGAGGCGCCCGTCATGGCCAGGGTGATGCGCTCCGGCCCGCTCACTTCAGCGCCTCGGCCAGCTTGCCGTGCAGGCCGCCGAAGCCGCCGTTGCTCATGATCACCACGTGGGTACCCGGGCGGGCCTGGCCCTTGATGCGTTCGATGATCGCTTCGAGGCTGTCGGCAACAACGCTCGGTACCTTGCACTGCGCAGCAGTAGCCGCCAGGTCCCAGCCGAGGTTGGCCGGCGCGTACCAGATCACCTGGTCGGCGTCGTTGACGCTTTCTGGCAGGCCATCACGGTGCGCACCCAGCTTCATCGAGTTCGAGCGTGGCTCGATCACCGCGATCACCGGCGCCTCGCCAACGCGCTTGCGCAGGCCGTCGAGGGTGGTGGCGATGGCGGTCGGGTGGTGAGCGAAGTCATCGTAGATGGTCACGCCCTGTACTTCGGCAACCTTCTCCATGCGCCGCTTGACGCTCTTGAAGGCGCTGAGGCCCTCGATGCCCATGGCCGGCACGACGCCGACATGGCGGGCGGCTGCCAGGGTAGCCAGGGCGTTGGCGACGTTGTGCTGGCCGGTCAGCGCCCAGTCCACCACGCCTTGCGCTTCGCCCTCGAACAGCACTTCGAAACGCGAGCCATCGGGGCTGAGCAAGCGGGCCTGCCACTGGCCGCCTTCACCAGTGGTTTGCACCGGGGTCCAGCAGCCCATGCCGATGACCCGCTCCAGCGCCTGTTCGGTGGTCGGGTGGATGACCAGGCCTTCGCTGGGGATGGTGCGCACCAGGTGGTGGAACTGCCGCTCGATCGAGGCCAGGTCCGGGAAAATGTCTGCGTGATCGAACTCAAGGTTGTTGAGGATCGCGGTGCGCGGGTGGTAGTGCACGAACTTCGAGCGTTTGTCGAAGAACGCACTGTCGTATTCGTCAGCCTCGACCACGAAGAACGGTGTGTCGCCCAGACGAGCCGACACCGAGAAGTTCTGCGGTACGCCGCCAATCAGGAAGCCCGGGCTCATGCCCGCGTGCTCCAGCACCCAGGCCAGCATACTGCTGGTGGTGGTCTTGCCGTGGGTACCGGCAACGGCCAGCACCCAGCGGCCTTGCAGCACGTGGTCGGCCAGCCACTGCGGGCCGGAGACATAGGGCAGGCCCTTGTTCAACACGTATTCAACCGCCGGGTTGCCGCGCGACATGGCGTTGCCGATGACCACCAGGTCGGGCGCCGGCTCCAGCTGAGCCGGGTCATAGCCTTGAGTCAGTTCGATGCCCTGGGCCTCGAGCTGGGTGCTCATCGGCGGATAGACGTTGGCGTCCGAGCCGGTGACGCGGTGGCCAAGTTCCTTGGCCAGCACCGCCAGCGAGCCCATGAAAGTGCCGCAAATACCGAGAATGTGAATATGCATGGTCGACCTCGCAAAACATCGAGGCAGGGTAGCCCAGGGCGCGATAAATCGCACCCGCTGTTTCGCTTAGTCGCCCCTGGTGATGCCGTGTTTGCGCAGTTTTCGATACAAGGTATTGCGGCTGATGCCCAAGTGCTCGGCGACACGGGTGAGGTGCCAGTGATTTGCCTGCAAAATGGCCAGCAAGGCATCGCGTTCGGCATCCTGTAGGAGCGGCCTTGCGTCGCGATAGGGCCGCAGAGCGGCCCCAGGGC
>NZ_JACVZC010000194.1 GCF_016658545.1 Pseudomonas sp. S37 | reverse complement strand
CCCCCCCCCCCCCCCCCCCCCCCCCCCCCCCCCCCCGCTCCTACAAGGGTCGCGTCAGGACTGGGTGATGCATCCGGCAACAAGACGGGGAATTGCGTATCAGGCTAGGTTGAGGGTAGTTTCCAGAAACCACCTTTTCAGGACCGCCCCCTTGGACTCCATCACCCAAGCCGTACTCGGCGCCGCCCTGCAAGGCACCGTTCTCGGCCGCATCCAGGGCCGTCGCGCGCTGCTGTATGGCGCGGTGCTAGGCACGCTGCCCGACCTCGACGTAATCATCCGCTATGCCGACCCGGTGTCGCAGATGACCTACCACCGTGGCTTTTCCCATTCGCTGTTCGTGCTCACCGGGCTGGCCTTGTTGCTGGCCTGGCTGGTGAACAAATGCTGGTCTGACAAGGGCTATACCTTGCCCAGGCTGTTCATTGCGTTCTGGCTGGTACTCATTACCCACCCATTGCTCGACGCCTTTACGGTCTACGGCACGCAGCTGTTCTGGCCACTGCAGAGCACCCCGCAAAGCTGGGCGGCGGTGTTCATCATCGACCCGGTCTACACCGTGCCACTGCTGGCGGCCGTCATCTACGCCATCACCCAAGGTGTGACCGCAAGGGCCACACGCCTGCTGACCCTGGCGCTGGTATTCAGCACGGCCTACCTCGGCTTCGGCCTCGCCGGGCGCATGGCAGCCGAGCAGCGCTTTCAGGCGGCGCTGGACCAGCAAGGTATCGCGGCCAGCGAGGTGCGCGCCGTGCCGATCGCGTTCAACAGCCTGGTCTGGCGGGTATTGGCCAAGACACCAGAAGGCGATTACTACGAAGGCATCAGCAGCGGGTTCGACCGGCAAGCACCAGAGATGCAGTGCTTGCCGCGTAACCTGCAACTGGCGCAAGCGCTGGCCAATGATCCCCTGCATCAACGTTTGCGCTGGTTCACCGATGACTGGTTGCGCTATGACCAGATCGGCGACGCGCTGGTAGTCACCGACCTGCGCATGGGTATCCCGGGCAACTACACCTTCCGGTTCAACATGGCTCACCGTGACAGCCAGGGCCACTGGATTGTCGATGTACCTTCCACGTTCAACGGCGCAGGGCCCGGCTCGATGTTCAGTGGCGCTGACCTGATGCTGATCTGGCGGCGCATCATCGAACAGCAACCGCCTTTGCCGCTGGCCGTGTGGACCGAACGCTACCTGGGCGTGAGCCCCATCGAGCGTGGGCGCTAAGGCATGCGCTCGGCCGGGCTGGACCTGGTCAAGTGGACGGCGATGTTGACCATGGTTGCCGACCACTTGCGCTTCCTGTGGCCTGAAGCTGATGGCCTGTTCGTGCTTGGCCGGCTGGCGTTTCCGCTGTTCTGCCTGGCGATTGCAGTGAATGTGGGGCGCGCGAGGGCAGAGGCGTTGTGCAGCCGTGGCAACATACGCTACCTGGGGCTGATGCTGGTGTTTGTGGTGCTGTCGGAGCCTGCCTATCGGTGGTTGGACAGTGGCTCGCAAACATTCAGCGTGATGCCGACACTGCTCCTGGGTTTGCTGGTTGCCTGGGCAGTGCATTACCCGTTGATGCCTGCGCGAGTGCTTGGTTTAACCGCGCTGCTTGCGGGATGGCTGTTCAGCGAGCAATTGATGTACGGCTTGCCGGGGGTATTGCTGCCGGGCGCCTGGCTGATGGCGCGCAGGCAGGGAGGGGTTGCCTGGATGCTGCCTTGCCTGTTGGCCATGGGCGGGAATTTGACCAATAGCTGGTTGCTGGGGCATCTGCTGGCGCCGGTTACCGTACTGACCCTGATGGCTGCAGCCTTGGCCATTCCGGTTGGCATGCTGTTGTTGCGGCATGATGATTGGCGGGTGCCTGCGGTGGGGCGGTGGGGTTATCTGTTCTATCCCGTGCATTTGCTGGTGATCAAGATCGTATCCTGATTGGCGTACACAGTTCCCTGTAGGAGCGGCCTTGCGTCGCGAAAGGACTGCGTAGCAGTCCCGGGATTTTGGCGATGATGCAAAAAATGCCGGGGCCGCTTTGCGGCCCTATCGCGACGCAAGGCCGCTCCTACAGGAGACTGCGCCAGTGGCTGGATGCGCGATCCCATGTAGGAGCGGCCTTGTGTCGCGAAAGGGCTGCAAAGCAGCCCAAAAAATCTCAGGGCGCCAAGCGCTCCCGCAGCCATTGCCCATCAACCAACCGGTAGTTCAGGCGGTCATGCAAACGGCTAGCCCGCCCCTGCCAGAACTCGATGCGCTCAGGCAGCAACCGGTAGCCACCCCAATGCTCCGGGCAATGCGGCTGGGTGTCGGAGAACCGCGCTTCGGTGGCCTTGACCAGGCCCTCCAGCTCCTCTCGCCCGGCAATCACCCGGCTCTGCGGCGACGCCCAGGCACCCAGGCGGCTGCCCAGCGGGCGCACCTGGTAATAGTCGTCCGACTCCTTGGCCGAAACCTTGACCACCCGCCCCTCGATACGCACCTGGCGCTCCAGCGCCGGCCAGAAGAAGGTCATGGCTGCAAACGGGTTGGCCTGCAGTTGCTGACCCTTGGCGCTGTCGTAGTTGGTGAAGAAGGTAAAGCCCTGCTCATCGAGCCCCTTCAACAGCAATACACGGCAATGCGGGCGGCCTGCGCCGTCCACGGTGGCCAGGGTCATGGCGTTGGCTTCCACCGGTGCCTGCTCGGTTTTCACCGCATCGGCAAACCACTGGTGGAACAGGGCAAACGGCTCGCCCGGTGCCTGGGCTTCAGCCAGGCCATCACGGGTGTAGTCGCGGCGCATATCGGCCAGGGATTGGGTCATTACTGCGTTCCTTGACGATCAGTTGGTCTTCGCAGGGCTGTTGGCAGCTACTTTTTTATCAGCGGTAGCTTTCTTGGCGGCCGGCTTGGCTGGCGCGGCTTTTTTCTTGGCGGCAGCCTTCGCAGGGACCTTGGCCTTGGCTACCGGCTTCTTCGCTGCCGGCTTGGCGGCTGGCTTGCTGTCGGCGGCCTTGGCGGCTGGCGCCTTGGCATCCTGAACCGCCACCATCGAGGCCGGAACAGGTGCCGGGGTAGCCTGCTGGTACTTGGCCAGCAGCGCGACCATGGTGTTTTGCGGAGTCAGCAGCATTTCCACGCGGCGGTTAAGGGCGCGGCCCTCGGCGCTGTCGTTGGCGGCACGCGGCATCACCGAACCCATGCCCTTGAGGGTCAGGCGGTCACGCTGCAGGCCACTGAGGCGGAAAATGGCCGAAACCGACGCGGCGCGCTCCAGGCTGAGCTTCTGGTTGGCAGCAGCGGCACCACTGGTGTCGGCATGGCCCAGTACCAGCACGGCAGTCTTCGGGTCACCTTCGACAGTCTTGGCCACGCGGGTGATCGGGCCGAGGGTCATGGGCAGCAGCATGTTCGGGCGGTCCGGGTTGTACGAGCTGTCCACCGGGATGGTCACGGCCAGCACGTTATCGCGGCGCTCCAGCTCCAGCTTGCTGTCCTTGATCGCTTCGCGCAGCTTGGGCTCGTACTCGTCCAGCCAGGCCTGGGTGGCCTTCTGGTCGATCTTCGGTACCACTGGCCCCTTGGCTTGCGTGTCGTCGCCGCCGAACGGCCACCACCAGCGGCTGGCGCTTTCGGACTTGGCATCGGCCTTGGCCACTTTTTCAGTGACGGCTGCCTTCACTTCCTGCTCGGCGACCTTGTCCGAACCGAAAGGCCACCAGCTGGAACCGCCCTCCTTGGCGCCCTCCGGGGAGTGGCTGGCGCAACCGGTCACGGCGGTCAGGCACAGGGCGAGTGCTAAGGTTTTATGTGAAGACATCAGCGATACACCATGAAATAGAAAGATATTTTGCCTAGGCACTTCAGGCGTTGGCATTGAGGATAGTCAAAGGGGTGGGGCAATACCCGCATTACCCGATCAAAGGCAACTGGCAAGGACACGCACCAGTTTTTGCGCACGCGGGTCCATGAGCACATACGGGCCGAGGGTATTGACCACGAAACCGAAGGCCACATCGTGCTCCGGGTCGGCAAAGCCGACCGAGCCACCGGCACCGGGGTGGCCGAAGGCGCGGGCGCCTAGGCCAAAGGTGGCGTTGGCCACGTCAGGCTGGTCAAGCATGCAGCCCAGGCCGAAACGGGTCTGGGTGAGCAAGGTGCGGTCCTGGCCGAGGCTGTGCTCGCGGGTCAACTCATCGAGCAGTTCGGATTCAAGCAGGCTGCCATCCAGCAACCCGGCATAGAAGCCCGCCAGGCTGCGGGCATTGCCATGGCCATTGGCCGCGGGCTGCTGCATGCGCCGCCATTCCGGCTTGTTGGTGCTGGTCAGGATCGCTGGCGGGTTGGTGAAGGCACGGGTCGACAGGGCCTCGGGTTCGCGCATGGTCACCTGCAGCAAGCGCTGTGCGGCGGCATCGCCAGGGTTGCCCTTGCCACGGGCGATGTGCGCCACGCGGTCGAACTCTTCGTCGGCCAGGCCAACATGGAAATCCAGCCCCAGCGGGCGGGCGGTGCGCGCCACGATCGAGTCACCGGGGCCACGGCCATCGGCACGACGGATCAGTTCGCCGATCAGCCAGCCGTAAGTGATGGCGGCGTAGCCATGCTCCGTGCCAGGTGTCCACCACGGCGTCTCGGCCGCCAGGGCGTCGACCATGGTCTGCCAGTCATACAGGGCTTCAGCCGGCAGCAGCTCACGGATGGCCGGCAGGCCGGCACGGTGGCTGAGCAACTGACGCAGGGTAATCGATTGCTTACCGGCTTGGGCAAATTCGGGCCAGTAGTTGGCTACAGGGGCATCAAGGGCCAGCTTGCCCTCGCCGACCAGCTGCAACGCGGTAACAGCGGTGAAGGTCTTGGTGCAGGAGAACAGGTTGGCGATGGTGTCACTGTGCCAGGCCTGCTGGCCGTCCTTGTCGGCACTGCCGGCCCACAGGTCGACGACAGTCTTGCCGCCAACCTGGATGCACAGCGCGGCGCCACGCTCTTGGGGATCATCGAACAGCGCGGCAAAGGCTTCGCGCACGGCTTCGAACTTCAGCTCATAGTGACCCTGGATCTGCACCCGCTGTTCTCCGTACGACCATATTCAAAAAGGTGTGCATTGTTTCAGTAGTTTGGCGTTTTGCAAACTGGCTTGGGCTGGGTGGTCGCGATGAATGGCGCATCGAATCCCTGTGGGAGCGGCCTTGCCGGAGCGCCGGACCGGTCGGATTGGGCTGCGCAG
>NZ_JACVZC010000193.1 GCF_016658545.1 Pseudomonas sp. S37 | reverse complement strand
CCCTCGGACCGAGTTGCCATGGTCATTTTGGGGCTGCTTTGCAGCCCATCGCGACACAAGGCCGCTCCTACAGGGGAGCGCGCAAGTCATCATCAACGCGATCTTCTGTAGGAGCGGCCTTGTGTCGCGAATGGGCCGCAACGCGGCCCCTGCAATTTCAGCGCTGGAACACTTCGCTCAGCAGGTTATGCATCGAACGGAACGCCCGCTCCGAGGTGCGCCGGTCATACTGCATCTTGCCCGGCACGTTGGCATTGGGGTCGGTAAACGAATGCACGGCCCCGCCATAGCTAAGCAACTGCCAATCGACCTTGGCCGCATTCATCTCGTCTTCAAACGCCGGCAACTGCTCTTTCGGCACCAACGGGTCCGATGCACCGTGCAGCACCAGCACCGAGCCCTTGATGCGCTTGGCATCCTCAGGGTTCGGCGTGTCCAGGGTACCGTGGAACGACACCGCCGCACGCAGGTCGGCCCCCGTGCGCGCCAACTCCAGCGCACAGCAACCACCGAAGCAGAAACCGAAGGTGGCAACCTTGCCCGGCTCCAGCAGCGCCTTCGACTGGCCCAGCAGCTGCGCCAGGGCTTCCTGCATGCGCTTGCGCAGTTCGCCACGGTCGTTTTTCAGCGGCATCATCGCCGCGCCAGCCTCGTCGGCATTGGACGGGCGCACCGATTGCCCGTACAGGTCGGCAATCAGCACCACATAGCCCTTCTCGGCCACTTCCTTGGCAATGCGCTCTGCACCTTCGCCAATACCCATCCAGTTCGGCGCCATCACCAACCCAGGGCGGCCCAACGCGCCTGGCTCATAGACCAGACGGCTTTCGTAGGTTTTGCCGGACAGGTGATAGACCAGCGATTCGACGATTACTTTGCTCATCAAGCACTCCTTTGGCACTTCTCACAGGCAGCCATGAAAAAAGCCCGCCGAAGCGGGCTTTCCTTTGCATCAACTCAAGCAGACAGCTCGACCAACAGCTTGTTCAGGCGACGAACGTACGCCGCCGGGTCCTTCAAGCTGTCACCGGCCGCCAGGGCCGCCTGGTCGAACAAGATGTGCGACAGCTCGGCGAAGCGGTCTTCGCTCTGCTCGTTGTCCAGCTTCTCGATCAGCGGGTGGCCTGGGTTGAACTCGAAGATCGGCTTCGATTCCGGCACCTTCTGCCCGCTGGCTTCCAGAATCTGGCGCATCTGCAGGCCCAGGTCCTGCTCGCCAATGGCCAGGATCGCAGGCGAATCGGTCAGGCGGTGCGAAACGCGCACTTCGGCCACGCTGTCACCCAGCGCACCTTTCAGGCGCTCGACCAGGCCTTCCTTGTCCTTGGCCACTTCTTCCTGGGCTTTCTTGTCTTCTTCCGAATCCAGGTTGCCCAGGTCCAGGTCGCCACGGGCGACGTCGACAAAGGCTTTGCCGTCGAATTCGTTGAGGTAGCTCATCAGCCACTCGTCGATGCGGTCGGTCAGCAGCAGCACTTCGATGCCTTTCTTGCGGAAGACTTCCAGGTGCGGGCTGTTCTTGACCTGCGCGTACGACTCGCCGGTGAGGTAGTAGATCTTGTCCTGGCCTTCCTTGGCACGGGCCAGGTAGTCGGCCAGGGCGACGCTCTGCTCGCCGCTGTCATCCTGGGTGGAGGCAAAGCGCAGCAGGCCGGCGATCTTCTCCTTGTTGGCGAAGTCTTCGGCCGGGCCTTCCTTCAGCACCTGGCCGAAGTTTTTCCAGAAGCCCTTGTACTGCTCTGGCTCGTTCTTCGCCAGCTTCTCCAGCATGTCCAGCACGCGCTTGGTCAGCGCGGTCTTCATCGAGTCGATGATCGGGTCTTTCTGCAGGATTTCACGCGAGACGTTCAGCGACAGGTCGTTCGAATCGACCACACCCTTGATGAAGCGCAGGTACAGCGGCAGGAACGACTCGGCCTGGTCCATGATGAACACGCGCTGCACGTACAGCTTCAGGCCGCGTGGTGCTTCGCGCTGGTACAGGTCGAACGGTGCGCGGGCCGGCACGTACAGCAGCGAGTTGTACTCGAGCTTGCCCTCGACCTTGTTGTGGCTCCAGGCCAGCGGGTTTTCGAAGTCGTGGCCGATGTGCTTGTAGAACTCCTGGTATTCCTCGTCCTTCACCTCGGTACGCGAACGGGTCCACAGGGCACTGGCGCGGTTGACGGTTTCCCACTCTTCGGCGGCCGGCTGCTCTTCGCCCTCGGCGGCAGCTTGCTCTTTTGGCAGCTGGATCGGCAGGGCAATGTGGTCGGAGTACTTCTTGACCACGTTGCGCAGGCGCCAGCCATCGGCGAACTCCTGCTCGTCCTTCTTCAGGTGCAGGACGATGCGGGTACCGCGCTGAGGCTTGTCGAGGGTGGCAACTTCGAACTCGCCCTCGCCCTTGGACGACCAGTGCACGCCTTCGGCGGCTGGCTGGCCGGCGCGACGGCTGTAGACGTCGACCTTGTCGGCAACGATGAACGCGGAGTAGAAGCCCACGCCGAACTGACCGATCAGGTGCGAGTCCTTCTTCTGGTCACCGGTGAGGTTCTTCATGAAGTCGGCAGTGCCGGACTTGGCGATGGTACCCAGGTGGGCAATGACGTCTTCGCGGCTCATGCCGATGCCGTTGTCCTCGAGGGTGACGGTACCAGCGTCCTTGTCGAAGCTCAGGCGAATCTTCAGGTCAGCGTCGCCTTCCAGCAGCTCTGGCTTGGCCAAGGCTTCGAAACGCAGCTTGTCTGCGGCGTCGGAGGCGTTGGAAATCAGTTCCCGCAGGAAGATTTCCTTGTTCGAGTAGAGCGAATGAATCATGAGGTGCAGCAGTTGCTTTACCTCGGTCTGGAAGCCCAACGTTTCCTTTTGTGTTTCCACAGTCATGGTCTTCGAAACTCCGATCAGATGGCAGTGGCGCCTGGCGGCCAGTTCGGCCTGCGTTATTGGCGGATGTCATTCAGATGGGGGCTGCCCGGATGATTTCAAGGGCTTTTCCGGCTCGATCTTGAAATGCGCGCGGGCCGTGGCGATCGGTGACTGCCTGTCAGCCTGCCAGGCGGTGATGGCGACGTTGGTCACCCGCCGGCCCTGGCGCCACAACTGGCACTGGGCGTAGGTATCGCGAAAATGCCCGGCGCGTAGGTAGTCGATGGAGAAATCGATGATCTTCGGAATGCTCGCGCTGTCGCTGTAGATCAGCAGGTACAGCGCTGCCGACAACTCCATGAAGCCGGCAATCACCCCGCCATGGATAGCGGGCAATAGCGGGTTGCCGATGTTGTCCGGGTTGGCCGGCAGGCGGAACAGCAGGTCATCGCCCTGGCGCTCGCACTCGATGCCGATCAGCCCGGCGTAGGGGATCAGCGCCAGCAAGGGCCCATAGTCACCCTGCGCATGGGCAGCGTTAAGCTGCTGGCGAACGGCGTGCGGAATCATGCCCTGCCCTCCTTCAGGCTGTTGCCGAAGCGGATGCCGCCCTTGATCTCCGGGCCCAGCCGCATGAACGTGCCCACCACCTGGCAAATGGGCTGCTCGGGGTCGTCCTGGTAGGCGGTGCCGCGGGTGAAGATCACGTCCCGGGTCACCCGGTAGCACTGGGCATGCCCGTAGATGTCTTTGCCAGCCTCGGCCGGGTGCATGTAGTCGATACGCAGGTCCAGGGTCGGGCACACCTCGAAACGCGGCAGCACGCATAACGTGGCCATGCCGCAGGTGGTGTCCATCAGCGTGGTCAACGCACCGCCATGCACGGCGCCGGTTTGCGGGTTGCCGACAATGGCCGGCGACCACGGCAGTATCAGGGTCATGCCAACGTCATCGGCTTGCGCCACACGCATTTGCAACAACTGGCAATGTTTCAATGCCGAGAGGAAACGCTCGGCCATGGCCATCAAGGTTGAATCGCTCATTGGCTAGTACCACCTGCCGCGGCAAAACGGCATAAATTCATTAAAAAGTCTATATAGAACGGGGCGTTATATATCTGTAATCTTCGTTGAACTTATTCCACGTAGTGGCACTCGAAGGAACAAGTCACTTATTCCACCAAGGAGAAACACCCCCATGCGTAAACCTTTTGCTTTTGCTCTGATGCTGGCTGCTGCCATGGGCCTGGCCGCTTGCGATAAAGCGAGCGAAGACAAAGCCCAGGACGCACAAGAACATCGTGAACAAGCCCAGGAAAAGATGGGTGATGCTCAGGATAAGATGAACGACGCTGCCAAGGAAAACGCCGAAGCTGCCAAAGATCAGGCCGAAGCCGAGCAGAAGGCTGCCGAAGAAGCCGCACCGGCTACTCCGGCTCCGGAAGCGGCGCCAGCCACCCCGGCCGAACCTGCCAAGCAGTAATCGACCGCAACAAAAAAACCCGACAATGTCGGGTTTTTTTGTGCCTGCCATTAAGAAGTTAAACGTTTCAGTTACTAATAGCTGAACTTTCCTTTACTGCCTCTGTCGGCGCATGTTCGGTCGGTGTGAATACCATGACGTCCAATACATCGGAGTGGAACTCGCGGCGATAGAGAATCAGCACAACCCCCACACTGACGATCATGAACAACCACGGGCTGATGAACCAGGTGAGCATGGCCATGCCAAAGTAATAAGCGCGCAGGCCGAAGTTGAACTGGTTGGCCGCCAGCGATAACACCCGTGCGGCGCGCGAGGCGAACGCCTTGCGCTCCTGTTCGTTGACCAGCCGCTCGCCAATCATCGGGGCCGAGCCCACCAGCACCGCAGCAAAGTTGTACTGGCGCATGCACCAGCTGAAGGTGAAGAAGGCATAGACAAAGACCATGGCCAGGCACAACAGCTTGATCTCCGACATGCCCTGGGAGGCCTGCTGAACCAGTGGCAGGTCCGCCAGCAGCGACAGCGCCCGGTCGGAGGCACCGAGCACGGTGAGGATGCCGGCGAGGATGATCAGGGTACTGGAGGCAAAGAACGATGCGTTGCGTTCAAGGTTGCCGATCACGCTGGCATCGGCAATGCGGTTGTCGCGCAGCAACATGCGGCGCATCCAGTCTTCGCGGTACAGGTGCAGCACACTGGCCAGGCACGCGGTATCGCGGCCCCTCCAGATCGCATAGCGGGTATAGCCACCCCAGCACAGGGCGAACCAGGCGATGGCCAGCAGGTTGTTTAGGTTGCTTTGGATGAAGTTCATGCAGGGTTCCCGAAAGGGCCAGGTGCCTAGAGGATAGGGACCGGGTTTCGACGCTGGCAAGTGGCAAAAGGCACACCTTCGTAGCGAAATCTGCACCGTTAGGCGCCCCATGAGCTTACGCGATCAAGTGTAGGAGCGGCCTTGTGTCGCGATGGGCTGCGAAGCAGCCC
>NZ_JACVZC010000192.1 GCF_016658545.1 Pseudomonas sp. S37 | reverse complement strand
CACCAAAGGCGTCAAACCGGCTTGCTGAAAACCATAGAATCTCCCACAGGGTATTGCGGACCGCTTGCGAACTCGGTTCTCTACGCGACAGCGCTGACTCAGAGCGCCATGCGGTAATGCAGGCTGTAGCTTTCCACGCCATCATTGGGCTGCTTGATACCCGCGTTGGAATAGTGAATCGCCCGCACGCCGATCTCATGCCCGCCGGCAAAGCGCAGACCAAAGCCGATGCGGTCCTCGAACTGGAAGGCCGAGCCCAGGTCGTTGCTTTCCAGCTTGGTGCTGGAGAACGCCGCCACACCAATTCCCGCCTCGATGTAGGGTTTCACTGACTCCCCGGCAAACTCATAGACGAACACTGGCGCGAACGACAGGCTGTGGTTGCTCGAGGTCTTGTCGCCATCCCAATAGCTGTAAGCCCCGTCCCAATAGCCTGTCAGGCGGCCGACACTGGTCTGCCACCAGCTCGCATCCCAGTTCGATTGCAGCCCCAACCGGTAGACCATGGTCGAGTCACCTGTCTGGCCTACCGAAAACGAAACGTCGGCTGCCTGCGCCGATACCGCTTGCCCCAACCCAAGGACGGCAGCCGCCGCCAAGACCAGCAGTTTCTTCATGAGAAACATCCTTCTTCCTGATGCTGTTATTAGTGTCCGCCTCATCTCAGGCAAAGCGGTAGAAAGCGGCAGTGGGACGATAGTTCAGCTATTTTTCACGTTTTTTTTACAACGCAAAGCTTTGCACATCGTCGGACTTATGCCACAGCACAGGCAGGATTTTTCTGAGGGATTGCGGATCGGCGCTGGTCCAGAAGCGGGTAGCCCGAGCCGGGCCGTCGGCCAGCAGGTCACTGGCGCCCAATAGCCGCTGCAGTTGACGCGCCACGGCAGCACCGGTGTCGATGATGGCGACGTCCGCAGGCACCATGCCAGCCAGCAGCGGGCGCAGGAAGGGGTAATGGGTGCAACCGAGGATCAGTGTGTCACAGCCGGCGGCCAGCAGCGGCTGTACATAGCCCAGCAGCATCTGGCGCAGCGCCGGGCTGGCCAAGTCACCGGTTTCGATCAGCTCGACCAGCCCCGGGCAAGGCTGGGTGATCACCTGCACGTCACTGGCGAAGCGGTCGAGCAATGCGGCGAACTTGGCGCTCTGCAAGGTGCCGGTGGTCGCCAGCACACCCACCACGCCCGAACGGGTTGCAGCCGCTGCGGGCTTCACCGCAGGCTCCATCCCCACCAACGGCCAACTCGGGTACAACTCACGCAGGTCAGCCGCCGCCGCTACCGTTGCAGTGTTGCAGGCCAGTACCAAGGCCTTGGCGCCTTGCTCGTGGAAGAAGCCGGCAATGCGTCGGCAGCGCTCACGGATATAGTCTGGCGACTTCTCGCCATAAGGTATGTGGCCGCAATCGCCCACGTACAACAGCGTCTCGTTGGGCAGCAGGCGCTGGATCTCGGCGAGTACCGACAAACCGCCGACCCCCGAGTCCATCACGCCGACCGGCGCCGAGCGCTCAGCCATCGCGTTTGCCACAGACCGCGCAAGCCGGGTCGCGCTTGACCCGCAGCTCACGAATACGGGTGCCGAGGGCGTCGATCAACAGCAGGCGGCCGACCAGCGGCTCACCGAAGCCGGCCAGCAGTTTCATCGCTTCCAGCGCCTGCAGGCTGCCCACCAGGCCCACCAACGGGCCGATCACCCCGGCCTCGCTGCAGGTCAGCTCGGCTTCGCTGCCATGCCCGTACAGGCAGTGGTAGCAAGGGCTGTAGTCGCGCCGCGGGTCGAACACCGACAGTTGCCCTTCCAGGCGGATTGCCGCGCCACTGACCAGCGGCTTGCCGGCAGCGACACAGGCAGCGTTGACCGCCTCGCGGGTAGCGAAATTGTCGGAGCAGTCCAGCACCAGGTCGACCGCTGCCACGGCGGCTGCCAGCGAGTCCTCGTCCAGTGCCTGGCGGTGCGCAACCAGGCTGATTTCCGGGTTGATTGCCTCCAGCCGTTGCAAGGCCGAATCGACCTTGCTCATGCCGACGCTGGCGCTGTCATGGATCACCTGGCGTTGCAGGTTGGTCAGGTCGACGGTGTCGAAGTCGGCCAGGTGCAGCTCACCAACCCCGGCAGCCGCCAGGTACAAGGCTACCGGGGAGCCCAGGCCACCCAGGCCAATGATCAGCGCCTTGCTGTGCTTGAGCCGCAACTGGCCGTCGATGTCGATCTGGGCCAGCAGCACCTGACGGCTGTAACGCAACAGTTCCTGGTCACTCAGCATGGCAGACGCCCCAAGGTGATACGTTCATGGCCACCCAGGTCGGTACGGCTGGCGACTTCGACAAAGCCTTGTTCGGCCAGCAGGGCGCGTACCGCTGCGGCTTGATCGTAGCCGTGTTCCAGCAACAGCCAGCCACCCGGCAACAGATGCGCGGGGGCCTGGGCGGCGATCACGCGCAGGTCGTCCAGGCCATCGGCACCGGCCACCAGCGCACTGCTGGGTTCAAAGCGCACATCGCCCGCCACCAGGTGGGGGTCTGCAGCAGCGATATAGGGTGGGTTGCTGACAATCAGGTCGAAACGCTCACCTACCAGGCTGTCGAACCAGTGGCTGAGCCGCACCTGAGCGTTGCCCAAGCCCAGGCGCTGGCGGTTACGCTCGGCCAGGGCCGCGGCCTCTTCCACCCGGTCAACCGCTGTTACCTTCCACGCCGGGCGCTCGCTGGCCAAGGCCAGGGCGATAGCGCCCGTGCCGGTGCCCAGGTCCAGGACCTTGGCTGGCGAGGCAGGTTGCAGTTCAAGGGCTGTTTCGACCAGCAGCTCGGTATCTGGCCGCGGGATCAGGGTATGCGGTGCGACCTCCAGGTCGATCTTCCAGAAACCCTGCTGGCCGAGGATATAAGCCACCGGCTCACCGCCACGGCGGCGCTGCAGGTAGCCAGCGTAGGTCTGGGCATCTTCGCTGCTGACAATACGCTCGGGCCAAGTGTGCAGGTAGCTGCGCGACTTGCCGATGGCGGCGGCCAGCAGCAGTTCGGCGTCCAGGCGCTCGGTGGGCGACTCGGGCAGCTGCGCGTTGCGCAGCAGGCTGGCGATGATGGTCATCAGTCCCCCAGGGCGGCCAATTGATCGGCCTGGTATTCGGCCAACAGCGGTTCGATGACCGCATCCACGCCACCGCTGAGGATGTCGTCCAGCGAGTACAAGGTCAGGTTGATACGGTGATCCGTCACCCGGCCCTGTGGATAATTGTAGGTGCGGATGCGCTCGGAGCGGTCACCAGAGCCCACCAGCAGCTTGCGCTCGCTGGCAATGGCGTTTTGCGCGGCGCTGGTCTGCATGTCGTTGAGCTTGGCCGACAGCCAGGACATGGCCCGGGCGCGGTTCTTGTGCTGCGAACGCTCTTCCTGGCACTCCACCACGATGCCGGTGGGCAAGTGGGTGATGCGGATGGCCGAGTCGGTCTTGTTGACGTGCTGGCCACCGGCACCGGATGCGCGATAGGTGTCGACGCGCAGGTCGGCCGGGTTGATTTCGATGGCGGCCTGTTCGTCCGGCTCGGGCAGCACTGCCACCGTGCAGGCAGACGTGTGGACACGGCCCTGGGATTCGGTCTCGGGCACACGCTGTACGCGGTGTGCGCCGGATTCGAACTTGAGCTTGCCATAGACGTTCTCACCCTCGACGCGGGCGATGATTTCCTTGTAGCCGCCGTGCTCGCCTTCGTTCTCGGACAGGATTTCCAGGCGCCAGCCGCGTTTTTCGGCGTAGCGCGAATACATGCGGAACAGGTCGCCGGAGAAGATCGCCGCTTCGTCGCCACCGGTACCGGCGCGGATTTCGAGGAACACGTTACGGCCGTCGTTGGGGTCTTTGGGCAGCAGCATGCGCTGCAGCTGCGCCTCCAGCGTCAGCAGTTGCTCCTTGGCTTCACGCACTTCTTCCACGGCCATTTCGCGCAGGTCCGGGTCGCTGTCCTTGAGCAGCGCCTGGGCACCTTCAAGGTCGTCCTGGACTTTGCGCCACTCTTTATAAGCAGCGTAGACCGGCTCGACCTCGGCGTATTCGCGGGAATAGGCGCGAAAGCGCGTCTGGTCGGAAATGACCTCGGCATCACCGAGCAGGGCGGTGAGTTCTTCGAAGCGGTCCTGGAGGATTTCCAGTTTGTTCAGCAGCGACGCTTTCATTGCGGGGATTTGTCCGTCGAGCCCTCGTTGAGGGCAAAGAGTTCCTGGGCCATGGCCAGCGCATCGACGCGCCCCTCGGCCGAGAGCTTTTTCAACTGCACGCTGGGCGCATGCAGGAGTTTGTTGGTCAGGCCCCGGGCCAGTTGGGCCAGTACGTCTTCGGGGTTGCCGCCGTTGGCCAGCAGGCGCTGGGCTTTTTGCAGTTCTTCGTCGCGCAGGCGCTCGCTTTGTTGGCGATAGGCCTTGAGCACGTCCACCGCAGCCAACTCGCGCAGGCGCAGCATGAAGTCTTCGGCGCCTACTGTCACCAGCTCTTCGGCGGCCTGCGCCGCACCCTGGCGGCTCTTGAGGTTTTCCGCCACCACGTCGTGCAGGTCGTCGACGGTATACAGGTAGACGTCGTCCAGCTCGCCCACTTCGGTTTCGATATCGCGTGGCACGGCGATGTCGACCATGAAGATCGGTTTGTGCCGGCGCTGTTTCAGCGCGCTCTCGACCGCGCCCTTGCCAAGGATAGGCAGCTGGCTGGCGGTGGAGCTGATGACGATGTCGCTGTTGGCCAGTTCCTGAGGGATGTCGGCCAGCAGTACGGCATGCGCACCGAACTGCTCGGCGAGGATGCTGGCACGTTCCAGGGTGCGGTTGGCGACGACGATGCGGCGTACGCCCTGCTCATGCAGGTGGCGGGCGACCAGGGTAATGGTTTCGCCGGCACCAATCAGCAGGGCCTGGCTGCGGCCCAGGTCGGCGAAGATCTGCTTGGCCAGGCTGACTGCAGCAAACGCCACCGACACCGGGTTTTCGCCGATGGCGGTGTCGGTACGTACCTGCTTGGCGGCGCTGAAGGTGGCCTGGAACAGGCGCCCGAGCAGCGGCCCGACGGTTCCGGCCTCGCGGGCCACGGCATAGGCGGACTTCATCTGGCCGAGGATCTGCGGCTCGCCGAGGACCAGCGAGTCGAGGCCGGAGGCCACGCGCATCATGTGCTTCACGGCGTCGTGCTCTTCGTGCACGTAGGCACTGGCGCGCAGCTCGTCGAGGCTGAGGCGGTGGTAGTCGGCCAGCCATTGCAGCACGGCGTCGGCGGACAGGTGGTCCTGCTCTATATAGAGCTCACTGCGGTTGCACGTCGACAGGATCGCCGCTTCGCGGCTGGACGTCAGTCGGCAGAGCTGCTGCAGGGCGTCTACCAGCTGCTCTGGGGTAAACGCCACGCGCTCGCGTACGTCTACCGAGGCAGTCTTATGGTTGATACCAAGTGCAAGAAAGGCCATGCAAGGTCGCTGGTTGTGACGGGAAGCCGATAATTGTCCTCTTTCGCAGGTTTTAGGACAACCACCGTTCGCTATTGCGCTGATAGCGCTGCGGCTATCGCCGCATACAGGCCGAGGCCCGATGTAAATTTCAGCGCAACCCCGAATCCTGCTCTGGCTGTTGATCTGGCTGTTGATCTGGCTGTTGATCTGGCTGTTGATCT
>NZ_JACVZC010000191.1 GCF_016658545.1 Pseudomonas sp. S37 | reverse complement strand
TCGCGAAAGGGCCGCGCAGCGGCCCCGGCGATCTTGCAGGGTGGCTGAGATTTTGGGGCCGCTGCGCGCCCCATTCGCGACGCAAGGCCGCTCCTACAAAGATCGCGCGAGCCTTGAGTTTTCTTTACTTGAACACTTTTTTGAAAAACGCCTGCATATCCGCCCAGGAACTCTCATCCGCCGCCTTGTTGTAGCCAATGTCTGGCCCGCCATGCTCACCATGGCTCAAGCGATCAGCATCCGGATTGGTAAACCCGTGCTTTGCCCCTTCGATACTGACGAACTGATAGTTGACCTTGGCCGCATCCATCTCGGCCTTGAACGCCTCTACCTGTTGCGGGGTGACCATGCTGTCGGCCGCGCCATGCTCGACCAGGATATCCGCGCGCACCACGCCCGGCTTGGCCGGGGTCTGGGTGGCCAGTGCGCCATGGAAGCTCACCACACCGTCCAGCTTCTCGCCACGGCGCGCAGCATCCAGCACCACCTTGCCGCCGAAACAGTAGCCGACTGCGCCCAGCTCATGCTTGTTGGTGTTCGGTTGCAGCTTCAGCAGCTCAAGGCCTGCGTCGAACCGCCTGGCCGCCGCCGCAGGGTCTTTCATCGCCGCAGCCATGAACGCCTGGGCATCCTGCGGGTGCTCGGTGTGCTTGCCGTCGCCATACATGTCGATGGCCAGCGCGTTGTAGCCCAGCGCTGCCAGGTCGCGGGCGCGGCGTTTGGCGTAGTCGTTCAGCCCCCACCACTCATGCACCACGACAATGCCGGGGCGCTTGCCCTCGACGGCATCGTCGTAGGCGTAGTAGCCGACCAGGCGGTTGCCATCGGCGTCCTGGTAAGGGATTTCGCGGGTTTGGACCGCCGCTTGGGCGAGGGCGGCGCTGCACATCAGGGTCAGGGCCAGCAGGACACGCATGGGCACTACTCCTTGTTCGGCTTTCGGTTCGTTCAGCCGAGGTTCAGTCAGGGTTCAGTCGCGGTTCAGGGTGCCCTGCTTACTCTAGCTTCCAGACCGAAACAGCGCACCCAACTGGAGTAACCTGCCATGAAAACCTTCAACACCCTGCTTGCCGCCATGGCCGTCTGCGCCGCTGGCATCACCACCGCCCAGGCCGCCGACGACAACTTCGCCAGCCTGACCTACGGCCAGACCAGCGACAAGGTTCGCAAGTCTGGCCTGCTGCAGCGCAACACCGACAACCTCAACGCCGACGGTATCATCGGCAAGGATGACACCTGGGGTGTGCGAGTGGGCAAGATCAACGACCAGGGCCGCTACTACATGACCTATGACAACGTCTCGGGTGACCACAGCGGCCTGAAGCTGCGCCAGGAAAACCTGCTGGGCAGCTACGACCTGTTCCTGCCGGTGGGCGATACCACCAAACTGTTCGGCGGCGGCAGCCTGGGCATGACCAAGCTCACCCAGGACTCGCCAGGCGCCAGCCGCGATACCGACTACGGTTATGCCTATGGCCTGCAGGCCGGTGTGATTCAGGACATCACCGACAAGGCTTCGGTTGAACTGGGCTACCGTTACCTGCGCACCAATGCCGCGACCGAAGTAGGCGCGCATGGCGGGCCGAAGGACGGTACCCTGCGCCTGACCAGCAGTGCGCAGACTTACCTGGCGGCTTCCTACAAGTTCTGACGGGCCTGCCGGGTTATCCTGTACCGGCCCTTTCGCGGGTAAACCCGCTCCTACAAAGGAATGCGTTCTCCTTGTAGGAGCGGGTTTACCCGCGAAAGGGCCGGCACAGGCAACACAAATAAGGAGCTGCACATGAAACTGCTGGTGGTCGAGGACGAAGCCCTGCTTCGCCATCACCTCTACACCCGCCTGTGCGAAAGCGGCCATGTGGTCGAGGCGGTCGCCGATGCCGAAGAGGCGCTGTACCAGGCCGGGCAGTACCACTTCGACCTGGCCATTATCGACCTGGGCCTGCCCGGCATCAGTGGCCTGGAGCTGATCACGCGCCTGCGCAGTCAGGACAAGACATTCCCCATCCTCATCCTCACGGCCCGTGGCAACTGGCAGGACAAGGTCGAAGGCCTGGCCGCCGGGGCTGACGACTACCTGGTCAAGCCGTTCCAGTTCGAAGAGCTCGAAGCCAGGCTGAATGCCTTGCTGCGCCGCTCCAGCGGCTTCACCCAGTCGACCATCGCCGCCGGCCCGTTGGTGCTCGACCTCAACCGCAAGCAAGCCACCCTGGACGAACAGCCCCTGGCGCTGACCGCCTACGAGTACCGCATCCTCGAATACCTCATGCGCCATCACCAGCAGGTGGTGGCCAAGGACCGCCTGATGGAGCAACTGTACCCGGGGGACGAGGAGCGCGACCCCAATGTGATCGAGGTGCTGGTCGGCCGCCTGCGGCGCAAGCTTGAGGGCGAACATGGCTTCAAGCCTATCGATACCGTACGCGGCCTGGGCTACCTGTTCACCGAGCGCTGCCGATGATCCGCTCGCTGCGCGTGCGCCTGATGCTGGCCGCCGCCGTGCTGGCGCTGCTGTTCATGCTGGCTTTGCTGCCAGCTCTGCAGAAGGCCTTCAGCCTGGCCCTGCAGGAATCGATCGAGCAGCGCCTGGCTTCGGACGTGACCACGCTGATATCCGCCGCGCGCATCGAGCATGGCCAGTTGCAGATGCCAACGCTGTTGCCGGACGAGCGCTACAACCTGCCGTACACCGGCCTGCTGGGGTACATCTTCGACCGCGACGGCAACCTGGTCTGGCAGTCGCGTGCCACTGCCGACCGGCACATCAACTACCGCCCGCGCTATGACGGGCGCGGCAACGAGTTTGCCCGCATCCACCAGTCCGATGGCGAAGAGTTCTTTGTCTACGACGTCGAGATCAAGCTGCTGGGTGGCCAGAGCGCCGCCTACAGCATTGTCGCCCTGCAGCCGGTGAGCGAGTACAAGGCCACGCTCAATGGCCTGCGCGAAAAGCTCTACCTTGGCTTTGGCGCGGCCTTGCTGGCGCTCCTGATATTGCTGTGGGCTGGCCTGACCTGGGGCCTGCGCTCGTTGCGCCGGCTCAGCCACGAGCTGGATGAGGTGGAGTCGGGCGCCCGCGATGGCTTAAGCGGCGAGCACCCTCGCGAGTTGCTGCGCCTGACCCGCTCGCTCAACCGCCTGCTGCGCAGTGAGCGTGAGCAGCGCACACGCTACCGCGATTCGCTGGACGATTTGGCGCACAGCCTGAAAACCCCACTGGCGGTGCTGCAGGGCGTGGGCGAAAGCCTGCAGCAGCGCAGCGGTGAGCGTGAACAGGCGCGGGTGCTGCAAAGCCAGATCGAGCGCATGAGCCAGCAGATCGACTACCAGCTGCAGCGCGCCAGCCTGCGCAAGAGTGGCCTGGTACGCCACAGTGTGTTGTTGCGGCCGTTGCTCGACAGCCTGTGCAGCACATTGGCCAAGGTTTACCGCGATAAACGGGTAGACGTGGTACTGGAATTGCCCGACACGGCTCAGGTGCCGATGGAGCAGGGCGCGTTACTGGAAATGCTCGGCAACCTGCTGGAGAACGCCTACCGGCTGAGCCTGAGCCAGGTGCGGGTAAGCCTGGAGCAGGCGCCGGGGCGGTTGACCTTGTGCATCGAGGACGACGGGCCGGGCGTGCCGGCCGACCAGCGTGAGCGCATTCTCGAGCGTGGCGAGCGGCTGGACAGCCAGCACCCGGGGCAGGGGATCGGGCTGGCGGTGGTCAAGGATATCGTCGACAGCTATGACGCCGTGCTGAGCCTGGGGGATTCGCCTTTGGGCGGTGCGGCGTTCAGGATTACCTTCAACCTGGAGTGATTCGTCGCCTGTACCGGCCTCTTCGCGGGTGAACCCGCTCCCACAGGTACTACACAGGTCTCCTGTGGGAGCGGGTTTACCCGCGAATAGGCCAGAACAGGCAACCCACCAATGGGCGGATTCCCGCCAACACCCCCTGTACAAATTCCGCCACCAGGCGGAAATCCGCCAGCCCTCCTCAACCAAATCGCCCTGTCGTTGGGCATTTATCCCAAGCAAACATGGCCTTTGCACCCTTGATGGGCATTTTGGCACCACCCTTGCTATTGATCTTCGCAGAGGCCTGCCCAGGCAGCTCGAACACAACGACAAATCCCTCCAGGTGCAGGAGGGTTAGCGATTCAGGTGCCCCATCACCCTGGGAAGGGTGAACCGGCACACTTGAGGAAAATTAGCCATGACGACACGTCAGCCGCTGTACAAATCCCTGTATGTCCAGGTGTTGGTCGCCATCACCATCGGCATCCTGCTCGGCCACTTCTACCCCGAAACCGGCGTTGCCCTGAAACCGCTGGGTGACGGCTTCGTCAAATTGATCAAGATGGTCATCGCCCCGATCATCTTCTGTACCGTGGTCAGCGGCATCGCCGGCATGCAGAGCATGAAGTCGGTCGGCAAGACTGGCGGCTACGCGCTGCTGTACTTTGAAATTGTCTCCACCATCGCCCTGATCATCGGCCTTGTCGTCGTCAACGTGGTCAAGCCAGGCGCTGGCATGCACATCGACGTCAGCACCCTGAACGCCAGCAGCGTGGCTGCCTATGCCGCCGCCGGCGCGCAGCAGACCACCGTCGGCTTCCTGCTCAACGTCATCCCCAACACCGTGGTAGGCGCCTTCGCCAACGGCGACATCCTGCAAGTGCTGATGTTCTCGGTACTGTTCGGCTTCGCCCTGCACCGCCTGGGCAGCTACGGCAAGCCGGTGCTGGACATGATCGACCGCTTCGCCCATGTCATGTTCAACATCATCAACATGATCATGAAGCTGGCCCCGATCGGTGCCTTCGGTGCCATGGCCTTCACCATCGGCCAGTACGGCGTGGGCTCGCTGGTACAGCTGGGCTACCTGATGGCCTGCTTCTACATCACCTGCCTGCTGTTCGTGCTGGTGGTGCTGGGCGGCATCTGCCGCGCCCACGGCTTCAGCGTGATCAAGCTGATCCGCTACATCCGTGAAGAGCTGCTGATCGTGCTGGGTACTTCCTCGTCGGAATCGGCCCTGCCACGCATGCTGGCCAAGATGGAGCGCCTGGGTGCCAAGAAGTCGGTAGTCGGCCTGGTCATCCCGACCGGTTACTCGTTCAACCTCGACGGCACCTCGATCTACCTGACCATGGCTGCGGTGTTCATCGCCCAGGCCACCGACACCACCATGGACATCACCCACCAGATCACCCTGCTGCTGGTGCTGTTGGTGGCCTCCAAAGGTGCTGCCGGTGTTACCGGTTCGGGCTTCATCGTCCTGGCTGCCACCCTGTCGGCCGTTGGCCACCTGCCGGTAGCCGGCCTGGCGCTGATCCTCGGCATCGACCGCTTCATGTCCGAAGCCCGCGCCCTGACCAACCTGGTGGGCAACGCCGTTGCTACCGTGGTGGTGGCCAAGTGGGTCAAGGAAATGGACAACGACAAGCTGGCTTCGGAGCTGGCCTCCGGTGGTGCACCGCTGGTCGATACCCGCCCGACCGACGACCTGGGCGTGGCGGAAGGCCCGGCGCGTTGATTGTTGACTGAAATGAAAAAGGCGACCCGGGGTCGCCTTTTTCATGCCTGCGCGGTCCCTTGTAGGAGCGGCCTTGTGTCGCGATCGGGGCGCGTAGCGGCCCCAGGGCTTCCGCCTTCCTGCAAGATTGCCGGGGCTGCTACGCAGCCCTTTCGCGACGCAAGGC
>NZ_JACVZC010000190.1 GCF_016658545.1 Pseudomonas sp. S37 | reverse complement strand
CTGTAGGAGCGGCCTTGTGTCGCGATCGGGCTGCAAAGCAGCCCCGGCAATTTCTGCATCTGCGCTTAAAACCTGGGGCTGCTTTGCAGCCCGATCGCGACACAAGGCCGCTCCTACAGGGGGCGCGTAGGCCGGAAAAGTAGCCTCAAAGGGCTGAAACCTGCCTGCGCAACTCGTCAGCGAAGAAGCGAACGGCAGGTGCAGGTTCACTCCCCCCCTGCCTAAGCTCGATCACCACATTGCCCAGTGGCGGCAGCGTGCTGTCACCGGCCTCGATGATCTGCCAGTTCGGCAAGATCAGCGGCGACGATGTGGCAGCAATCGCCAGCCCGCTCTCCACGGCAAGCTGCACCCCGGTAACACCGGTGCACTCGAACACAATGTCGTAGTCGATCAGGCTGGCACTGAGCGCAGCCAGGATGTGCCGGCGATACCCGCAACCATGGGGGTAGAGGGCCAGCGGCACCGGTGCTGCGGGGTCATGCCGGTAGCCCGCTGCCGCCACCCAGTGCAGGGGGTCGCAACGCAAGATCTCGCCATGGCCATCGGCCGTACGCTGGGTCACCAGCGCCAGGTCCAGTTCGCCATCCTCCAGTGCCGTGAACAGGTTCTGGCTGATGTCGTTACGGATCTTCAGGCTCACCTTGGGGTAGCGCCGGGTGAACTGCTGGATGACCGGTGGCAGGAAGGCGCTGGCGTAGTCATCAGGTATGCCGAAGCGCACCGCGCCGCACACCTCGCCCCTGGCGAAGAACTCGATGGCCTCATCACTCAGTGCCAGCATTTTCCGCGCGTACTGCAGCAGTTGCTCGCCCTGAGGGGTGAGCACCATGGCTTGATGGCCCCTTTCGATCAGCCGCCCGCCCATCTGCTCCTCCAGCTTTTTCAACTGGATGCTCACCGCTGCCGGCGTTTTCAGCAGCCGCTGCGAGGCAACAGTGATGCTCTTGCATTCGGCAATGGTCTTGAAACTGTGCAGCAGGGCAAGGTCGAGATGACGCACAGCACCTTCCTCGGCGAATGGAATCAAGCCCTTCTGGCAGCGACGCAGAAAAGCATTGACAGGCATTAGGCAAACAAAAAAACCGCCTGTCAAACGCGACCACGCCCAGCACATGCCCGGCAGCGACAGCCCCTTGCGGCTTAAATTTTTTTTAACCGATGGTTATTTTTTATTCGATTTCCAGCTCGCCCGGGCTTGGCTAGATTGGCCCCACGAACAGTGCATGAGACGCCTCGGCGGTATGCCTGGCTGTGCGTGTCGGAGAACAATAATGAAAGCCGAGTTTGACTATGTAATTGCAGGTGCAGGTTCTGCGGGTTGTGTGTTGGCGCGTCGGCTTTCCGATGCGGGCAACCAAGTGCTGTTGCTGGAAGTAGGCCCCAGCGACAAGTCATGGATCATCCGCATGCCGGCCGGCCTGCGCTCGGCATTCAAGCCGACATCCCGATACAACTGGTGGTACTACACCGAAGAACAGCCCCACCTGAACAACCGCAAGATCCAGCAACCGCGTGGCCGCGTACTGGGCGGTTCCTCCTCGATCAACGGCATGACCTGGCTGCGCGGGCACCCGCTGGACTACGACGGCTGGGAAGCCCAAGGGGCCACAGGCTGGGGCTGGGCCGACTGTGCACCGTACTTCAAGAAGATCGAAGCAAGCAGCATCGGTGGCGTGCATCGCGGCCACCAGGGGCCGATTCGCGCCCAGCGCCAGGAACACCTCAGCCCGTTGAACGCGGCCTTTCTCGAAGCAGGCCAGCAAGCCGGCTTCACCCTTACCGACGATGTCAACGGCTATCGCCAGGAGGGTGTGTCACGCTTTGAAATGAGCGTGCGCGACGGCATTCGCAACAGTGCGGCCTACGGCTACCTCCATGCCATGGGTGAACACCCCAACCTCACCCTCTGGCTGGGTTGCGAGGTACAGAAGATCAACTTCGAAGGCGACCGGGCCACCGGCTTTCGGGTTATCCGGCATAACCAATCGATCGATGTGCGTGCACGGCGCGAGAGCATTGTGTGCTGCGGTGTATTCGGCTCGGCGCAATTGCTGATGTTGTCGGGCATCGGCCCAGCTGAGCATTTGCGCGAGCACGGCATCGCGGCAAAAGTGGATGCGCCGGGCGTGGGTGAGAACCTGCAGGACCACCTGGAATGCCATATCCAGATGGAAACCAGGCAGCCGGTTTCGCTCAACCGCGAACTGCAGTACCACCGCATGCTCTGGGCCGGCCTGCAATGGTTCGGTTTCAAAAAGGGCGTCGCCGCGGTCAACCAGTGCCACGTCGGGGCATTCCTCAACAGCGCACCCTCCACGCCGCACCCGGATATCCAGTTCCATTTCTTCCCGGTGTTCTTCGACAAGCACTGGATCCCGGTAAGCACGACCTATGGCTACCGAATTGGCGTAGGCCCAATGCGCCCGACCAGCCGCGGCACGGTCAGGCTGCGCAGTAACAAGGTGTCCGACCCATTGCGCATCGACCCCAACTACATGGCTACCGATGAAGACTGGCGTGTCATGCGCGAGGCCATGCGCCTGGGTATCGCGTTTGCCGAGCAGCCTGCCTTCAAGCGCTACAACCCTCGCGAAGATACCCCAGGCCGCACCATCCGCTCGGGCAAAGCCCTGGATGCGTTCATCCGTGAGGACGCGGCCAGTGCCTACCACCCCTGCGGCACCTGCAAGATGGGCGCCGTGGCAGACCCGATGGCGGTGGTCGACAGCCACTTGCGCGTGCGCGGTGTCGACAGCCTGCGGGTGATCGACGCCTCCGTTTTCCCGAGTGTGCCCAGCGCCAACATCAATGCCGCAACGATCATGCTCGCCGAAAAAGCCAGTGACCTCATCCTCGGCAAGCCCGCGCTGCAGCCCGAGGCCCTGCCCTATCACAGCCAGGCCAAGCGGCCTGATACCCACAAGGCTTCTGCCTGATTGCGTCCAGGAGATACCCCATGACCACCATCACCGTCCGCCAGGCCACCCCGGAAGAACTGGCGCACTGCCAAACCTGGTCACTGTGGGAAAGCGGCGATACCGACCGCTTCGCCTACCAATACGATCAGGACGTGCAGTTTGTGGTACAGCGGGGCGAGGCTGCCATCCACAGCCAGGGCAATGCCCCCGTCACTATTGCACCTGGCAGGCACGTCACCATCCGAAAAGGCGTGGACGCTATCTGGGCCATTCGTGCGGCCGTCGTCAATCGCTACCAGTACCTGTAAGCCGAAGCCACCTGCGCCCTGCAGCCAGCGCCTGGCTGCTCACAAGAACAACCCGACAGCACCCATCATCAAGCTGCCAAACCTACTACTACAAGAAATGGAGATGCCAGATGATCCGTAAACGCCTGAGCGCACGTACCGCCTGCCAGTGGCTGGCCGGCACCGCATTGATAACCATCGCCAGCCTTGGCCATGCCGAGGAAAAGCAACCCGTGGTGGTCGGCTGGGTAAACTGGGCCGACGCAGAAATCGCCACCAAGCTGGCCAGGCTCGCCCTGGAAGACCAGCTGCAGCAACCGGTCAAACTGGTCATGGCCGATATCGGCATCCAGTTCCAGGCGCTGGCAGCCGGCAAAGTCGACATGATCCCGATGGCCTGGCTGACCTACAGCCACAAGCCGTTCTGGGAAAAGTACAAGGCCAGGCTGGAAGACCTGGGTGTGCTGTACGAGGGCCGCCTTGGGCTTGCCGTGCCCAGCAGCATCCCCGAAAGCGAAGTGAAAAGCATCGAAGACCTGAACAAGCCAGAGGTGCGCGCAAAGTTCGCCGGCAAGATCCTTACTTCGGAAGTAGGCAACGGCCAGTACAAGACCGCAACCCGGGCCATCGCCGACTACAAGCTCGACGGCTACAAACTGGTGGCCTCGTCCGAAACCGGCATGCTCAACGAGTTCGACCGCCAGCTCAAACGTGGCCAGTGGGCCCTGCTCAATGCCTGGAGCCCGCACTGGATGTTCTCTACCTGGCCACTGCGCTACCTCGACGACCCGAAAGAAGTCTATGGCAAAGCCGAGCAGATTCATGCCGTCGGGCGCAAGGGCTTCACCCGCGACTTTCCGCAGGTGGCCACCTTCTTCGCCCACTACAAGCTCCCCCTCAACGACCTTGAACGGATGATGAAGCAGGCCCGCGAGACCTCAGCCGACCAGGTGGTGGCCGAATACTACGCCGCCCACAAGCCCACCTTCACTGCCATGTTCAAGGGCGAACCGGCCATCACTGCGCAACAGCCCTGAGCTGACGCACTTTTCAACTGCCAACTGCGAAACGCTGCGTACACGGCCTTCAGTGGCACTGAAGCCGGGGATAGTCGTGCGCGCGTTTCAGGCCTCGCGTCGGGAAACAGCAATGAACAACCTACAGGTTTCAATTGAAGACGTACCGCTCAACCGCTTCCACCAATGGCTGACCGTTCGCTGCGGTGGCGGCTCGTTCGTCGATGGTTATGTGCTGAGCATTGTCGGGGTGGTGATGCTGCAGCTGTCCAGCGCCCTGCAACTGGACAGCTTCTGGGAAGGAATGATCGCCGCATCAGCGTTGATCGGTATTTTCTTTGGCGGGTTTATCGGTGGCTGGCTGACCGACGTGGCCGGCAGGCAGCGCATCTTTTTCGTCGGCCCGGTCATCTTTGTGCTCTCCTCGCTCGCCCAGTGCTGGGCGGACTCCGCATTGGCCTTGTTCCTGTTGCGCCTGCTGACCGGCATTGCAGTTGGCATCGAATACCCGGTGGCCACTGCGTTGCTGGTTGAATTCATGCCCAAAAAATACCGTGGCCCCAGGTTGGCTGCCTTGGCGCTACTCTGGTTTGCCGGGGCTGCGTGCGCCTACCTCGTTGGTGAATTCATCTTGCGCAGCGGCGTGGCGGATGCCTGGCGCTGGGTGCTGGCCAGCGGTGCGGTGTTTGGCGGCCTGCTGTTGCTGGTACGCCTGGGTACACCGGAATCACCCCGCTGGCTGCTGAACAAAGGGCGCCTGGCAGAAGCGGACACCGTCATCAAGCGCGTCTACGGCAAGCCGTTCTCGCTGGCGAACCTGCCCGAACAGGCCGAGGCACACAAACTGCCGCTGCGCGCCCTGCTGCACTCGGGCTATGGCAAACGCATGTTGTTCGTGGTGGTGTTCTGGACCTGCTCGATCGTGCCGGTGTTCGCGGTGTATGCGTTTGCCCCGAAAGTGCTGGCGGCGCTGAAACTGACGGGTGATCTTGGCGCGCTCAGCTCCATCATCATCACCCTGTTCTTCGTGGTCGGTTGCCTGCTTGCAACGCGCCTGGTCAACGTGATGGGGCGGCGCAACATGCTGATCTGCAGCTTCCTGTTTTCGGGGCTCGCCCTGCTTGGGCTGGGTATCTGCAACAGCAGCTCCGGCGCCTTGATCGTGCTGTTCTTCTCGCTGTATGCGTTGTTCATCGGCGGTGCGCAGGTGCTGACGCTGGTGTACCCGAACGAGATCTTCCCGACCGAAATGCGGGCGGTGGCCGTAGGCATTGGCACCTCGTTTTCGCGGGTGGGCGCGGCAGCGGGTACCTACCTGGTACCGGCGGCGCTTGGCGGGATCGGCGTGGCCAACACCCTGTATGCAGCGGCCATCATTACCCTGGTCGGCTTGCTGGTTTCGTGGTTGTACGCGCCGGAAACCCGAGCGTTGAGCCTGCAGGAAGCTGCGGCGCTGGACTGAGCCTTTTGCAACAATCCTCCACCTTGCGCGATCCCTTGTAGGAGCGGGGGGGGGGGGGGGGGGGGGGGGGGGGGGGGGGGGG
>NZ_JACVZC010000018.1 GCF_016658545.1 Pseudomonas sp. S37 | reverse complement strand
TACATTGAACGGTGGTATGCACCGGCATCGCTGGGTCGGCGCCGGCCCTTGCAGGAGCGGGTTTACCCGCGAAGAGGCCGGGCCTGCGGGCCAGTATCCCTGGATGTTTGCCGTTGCGGGCGCCACCGTATTCGCGGGTGAACCCGCTCCTACATTGATCGGTGGTGCACACCGATATCGCTGGGTCGGTAAGGCCGTTGTAGGAGCGGGTTTACCCGCGAAGAGGCCGGGCCTGAGGGCTCGCATGGTTATTCAGCGCTCACGCATGAAGAAGCCTGCGACGAACTTGCGGAAGGTTTCCAGGCTTTTGAAGTCGGCGTAGCGCTTGAAGTTCTCGGCATCCGGCTCGGGGCCGATCGGTTGTTCCAGCAGGGATATCGACAATACCCGGTCCTGGTCGGAGGTCATGACCAGCTCATCTGCCACCTGACCGCCAATCACCGGGCGGCGCATCTGTACTTTCACGCCTTTGCTGGCCATCCAGTCGATCAGCGACACCAGGGCCTTGAGTGGCTCGCGTTCCTCGTCGCGATACACCGGGAACAGGTGGGCGCGTGACAGCACCGGCACGCTGGCCACATGGATCAGTTCGTAGTAATGGCTGCCGGCACTGGTCGGTGAATAGAGCATCAGCGCCAGCAGCGGCCCGCTGGTGCGGTTGCCACCCCAGTACAGGTGGTGCCCCTGGAAGTCGAAACCGTCTTCGCTGCGATTGTTGAACAGCTTGCGCCCCTTGATCTGGTCGACACAGTCCAGCAACAGGCCGTGGCGGCGGTGGTTGCCGAACACCGTGGCTTCGCGCAGGCGGGACTTGAGCATCATCATGTGCTTCATGTCCAGGCGGGTTTCCAGGTAGTTGCTGGCCGGCACCCGCTCCAGCAGCGGGTAGCGGCTGGCCACGCTGCGCAGGTCGGCAAACTGTACGGTCAGGTCCTTCTTCAGGTGCGTGGCATACAGGTTCAGGCCGCTGGTTTCGAGCCAGGTCAGCAGCAGCGACAGCAGGCGTTGCTGTTCGCGCCGCTCGCTACCTTCGCCGCCAGCACTGGCGGTGCTGGCACGGAAGTCGCCTATCAGGCGCAGCGGTGTGTCGGGCGGTAACCAGGCGGCAGGTGGCGCGGGGTCGTTTTCCCGTTCAGCCGCCTCTCGTTCGTCCTTGGTGAACGGGCAGCCGGGCGCGTGTTCGGCTGTGCCCGGGTTGTTCTTCAGAAACAGCGTGCCGGTGTTGCCGTTCAGGGTGACATTGAGCACCGGCAAGGCGTCGTTGCGGCAGTCACAGGCCAGCCAGTGGTTGGCGTTGCGCACCTTCATCAGCAGCTGGTTGGCCTGCAGCAGGCGCGGGCCAACCAGGCTGCCGGTGGCAAAGCCGACCAGCAGCTCTTCTTCGGCGGGGGTCAGGCTGCGCACCTGGGCGGCGGTTTTGTCGATGATTCGCATGAAGCAGCTCCAAGCTACGAGCCCCAAGCTTCAAGCAAAGTCGCGCCGCTTTCAACTTGCCGGTCAGTTGCCGCCGAACATCTTCGCGGCACGGGCGCGGATTTCGTCAGGGGTCAGGTCTTCCTTGTGGGTAGAGACAAACCAGATGTTGCCGAACGGGTCCTTCAAGGTACCGCTGCGGTCGCCATAGAACTGGTCGGTCAAGGGGTGCAACTGCGTGCCGCCGGCAGCCAGGGCCTGAGCGTAGACCTTGTCGCAGTCTTCGACATACAGGTGCAGGCCCACGCCGGCGCCGTTGAGCTTCTGGCTGGCAGTGAGGCCGCCTTCCAGGTCGCAGGGGTCGCCCAGCATCAGCGAGGAATCGCCGATCTTCAGTTCGGCATGGCCAACGCGCCCGCCGGGGGCGTCAAGGCGGAACATTTCTACTGCGCCAAAAGCCTGCTTGTAGAACTCGATGGCTTTGGCGGCGTCGTTGATGGCCAGGTACGGGGTGATGCTGTGCTGGCCTTCGGGGATGGGTTTGACTGCCATGTTCGACTCTCCTGTGCAGTGGGCGCCGGTTGGCGCCCTGTTGCTTAGAGTCGTTTGCACAGATGGAAAATCGACAGCGGTGCTAGACCGATTGTCTATAAGCGCGGCGCTCAGAAGATGTAGTCGGTGGTCAGGAAGCTCGACTGGCGGTTGCGGATGATTTCGCTGATCAGTGCCTTGTTGGCCTCCTGGAAGCGCGTGGCGACCAAGGTACGGATCGAGAACACACGCAACGCATCATGCACCGACAGGGTGCCTTCGGCGCTGTTCTTGCGGCCGTTGAACGGGTAGGTGTCGGGGCCACGCTGGCACTGCGCATTGATGTTGATGCGCCCGACCTGGTTGGCGAAGGTGTCGACCAGGCTGCCGATGGTTGCCGGGTCGTTGCCGAACAGGCTCAGTTGCTGGCCGTAGTCGGAGTCCAGTACATAGTCGATCACCGTCTGCAGGTCGCGGTACGGCACCACCGGCACCAGCGGGCCAAACTGTTCTTCGTGGTACACGCGCATGTCGTGGTTCACCGGGTACAGCAAGGCCGGGTAGAAGAACGAGCCGCGGCTGTGCCCGCCACCTTCGTTGAGTACCTGTGCGCCTTTGGCCTTGGCGTCCGCGACCAGGCCGTCGAGGTAGTCGACCTTGCCCGGCTCGGGCAGCGGTGTCAGTGCCACGCCTGGCTCCCACGGCATGCCGGGCTTGAGTGCGGCGAGCTTGCGCTGGAACTTGTCGAGGAATGCCTCGACCACGTCTTCGTGAACGAACAGGATCTTCAGTGCCGTGCAGCGCTGGCCGTTGAAAGACAGTGCGCCGGTGACGGCCTCTTCGACGGCGTTGTCGAGGTCGACCTGGGGCAGCACGATGCCCGGGTTCTTGGCATCCAGGCCCAGCGCCGCGCGCAGGCGGTGCGGGCGCGGGTGCAGTTTTTTCAGGTCGCTGGCGGCTTTGTGCGTGCCGATGAAGGCGAACACATCAACCTTGCCACTGGCCATCAGCGCGCTGACGGTTTCCCGGCCACGGCCGTAGATGACATTGATCACCCCCGGCGGGAAGCTGTCGCGGAACGCTTCGAGCAACGGCCGAATCAGCAGCACGCCGAACTTGGCCGGCTTGAACACCACGGTGTTGCCCATGATCAGCGCCGGGATCAGCGTGGTAAAGGTTTCGTTCAGCGGGTAGTTGTAGGGCCCCATGCACAGCGCCACGCCCAGCGGTGCGCGGCGGATCTGGCCCAGCGTGCCTTGTTCAAGCTCGAAGCGACTGGAACGGCGGTCGAGGTCCTTGAGGGCATTGATGGTGTCGACGATGTAGTCGCAGGTGCGGTCGAATTCCTTTTCCGAGTCTTTCAGGTTTTTGCCGATTTCCCACATCAGCAGTTTGACCACGGCCTGGCGCTGCTCACGCATGCGTGCAAGGAAGGTTTCGACGTGCTGGATACGTTCGGCCACGCGCATGTTCGGCCAGGCGCCGCGGCCCTTGTCGTAGGCCTGCACGGCGGCGTCGAGGGCGGTAAGCGCGGTGTCGGCATCGAGCAGCGGGGCGCTGCCCAGCAGCACCTGGCGCTCCTCGGTACCCTCCTTGAGCCAGACCGGGCTGCGCACTGTGGCCAGCGGGCCGTCCCAGCGCTTGAGTTCGCCGTTTACCAGGTAGTCGCGTTGTTCCAGCGGGGCTCCCAGGCGCCAGGTTTCCGGGATGTTCTCGGCGCTGGGGAACAGTGAATCGAGCAGACGGTCCATGGGTACTGCACCTCACATGACAGGGCGGGTATTTAGCCGGTGAAACGCTTCAGCTGCGAGCATGCACCGGCTGCCGGAAAAACACCAGTCTGGCTCAACATGGCCCACGGTGCCTGCCTATGCGCCGGCAGGCACCGTGGGCAAGGTCAAAGCGGCAGGTTGAACAGGTTGTACGGTGGGTGCGAAAGCCATTCTTCGCGCAATACCGCGTCTGCATCGATCACAGCAAGGCGGCGCCAGAACTCTCCGCGGGCCTGTTGTGGGTGTGACAGGAAGGGTTCGCTGTCCAGCAATGGCCGAAGGTCGCGCCGATACTGCAGTGGCAAGCGTTGCCACAAGGCGGTTTCTGCCGGTCCCGTCTGGTAAAAGAATTCCTGATAGTCACTTTCACTGACCATCAGGTCTACCTGGTGTGTGGCGTTGTAGGCATCGATTTCGGCCAGTGCCGTTTCGCCCAGCCACTCGCTTTCAAGGCGCAGGGCGTCGGCGACAGGGCGTGAAACATTGAACGCGACAGGCAGCCGACGGAACTGGTTGGCCGAAAGATCGAGCATGAATGGCTCGTCGACAAAGGCCAGGCCCCGTGGAAGTTCGGTGAGCGAACAGCCCGACAGGAACAAGGTTTTAAGCTGCGCAAGCCCGGTCAAGTCCGGTGCCACCAGCAGTGGGTTGTCGGTCAGATCAAGCACGCTGAGTGCACTGTACTGGTTGAGTGTTTGCTGAGCCTGTTCATCCCAGGTTATGCGGTTGCTGTCCAGGTCCAGCCAGCGCAGCTGTTGCGGGCGTGCCAGGCGCGGTAACTGGTCGAAGCGGCAATTGATCAGTAACAGGCGCTTGAGATCGGGGAAACGCTCGAGGAATTCGGCGGGCAATTGGCTGAGCGTGTGGTTGTTGCTGAGCGAAAGTTGCTCTACATGGGCGAAGTCGTCGGGTAAGGCAAGGCTGGCCAGGTCTTCGTTGCGCAGGTCGAGGTTGGCCAGGTCAAGCTTGTACAGGCGCTCGCCGCCCTGAAGGGTCAACCTTGAAAGGCGCCGCCAGGCGTTGATGATCGGGCGGATGGCGCGGTGGCGCTGGTGTGGGTTTGCCGGGTTTGGCCTTGCCCATTCCTCAAGGTGGTTGCGCAAGCTATCCAGACGTTGTTGCAGGTCGCGTAGCCGCTCGCTGGCCGAGCGCATGTCATACAGGTTGGGATCCTCCTGCTCGTCGCCCAGCCAGTCGGCAAACTCTGCATCGGTGGCCTCGGGGAAAATGCGCCGATAGCTTTGTACCAGCGAGCCTGTCTGGCGTGGGTGAGCCGGCAGCGGCGCCAAGGGGCGGCCACCGCGTAGCCAGCCTTGGGGTTTACGCCGCAGCGCACCCGGCCCCCAGAGGCGCTGCTGAAGCACCGGACGATGTTCATCTACCCATGCCATCAGGCGTTGGCGTAATACGTTGCCGTTGCTTTGCACAATACCCAGGGCTTCGCGCTGTCGGCTTGGTAGTGCCTGCTCCACGGCGCGGCACAGGTCCGCATCACGTCTGGCCGGAGCCGGGCGATCACCCAGATCGGCTTCATACCCTTCGGCAGACTTGATTACCCGGCACAGGTTGCTGGCGCCTTCACTGCCTGCGTGATCCAGCAGCGGGCCATCCGGGCTTGCGCCACGCAGCTCCAGGCGCAGTTCTGCAGGCCAGTCGGGCAAGGCATCCAGCGTACTGAACAGCAGCCGTTCACTGTCGCTGCTGGCCAGCGCCGGTTGCAGTACACCTTCCAACGCGCGGACCAGCGGCAGTTCGCTGTGCAGCTGTTCGATCTGTTGGCGAACAGCTACCGGAAGCTCACCGTGCTGTTGCCAAGCGAGTGCTTCGGCGCTCTCCAGTGGCGCCAGCATGCGCCTTGACAGGGATGGGGAGAGGCGAGGGTAGGCGGTGAGCAACTGCTGCTCTGCCGGGCTGATGGGCGTAATACCGTTATAAAGCTGCTCGAACAGACCTGGCGTTGCTGTTGCGCCTTGGGCCTGTACTTCGGCCTGTGCCGCCATGCGCTGCAAGGTATCAAGAAATAGCGGTGGCGCAGGCTGGCCTTGCAGATGCACCTGGCGCAAGCGCTCGGCGTCGAGGCCACAGATGCGAGCGGCCTGCTTCAGTTGCTGAGGGGCGAACGCTGCAAAGGGCTCACCCAGGCGGCGCGCGAGGGTTGAAAATGACCACTCGGCCGGTTGTTCATGCTGGCCGTGCCAGGCGCCTTGGCCATTGTGCTCCAGTGGTGGTTGCCAGGCGTCTGGTACATCCGGGTGGACGATGCGCCATTGCTGGCTGGAGGCATCGTAACGCTGCTCGTAGAGCTGGCCGTCCATGCGGATGAAGTGACGCCCCTGGTGCAAGTACTGGCCTTGGGCATCGGGCTGCAGGTTCTCTGGCAGTTCCACCCTACTGCGATAGGGCGTGAGGTCTTTGTTCCACAGCCGGTAGCGCCCGTCGCTGCCACGCACTTCCTGCAGACTCTGCAGTAACGGGCTGTTGAACAGCTTGGGGAGCACTTTGCCCGCAGCGACGAAGCCGCCAATCAGTGCCAGATTAAGGCCGACCGCCTCCAGATGCTGCAGTGCCAGATGGCGGTCGCCGGCTTCCCAGGCCTCGTAGCCCTCGAAGGCTTCGCCCAGCAGCTGGCATGCGGTCACGGCCAGCATCAGGGTGCCGACGGCGGGTATGAAGAAGCCGGCGATGTTCAGGGCGTCCAGGCCGAGGTTCTCCCATTCTTCCAGGCGCCTGGCGCGGGCATTGGCATCTGCCTTCGCGGTTGGTACCGCAAGCAGGCTGGCTTCATGCTTCAGGCGCACCACGTGCAGGTCGTGATAGAAGCCGAACGGCTCGGCCGTGATTGCCTGACGTGTCGGGCGCAGGTCGGCGTGCGAGGCGCGCTGCCAGGGTTGGTCAAGGGCGCAATTGCCAGTGGCATCGAGGTTCTGTTGCAGCAAGTCAAGAAAATGCGCCCGTTCATCCTGCGTGATGTAGGCCGTGAAAGCCTTGCGCGCGGCGGGCTCCAGCAACAAGGTCGCCAACGCTTCGTGCACCGCTTCAAGGTCGTTGCATTGGCGCAAGGCCGGTTCATGGCCAGGCAAGTACAGCGCCAGCCCCGTGCGGCCAACGTCGATCAGCATCACGTCGTGCAGGGGGGTGCCGAACAGTGCCAGTTGCCAGCACCGCACGCTGCCGCCTTGCAGTAGACGCTCGATTGCATCCCGTGCGTTGCCGTCCAGCAGGTGTTGCAAATAGGCAAGGTCGGCCGCCAGGCGCAGGCGGTCCTTGTGTACGCGCATGGCTTGCGTGCGGACGGCGGGTGGGGCGAAGTGCTGCGCCAGGTGGGCCTGGTAGGCGCCGCCCAGGTCCAGCGCCCGGCACAGCGTGGCGAACGTTTCGGGGGGCAGTGGCAGGCGCGCTACCTGATAGCGCTCCGAACTCAGCGCAAAGTGTGCGGCCGGTGCTTGTAGGCCAATGGGCGCTGAGCCTTGTAGCTCAACCTTTGTGACCTGAATGTCGTCACTCAAGGCAATGGCGCTGTCGGCGGTAAAGGCCTCGTCATCAGCGAAGTTCTGCAGGGCGGCCTGCAAAAGGTGGTCGCGGCGATGACTGTTGAGATAACGCAAGCCAACCCAATGCCAGGTGCGTTCAACCCGCAGCAGCTCACAGTCGCGCAAAGGTACATGAACGCCGTGTTCGGCAAGGGCATCTTGCAGCAACGGCTCGGCAAACTCGCTGATCTGCCTGAGCCCCTTGAGTGAGCGGGCCAGGGCTGCTTGCGAACGCATCAAGCGTGCATGGCTGGCGTGCACCGCCTGGCGCAGATCCGGCGCGGCGTTGGCGAACCAGTCCTGTCTCTGCCACTGCGCGTCGTGGCTTTGCTTCAAGGCTGCCCAGTGACTGGGCGCTGCCTGGCGGGCCCAGTGGGGTAACTGGGCCTCAAGCAGCGCTTGGTGGGGATTGTTGGCCGGCATGTCGATGCTCCTGTTATGCAAAGGAGGCATCAAACGCTAATTGGCAATAGCGAAGTGGTAATAGGGTATCGCGTGGATGCGGCACGCTTATAGCTATGTTTTATCCAGCCTGGCATTTTGTGGAGGAAATTTGACGCCATGAAACTTCTTCAAATGCTATTGAAGTGCCACTTGCCAAAGTGTTTCGTGGCATCTTAAATTGTTACTGAATGTGAGGATTTCAATGTGCGGTTTTCCTTATATATCAAGGTGTTAATTGTTTTCTCTGATTTGTTCTCTTTTTTCTGATAGACCCTAGGGCAACTTCATAAGGACGTCGAAGCAGAAATGAAAGCGACCTTGACAGCCGTGGCGCGAAAATTCATCTCGCCCTCCCAGCGTTACGAAATCAGACTGCTGGGCAGCCAGCTGCGTGAAGTGATGGCACGTGCCTGTTTGTGGCGCTGGGAAGTTGCGAGGTTCCGGCCGCAGCAGGAGAGCCCTTACGAAATCCTCTACATCGGCCGCAAACAGCAGCGGGAAATGGCCAAGCTGCTGATCGCTGGCAAAGGGCAAGGCAATGCCTTGATCGTTGATAGCGCCAGCGCAACCACGGCAGCCAACCACGTGGTGGTGGTCAGCGAAGTGCCCACTTCCGGCGCGTTGTCGGTACCGCATTACCTGAGCGCAGTGGTGCCACTGGGGCGTGCGCTGGAAGACATCACCGCGCGCTACGACAGCGAACTGCGGCGCAGCATTCGCAAGCACCGCCCGCTGTACCAGATGCGCCAGGCACTTTCGGATGACGAGATCGCCATGGCCGACCGTGACCTGCTGCGCCCGTATGCCACTGCCAGGCAAGGCATTCATGCTGCGCAGTTTCCCACGGACGAGGTGTTTCGCATCGCCAAGAGCGTGGGCCGGCTCGACTTGATCACCTTGGGTGATGAGGTCATTGGCTGCCACCTGGGCTGCGAAGTGGTGCGTGGCGGCAAGCGCTACTGGAGTACCTTGCGCTTCGGTTATTGCGAAGCGGTATTTTCTGACGCCAAGCGCTTGCGCGAGGTGAATTCGATTACCACGTTCATGGCCCTCGAATGGGCACTGGAACAGGGTTTCGACTATTACGACATTGGCCTGTGCCTGGCGCGCCCGGATGACGGCCTGTTGAAGTGGAAGCGCCGTCGCGGGGGAGATATCGACTCGCTGGGCAACCATGCTTATCTGTTTGTCCGTTTGCCCAAAACGGGGACCGCAAAGTTCCTTTGGGATACGCCGATGTTTGCGGTAGAAGGCGACAAACTGACCTTGCACCTCGGCTTGCCAGAAGGGCCCAGCGATGAGGAAGTTGCCAGCCGTTACCACGAAATGGTGTTCGGCGGCCTGCACAAGATTTACCTCTATGGCGGCAACGGTGCAGGCGAATCGTTCGTCGAAGCGTTGCGCAGCCGTTACGCCAACCTGCAGTCACCGCCCACCATGGAGCGGGTCACGTGCAGCTGAGGGGTTGCAGGGAATGCATTGATCAGGCGCCTCGCGCCAGGCTTTGAACCTCGTCATCAAGGGGGAACGCTTCATGGGAAGCGACGTCTCGCAGTTCAGTGCTTCGGCTGCCGGTAAACAGCACAACTGGACGTTGGCCGCTTACCGCTACATAGCGCGCAAGCGGTTGGGCAAGAACCAGGCTATCGACCTGAAGAGCATTGCCAGCAAAAGCTGGGACATCGCCCCGGGCGAAGCTGCGGTAACACCGCCGGCCATTTACCTGCCTGGCCAGATGGAGCGCGTGACCGGGTGGGAAGGCAAGCGCTTCTACCCCTACGTGCACCCGGCACGCACCATGGAGGGCGGCATCAACGCACTGCAGGGGCCAACCCGGGGATACCTGGTCAAGGATGTATGGCTGGTCGATGGGGCGTTGTACAAGGGCAAGGCCAGCCACTGGCTTTCGCAGAAGCCGAGCAGGTTCCCGACCGTCATCGTCGACAACGAAATCGATCGCGGCGCCATCTACTGCACGCAAAACGGCAACAGCTGGTTCGGCACCTGGCTCATGGAAGATTGCCCCACCTATGCGCTGGCGTGTAACGAGGGCACCCCGGTGACCACCGCGCCCTCTGCCAGGTACCCGCTGTTTACCCAGGGGCCAGCCTATGAAGACTGGCTGGACATGAAGCCGTTGCGCCTGCGCAGTGCCTTTTTCCGGGAACTGGTACTGTTCGATGACATGAGCAACAACCGCAGCCGACACGCTCGCTATCGGGCCATGGGTGACAAGCTGCTGTCGCATGTGCCGCATGCGCCGCACCCTGGCGTGTTCCTGCTGCGCGGTGGTGACGGCGAACTGCGCATGTTGCGCAACGAACTGGAACTGGCCGAGCACCTGCGCGTGACCCGCGGTTTTCGCGTCGTCAACCCGCTGAAGTCGGATGTGCCGAGCATTATTGCGGCCTGCGCCGGGGCCAAGGTGGTCATTGGGGTGGAGGGCAGCCAGCTGGTGCACGGGGTGAATGTGCTGCAGGCTGGCGGTTGCGTGGTGGCGTTGCAGCCGCCGAACCGCTTTGTCAGCTACTACAAGTACCTGACCGACCGTGACCATCAGCATTTCGCCTTTGTGGTGGGTATTCCGGAAGGCGACGGCTTCCGGATCGATATCGATGAAGTTGAACGCACGTTGGACCTGATCCCGCGTTGAATGTGTAGTATCCAGGCATCAGGCAGCAGCGGGTGAGGCGAGGATGATCGAGGTATCACGGTTCTGGCGCGATCCTGAATTGCCGTTCGTCGAGGCCCGCCGGGTAGGGGACGGGCGCCAGGTGTGCTATGCCGCGCACTCTCACGAGAGCTTTTCCATCGGGGTGATCACGGGTGGGCGCAGCACTTACTTGAATGGCGAGCAGTGCATCGAGGTGACGGCTGGCACCACCGTGTTGATGAACCCGGGCGTCGTGCATACCTGCAACCCCATTGCGGGGGAGCCGTGGTCTTACCTGATGCTGTTTGTTGACATGCCGTGGCTGCAGGCGCGGGGGTTCGCCCTGCCGGCGCAGACCTTGAGCACATCGGCTGTGCTGTACCAACGGCTATTGCAGGGTTTTGCCGACTTGTTCGATAGCCGAGTGCCGGATCGCGAGGCGCTTCTGGCGGCCTTGTTCAGCGAGTTGCCGGCATTACTGGAGGGCAATGGCCGGCTGAGCGGTGAGGGTAACCCACGGCTGGAGGCGGCGGCGGCTTTCATACGTGCTCATCGCGCTGATCCCCTGAGCCTGGAAGACATTGTCGCAGCCTGCGGCCTGTCGCGTTCGTACCTGATACGTGCGTTCCGACAACGCTTTGGCCTGACACCACATGGCTACCTGCTTGACCAGCGCGTGCAAATGGCACGCGCGCAGTTGCGCCAGGGGCGGGCCATTGCTGAAGTGGCGCAGGAAGCGGGGTTTGCCGACCAGGCACACCTGCAGCGGGTGTTCAAGCAGCACCTGGCGGCGACCCCGGGGCATTATCGCGATGCAGGCCTTAAAGGACCAGGTAGCCCGCGCTACCGACCAGCAATACAGCCAACCCTCGATTGAGCAGGCGCATGTGCCGTGGGTTGCCAAGGTACTGGCGAATCACGCTGCCTGCCCAAGCCCAGCACGCCACCGAAATGAAACAGATGGGCCCATAGATCCAGGTGAACAGCCATAGCAAGTGCTGTTCACCGCCGGTATAGGCGCCGACCCCGGCTACTGCTGCCAACCATGCCTTGGGGTTGAGCCATTGCATGGCCGCGCCGTGCCAGGCCGAGGGCGCCTGTGCCGTATGTGCGCTGCCCAGGCGCCCGTTGTCACTGGCCAGCTTCCACGCCATATACAGCAAAAATGCCACACCGCCCCAGTGCAACAGCAGGCCCAGCAATGGCCAGCGTACAAGCAATTGATGCAGGCCCAGCCCGACCAGCACCAGCAGCAGGCAGAAACCCAGCGTGGCGCCGGCCACATGCCTGAGGCTGGCGCGCAAGCCATGGCGTGCGCCGCTGCCCAGTGCGACGATGTTGACAGGGCCGGGGGAGATCGAGGCCGCCAGTGCGAAGGCGGCCATGGACAGGGACAGGCTCATGAGCGGGATCCGTTTGGTTCAGGTGTGCTGCATTCTCGGCCTACTGCTTCAGGGTGTATTGAATAAAAGTACCCCTCAGGTGCTTGCCTTGAGATGTTGGGCGCCTGTGAGATCGAGCGCCGCCCGCGCGGCGCTCGATCTCACAACCGATGCATATGGCACGGCGGACCCGTTACAGGTTTTGTAATAGTTTTGCGCTATCAGAGAAACCTGCTGTGCTTGTAGCATCATTCTCCCAATTTGTTATCAAGGTCTATATGAGCACCTTCGCGGAGCCCCCCAGTTCTCGGCCTTCCTGGCCAACCTTTCCCCGTCTTTTTGACGCTTCCCTTGTGAGTACCCGCTAATGGAATGGCTAGCCGATCCCACGGCCTGGCTGGGCCTGTTGACGCTTATTGTCCTCGAGCTGGTGCTGGGTATCGACAACCTGGTGTTCATCGCCATCCTGGCCGACAAGCTGCCGCCGCATCAGCGCGACCGCGCGCGGGTGATTGGCCTGAGCCTGGCGCTGATCATGCGATTGGGCCTTCTGGCCAGTATTTCGTGGATGGTCACCCTCACCGCACCGCTGTTCGAGGTGTTCGACAAGAGCTTTTCCGGCCGTGACCTGATCATGCTGTTCGGTGGTGTGTTCCTGCTGTTCAAGGCCACCATGGAGTTGCATGAGCGCCTTGAAGGCCATGTGACCCAGGCCAGTGGTACGTTGCGCCATGCCGCGTTCTGGCCGATCGTGGCGCAGATTGTCGTGCTGGATGCAGTGTTCTCGCTCGACGCCGTGATCACGGCGGTAGGCATGGTTGAACACCTGTCGGTGATGATGATCGCGGTGATCTTCTCGATCGGTATCATGATCGTCGCCAGCAAGCCGCTGACCCGCTTCGTCAATGCCCACCCCACAGTCATCATGCTGTGCCTGGGCTTCCTGATGATGATCGGTTTCAGCTTGACCGCAGAAGGCCTGGGCTTCCACATCCCGAAAGGCTACCTGTATGCGGCCATCGGCTTCTCTATCCTGATCGAACTGTTCAACCAGCTGGCGCGTGCCCGCCGCAAGCGCAGCCTTCAGCAGCACAAGCCGCTGCGTGAGCGTACCGCGCACGCCGTGCTTCGCCTGTTGGGCGGCCGCCGGGTCGAGGCTGACGAGGTAGGTGAAGAAATCGCCGACCTGGTCGAAGGGGGCGAGGAACAGGTGCTGTTTGACCGCCGTGAGCGGGTGATGATCAGTGGCGTGCTGAACCTGGCCGAGCGGCCGATCCGCACGGTGATGACCGCCCGTACCGAGGTCGATGTGATCGACCTGGCGCAGCCGGCCGAGGCCATTACCCAGGCCCTGGCCAACTCGCCATACTCGCGTCTGCCGTTGATTCGTGGCGGCCGCATCGATGAGCCTTTGGGCTTTGTGCACAAGAAGGAGCTGCTCAAGGAACTGCTGTCGGGTAGCCAGCCCGACCTGGAAGGCATGGCCCGGGTGCCGTTGAACCTGCTGGAGAGCTTCAGCATCCTCAACGCCCTGGAGCAGATGCGCGGCCAATCGACCCACATCGCTTTTGTGGTCAACGAATTTGGTGATTTCACCGGCTTGCTGACCATGACCGACATCCTTGAGTCGATTGCCGGCGAGCTGCCGGATGCCAGTGAGGTAGAAGGCCCTGGCATCGTTCAGGAGGGGGAGGGCTTTGTAGTCAGTGGTGCCTTGAACCTGAGCCAGGTGCAGGCGCGTACCGGCTTCAGTGCCCGGGCCACCGACGATTACCAGACCCTCGCGGGCCTGGTAATGAGCTTGCTCGACCGCCTGCCGATGGTCGGCGATCAGTTGGCCTGGAATGGCTGGACGCTGACCGTGGAGGCCGTTGAAGAACGGCGGGTGCGCCAGGTGCGCCTTACACCGAGCGGCGACGCTGACGCAGCAGGTGCTTGAAGCCCTCAAGCACCAGCACCAGCACCGCGGCCCAGATCGGCAGGTAAGTCAGCCACTGATCCGGGCCGATGGTTTCGCCCAGCAGCAACGCCACGCCTACCAGCAGCACGGGTTCGACGTAGCTGAGCAGGCCGAACAGGCTGAAGGGTAGCAAACGGCTGGCCAGCACATAGGCGATCAGGGCCGAAGCACTGATCGCCCCCAGGACCGGAATCAGCGCATACAGCCCTGGATGTGCTTGCAGGTCGGCGGCCGATAGCGGCCCCTGGATGACAAAATACAGCGCCCATGGCAGCAGCAGGCACATGTCGCACCACAGGCCACCCAGGTGGTCGGTGCGGCAGCGTCGGCGCAGTACGAAGTAGATCGGGTAGCCGATCATCACCACCAAGGTTTCCCAGGCAAAGCTGCCATGCTGGTACAGCTCGTGGCCGACGCCCAGCGCCGCACAGGTCACGGCAACCTTCTGCAGGCGGGACAGGCGCTCGCCGTAAACCAGTCGCCCGGTCAGGACCATGGCCAGCGGCAGCAGGAAGTAGCCCATTGACACTTCCAGGCTGCGCCCGTGCAGGGGCGCCCACAGAAACAGCCACAGCTGCACGCCCATCAGCCATGAAGTGCCGACCATGCCAAGCAACAGAACCGGCGTGCGTCTTACCCGGCCCAGCAATTCGCCTACCCGTTTCCAGTCTTTGGAGACCAGCATGAACAAGGTCAGGCAGGGCAGCGTCAGCAGGGTGCGCCAACCGAAGATTTCTTCGCCATCGAGTGGCTTGAGCAGCGAGGTATAGAAGTACATCACGGCGAACAGACAGGACGCCATGACCGATGAAACAATGCCTTTTGACACGAATGCCTCGAATACGGAAGTTGAGCGGGTGGATCAGCCGCGCATGATCTCAGGGGGCGCGCCTTGCGGCAACCGCGACGCACTTGGCTGCGTGGCCAGCATTTCGAGGAACTGGGCTGCGGGCATGGGCCGGGCGAACAGGTAGCCTTGCTGGTAATCCACACTGTGGCGGGCAAGGTAGTCACGCTGGGCTTCGGTTTCCACGCCTTCGGCAACGATACCCAGGCCCAGCTTGGCCGAGAGTTCGATGATGGTCTCCAGAATATGCACCGACAACGCATCGGCACCGATCATGGCCACGAAGCTCTGGTCGATCTTGAGGTAGTCGACCTTGAACTGGCGCAGGTAGTTGAGGCTTGACTGGCCGGTACCGAAATCATCAAGCGCAATCTTCACACCCATGGCATCGAGTTTTTCGAACAGATCCAGGGTCACCGGAGTGGGCTCGATCAGCTTGCGCTCGGTCAGTTCCAGGGTCAGTACCACCCGGCCTGGCGGGAAGTGCTGCAGGAATGTGCGGCAGTCATCCAGCAGGCGCAAGTCGCTGCAATGGTCGGCGGTGATGTTGATGCCAATATGAAAACCATCTTCCAGCAGCCCGGCATAGGGGGCCAGGCTCTGCGCGGTGTGCATCATCAAGGCGCGGGTCATGGCGACGATCTGCCCGCTGTGTTCAGCGTAGGGGATGAACAGGTCGGGGCGCACCAGGCCTTCCTGCGGGTGGTTCCAGCGCATCAGCACTTCGGCGCCGGCCCAGCGGTAATCGCCCTTGCGTACCACCGGCTGGAAGTAGGGCAGGAATTCGTCGGCCTCCAGCGCCCGGCGCAGTTCGGCGCGGGGCGAGTTGGCGCGACGGAGTTGCCAACGGCATGCCAGCGCAGCCACCGCGCCCAGTACCAACAGCAATGCGAGCAAGGCCGGGTAGTGGCTGCGCCACAGCGTGCCCTGGTGATCGGCGGCATAACCGCCCTGCACGCTGAACGGGTAGCGCGTCGAGCCCAGCAGCACATTGGCACTGGCAGCGGCAGGTGGTACACCCTTGTGGACGATGCCATCCTTGCCCATCCAGGCATTGCCCACACGAATGTGCAGGTCTTCATCAGGGCCGATCAGGCGCAGCGCGGTCAGCAGGTGATCACCATCCACCGTACTGATCGCGCCGTGGTTGCCGGCGTTGGCGCGGTACACCAGCAGCGGGTGGCCGGGAGTGACTGAGTTGCCGTCCATCAGCCATAGCTTGCCGTCGACGTAGTCAGCCGGGTTGACCGGTTCGTCAAAGTCACCGAACAACGATGTGCAATAAAGGCTGTTATCCCGGAACAGGTTGGTCGAGCGCACGAACGCGTTGCGGGTAACCTCGGCGCGCAGCCTGAGCTGAACCTCGTCGCAGGGGCTGGCTGCAAGTGGCAGCAAGGCATTGGCTGCGTTGGCCAGGCTGTCGAGTATGCGCTCGACATGTGCTACCACCTGGCGAGTGGTGGCCTGGCTGCTGGCTTGCATTTCGCGCTCGATCTGCCAGTTCATCACGCCCAGGCCGCATACCAACGGCAGCACGCCAACCACCCAGGGCAACAGGGTACGCCAGCTGAGCGCGGCGCGGCGTTTTGCGGAAAGGGGCATGCTGACCTGACTGATAGAAGGGTTAACGAGAGGATAGCCGTTTGTCGGCACGTACGAGCAACTAAAACGCGACAAACTATTTTACGCAATGTAGAATCGGTTTACGAATACAACAATAAGGTTCTTCACTTCCGAAGAATCAAACCCGCCGAGAATGGGTCCATATGACATATCATGGGTTCAAGCTGATCATGGGTGGCTTCCTCGCCCGCAGCGTGCGAGGCATCCCGTGCTCCCCGCCGTTTTTGTTCGACATCCCACGCAATCAATAATTTTCGCTGCAGATGAGGACACGAACATGGCTGATATCTTCGACAATCCAATGGGCCTGATGGGCTTCGAGTTCATCGAACTGGCTTCGCCAACCCCAGGCGTGCTGGAACCGGTATTCCAGATACTGGGCTTCACCAAAGTGGCTACCCACCGCTCCAAGGATGTGCACCTGTATCGCCAGGGCGGCATCAACCTGATCCTGAACAACGAACCCAAGAGCATCGCTTCGTACTTTGCCGCCGAACACGGCCCGTCGGTATGCGGCATGGCGTTCCGCGTGCGCAATGCCCATGAGGCGTATGCCCGTGCGCTGGAACTGGGTGCCCAGCCGGTAGAGATCGAAACCGGCCCGATGGAGCTGCGCCTGCCAGCGATCAAGGGTATTGGCGGTGCACCGCTGTACCTGATCGACCGTTTCGAGGAAGGCAGCTCGATCTACGACATCGACTTCAACTTCATCGAGGGTGTGGACCGCAACCCGGTGGGTGCGGGCCTGAAGATCATCGACCACCTCACCCACAACGTATACCGCGGGCGTATGGCCTACTGGGCCGGTTTCTACGAGAAGTTGTTCAACTTCCGTGAAATTCGCTACTTCGACATCAAGGGTGAGTACACCGGCCTGACCTCCAAGGCGATGACCGCGCCGGATGGCATGATCCGCATCCCGCTCAACGAAGAGTCGTCCAAAGGTGCCGGGCAGATCGAAGAGTTCCTGATGCAGTTCAACGGTGAAGGCATTCAGCACGTAGCGTTCCTGACCGACGACCTGCTCAAGACCTGGGATGCGTTGAAGGGTATCGGTATGCGCTTCATGACCGCACCGCCGCAAACCTACTACGAAATGCTTGAAGAACGCCTGCCTGGCCACGGCGAGCCGGTTGACCAACTGCAGGCGCGCGGCATTCTCCTTGATGGCGCCTCGCAGCCTGGAGACAAGCGCCTGTTGCTGCAGATTTTCTCGGAGACCCTGCTGGGCCCGGTGTTCTTCGAGTTCATCCAGCGCAAGGGTGACGATGGTTTTGGTGAGGGCAACTTCAAGGCACTGTTCGAGTCCATCGAGCGTGACCAGGTCCGTCGTGGTGTGCTGAGCACCGACTGATAGGCCTTTGGCGCCGTCGCCATCATGCATGGCTGGCGGCGCTGTCGCGTCTGCTGCCACGCTGCCTGCGCAGCCCCAGATAGACAATCGCGCCAGTCATGATCCCGACCAGAATCAGCGAGGGCAGGATCGTCAGCATTGATTGCTGGATTTCCTGCGCGGTAAAGCCTTGCGGATAACCGCCTTTGACTCGATACCCATATTTTGCTGACTGCGCACTTGCAGAAAATTCGACTTTCGAGGGGCGCTGTGCATCTCGGCTGTCACCTGTGCTCGTGATATAGCGGTCGTCAAACTCCACCAGGAGTATGAAGCCGTCTTGAAAACCGTCCAGTTCGTTGCGAAGCTGCATGGCGTAGGCGGTTACGATTACGCCTTTGTCCTTGTCAAACAAGTGGAAGTTGACCAACAACTTCTGACGTGTGTCCGGTGCTCCATATGAAATTTCTACCTGCCGCCCGGACTGGGCAAATGATGAAAAGTGGGTAAGCGATTCTGATGTGGTGCTGCAGTAAGCCTGATTACCTTTCAGCAGGGTCAGCGACCTGACCATGGAGCGGTTGGCAACCTGATCGATCAATGCGCTGCGGGCAGTATTGCAGGGTTTGCCTGCATAAAGCATTGCACGAGTTGCTGTCTCGTGCATCCTGTCCAGTGCCTGGTCAACACTGAAAACTGCTTCCTGAACCGAAATGCTCGCGTTCTCCGCGAGTTTCGCTTCCAGCTGATAAACCATTACCAGCAACCCGGAAACCACGGGCACCAGGCCCACCGCAATGAGCATCAGCGTATCCAGCATGCTGCGCCTGGCGTGCATGATGTTCGACATAGGCCATCGTTCTCCGCTCCAAGACTGTTCGTAGTGAACAGCTGAACCCTGAGCCTATGTATTCATTGGCAGAGCTGCTGTAGTCCGCGTGCGGTCAGCGCGATAGGAAATAGAGAAACCGGGTGTAGGTTATTAATGGCCTTTGAGCTTCTCCAGCACTTTTTCGGCCAGCAATGCCGTGGAGGCAGGGTTCTGCCCGGTCATCAGCCGATCATCTTCAACTACGTAGGGCTGCCAGGGATCGTCATGCTTGCTGTATTTACCGCCACGGGCGCCAAGTTCGTTTTCAGTGAGGAATGGCACCACGTTGTCCAGTTCAGCCAGCTTTTCCTCGGTATTGGAAAAACCCGTTACCAGGCGGTCCTTCAACAGCAGGCTGTTGTCGCTGAGCTTGATGTTCAGCAGGCCGACCACGCCATGGCATACCGCAGCGACAATACCTTGGTTTTCGTAGACCTTGCGGGCCAGCTCCTGAAGTTGCTGATTGTCGGGAAAGTCATACATCACCCCGTGCCCACCGGTGTAGTAGATGACCTCGTACTGTTCTGGTTTTACCTGGCCAGGGCTCAGCGTATTGCCCAGGCGCGTCATGAACTGCTTGTTGTCATACCATTGCCAATCCAGGTCGGGTGCCATCTGCAGGCTGTGCGGGTCGATCGGCACGTAACCTCCTGATGGGCTGACATAATCCACTGTGTAGCCCGCCTGTTCGACCTTCTCGACAAAATGCACGGCTTCTCCAAGCCACAGGCCGGTGGCCCGCTTGAGGGTCGGGTACTTGGCTGTATTGGTCAGCACTACCAGCATTTTCTTGCTCATGACCACGCTCCCGTCGGCAACCTGAATGGGCCGGTGCTCCCTGGCCCGAAGGAAAACCTAATCAGCATAGCTCTCAGCTGCAAGTCCGCCATGGTGCGTGCTGCATGCTGTGCTAACTTGAACAAAATCCACGGGTAAGCCTGCCGGGCCCGGCAGCCCTGTAGTCAACCCTGAGCACTGCTGGAGCCACGATATTGGTCGCACCTGGAACGCCGCGCGAGCCCACACCGCAGGTCAAACTGAAAACGCTTGTTGCTTCACCGCCCGACCTGATGGGCGAGCGGATCGCCGGGTTCGACTGGGGGCGTACCTCGCTCGGGCCATTACCGCGCTGGCCAGCTTCATTGCGCATTGCCGTCGACATGATGCACCTGTCACCGTTCCCGTGCGCAGTGGTGTGGGGCGCAGACCTCTGCCTGGTGCACAACGACGGTTACCGGGCACTGCGGGCAGTTACCCCGGATGCGCTGGGCAAATCGTTCGATGCACTTTGGGCAGATGTGTGGTCGGCAGTCGGGCCCTGGGTGTTCAAGGCGCTGGATGGGCATTCGAACTTTGTCGAGGACCCACCGCTGAAGATTGTGCGCGCTGAAAGCGCCGAGCCCTTGTGGTGCGCGTTCGGTTATGCGCCGCTGCGCGATGAGGCGGGCAATGTGGCGGGGTTTCTGCATACCGTTATCGAGACCACGGCCAGCGTTGATGCGTACCGCCATTGGCGCGAGCAGGCGCAGGATTTCGAGCATCAGATCAAGCGCCACGTGGCCGAGCGTGAACAGTTGTGGCAACTTTCGCGCGAAGCGATGATGACGATAACCCCTGAGTTGAGGCTGCAATCTGCCAACCCTGCCTGGTACCGCATTCTGGGCTGGGAAGAAGCGCAGGTGCTGGGCATGCCTGTACTGGAACTGGTGCATCCTGCCGATCGCACCGAAGTACAGGTGGCAGTGTGCGGGCTGCTGCAGTACAGCAACGCCGAGCAGGTGGAGACGCGGCTGCGCCACCACGACGGGCATTACCGCTGGTTTCGCTGGGGCGGGCGATTCGACGGTACCCTGCTGACTGCGGTCGGTCGGGATATCACCGACGACCGCGAAGAAGCCGCGCGCCAATCCGATGCGCTGATGCGCAACAACGAGCGCATGGAATTGGTTGGCCAGTTGGCGGGCGGCATGGGGCATGAAATGAACAACTTGCTGTCCGGCATCGGCGGCAGCCTCGAATTGCTGCAGCGGCGCCTGCAGGAAGGGCGCCTGGAGCGGGTAGAGGCGTATGTTGATGTAGCGCGTGATTCGGTGCAGCGAGCCATGGAACTGACCCATCGTTTGCTGGCGTTCTCCCGCCATCAGCCATTGGCCCCGAAGCCGCTGGTCTTCAATCGGCAATTACGCCTGAGCGAACCCTTGCTGTTGCGGGCATTGGGCGCAGAAATGTGTTTGCACTGGCAACTGGATGTTACGCCGTGGGCGGTCAGCCTTGACGTCGTGCAACTGGAGAAAGCACTGATCAACCTGTGTACCAATGCCCGTGAGGCCTGCCTGGAGCGTGGCACTATCACCATTCGCAGCGTCAATGAACGGCTGGCGACCTGTTTTCCGAATGAGGGTGGCTTGCCGCCAGGCGACTACGTGGCGTTGCATGTCGAGGACGACGGCCATGGCATGGCGGCAGTGGATATTGCCAAGGCCTTTGAACCGTTCTTCACCACCAAGCCCATCGGGCGTGGGTCCGGGCTTGGCTTGTCGATGGTGTACGGGTTTGTCGGCCAGTCAGGTGGGTATACCTGGATCGAGTCGGCCCCAGGTCAAGGTACCAGGGTTTGCATGCTTTTCCCTCGGTGCCACGAGCCGGTCGCGGAAGAACTCAAGCCCGCACCCCGTTCGCAGCGCATGGCCCAAGGGGAGCGCGTGCTGCTGGTTGATGACGAGCTTAACTTGCGGGCTGTAATGCGCGAGTACCTGACCGAGCGGGGTTTCGATGTTACCGAGGCGGGCGATGCCAATACCGCACTGGCATGTTTTCGCCATGATGGCCCGTTCGACCTGGTGATTACCGACATCGGTCTGCCGGGTGGTTTCAGTGGCCGGCAAGTGGCCAAGGCCATGCGCATGCAGCTTGCGCAGCAGAAGATCCTGTTCATCACGGGGTATGCCGACCAGCCTGTCGAAGCGCAGTTGCTGGAGCAGCCGGGCACGGCATTGATGAATAAGCCATTCCTGCTGGCTGACCTTGCTGACCAAGCGCTGTGCTTGCTTGACGAATAGAAGGCCTCAAGGCTTGCCGAGAATTTGCACCACTTGTGCCTGCAGTTGCTTGAGCTCGAACGGTTTGCACATCAGGTGCATGCCTGCACCCAGGAAGCCCTCGCGGGCCATGGCCGTTTCCGCATAGCCGGTGATGAACAGCACCGGCAGGTTCGGGCGCAAGCTGCGGGCTATTTCGGCCAGTTGCCTGCCATTCATGCCGGGCAAGCCAACGTCGCTTACCAGCAGGTCCACCGGCTGGTTTGAGCGCAGCACGTTCAACCCTTCGTTGGCGTTGGCAGCGCCGTGGCAGGGGAAGCCGTCCTCGCGCAAGGTCTGGCACAGTAACTGGCGAACATGTGGGTCGTCCTCGACCACCAGCACATGACGGGGCCGGTTTTCCTGAGCAGGCGCTGCCGGCCGCCGTGCCTGCTCGCTTTCACCCACATGGCGCGGCAGGTACAGGTCTACCTGGGTACCTTGGCCGAGCTGGCTGTGCAGGGTGACATGGCCGTGAGACTGCCTGCTGAAACCGTACACCATCGACAAGCCCAGGCCGATACCCTGGCCGGTGGCCTTGGTGCTGAAGAATGGCTCGAAGGCATGTTCCAGTGTGCTTGCGGCCATACCCTGGCCTTCGTCGATGATACGCAGGTGCACATAGTCGCCCTTGTCCAGGGCACCTTCAGCGAAAAGCCCGCTGCCAATATGCCGGTTATGCGCTTCGATGCGCAGCAGCCCACCGCTGGGCATGGCTTCGCTGGCATTGACAAGCACGTTGTCCAGGGCTTCCTGCAGTTGCTGGTCATCCGCTTGCACGGGCCACAAGCCTTTGGCGATGTGCACGTCCAGGGTTATGCCCGGGTTCAGGCAGGCCTTCAGGCGCTTGTTTTGAAGCAAGCCATGCAGGTCTATCCGCTGGCTGTGCAGCGATTGGCGGGCAGAGAAGGCCAGCAGGCGATGGGTCAGGCGGGTGGCGCGCGTGACGGCTTCGCGGCCCATGCGCAACACACCCTCCAGACCGTCATTGCGCCCTTGACGCAGGCGCCGGTCAATCAGCTCGAAGCTGCCGCCAATACTGGTGAGCAGGTTGTTGAAGTCATGTGCGACGCCGCCGGCGAGTTGACCGATGGCCTCCATTTTGCGCGCCTGGAAACGGCTGAGCTCATCAGGGTCAGGCGCTTCGTCTGGCGACGCAAGGCGGGTGTCCAGGCGTTGCTGCAGGCCCTGTAGCTGGTCGCGCGCCAGGTACTGCTTGCGACGGTTGCGCAGGGCAGACCGGGTCATGTGCAGAAGTTGGGCATTTTCAAACGGCGCCATTAGCAGGACCAGGTTGCCCACCGGGTGGTTACTGACGCCGGCGGCCGTCCAGGCGCCTTGGGTCACCAGTACGATAGGCAAGTCCGACCAGCTGGGTTGTTGGTCGATAAATGCCTGCAGCAACGCACTGGGGCCTTGGCTGAACACCTGTTCGGCGATGATCGCCAGCCCTGCGCCTTCTGCCAGGCGCGCCTGCAGGCTGGCCAGATCGGCCGCGCACAGGCAATCGATGCCGGCGGAGGCGAGCAAGCGTGAGGTATCCGCCGCCAATAACGGCGGTGCCAGGATCAAGGCACGTTCATCCAGCGCCAACGAACTGGCCAAAACAACTCTCCTGTGGGGTAGCCTGATACCCACTGGACCCCATGCCCTGCCTCAGGGTTCAACAGAATTCAGCAACTGCCTACAGGCCCTGTTGCAGCACGGGGTCGTCCGGGTTTTGACGTTCCAGTTCGGCCAGCAGCACCTGCACGTTCTGCAATTGGCCGGACTCCTTCCAGTACTGAATCAGCAGCACCCGGGCCCGGCGATTGGCCGGCTGCCGGTTGAGCACGGTTTCCAGCTGTCTTTGCGCGGCGTCAAGCTGGTCCAGCTCATGCAGGGTGACTGCCAGGGTGTAACGGTAGTCGGCGTTTTCCGGGTCCAGCTCGACGGCGCGGGACAAGGCCAGCAAGGCATATTCACGTTGTTCGTGGCGGTTCAGCCATAGCCCCAGCTCGTACTGCAGGAAGGCCGAGTCGGGGCTCAGTGTCAGTGCCTTGCCGAGCACCTGGCGCGAGGCATCGTGCTGGCCCTGGCGCTCCAGCAGGCGTACTTGGGTGGCCAGGGCGTCGAGGCTGTCGGGGGCAACTGCAAGTGCGCGTTGCAAGGCTGTGGCCGCCTGGGCGTAGTCGCTCTCGTGCAAGTACAGCCGCGCGAGGTGCACCTGGGCGTCGGCATCCTCGGGCTGTTGCTCCAGCGCCTGCTGGTATTGTTCCAGGGCCGCCTGCAGCGGGCCGAAGTACAGGCCGATATCATCCGGCTCAAGGCCCAGCAGGGCATCCACCGCGGCAAAGCGCACGCTTTGTTCGTCGTCATCCAGCAGCGGGCCGAGCACCAGGCTGCGCTGCGCCGCTGGCAGCAGGCGGCGGATACCGGCAATCGCGGCGCGGCGCACCAGTGGGTCGGCATGCTCCAGGTCATGGCGGGCAAGTTTCAATGCCTGGGGTGAGGGGTAGTTGGGCAATTCGGTGTACAGCGCCGCACGGCGGATGGCCGGCAAGTCGGTACGCTGCAACTGCTGGTACAGCACCCGTGCAGCACCAGGCTGGCCGTCGTGGGCCTGGCGCAAGGCCTTGGCGTAGCTGTGCGCAGGCAAGGCCGGCTGGCCTGGCGGGGTATCGCGCCACAGGTAGCCGAACAGGGCCGATACCAGGATCAACAACAGCAAGGCGATCAGGTAGCGGTTGCGTCTGGGCATCGGGCGATCCGTGGCGGCGGGAAGGGCTGAGCTTGGGCTAGCCGGGGGGTAAATGCAACCGAGCATGCGGCTTGCCACCAGCAAGCCCGCATGGTGATATTACCTGCATTGTGTATGTAAGGAGAGACTGCATGGTTCGCCGCACCCGCGCCGAAATGGAAGAAACCCGCGCGACATTGCTGGCGACGGCACGCCAGTGCTTCGCAGCATTGGGTTATGCCGACACTTCGATGGATGACCTGACCGCGCAGGCGGGGCTGACCCGAGGGGCGCTTTACCATCACTTTGGCGACAAGAAGGGTTTGTTGGTGGCGGTGGTCGAGCAGATCGATAGCGAGATGGACCAGCGCCTGCAGGCCATTTCAGATGGGGCCGAGGATGCCTGGGAGGGATTCCGCCAGCGCTGTCGGGCGTATCTGGAGATGGCACTGGAGCCAGAGATTCAGCGGATTGTCTTGCGTGATGCCAAGGCGGTACTGGGCGGTGCTGCGCCGGACGCGCAGCAGCACTGTATTGCCTCGATGCAGCAATTGATTGGCGAACTCATGAAGCAAGGCGTAATTGCCGAAGCCGACCCACAGGCTTTGGCATCGTTGATCTATGGCAGTTTGGCCGAAGCAGCCTGCTGGATTGCCGAGGGGGATGATGGGCAGGGGCGGCTGGAGCGTGGAGTGGGTGCGTTGGATTTGTTGTTGCGGGGGGTATTGAAGGACAGGTGAGATCTGCGTAGGAGCGGGTTTACCCGCGAATACGGTGGCAGCGGCAACGCTGAGCGGCTGGTGGTGATTGTCCTTCAGGCCCTTTCATGGGTTACAAAGACCGCGCAGGCTTGCTGATTTGCTTGCCGGTCTGGGTGGCCACTTCCTGGGCTTGGCCATCCCGTTGTTTGCCTTGGCGTGCCAAACCTTCCAGCTGGGGGATCAGCATGCCTTCCGGCAAATGCCGCCAGAACCGTCCGGGCATGTGCAGGCGCAGGGCGTCGGGGTTGAGGCGGGCAGGGTTGAAGGTGTGGCGATAGTAAGTGCGCCATAGCTCGGCACCCGGGTCATCGGCGCTGCGCGACCATTGGCGCCAGGGCTCGGGGCACTGCCGCTGGTAGTCGAAAGCCTGGCCGTCGAAGCGAATGCCATCCCGTGGTGTGGCGATCAGCCAGCGCAACCGCCCCAGGCGATCGGCGAAGTGTGGGCTGGCGCTCTGCAGAATGTCATGCGCCGGTTCGTGATAGGCCACGAGATCAAGCTGCAAATGTTCAACCAGTTGTTCAGGCAGCGGGACGAAGCGTACAAAAGCATGCAAGTGATGCGCTTCACGCGTTACCTGCTTGATGCGCCGCTGCAGCTCACTGCCCAAGCGGTCGCCCGCCAGCATCGCCGTGCGGTCGCCGTGGGCCACGCGCCACAGCACTTCGTACAGCAGGTTCCAGCGTTGCTCGCCACGGTAGCAAGAGGCCTGCTCCAACTGGCTCAACAAGGCTGCCGGCACCTTGGCCCGAAAGGGGCCAGGCCCTTCCGGCGGCGCTGCCGGCACAGCCAGCAGGTCAGCCATCGGGCCTTGTGACCAGGTGACCTGCGAGGGGTCGATGCCATGCCCCAACAGCCTCCGGGCCTGTTCGCGCCAAATGGTGAACAGGTCGTCGCAATCGAGCGCAATCACCCCCACAACCCCATCTGCACCGGCGCCTGCGGTTCACGCAAGCGCGCCCGCAGCAAGCCACTGCGCAATTCGGCCTGGGCCGGGCGGTAGTCGCTGGTGACGATGAACGGGCGCGCCTTGTCCAGCACGCAGCGCAGCTGGATCAGGTCGTCATAGCGGATGCGCCGTTCCCGCCGCAGGGCGACCAGGCGCTGCACGCTGCGCAGGCCGATGCCGGGGATGCGCGCCAGCAGCGCCGGCTCCGCGCGGTTCACGTCCAGCGGGAAGACGTCGCGGTTGGCCAGCGCCCAGGCCAGCTTGGGGTCGATGTCCAGCGCCAGGTTGCCGCTCTGGCCCAGCAGCTCGCCGGCTTTGTAGCCATAGCCACGCAGCAGGAAGTCGGCCTGGTACAGGCGGTGCTCGCGCAGCAGCGGTGGCGCGGCCAGCGGCACGCTGCCGGGGCTGTCGGGGATCGGGCTGAAGGCAGAGTAGTACACGCGCTTGAGACCAAAGCCTTGATACAGCGATTCGGCATTGCGCAGCAAGGTGCTGTCGTCGGTGCTGTCGGCCCCGACGATGACCTGGGTGCTTTGCCCGGCCGGGGTAAACCGCGGCGCCCTGGGCTCGTTGGCCACGGCCTGCTGGCCCTGGTGAATCACGCCCATGGCCTGGCGAATGGTGTGCGCCTGCTTCTCGGGTGCCAGGCGCTTGAGGCTGGCGTCGGTGGGCAATTCGATGTTGACGCTGAGCCGGTCGGCCAGGCGCCCGGCTTCTTCGATCAGCAGTGGGTCGGCATCGGGGATGGTCTTGAGGTGGATGTAGCCACGGAAGTTGTGTTCCTCGCGCAACAGCCGGGCCACGCGAATAAGCTGCTCCATGGTGTAGTCCGCCGAGCGGATGATGCCAGAGCTGAGGAACAGGCCGCTGATGCAGTTGCGCCGGTAGAAGTCCAACGTCAGGCGCACCACTTCCTCAGGGCTGAAGCGTGCGCGCGGCACGTTGCTGGAGCGGCGGTTGACGCAGTACTGGCAGTCATACAGGCAAAAATTGGTCAGCAGTACCTTCAGCAGCGATACGCAGCGGCCGTCGGGGGTATAGCTGTGACAGATCCCCATGCCATTGGTGGCACCCAGCCCCTCGGCACCACGCGAATTGCGCTTGGGCGCGCCGCTGCTGGCGCAGGACGCATCGTACTTGGCGGCGTCGGCGAGGATGCCGAGTTTGGCGATGAGTTGCATGGGGCTGACCTGCGATACTGAATATTCATACAGTATTTTGAGATCTGTCTGAATGCAAGTGTTTGTGCGCCCGTCATACCCGACTAAATTCGTCAGCTAAGCTTGTGGCTGAACTTACGGACAGTAACGAGGCGCGGGAAAGGTTATGAAGATCACCATCAAGCCCAGACTGGCGTTGGCCGGGCTGGCGTTGGCCATCGGCATGCTCAATGCCCAGGCAGCGGAAACCAGGAAGGTCGATGTGCTGCTGGTGGGTGGCGGCATCATGAGTTCCACCCTGGCGGTGTGGCTCAACGAGCTGGAGCCGGGCTGGTCGATGGAAATGGTCGAGCGGCTGGACAAGGTGGCCGAGGAAAGCTCCAACGGCTGGAACAACGCGGGCACCGGCCACTCGGCCTTGGCCGAGCTGAACTACACGCCGGAAAAGGACGGCAAGATCGATATCAGCAAGGCGGTGGAGATCAACGAGTCGTTCCAGGTGACGCGCCAGTTTCTGGCCTGGCAGGTCAAACAGGGCGTGCTGAAGAACCCGCACTCGTTCATCAACACCACCCCGCACATGAGCTTTGTCTGGGGCGATGACAACATCCGCTTCCTGAAAAGACGCTACGAGGCGCTGCAGGCCAGCCCATTGTTCAAGCCCATGCAGTACTCCGAAGACCACGCGCAGATCAGCAAGTGGGTACCGCTGATGATGGAAGGCCGCGACCCCAATCAGAAACTGGCCGTGACGTGGACGCCGATCGGCACTGACGTCAACTTTGGCGAGATCACCCGGCAGTACGTGGGGTACCTGCAGACCCGGCCGAATTTCGACCTCAAGCTGTCAACCGAGGTGCAGGACATTACCCGCAACGGTGACGGCACCTGGCATGTCGAGTACAAGAACCTGAAGGACGGCAGCAAGGCGTCCACCGACGCCAAGTTCCTGTTCATCGGCGCTGGCGGTGCGGCATTACCCCTGCTGCAGAAGTCTGGGATAGACGAGGCCAAGGATTATGCCGGCTTCCCGGTGGGTGGTTCGTTCCTGGTCACCGACAACCCGGCCATCGCACAACGCCACATGGCCAAGGCCTATGGCATCGCCGCCACCGGTGCACCGCCCATGTCGGTACCGCACCTGGATACCCGGGTACTCGATGGCAAACGCATGATCCTGTTCGGCCCGTTCGCCACCTTCTCGACCAAGTTCCTCAAGCAGGGCTCGCTGCTGGATCTGCTTGCCAGTACCAGTGTGCACAACGCCTGGCCGATGGTGCGGGTCGGGGTGCGCGAGTTCGACCTGGTGCAGTACCTGATCGGCCAGGTGTTGCAGTCCGACAACGACCGCTTCGAGGCGCTGCGCACCTACTTCCCCGAAGCGAAGAAGGAAGACTGGCGGCTGTGGCAGGCGGGCCAACGGGTGCAGATCATCAAGAAAGACGAGGCGTTGGGTGGCGTGCTCAAACTCGGTACCGAGGTGGTGGTGTCCAAGGATGGCAGCATCGCCGGCTTGCTGGGTGCCTCGCCGGGTGCCTCGACCGCGCCGCCGATCATGCTCGATGTGCTGAACAAGGTGTTCAAGGACAAGGTGGCTTCGCCAGAGTGGCAGGCGAAGTTCAAGCAGATCATTCCGTCGTATGGCATGCGCCTGAACGATCACCCCGACGAGGTGCAGAAGGAGTGGGCGTATACCAACGAGGTGTTGCAGCTCAATCCCCCGGCGCCTTGATTTCAGGCAATACGCGGTCCTTGTAGGAGCGGGCTTACCCGCGAAGCAGGCAACTCGCTGCCTGGCACCGGCTTCGCCGGTGTTCGCGGGTAAACCCGCTCCTACAACGGGCCGGCCCCTACATCGCTCCAGCTGAAGTGATAGACATGACTGGGGGCAGTGCCTTGGCACTGGCCGTTGTCGGCATCAGCGCCCACCACGTACCACTCGGCCCGTGAGGTCTCGCCCAGCCTGCGCGCCTTGTCGGCGCTGAAGCAGTGGCCCAGTTCGGTGGCCGGTATCAGGGCGAAGGCGGCAGGGTGCTGGCGCAACCAATAAGCCGCCGTGTCGGCCTTGGACTGCCCGGTGAAACCGAAATGCACGATGGGCTGCCGGGCAAACAGCCAATGCCCCTCCCGCCAGTTGACCAGCACCAGTTCGGCACCGCCGGTAGCCCGCGCGGCGTCGCTCATCAATGTGTCATGCGGGTTGCGGCCCTCCTTGGCCGGTTCGACGAAGCCACGGGCAAACCACAGGGCGAACCAGACCATGGCCACGCCGGTGAAGGCCTTGCGCCAACCTGGCCGGCGCTGCCACCAGCGCTTGAGCAACCACGGCACCAACGGCGCCATGGCCAGCACCAGCCCGGGCAACGCGGGGAAGATGTACAGCTTGCGTTTGCCGCTGCTGAGGCTGAAGAACAGCAGCACCAGTGCCACCCAGCCAAGCAGTAACAGGAAGCGGCCATCGCGTTTCTGCAGCTGCCGGCGCCAGGCCGGCACCAGCCAGGGCAGGGCCAGTATCAGCGGCAGCCAATACTTGGGGATGACCTGGACGAAGAAATACCAGAACGGCTCGCGATGGTCCCAGGCATTGGCATAGCGGCTGGCCGTCTGGCGCAGCAGGATTTCCTTCAGGTAGGCCAGTTCCGCCGCACCACCGCCATGGGCAATCGACACCAGCAACGGCAGCAGCCACACCGCGCAACCGGCCAGCAAGCACAGCAGCCCCAGGCTCCAGCGCCAACCCTGGCCGGGCATGGCCACCACGCCGTGCCAGCGCTGGCGCACCGCCCAGGCGTAGGGCAGCAGCATCAATGCCGGGACAAAACCCACGCCCTTGCTGATGATGCCCAGGCCCATGGCCGCACAGGCCAGGTAGAACCAACCCCAGGCCGGCCCCAGCAGCAGGTGCCGGACCATACCGTAGAAGCCCAGCGCCACCCACAGGCACAGGAAACTGTCGATCTGCCCGGTACGCAAAATGCTGTAGCTCTGGTAGGTGGCCAGGAACAGCAAGGCGGCGATCACGCCGATGCGCCGGTTCCATAAACGCCGGCCAAGGTCATGCAGCACCCAGGTGATGGTCGCTGCCGACAGCAACCCCGGCAGGTACAGGGCAACCTTGGGTGAGCCGGTCAGGTAACTGAACAGCGCCACGGTCCACATGAACAGCGGCGGCTTGTCGCCGTAGATTTCTGCAGCCCGGTGCGGGATGAACCAGTTGCCGCTTTGCAGCATTTCCAGGGCCACGCCGAGAAAGCGCTCTTCATCGACGTTCATCGGCTGGCGCCAGCCGATGCCTGCGCCGACCAGCACCACGGCCAGCGCGATCAGGGCCAGGCGTTCGGCACCGAGGGTCTTGAGCTGTGGCACAGGGCTATTCCTTCTGTTCCTGGTGACGGGCAATCAGCTGCAGGTTGCGCAGGTAGACGAGGAAGCCGAAGCTCTGGCCGATGATGAACACCGGGTCCTGGCGGTAGATGGCATAGGTCAGCAGCAGCGCACTGCCGAGCATGCTCAGGTACCAGAAACCCACCGGTATCACGCTGCGGCGCTTGAGCTCGCTGTACAGCCACTGCAGCACGAAGCGCCCGGTGAACACTGCCTGGCCGGCGAAGCCGATGATCAGCCACAGGGTTTCGCGGGTCATCCCTCGAGCTCCTGCGGCTGGCTGTTCAGGCGGGTACGACGGATCAGCCACCACACCCCGATCAGGTCAAGGATGGCGACCAGCGCGCGGTCGAGGTTGCCGTACTTGGACACCCCGGCGTGGCGTGGCCGGTGGTTGACCGGGTGCACCAGCATGCGACCGTTGTGGCGCAGGATCAGTGCCGGAATGTAGCGGTGCATATGGTCGAAGTAGGGCAGGCGCAAGAAGGCCGCGCGTTCGATCAGCTTCAGCCCGCAGCCGGTGTCGGGCGTTGCGTCCTTGAGCAGGCGGCTGCGCAGGCCGTTGGCAAAGCGCGAGGCCCAGCGCTTGCTGGCACTGTCGCGGCGGTTGACGCGGTGCCCGGCTACCAGCTTTATACCGCCAGCCAGGTCTTGGCTGGTGCGTACCAGGGCGAGCATGCCGGGGATGTCGGCCGGGTCGTTCTGGCCGTCGCCGTCCAGGGTTGCCAGCCAGTGGCCGCGGGCTGCCTGGGCGGCATGCCACAGCGAGGTGCTCTGGCCCAGGGAGCGGTCGTGGCGGAGAATGCGCAGCTGTGTGTAGCCTTGGCTTTTCAGTTGCTGCAGTACGCTCAGGGTACGGTCTGTGCTGCCGTCGTCGACCACTACCACTTCATAGTTTTCGGCCGCCAGTGCGGCGCGTATTTCCATCAACAGCGACGGCAGGTTGTCGACCTCGTTCTTGGCGGGGATCAGTACCGAGAGGTCCAGTGCGTCTGTCATTAGGTTACCTGTGGTCTTGTTGTGTGTGCGCGGTTCAAACCCGGTAGAAGTCCCGGTACCAGCCAACGAAAGCAGTCACGCCGTGCTCCAGCGATGTGCCAGGGGTGAAGTCGATCCAGCGCGCCAGCGAGCCGACATCGGCCCAGGTTTCCAGCACGTCGCCTGCTTGCAGCGGCAGGTAGTTGCGCTGGGCCTTGATGCCCAAGGCGTCTTCCAGGCACTCGACAAAATGCAGCAGCCTCACCGGCTGGCCACGGCCGATGTTGAACAGCTGGCAGGGCGCTTGCCCCTCGGCTGGCCGGGGCGGCTTCAGGCGCAGGCGCACGATGCTCTCGATGATGTCGTCGATGTAGGTGAAGTCGCGGCTCATCAGGCCGTTGTTGTAGACCTCGATCGGCCGGCCTTCGAGCATGGCGCGGGTGAACTTGAACAGTGCCATGTCGGGGCGGCCCCAGGGGCCGTAGACGGTGAAGAAGCGCAGACCGGTGGTGGGCAGCCGGTACAGGTGCGCGTAGCTGTGCGCCATCAGCTCATTGGCGCGCTTGCTGGCGGCATACAGTGACACCGGCTGCTCGACCGGGTCGTCGATGCTGAACGGCAGCTTGGCATTGGCGCCATACACCGAGCTGCTGGAGGCATAGATCAGGTGGCGCGGCGGTTGCTGGCGGCAGGCTTCGAGGATGTTGAGAAAACCAACCAGGTTGGCCTGGCCGTAGGCACCCGCGTTGTCCAGCGAATAGCGCACCCCGGCCTGGGCTGCCAGGTGGATGACCTCGCTGAACGCCTGCCCGGCGAACAGTTGTTGCAGGTCGTCGAGGTTGGCGATGTCGAGGGTGTGAAACCGGAAATGGGCAAAGCCACGCAGTTCTCGCAGGCGTGCCATTTTCAGCTCGACGCTGTAGTAGGCATTGAGGTTGTCGATGCCGACCACCTCGATGCCGGCCTCGCACAGCCGGCGCGCGAGGTGAAAACCGATGAAACCGGCAACGCCTGTGATCAGTACGGGCATGCTGGCTGCACCTGGCCACGGCCGATACCGTAGTAAGTCAGGCCGGCGGCGGCCATGTGTTCCGGCTCGAACAGGTTGCGGCCGTCGAACACCACCCGGTCGGCCAGCAGTTGTGGCACCTTGTCCAGGTTGAGCACGCGGTAGTCCTGCCATTCGGTAACGATCACCAGGGCATCGGCGCCCTCCAGTGCATCGTCCTTGCAGGGCACCAGTTGCAGGTCGTCGCGCGGGCCGTAATGGCGCAGGATTTCTTCCATGGCCTGCGGATCGTGGGCCTGTACACGCGCGCCAGCGGCCCACAGCGCTTCCAGCAGGACCCGGCTGGCAGCCTCGCGAATGTCATTGGTATTGGGTTTGAACGACAGGCCCCACAGGGCAAATACCTTGCCCTGCAGGCCACCGGGATAGTGGCGCTGGATCTTGCTGAACAGCCGGCCTTTCTGCATCTCGTTGACCGACTCTACTGCGCGCAGCAGTTGCGCCTCAAAGCCTTCGGCCTCGGCACTGCGGCGCAGGGCTTGCAGGTCCTTGGGGAAGCACGACCCACCAAAACCGCAGCCGGCGTAAATGAAGTCGTAACCGATGCGCGAGTCCGAGCCGATGCCACGGCGCACCATTTCGATATCGGCCCCCAGGTGCTCGGCCAGGTTGGCGATTTCGTTGATGAAGGAAATCTTGGTCGCGAGCATGCAGTTGGCCGCGTATTTGGTCAGTTCGGCGCTGCGTGCATCCATGACCATGAGCTTTTCGCGGTTGCGGCTGAAGGGCAGGTACAGCTCACGCAGCAACTCCACTTCGGCCGGCTCGGCGCCACCGATGATGATGCGCTCCGGGCGCATGCAATCGTCTACTGCAGAGCCTTCCTTGAGGAACTCCGGGTTGCTGATGACCTGAAAGCGGCTGCTATCGGCCACGGCCTGGGCGATACGCGCCTTGATGCGGTGTACCGTACCCACCGGCACAGTGGACTTGTTGACGATCACCTTGGGCCCGTCAGCATGTTCGAGGATGCTGTCGACCACGGCAAACACGTGTTTCAGGTCGGCGCTGCCATCGGCCTGTGGCGGGGTGCCGACGGCGACGAACTGCAACCTGGCGTAGTTGGCAGCCTGGCCGGCGTCGGTGGTAAAGCGCAGGCGGCCGCAGGCCAGGTTGCGCTCCAGCATCGGGGCCATGCCGGGCTCGAAGATCGGGCAATGCCCGGCGCTGAGGGCGGCGACCCGCTCGGCATCGACATCCATGCACAACACCGAATGCCCCACCTGGGCCAGGCACACTGCCTGGGTGAGGCCGACATAGCCGGTACCGAAAACCGTGACCTTCATTTGACAGCTCCTTGATAAGAAAGCTGAAAAAAAATGTCACATCGGTGTGTAGATATTGTTACTTGGGCAGGTTGTCGCTGAATGTGGAAGTGTGGCTAGCTTGTGCTGGCCTATTCGCGGGTAAACCCGCTCCTACAATGGACTTCTGTGGGAGCGGGCGCGCCCGCGAATAGGGCAGGCCTGCAAAAGCAGAGGGGGCGCCCTGTTGGCGCCCCCTCTGTGTTACCGCTTAGGCTTCAGCGTCCCAAGGACGATCACCTTTTTCATCCTTGACGCGGGTCGGCAGGCCCATCACGTCCAGCGCCTTGAGGAACGGCTCGGCTGGCAGCTCCTCGACGTTGACCATGCGCTTGGCATCCCACTCGCCACGGGCAACCAGCAGCGCTGCAGCCACTGGCGGTACGCCAGCAGTGTAGGAAATGCCCTGGCTGTCGGTCTCGGCATAGGCTTCTTCGTGGTCGGCCACGTTGTAGATGAACACTTCGCGTGGTTGGCCATCCTTGGTGCCTTTGACCAGGTCACCGATGCAGGTCTTGCCGGTGTAGCCAGGGGCCAGCGAGGCTGGGTCCGGCAGCACGGCCTTGACCACCTTCAGCGGTACCACTTCCAGGCCTTCGGCGGTTTTCACCGGCTGCTCGCTGAGCAGGCCCAGGTTTTTAAGCACGGTGAACACATTGATGTAGTGCTCACCGAAGCTCATCCAGAAACGCACGTTCGGCACGTTGAGGTTCTTCGAAATCGAGTGAACTTCATCGTGGCCAGTCAGGTACAGGTTTTGCGAACCTACCACAGGCAGGTCGTCGGTACGCTTGACTTCGAACATGGTGTTGCTGGTCCACTGGCTGTTCTGCCAGCTCCATACTTGCCCGGTAAACTCGCGGAAGTTGATTTCCGGGTCGAAGTTGGTGGCAAAGTACTTGCCATGCGAACCGGCATTGACGTCGAGGATGTCGATCGAATCAATGCTGTCGAAATACTGCTGCTGCGCAAGTTTTGCGTAGCTGTTCACCACACCCGGGTCGAAACCGACGCCGAGAATGGCGGTAATGTTCTTTTGTTGGCACTCTTCGAGGTGTTTCCACTCGTAGTTGCCGTACCACGGCGGGGTCTCGCAGATCTTGCCCGGCTCTTCGTGGATGGCGGTGTCCAGGTAGGCGACACCGGTATCGATGCAGGCACGCAGCACCGACATGTTGAGGAACGCGGAACCGACGTTGATCACGATCTGCGATTCGGTCTCGCGGATCAGTGCCTTGGTCGCCTCGACATCGAGGGCGTTGAGCGAGAAGGCCTGGATGTCGGCGGGTACCTTGAGGCTACCCTTGGCCTTGACGCTGTCGATGATGGCCTGGCATTTGGAGATGTTCCGTGACGCGATAGCGATACGACCCAGTTCGTCGTTATGCTGTGCGCACTTGTGGGCCACCACCTTGGCGACACCTCCTGCACCAATGATAAGAACGTTCTTCTTCAATTTACCTTTCGCTCCTTACTTTGAAAGCCGGTCTTACGACAGGCTGGAAACGTAGTCTTCAAAACCGAACTCGCGGACCACTTCGACGCTGCCGTCGAGTTGCTTGACCACGATGGACGGCATTTTCAGACCGTTGAACCAGTTTTTCTTGACCATGGTGTAACCGGCCGTGTCGATGAACGACAGGCGATCGCCAATGGCCAGAGGACGGTCGAATTGGTACTCGCCGAAGATGTCGCCGGCCAGGCACGACTTGCCGCAGACCATGTAGGTGTGCTCGCCGTCGTTAGGGGCCATCTTGGCGTTGAGGCGGTAGATCAGCAGGTCGAGAAGGTGCGCTTCGATCGAGCTGTCAACCACGGCCAGGTGCTTGCCGTTGTACAGGGTGTCGAGCACGGTCACTTCCAGCGAGGCGCTGTTGGTGATGGCGGCTTCGCCCGGCTCCAGGTACACCTGCACGCCGTAGGTTTGCGAGAACGCCTTGAGGCGTGCGCAGAAGGCGTCAACCGCATAGTCTTCACCGGTGAAGTGGATGCCGCCACCCAGGCTGACCCACTCGACCTTGTGCAGCAGGTGGCCGAAGCGCTCTTCGATGTGCGTGAGCATCTTGTCGAACAGGCCGAAGTCGCCGTTCTCGCAGTTGTTGTGGAACATGAAACCAGAGATCTGCTCGATCACCTGCTCGATCTTGGCCGGGTCCCATTCGCCCAGGCGGCTGAACGGGCGGGCCGGGTCGGCCAACAGGTAATCGGAGCTGCTGACCTGCGGGTTGACACGCAGACCGCGCACTTTACCTTCGGACTGTTCGGCAAAGCGCTGCAGCTGGCCGATCGAGTTGAAGATGATCTTGTCGCAGTTCTCGAGCATTTCCTCGACCTCGTCGTCGGCCCATGCCACGCTGTAGGCGTGGGTTTCGCCGGCGAATTTCTGGCGGCCGAGCTTGAGCTCGAAGAGGGAGGACGAAGTGGTGCCGTCCATGTACTGCTGCATCAGGTCGAACACCGACCAGGTGGCGAAGCACTTGAGGGCGAGCAGCGCCTTGGCACCGGAGTGTTCACGCACGTAGGCGATCTTCTCCATGTTGCTGAGCAGCTTGGTTTTATCGATGAGGTAATACGGCGTCTTGATCATTTAAAGGCCCCCGGCCAGGCCGGCCAAAAAAAGGACACGCATTGTGCCTTCACTTGCTGCAGACCGAAAGGGCGCAAGGCGTTTTTCGTCTGCGTTGGTACGGTTACCGGTAAATTTTTCCGGCTGTGCTGGGGTAGTAGTACAGAGAGAAGGGAACAGTCTGATGACAGCCTGACCAATGGCAGGGGCGGACCATCCATGATGCGTTGCCTGTGCCAGCCTTTTCGCGGGTGAACCCGCTCCCACAGGAACCGCGCCGCCCTCAGGCCTGGTGATATCCCTGTAGGAGCGGGTTCACCCGCGAAGAGGCCGGTTCAGACAAGCTCAATCAACCTGCTTCAACCAGTCCTGAATCTGTTCCAGAGTAGCGGTAGCGCCACCACAAACGACCACCAGCACATTCTGGAAACCGCCCAGTGCGTTGGCATCATAAGCCAACGCCAACGCCGCCCCACACGCCGGCTCCACCAACACACGATGATCACGCAAGAACCGCTCGCAAGCCTCCAGCGCCGCTCGGTCGCTGACCCGATGGCTGTGCACCGGGTGCTGAAGCGTGCAGGCCAGCGCCTGTTCGGCCACCCGCTTGGCACCGAGCGAGCTCGCGATCGAGGCAATGCGCGGCAGCTCTACCGTGTGCCCGGCCTGCATGGCCGCGTGCAGCGAGGCAGCACCGGCAGTCTCCACGGCCAGCACCGGCACATCACCCCAGCCATTGCGCTGCAGCCCTTCGACCACACCGCTGAGCAGCCCGCCACCGCCCACCGACAGCACCACGGCATCGGGCTTGAACCCGGCCGCCGCCACTTCGTCGACCAGGCTGGCATGCCCCGCCCACAGCAACGGGTCGTCGAACGGGTGGATGAAAGCATCGCCAGCGCCGACCAGGGTCAGCGCCAGTTCGTTGGCCTCCTGCCAGGAGCTGCCGTGCACCAGCACCTTGGCATCTTCCTGGCGCAGCAGCTCCTTGGCCCGTTCAGTGGTGGTCTCGGGCACGACCACGGTCACCGGCACCCCCAGCTTGCGCCCGGCATAGGCAACCGCCAGGCCGGCATTGCCCCCCGAGGATGACACGAAGTGTTTGGCGCCACGTGCCACATGTACCTCGCAGGCGTAGCCCACACCGCGCAGCTTGAACGAGCCGCAGGGCTGCAGGGCATCGAGCTTGAGCCAGATGTTGCGACCGGCGGCCAGCGACAGCGGGCGCGATTCGATCAGGGGGGTAGGAATGTGCAAGGTCATTGGCTGGCTCCGCGCAGTTGTTCGAGGTAGTTGTAGATGGTGTAGCGGGTGACGCCGAGGGCACTGGCGGCCTTCTCGACACCACCCTTGACGATGAACAGGCCACGCTCCTGCATCACCCGTACGGCTTCGACCTTGGCCTGCTTGTTCATCCGCCCCTGGCCGCTGCGTTGCAGCGCGGCCTGGATGATCTCGCTCATCAGCAATTCCATGTCGGCGGGCTCGTTGACGGCGGGTGTGGCACCCAGGGGCTGGAACTGCTGGAGAAAGTTCATGGCCGCGTCCAGGCCGGTGACATCGGTGTTGACGCACAGGCTGGCGAACGGGTGGCCGCTGCTGTCACGGAAGATGGCCGTGGCGCTGCGCAGGGTACGGCCCTTGAGCGTAGTGGGGTAGTCGGGCAGTACCACCGGCTCACAGCCGTGTTGGTCGGCCGAGGCCTGCATCAGCGCCTTGAAACCCTGGTCCTGCTCCGGTGCGGCGAGGATCGGGCTGCCGATGCTGCGGCCGGAAAGGTGGCCGTTGACGATCGCCACCACCGAGTGCTCGGGGTGGTCGAGGTCGTGCAGGAGGATTTCCATGTTGCGCGCGGCAACGCTGCCCAGGGCCTGGATGGCGGCCTTGAGCACGGTGAGGGTGAGCTGGCGTTCTTCGTTGGGGGTAATGGGCATGATAGATCGCAAAATCAACTTTTTGTGTATTTTTACACATAAAGTTGAATTCGGCGATTTACTTTTTCAGGCCCATTCGCGGGTAAACCCGCTCCCACAGGTTCACCACAGGTTTGAATACCGTGGGGTCCCTGTGGGAGCGGGTTCACCCGCGAATGGACCGCAAAGCGGCCCCTGTCAAACTCAGCCCAGCGCTGGCGTGCGCGGCGGGATCATGCGGCGCGAGCCGGTCGCCTCAAAGGCCGCACCGTAGCTCAGCAATGCGTTGTCGCTATAAGCGCGCCCGGCAAAGGTCAGCCCCACCGGCATGCCGATATCGGCCATCACGCCCATTGGCACGGTCACGGTCGGCACGCCCAGGTGACGGATCGCTAGGTTGCCGTTGGCCACCCAGATACCGTTGCTCCAGGCAATGTCCGCCGATGCCGGGTTGACGTCGGCATCGGCCGGGCCCACGTCGGCCACCGTCGGGAACAGCACGGCGTCCAGGCCCAACTGGTCCATCCAGTCTTCCAGGTCCAGCTTGCGGGTCTGCTCCAGGCCACGCAGGCCGTCGGGCAGGGTTTCGATCTGGTCCCAGGTCTTCAGGCCGCGCTTGGCCATGTTGACGTATTCATCCATGCCGGCCGCCAGGTCGTCCTCACGGTTGGGCAGGGTGCCCGGGTCGTGCGGGAAGATCTGTGGGCCGTCGACATCGGCCAGGCGGTTGAGCTTGGGGTCGCCGTTGGCGCGCAGGAAGTCATCGAAGCCCCAGCCCGACAGCTCCCACAGTTCGTCATGGAGGAATTCCTTGCTGACGATGCCACGGTTGTACACGGTCGGCGCACCCGGGCGATCGCCTTCGCAGTTCGACACGAGCGGGAAGTCCACTTCCAGCACTTCAGCGCCAGCCGCTTCCAGGGCCTGACGGGCTTGTTGCCAGAGGTCGATCACGGTAGCGCGGGTGTTGATGCGCTGGCCGGTCGGGCCGCCGATGCCCGGCTTTTCGGAAGTGCCGGCTTCGCTGTCGGCATTGATGTACATGCGCGGTACGCCAAAGCGCTTACCCTTGAGCGAGCCGGCATCCACCGCCAGGTCCAGGTACGAAGCCGGGCGCACACTCGAGGCGGCCGGGATCGGTACCCAGGGCTGCAGGCGCCACAGGTCGCCGCGCGGGTCTGCGTCGTCAGCAACCACCACGTCGAGGATTTCCAGCAAGTCGGCCATGGTGCGCGCATACGGCACCACCACGTCCATGGTCGGCGTCAGCGGCCAGTTACCACGCACCGAAATCACCCCACGCGACGGGGTGTAGGCGCACAGGCCATTGTTGGAGGCCGGGCCGCGGCCGCTGGACCAGGTTTCTTCGGCCAGGCCGAAGGCACTGAAGCTGGCAGCGGTGGCGGTGCCGGCACCGTTGGACGAGCCCGAAGCGAACGGTGCGGTCAGATAGTTGGCGTTGTACGGGCTTTCGGCGCGGCCATACACGCCACGCTGCATCCCGCCGTTGGCCATCGGTGGCATGTTGGTCTTGCCCAGGCACACGGCACCGGCAGCGCGCAGGCGCTCGATGGTGAAGGCGTCGCGCTGGGCCACCAGGTTTTTGAACGCCGGGCTGCCCGATGCAGCGGTCAGGCCCTTGACCAGGTAGCTGTCCTTGGCGGTGTAAGGGATGCCGTCCAGCGGGCTCAGCACCTGGCCGTTGGCGCGGCGGGCGTCGGAGGCCTCGGCTTCTTTCAGCGCCTGCGGGTTGCGCACCACTACGGCGTTCAGCGCGGTGGCAGTGTCGGCGCCGTCGTAGGCATCGATACGTGCCAGATAGGCCTTGACCAGCTCGACCGCCGTCGTGCGGCCCGACTCGAGTGCGTCGCGCAGCTCGGCAATGGAAACCTCGGTTACCTCGATCATGCGTTCACCAAAAAAATGTGCAGGTGGGGGCTTTTGCGAGGAGTGTACAAGAAGGGCATGGCGGACGCAGGTTTGCGCGGGGGCAAATGGTTTTATGCAGGTGGGCATTGTCGGGGGCCTGTAGTGCTCTCTCCGCGAGGCAACGCGGCCCCCTGTAGGAGCGGCCTTGCGTCGCGATGGGCTGCAAAGCAGCCCCAGGTTCCCAGCACAGTTGCATATCGGCTTGCTCTATATAAAGTACAAAGCGGGTTATTGCTGCAAAATGCTGTTCAGCGAGGCCACCACCTCGTTGGTAATAAGGTGCAGGTGGTAGCTGAAATACCCATACATGGCTGCAAGGGTGCCGGCAGCCATCAACAATGGGCTCCACCATGGCCAGTAGTAACGTCTGCCCGGTTTGGCAGGGGTTACAGGGGCCGAAGCCTGCGGAAACAGCTCGGGTAGAGGCCCGCGAAGCTTCCGTATTGTCTTGCGCAGCTCGGCGATATGGCGGTCAAGCACTTGCTTGCCATCCGGCGTGATGGCGTATTTACCTTTCAACCCCAGGCAAAGTATCAGGTACATGAACTCCAGCACCTCCTGACAGCGCTTGGGTTCCTGCATCATGTTGCCCAGCAAGTTGAAGAATCTGACCCCGCCAGTGGTCTCATCGTGGAACTCACCCAGCAAAGGATGCTGGCTCCAATTGGAGTTGCGGCCCCAAGAGGTGCGCATCACGGTTTCGTCCAGATACAGGCACAGTGCATACGAGAAGGCAGATACCAAGACAGGCTCGTACGAACGCTGGTGCAGCTCTTGCACAATATTACTGATCTGGATGTGGACCAGGCGATGCAAGGTTTCGATATCCTCGTACTCGTCCAGCGCCTGCAGATTCATGGTCAGCCCGATCAAGGGCATGGCTGCATCGCACATAGGGTTCATGAAACCGCTGCGTAACGAGAAGTCCGGGTCTGCCGGTCGGAGAGGTGTGGTGCTCCGGTACAGGGCATTGTTTTTGCCGGGTGCAGAAGATTTAACGGTCGATTCTGCGTGCTTTTCAAGTTTCGCCAGAAGCCGGTTGCTTTTCATGGGGTGGAAGACCTCTTTTTACAGATTGCTTCAGTCATGGAGTGGCCGGGATATGCCCGCAGCAGGCGCTGATTGGTAAGGCTAGGGTCAAGGCATCAGTTGTCCAGCTTGATGCCATTTACCCGGATAACCGGTTTGCGCTTTTCTGCAAAGCCGCATAACACGTCGTTTGCGTGAGGGAAGGCGACGTAAGGGACGTTGTATTGAATCCAGGCCTCTGAGCTGTTCAGGCAGGCGTACAAGAGGCATAGCGTTAACTGGACTGGTATTGTTATAGGTGCCTTGAGCCAGCCGTAGGGCTGGCAAAGTTCATTTTTGAATTCGACAAGCCATTGCCGATACGGTTGGATAGCCGCTTCGCTCCGGCTGAGTTTCGCAGTGAGGGGAGGAGGAGCTGGTAGTCCTTCGGGGCCGTATGCCATGAAGTGCTGCAGGTATGCCCAGAGGGTACGTGCTGAACGGCTGCCATCGATAACGCCCAAATTACCGCAGGCTATACATAATTCTGTAGGTGGACATTCAGTGTAGTCGATGCCGATCAGGTAGAGCGGATGGCGAGAAGTGTAGGTATGTGCTGTGACTATAGGAATAAAACCAACGAATCCCTCAATCTGATCCCAGTCGAAAATAAGCATCTTGTTTGGGGTCTTGGGGGGACGAAGTAAATTTTGCGGGTGATGCGATTGATTCTGATAAACGCACCACGGCAACGGTGCGCGCCTCCGGCATAATAGAATATCAATGCAATACAAGGCAGCACAGGCATCGCAATTAGCATGGCTATTAAAATCTCTTTGGTTATCCCTACTACTATTTCAGCAATTATTCCGGCAGATATGCAAGCTATGGGTGAGGCTAATAATGTCACTCCGATTGCCCCCGCGCTTCCTCCTTGAACAAGGTTAAGGTAGGTTTCCAGTTCGATGCATCTTTCATTAATGCGTCGTACCCCGTCTGGCTCGGGAGTAATTGATTGGTGTGCGCCATGATGAAGGCGCGCACCTCCAAGGAGAAGGTTTTTAGGTAGGTGTCTTATTTTCATGGTGGCGTTAATGGTTAGTAACGGTTAAATTTTATTTTGGTCAGGATCGATCTCTCGGTTGTGCAGGTGGTGCTTGTTATTGCTTATTGGTTGTCAAGCTTGATTCCATTTAGTCTGATGATTGGTTTGCGCTTTTCGGCAAAGCCACATAGCACGTCATTGCTATGAGGAAAGGTTGCGTAAGGTACATTGTATTGAATCAATGCCTCTGAACTGTTGAGGCAGGCTAGCAAAAAAAATAGTGTTAGCCGGATTGGCACTGTAACAAGGGCCCATAGCCAACCGTATGGTTCGCAAAGCTCCTTTTTGAAATCTTGGAGCCATTCTCGATAGGGTTGGATGGCTGCTTCTCTCCGACTAAGTTTCGCAGTTAGGCTTGGAGGAGGTGGCAAATCTTCGGGGCCATGTGCCATGAAATGCTGTAGATAAGCCCAGAGGGTCCGTGCAGAGCGATTACCATCGATGACTCCGAGATTACCGCAGGCAATACACATTTCAGTAGGTGGACTCATTGAGTAGTCTATACCAAGCAGGTAAAGCGGATGGCGTGAGGTGTAACCATGTGATGTAACAATAGGAATGAATCCCGCAAATCCCTCTATCTGATCCCAGTCGATGACGTGCATCGTTTGAGGAGTCTTAGGGAAAATGTAATACACCTTGCGGGTTAAGCGGTTGATGCGAATGAAAGTGCCCCGGCAGCGGTGCGCACCGTTGGCAAAATAGAAAACAATCGCGAAGCACGTTAAAGCTGGGCTCCAGACAAGGATGGCTATGAGCATCTCTCGATCAGGCCAGTAGATGATCGCATAGACAATAGACATGATTCCGGATATAAGTATTGACACGCCGATGAAACCGGCGCTGCCGCCTTGTACGTGGTTGCCATATGTCTCAAGCTCTATGCACTTTGTATTTATGCGTCTTACACCATCTGGTTTAGGTGGTAGGTCCTGATGCAGTCCGTGATAGAGCTTGGTACTTCCGAATAAAAAGTTTCTGGGTATTCGTTTGGTATTCATAGTCACTCGGGTGCTTTAACAGGCTCAAGCTTGGCTGGGTCAATCGGGTCTGACATGAGGCTGGCAGCTCTAAATTCTAATGGCTCCGGTGCTCCATGATGGTGGAAATAAATTTCAGGATTTTCAAGGTTGGGAATAAAGAGATACTCAAATAGAACTTTCGCTGATTGATGCATTTGAATGCTCCAACCGCTGGGTTTACCTGCATGATACAGGGGTGTTACGAGGCATTCACTTTCAAAGTCAAAAGACCTGGTCTGTAACGTGTGTGCGACAGGTCCATTGATAGGCTTGAGAGTCGTCAACTTCTTTTTAAAAGAAAGACGGGTATCGAATATGCTCTGGAAATCGGCTCTGGCTACAGGTAGTTGGTACATGATCCTTAGAGTACCTACGCGGAAGCCGGATGTTTGCTGCCAGTCAACAGCGAGTCGAGGACGATGATACAAGCTATGTATTGCGTCGAGTTCCTGCTGGTTATTATAACGTCTGTGGTGATTTCCCCAGGCACTATGCTTTAGCCAAATGTCAACTGGTCCGTGCTTTGCGATGTCTACGCCTGCCATGAAGGCAATTCCTATACCGAGGGCAATGAGTGCAATTACCGACCATCCCAGTGGTGTCAGTCCCAGCACGACAACCTTGGCGCCTGTTGCCATACTCGCTGCCGCCGCTGTACCTCCTCCCCACGTAGCTAGAGAAATGACTCCTCCCGCAAGGGCCGCCCCCAAATAGAGGGCTGCTTGTTCGGGGTTTTGGTCTCGTAAAGCGAAGACGCTCCTCAACGCATCGGTCACAGACACAATGCCAGCCCCTCCCGCGCTTATCACAGCAACTCCCACTCTCGTTGATATTACCCTCAGGCCTATCGCTGAAGCTGAATTTCCTTTAGCTTGATGGCCTAAGGCTGCTGCAAGAGCTGAGATTTCGATAGTTGCTCCGATTAGTGTAGTGGTTGCACCTGCCAGATCGGCATAGCTCAATAATTTATTGCCGCTATTCCGTATTTTTCTTGTTGAGCTGGTGAAATTTATAATGGCCAAGTATGCTCCGAGGCCTGCTAGCGTTGGTCCTATGCTAGAGCTAAGTACGGATTGCATACCGGAAAAAATATTTCTTCCGTTTTGAAGTGGTTGCGACGCATGAGAGGGCGAATTGGAGTTGTATATTTTTCCGTAGGTTGTCTCCCCAACTTTCACCCATTCATAGATGTTCACGCGAATCGAAAAGTCCACTTGGCCAATTCTGGGCTCCGGCAATTTCCAAGTTTTCAGGTATTCACTACCAGGCGCCTGCTGGAACTGAAACTCCCGCGCCTGCCGCATCAATTCCGCAAGACTGACCTCATGCATCACAATCGTCGCATTAAAACGAATCTCCACCACATGCCGTAACCGCCGCACCAGCACATCCGCCGGATGTGAAGCTGGCAGGGCCTGCAGCAGCCCGAGCAAGGCATTGGTGGCAGGCGTGGCGGCGTACTCTTCAAGGTAATTGTCCAGCACTGAAAGCACGCCTTTGGCGATGTCACCCGTCTTGTCCTTGATGCGGCTGGCCAAGACCTGGCTGCCATTGCTCATGGCAAGCCAGAACGGGCTGTGTTCGGGCGGCATCATGACCACCTGTTGCAGCAACTGCTGCCCCTCGTGTGAGTGCACCAGCCCACCGATGCAGTCGAACACCACTTCTTCATAGGCATCCGCAACAGCCTTCACCTTCAGGTCGAAGCTGCTGAGGGCCAGGCTCAACAGGTGCTCGGTCCCAACGTGTTGCACCCAGGCGACAATGTCCTTCACCTGCTGCCCGATGGCGTAATCCAGTTTGGCCAGCTCCTTGGCATACAGGTCGGGGAAGCGCATCGCGCCGTCGTAGTCCAGCAGCTTGCGCTGGCGGGCAAGGGTACTGGCCGTCTCGGCGCTTTGCCCCGCGGCTTCCTCCGCGGCCTTGAAATAGCCTGCAATGAAGTTGGCGCTTTGTAGGCGATGAGCATGCTGCCCGGCGTAGCGGGCTTTTTTCTCGACGCTGAGGGTGACCAGGTGATGCAGTTCGCTGACTACGCCGACAGGGTCATGCAATGCCACGGCCAAGGGGCTGACGCCGGGTTGTGGGCCCAGATTGCGCACCAGGTTGTTCAACGCCTGGCCGTAGCGTGCGGCAAAGTCCGGCCGCCGAGATGCGCCGGCAAACGCGGGGAAGATGCCGGTGGTGCCGGTGTTTTTCAGTTCGGCAACGGCATTACCGACAAAGGCGGCATCGAATACATGCGGCTGCATGGGCAGCTCCGCCGGTTTTACCTTGATCGCGAGCTTGCTGCGCAGGGCGCCCTGGTCTTGTTCGATCCGCCACAGTACGGCATGGCTGAGCAGTGCTTCGCTGACCATCAGGTAGACCGTGTCGGCAATATGGGTTTCGGGCGCCAGTACAGTGTGAGCAGCGCGCACCACATCCGGCCTGGCGTGGCTGCCGGGGGTGTCGCTGTTGTAATCGTCGTTGGTCCACCACAGGTGGGCAAAGCGGATGTCTTCAGTAACCTGGTAGTGGCGAGTCTTCATTCGCCCGTGCTGGAAGTAGAACAGATACACATAGCAGCCGGGGCGCAGCAGCCTCAGGCCATACGCCTTTGCGGTTTGCAGGGGCGGGTAGCTGTCGACCTCAAGCGTCTGGAAGATTTCGCGGTCCAGGCTGGTCGGCGATGCCGTAACGTACCGGATACAAGGGAATGCCGCGTTCGCACGGTGGCGGGGCAATGGCCTGGCCGACTTTGGGGGCACACGGGTGGTCGGGTTGAATCGCGCGTTTATAGGTGCTGGTCATCTGGCTTATCTCGACAATATGGGGCTGGAGATTTCGAGGAGGCGGTCATTGATCTCCATTAGCCGTTGGCGTCCCTGGATTTCGGTATCGAGCAACAGGTTGTAGATGGCGGGGTCCTTTACGAACGGCTCTTCGGGGAAGAACAGGCGCAGCTGCAAGTAGTAGCAGCGGTCATCTTCGTGCTGGAACCCGCAATAGCCGGCTTCCCTGTCGTAGTCGGCGAGTTGGTGGTGGAATACCGAAGGCTCGGTCTGCCGGCCCATGGCCTGCAGGTGCTGACCCATCTCATGACGTGCACGACGCATGAACCAGGCGTGGGCAGCACTGCCGAGGGCCGCTTCATCTGCGCTGGTGAGGGCCAGCGAGGAGGGGGCGGCTGGAGCGAAATCTGGGCTATCGTCGATCGCCAACTGTAGCCAGCAATCGCGCGCGAGCCCGCTATGCCAGATCATTCGCTGCACAGGGCTGAACAGATGGCGCAATTGCGGCAGTGCAAGCGCTTCGCCCAACTCTTCGAGCTTGCGCAGGCTTTGCCAATGGAAGGCAAGTGAGTTGCCGTCTGCGGCGGTCAAGCGCCTGACGCGTTGGAGTTGCCCCGCAAGCGCGGGCAGGTCACGCGGGCCAAACAGGATCAGGCCCGCCTGCTGTGGCCCCCAGGTGTCGAGAAATTGCGCTACAAGCCCAGGGTTCGCACGCGCTAGAAGAGGGCCTGCCCGATAGCCGGGCAATTCATATTCATCAGCGGTGCCGCGCCGTAGCCAAAGGTGCTCCCCTGGTGCTGACAACGGGCGAATGGCATCCGCCAGCGATGGTATGCACTCCCCGTTGAGTAGCAGCCAGGCATGCCCCGGTGCCTGCAGCGGCCAGCTCGGTTTAGGCACGACGCTGACGCATTGGCGGGGCCATCCTGCTGTGACGTAGGCTTCATCCATCATGCGCTGGCCTTGTTGCAAGGGCAGGGCGAACGCGTACAGCGCCCATCTCGGCGCATGCCGCAGACGTGGTCGAGGCCAGTGCCTTGTGCAGGGGAACCGGTCGCCAGGTGGCTGTTGCCACCACCGCTAGGCACCATATCCAGTGGCGCCTGGATGTGTAGCGCGACGCCTTTCAGTGTTATGCCGCTTTCGTTGATCAGGAACGTGCCACCTGCGCCTTCCAACACAATCTCGTCCTGCACGCGCAGCGCGAAACGCCTGGCGTGCTGTTGAATCTCCTGCCCGGCAGCCAGATGCATGTGGCCCTGTATTTTCTGTTCCTGGTGCCCGCCAACTTCAAGGGTATGGTTCGCCGCGGTCTTTTCGATGCGATGGTTGCCTACTTCCAGGATCTGGTCTTTTCCGATGGTGGTCATCTGGTTGCGCCCTGCATCGAAAAATGCGTCTTGGCCGATGCTGATGCGTTCGTCGTTGCCGACAGTTTCCGTGCGGTCGTTACCGATGGTGAGGGTTTCGTCATGGCCAACCTGCTCACTGCGGTTGTTGCCGATCCGGGTAGCTTCATCGTGCTTGACCACGTTGTTCTGGTCTTTTTCTGCATGGATGAAGACTTCCTGCCTGCCCAGTTCATCTTCAAAGCGCAGCTCGTTGAAACCATCGCCCTTGTGGGTCTGGCTCTTGATGGTCATGCGCGTCTTGTGTTCCGGCAGGTCGTACGGTGGAAGCTGATCGCCGCAGTAGGTGCGCCCGGTGATCATCGGTTGGTCCGGGTCGGCATTGACGTAGTGGATGATCACGTCCTGGCCGATCCGCGGAATCGCCATCGAGCCCCAACTGCCACCCGCCCAGCCTTGCGACACACGAACCCAGCACGAACTGAACTCGTTGCTCTTGCTCTCCCGGTCCCAAGGAAAACTGACCTTGACCCGGCCCCACTCGTCGCAATAGATCTCCTCGCCAGGCGGGCCGACCACGGTGGCCATATGCGGGCCATCGATACGCGGTTTGGCCAACGGTGCCGGGCGCCATTCGCCTCTGCCTGGCACCAGCACGGCTTCCTGCGTGTAGCGTGTGCCCTGATCGGCGTTGACGGCCTCTTCTTGCAGGCTGGTGAACTGGATGCCTTCGTGGTGCACGCTGATCGTGCGCCAGTGCACGTTGAGGTCTTCACGCGGGTGTTCGACCAGCGTGAAGCTCAGCCCCGGTTGCAGGCGTTCATCGTCGCCTTCCACCTCGGCCATGCGCGCATCGTGGCGCAGGGCTGTGAGGCGGGTGGCGGTGAACGGTACGCCGACCGCATCACGCTTGTAGCGTCCGGGGTAGTCGAAGCGCTCGTAGTGCGGGGACTGGTGAGCGATGTTGCTGTCAGTTGCGCGATGCTCCTGGCGGTACTGCGGATGGGTGAAGGTGTAGTCCCGTTGCACCTGGCTGGCGGTGCGAACCTGTTCGCTGTAACGCAGGCGGCGCAGGCACGGCCTGGCCTGAGCACCGCCGCTGTTGGCGCGGTACAGCACCTGGTCGGGGCCGATATCGTCGTCATCGTAAAACCCTTCATCTTCGTCATTGGCCGTGATCGCGCCGCGGCTGATCTGCCCGAAGGCCAGCAGCCGGTCGGTCATGACCAGCAGGTGCTGTTCCGGCGTGTGTTCGAAGCGATAGACAAAACCCTCTTCGGCGGCCAGGCGGGCAATGAAGTCGAGGTCAGTTTCGCCGGCTTGCACGCAGAACTCGCGCACCTGGTGCTCGCCAAGGCTCTTGATCTCGAAACGGTTGATGCCTTGGCGCTGCAGCATCAGTTCGAGAATCTGTGGCACGGTCTTGTGCTGGAAAATGCGCCAGTTGGAACGCAGGTTGGCACGGGCCAGCACCGGCTCGACCAGGGCGTGGTAACGGGTGCGATAACGGCCGGTCTCGCCCTGGCTGAAGGTGCTGACCAGGCCGTGCACGTACCGCAGCGGCCGCTCACCACGCCAGAGGGTGAACAGCACCGGTTTGTCGAGCAACTGGCCGAAGTCGACATCGCCCTCGAAACTGATCAGCTCCAGTTTCAGCTGGAACGGCGAGCTGATCGCTTCGTCGAACTCGAACGACACCACTTCGAATACGTCTTCGCCTGCAAGCGGCTGAAAGCTAAAACGCAGATCAGTTTGACTTGGCATAGTTTCTCCGGGTGATGGTGTGCAACCCTATGCACTGCGGGATGGAAGTTTATTTTGTGCAATTGTTTTGTAGGATGTTTCTCTGCTTGTGTAAGTTGAAGCTTTGTTTGTAGGAGGCTTCCTACAAGTTTGGTTACTTTCTTCTTGTGAAGTGGTGATTGGGTTGTAGTTGCTTTTGACGATGCGCCGCTCATGGCGCTGCGGTCGAGTCTGAAAGTGTAAGATGGTATTTAGTTGTGCAGATTTTCAGTCTGCTCTAGTCTTCGCTCGGAGTGCGTGATCTCAGTGGTCGATTCAACCGGTGTCAGACTTGTTTGTCCCCAGGAGCATGAATACTTTGCGCCATGGCAAGTTATGGCGTTAACAGGATTTTCAAATGGATAGTTACCCCAGATACCTCAGCCCGCGTGGCTTGGCGCAAGCCTTGCGAAGTTGCACCTTCACGGCGCTCACGGCTGGCGTAGCCATTACCTTGCTGCTGGTCGCAATCTGGTGGCTAGGCCCCGCGTGGAGTTGGCGAGGGTATCGCCCTCTGGGTAGCGTCCAGTTGCAAAGCATCGCCAGCCTGTGGCTTGTGCTGTTACCCCTCCTTTGCTGGCTGATAGTGGTACGTTCACGTGTGCAGCGGTTGGTGGTTGAACGCCAGCAGATAGCCGCTGCCAAAGCGGATCCCGGCCTGGGGCCTATCCAGGCGCAAGAGCTTGAAATGAACAGGCAGCTTGCGTATTTCCTTAAGCATGCAAAGGGGCGTCGGCAATCGTATCGGCTACCTTTCTATCTGGTACTGGGGGCCGAGGGAGCAGGCAAGAGCAGCCTGGTCGAGCACTCGGGGCAGCGCTTTTCCCTGACGCATATCGACAAGGCTCAGACGCAAGGTTTGAGAGGCACGCCCTCAGAGAAAGGCGTAAGTTGGTGGATCAGTGACGATGCCGTCATCATTGATCCCCCTGGCGGCTTGCTCACCCAGGAGGGTTGCAAGGCGGACGCTCAAGCGCACTCGATCATGCCGCCGGTTGGAACGCAGGCCAGGTTGTGGTCACACTTGGTTGACTGGCTGGTGCGCAGGCAGGGCACCTGTGCTATTAGTGGCCTGTTGTTGGTAGTCGATATCGCTGAACTGTTACAGGCCACCCCCGAAGAGCGTACGGCGCTTGCCAACGTAATGCGAAACCGAATGGCCGAAGTGCAAAATGCGCTCGGCTCATGCATGCCGCTGTACATTGTCCTAACCAAGCTCGATTTACTGGAGGGCTTTGAATTACTCTTCAGCCGTTTGTCCACAGCTGAACGTACGCAGTTGTTCGGTGGTAACGTAAAGTTGGACGCCCAAGCCGGTCAGGAAGACTGGCCGAGCCAGATGCTTGTGCTGTTGGATCAATTGCTCAAGGCCGTGCAGGAACATGTCGTCGATGCCTTGGGCGCTTCATCAAGTGAAACGCAGTGCAGAGCGCTAGTGTCATTCCAGGCACAGTTGGCAGGTTTACGCACCCTGTTGATGGTATTTCTGCGCAAAGCTCTTGAAAGCAATAGCGACTGTTCGAACCTGCTGGTGCGCGGTATGTACCTGACTTCAGCCATGCAGCGGGGGGCGATCGGTAATGTCTTCATGCGGGAAGCAGCCCTGGCCCATGGCGTGGCCCAGCTTGCGTCGGGACCTGCAAAAAAGTTGCATTCAAACAACGACTATTTTACCCGGCAAGTTTTCCAGCGTGCCCTATACCCGGAAGCTGGACTGATGGGGGACAGTGCACGTTTCGCCAGTCACAAGCGCCGGGCGTTCTGGAGGGGATCTGCCGTTGCTGTGCTTGTCGTTGCGGTCGTTGGTATAAACCTCTACCGCTACTTCGACAGCAACAGGGCCATGGCTGCCGAGGTCCTGCTGAAGAGCCAGGCGTTCCGGTTGTCTGAAGTGGACGAGCACTTAGACCCGACAGCTCGCAATCTGCTGGTGCCGCTCAATCAGCTTCGCGCTGCCGTCGGGCTTTTCGGTGACTATCGTGCGGCGTGGCCAGCCCTAGCGGATGCGGGGCTTTATCAAGGGCGTACTATCGGCCCGCTGGTAGATGAAACGTACCTTGGCTTGCTGTCTCGTCGATTCCTCCCGGCGCTGGCCAGTGGGCTGCTGGATGCGATGGAGGCGGCGCCAGAAGGCAGCGAGCAGCAGATGGCAGCGCTAAGGGTGTATCGAATGGTTGAGAGCCGCCAGCATCGGCGTGCTTCGTGGGTGGAGGCCTGGATGGCGCGTGAGTGGCAGCGCGCATTTCCTGGGGAAGGGCAGGTGCAGCGCGATCTGATGGCTCATCTGCAGTATGCCTTGGCATACGCTGACGCTGAGTTGCGGCAGTTCAGCCCCAGAATCGCCAAGGTCCAGCAGGTGCTGCGCCAAACGCCTTTGCATCAGCGGTTGTATGCGAATCTCAAGCATGAATCGCGGCAGGGCCTGCAAGGCGCGGTGGATTTGCGCCATCGGATCGGGCCAGGCTTTGATCTCATCTATCAACCTGTCCAGCCCGCGCACCTGGACCCGCTTTTTACCGCAGAGGGGCTGAACGCCTATTTCAAACCACGCAGCGAGGCACTCAGCGAGTCGGCCATGATCGACCAGTGGGCACTGGGCGATGGTCAGCAACCGGAATACGCCGAGGCTGAACGTGGCGCATTGTTCAAACAGTTGCAACACCTTTATACCAGCGAATACATCGCCAACTGGCGCGGCGCGTTACTGCAACTGAAAGTGGTCGACTTCCATGACTTGAACCACGGCGTTGCAGTGCTGGAGCAATTTATTGGCCCAGCAGAACCGTTACGCCAGCTGCTGGAGACTGTGCAGGAAAACACAAGCCTTCAACAGTCAGAGGTTCCGGGCACTGGCGACACGTTGGTAGGAAGCGCTATTGACACGCTTCAACACGAGCAAAAGCAGTCTCAAACCGACGCGATAGGGAAAGCTTTTGCCGATATTGACCAGATGCTGAAAGCCAAAGGCGAAGGTGCGAGCGCTTATGTGGAAACGCTTGATGCAATAAGAGCTGTCCATTATTACGCAAAGACCATACAGGCTAGCCCGGACCCAGGCCGCGAAGCGTTGAGAGCAATATTTGATCGGTTGTCGACAAAGGATCAGGACCCCATCGCCCACTTGCAGCGCGTTGCAAGCAACTTACCTGAGCCGGTGCGTCTGCAGGTGGCACAGCTGGCGGAACAGACGGCCCAGGTATTGACGATTGAAGCGTTGTACGAACTGGAGAAACGCTGGTATGCCGATGTCTACCGATTCTTCGAACTGCGTCTGTCCGGGCGTTATCCTTTCACTGTTCGAGCGCCCGACTCGGCGCTGGATGACTTCGAGGCTTTTTTTGGTCCACAAGGAAGGCTGCAGCAGTTTCAGGATAAGTATCTGAACGCGCTCATCAGAGATAATCCCAAGGTACTCTACGCCGAAGGTCGAGGTGGGCTCGTGCAGCCGTGCGTGCTCGAGCAGCTGGAAATAGCCGGGCGCATTCGTGAATCGTTTTTTGACAATAGCGGCAAGCTCAATGTGCAGTTCAACATCGAACCTTTGGGCCTGAGTACTAACCAGCGCACCAGCTTGCTGGAATTGAGCGGGCAGCAGATAAGCTATACCCATGGGCCCAGGCAACGGGTTGTGATCAATTGGCCCAGCCCGCAGCATCCCAGTAGTACGCTTACATTGCTGAGGCTCAATAGCAACAGCAACCACCTTCAGTACCATGGCCCCTGGTCCATGTTCCGCTTGCTCAGCCGCGGAGGTCTAAATGGACGTACCGCAACCGGGGTGGATCTGAGCTTCAGGGCCGGAGATGGCACGATGCGCTACCGGCTAACGTCGGAAAAGGCCTTCAACCCGATAACCCAGCAGCCATTCAAGGGTTTCAGCTTGCCGCGTAGCCTGTTTGCTGACGCCCCTTCGAAAGCGCAGCGGGTAAGCTTGCTTGTGAACAGCAACTCACAGCCTTGAAACCGGCTGCAAACGGGCAACCTCACCAGCTTGGTTACCCATAGAGCGAGTTTTTACTATCAGTCCAGATCCGCCGCCGCATGCCGCTCCGGCACCTGGCTGGTCTCATCCCCCCAGGTACGGTTCACCCTGGTACCCCGCTGCACCGCCGGGCGCAGGGCAATTTCCTCGGCCCAGCGCTGCACATGCGGGTACTCGTCCACCGCCAGGAACTGCGCTGCGCCATACAGGTTGCCGCGCACCAGCTGGCCATACCACGGCCACACGGCGATATCGGCGATGCTGTATTCCTCGCCACCCAGGTAACGGCTTTCGGCCAGGCGGCGTTCAAGCACATCCAGCTGACGCTTGGCTTCCATGGTGAAGCGGTTGATGGCGTACTCGATCTTTTCCGGCGCGTACACATAGAAGTGGCCAAAGCCGCCACCCAGGTAAGGCGCCGCACCCATCTGCCAGAACAGCCAGTTCAGGCTTTCGGTGCGCGCCGACGGCGACTGGGGTAGCAAAGCGCCGAACTTTTCCGCGAGGTACAACAGGATCGAGCCGGACTCGAACACCCGCACCGGCGGCTCGACGCTGCGGTCAAGCAGGGCGGGGATCTTCGAATTGGGGTTGACCTGGACGAAGCCACTGGAAAACTGGTCGCCTTCGCCGATACGAATCAGCCAGGCATCGTATTCGGCACCGACATGGCCCAAGGCAAGCAACTCTTCAAGGGCAATGGTCACCTTGACGCCGTTGGGCGTGGCCAGCGAATACAGTTGCAGCGGGTGCTTGCCCTGCGGCAGGTCCTTGTTGTGGGTCGGGCCGGCAACCGGGCGGTTGATGTTGGCGAACTGGCCGCCGGAGGCTGCGTCGTTGCGCCAGACCTTGGGTGGCACGTAGGCAGGCTTGCTCATGCATGAAACTCCTTCAATGGCGCGAAAACGGTCACGTAAAGACGTTGACCCGCATCTATGCCACGGGTTCGGCGTTACGCGCAAATGCATAGCGCGCACGCACACCGTGCATGACGCGGGTTTCATCCAGTTTTCATCCGGCGCAAGCCGTGCCGGTCCTATGCTGGCATATCGCTTCGCCCCGCAAGGAGCTGCCGGCCGATGATTATCCCTCGTTGCGTGTTGGCGTTGGCCCTGCTCGGCGGCCTGCTGGCCCATGCCGAGGCTGCGCAGTGGGCGGCCGGCTTGCACCACATGACCTTGGCCGACCCGGTCGATAGCCGGCCCATGCAGGCACTGGCCTTTTACCCGGCGCTAGGCCAGGCCCGCAGTACCCGTATCGACGGTTACCCGATCGAGGTAGCCGAGGAAGCCCCCATTGCCACGGGGCGGTTCCCGCTGTTGGTGCTGTCGCATGGCAACACTGGCAGCCCATTGGCCCTGCATTACCTGGCTACCTCGCTGGCGCGTCAAGGGTTCGTGGTGGTGGCGGTGGTGCACCCCGGGGACAACGCCCGCGACCACAGCCGCCTTGGCACCTTGAGCAACCTCTATGGCCGTCCGCTGCAAGTCAGTGCCGCGATCACTGCGGCCCGCGACGACGGCTTGGTGGGGCCTTACCTGAATGACGGCAAAGTGGGTGTGATCGGCTATTCGGCGGGGGGTGAAACCGCGTTGATCCTTTCTGGCGCGCGCCCCGACCTCGACCGCCTGCGCCAGTACTGCCTGGAGCGCCCGAACGACGCCGATGCCTGCAAGACCCACGGCATACTGATTGCCGACCGCAGCGAACTCGCGCCCGAGGCCGACCCGCGCGTGGGTGCCGCCATGCTGATGGCGCCGCTGAGCCTGCTGTTCGGGCGCCATGCCCTGGCCGGGGTGCAGGTGCCAGTACTGATCTACAGCGGCGACAGCGACCAGTTGCTGGCAGTGGACCGCAATGCCGAAGCCCTGGCCCGCAAGCTGCCGGTCACACCGGACTATCGGCTGTTGGCCGGTGCCGGGCACTTCGTGTTCATGGCTCACTGCGATGCCGAGCAGTACGCGCGGATGCCAGCACTGTGCAAGGACGCCGACGGCGTCGACCGCCGGCACATCCACCACTCCTTGCAGCGTGAAACCGCCGCGTTTTTCAGTGAGGTGCTGGGCGCGCCGGAACTGGCTGCAGGTTCAGTTGCGACGGGCGCGTCGCGCCAGTAGCAGCGTCAGGCCAACGCCGGCCAGGGCGAGCAGGGCGGCCACGCAGAAGATCGAGGCATAGCCCAGGTGCACGGCAACAGCCCCCATCACTGGCCCGGCAATGGCCAGTGCCAGATCGAAGAACACCGCATACGCGCCCAACCCTGCACCGCGGCTGCTGCTAGGCACCTGCTTGATCGCCTCGACGCCCAATGCCGGGTACACCAGCGACAACCCGAAACCGGTCAGACCCGCACCCACCAGTGCCCACGGCGGCGAGGGGGCCAGCCACAGCAGGCCCAGGCCGAGCACTTCGGTGGCCATGCAGGCAACCGCCACGTTGTAGCCACCAAAGCGGTTGACCGCATTGACGAACAACAGCCGCGAAATGATGAAGCACACGCCAAAGGCACTCAGGCACCAGGCCGCACCGGCCCAGCCCCGCTCAAGGTAATACAGCGTGACAAAGGTGGTCAGCGTGCCGTAGCCAATCGAGGCCAGGGTCAGGCCCAGGCCGCACGGCGCCACTCGGCCGAACGCAGACCAGAACGGCAGGCGCTCGCCGCGCACCACCACCACATCGGGGCGCTTGCGCAGTACCAGCAGGGCAACGGTTGCCAGCACCAGCAACGCTGGCCCCAGTACGCTGAAGTCCAGCCCGTCCACGGCCAGCACACCCAGTGGCGCGCCGATGGCAATCGCGCCGTATGAGGCGATTCCGTTCCATGAAATTACCCGGGCGGTGTGCTCAGGGCCGACCTGGCTGATACCCCAGCTCAGAGTGGCCACCCCAATCAGCCCTTGGGCGATGCCCAGCAGCAGACGCCCGCCCAGCAACAGTGCCAGGCTGAGCAGCGGCAGGTTCAGGGTCCAGGCCGACAGCAGCGTCAATACCCCGCAGCCGGCAATGCCCAACAGGCCAAAGCGGATGGCCTGCTTGCCACCCAAGGTGTCTGCCACCTTGCCGGCAAACGGTCGGCTGAGCAGCGTGGCCAGGTATTGCAGGCCAATCGTCACCCCGGCGATCACTGCGCCAAAGCCGAGCTGGTCGTGCACATAGCTGGGCAGCACCGCAATCGGCAGGCCGATGCAGAGGAAGGCAATGAAGGTGTAGAAGACGATCGACAGGATCTGCAGGGTAATGTGCAGGGTGTTGCTGGTGGGGGCAGGTTGTTGCGCGGTCATGGGCTCGTTCGCGGGCAGGCGGTTGGGCGTGGTCCCATCATGGCCGTTGCGTGCAGGAAATGAAAGCAGGCTAACGAATTATTCGTCGGGTAGTGCCAGCCTGTGGGATTGGCGGTGGATTCTTCGCGGGTAAACCCGCTCCCACTGGGATCTCCCCATGTCCGAAGGCCCATGGTGATTCCTGTGGGAGCGGGTTTATCGAGGCGTCGAACCGCCGCGAAGAGGCCGGCCCAGCCACCCAAGATGGCCAGGCCTTACCTTTCAATCAGACCAACACACCCTGGCTACGCAGGTAGTCATCGTAAGTACCGCTGAAGTCCACCACACCATCCGGCGACAGCTCGATGATGCGCGTTGCCAGCGACGACACGAACTCGCGGTCGTGGCTGACGAACAGCAGGGTACCCGGGTAGTTTTCCAGCGCCAGGTTCAGCGCTTCGATCGACTCCATGTCCAGGTGGTTGGTCGGTTCGTCCATCACCAGCACGTTCGGCTTCTGCAGGATCAGCTTGCCAAACAGCATGCGGCCTTGCTCACCACCGGAAATCACCTTCACCGACTTGAGGATCTCGTCGTTGGAGAACAGCATGCGCCCCAGGGTGCCGCGGATCACCTGTTCGCCGGAGGTCCACTGGCCCATCCAGTCGAACAGGCTCACGTCGTCTTCGAAGTCGTGGGCGTGGTCCTGGGCGTAGTAGCCCACCTCGGCGCTGTCGGTCCACTTCACCGAGCCGGCATCCGGGGTCATTTCGCCGACCAGGGTGCGCAGCAGGGTGGTCTTGCCGATACCGTTGGGGCCGATGATCGCCACGCGCTCGCCCGCTTCGACGGTAATGTCGAAGTTCTTGAACAGCACCTTGTCGTCGAAGGCTTTAGCCATTTTCTCGACGACCACGGCCTGACGGTGCAGCTTTTTGGTCTGCTCGAAGCGGATGAACGGGCTGACACGGCTGGACGGCTTGACCTCGGCCAGCTGGATCTTGTCGATCTGCTTGGCGCGCGACGTGGCCTGCTTGGCTTTCGAGGCGTTGGCCGAGAAGCGGCTGACAAAGGTCTGCAGCTCGGCGATCTGGGCTTTCTTCTTGGCGTTGTCCGACAGCAGCTGCTCGCGCGACTGGGTGGCGGCCGTCATGTACTCGTCGTAGTTGCCCGGGAACAGGCGCAGTTCGCCGTAGTCCAGGTCAGCCATGTGGGTGCAGACGCTGTTGAGGAAGTGGCGGTCGTGGGAAATGATGATCATGGTGCTGTTGCGCGCCGTGAGGATCGTTTCCAGCCAGCGGATGGTGTTGATGTCCAGGTGGTTGGTCGGTTCGTCGAGCAGCAGCACGTCCGGGTCGGAGAACAGCGCCTGGGCCAGCAGCACACGCAGCTTCCAGCCTGGCGCCACTTCGCTCATCGGGCCGAAGTGCTGTTCCAGCGGAATACCCAGGCCCAGCAGCAGTTCGCCGGCGCGGGACTCGGCGGTGTAGCCGTCCATCTCGGCGAATTCTGTTTCCAGCTCGGCGACGGCCATGCCGTCTTCTTCGGTCATTTCCGGCAGCGAGTAGATACGGTCACGCGCGGCCTTGACCTTCCACAGCTGACCGTGGCCCATGATCACCGTGTCGATCACGGTGAATTCCTCGTAGGCGAACTGGTCCTGGCGCAGCTTGCCCAGGCGGGTGTTCGGCTCGAGCATGACCTGGCCGCCGGACGGCTCAAGGTCACCGCCGAGGATTTTCATGAAGGTCGACTTGCCACAGCCGTTGGCGCCGATCAGGCCGTAGCGGTTGCCGTTGTTGAATTTGACGGAAACGTTTTCGAACAGCGGCTTGGAGCCGAACTGCATGGTGATGTTAGCGGTGGAGATCAAGGAGCTTACCTATCAGTCACTTACAGAGCCGGTTTTCAATCTGGTACCGATTTGATACCAATCTTGAGCTTTTCCAGCTCGCTCCGTCGGAGCTTGAGTTGAGCCAACGGGCATACGTCGACAGCAGCATCTGAACGCTGTGACCCAGCTGTTGGGCGATAAATGCGGGGGTTGAGGCCGTACATTGAGCACATTGTCGCATAGGTGTGACGTCAGTTGTATGGGGGGCGACGCCTGATCCCCAATTCATTCAGCGCTGGTACCCACTGCAAATGCGGATCGAAGAGCCACCATCGTAGGCATCAAGGCAGCGATCATGTCGACAGCTCTTTCGGCATTTGGATGGTGGTGTGTGCTTCTATACGATCAGCGATCACGCTGACGCGTTGCCCTCGACCTCATGGGGAGGCGTTATCGTTGTATAGGGCGACGTTGCCTGATGGCCCGGCGCCACGTTTTGCGGGAGGGGGTTGATCTTTGATATAACGCCGAGCCATTTCACAGGAAGGAACCTCATGAAACGCAGTATTATTGGAGCAATTGTCGTAGCTGTTGCCGCGCTGTCCCTCAGCGGCTGCTTCGAAGCAGAGGCCGAACAGAAACCCAAGAAACAGAAAGAAGTCAGCGATATCGACCCTGCCGCTTACGAGCCGAGCACCTTTCACTGTCAGCCAGAGTACCGGAGAACCCTCCCGGACAACCAGGCCCGTGATGAGCTGATCGAGAAATGCATGTCCGGCGGCTCGTACAAGAAGCCAGAGCCGAAGACCTGGTAAGCACCGCCCAGACGCCGGCTTCACCAGGCGGCGTTTTCGTTTGAGGGGTGGTCGGCGACCTCATGTCGGTCAATGGTGGCAATGTGATGTCGCTTCGATGCCGGTGACCTGAAGTCTGCAGGCCTGTGTTGAACTTTCGATCTACCTGATGGCTCTGATCGACTCCCGCGAAGCACAGGGCTAAGCGGCCTCTCAGAGATCGGGTCATGTTTTCGGATGAGTTCTACGTCGCATACGTGGTAGCTGAGGTTGTTCTGGTTGTCGTTGCCTTTGCCATCGGCGTTCATCTGACAGAGCGGTAGCAATTTTCGCGGTGCTGGCTGGCAGCACCGGAGGGGCAGGCTGCAGTACCCTGATGATGATCCGCTTATGATTACAGAGGACGGAGGTGGCCGCCCTCTGCCATGGTTCTAGACCTTGTACTGAATGGTGTAGGACGCATCGGTCCTCGGTTCTATGGTGATAGGAATACCGAAAAGCTTCCCTCGACAATCACTGACGACACAGCGATGTATCGTTCCCTGCCGCAGCTGGGCCCACAGGCCTTCGTCATGTATCGCGATACGCAACACACGGTTGTTCGGATCGTCTCTGACCTGAGCCTCTTGGTAGTCCAGGTCGCACCCGAATTCAGCATTGGTAAGCTCTGGATCGTAGCCGATCAGCACGCCGTGCCTTTTCAGGTCGTCTCTAATACGCTCAATCACGTCGTCCGCTTCTTGTTTTAGCATGATCGCCATCTCGCGGTGTTTGTATTCATCAAAATACTAGCTGACCTTGATGATTGCGTTGTGCATCGACGTAAAACGCCCGGCAGGCGGTCATTGTTTCGCAGCGGTGGTATCCTGCACGCCTTACCAGACAAGGAAAGCGGTAATGGGATTGCGGGAAAGGCATAGGGCATTACAGGAGTGGTTAACGCCAAGGCGCCGACGCCGCACGGGGCTGACGCTGATCGTCGCCTGGATCACTGCGACGTTAATCTGGCCAGGCACCAACTGGACCTGGATAGGTGGGCCTGGCGTGTACATGCTCTTCAGCGCTTGGCCGCCCGAGCTTCACGACAAGCGTTGACGCGCTGGCAGCCGGATTTCGTAAATATGATGTCCCCAAAGCCCGACGCGCTGTCGGGTTTTTTTATTATCGTTTGGCAGAGCCATTATTCACGATGTACCGATTGTTGCGACTCACCAAAAAGAAACGCTCCAGAATTTTACGGAAATGGTTTGTCTATTTCGCTATTGCCGGGGTTGCGGGCAACTCCAACCGGCTGCTTGAACAGGTGTCTTTTGGCAAGCCCTGGCATTTGATCAAGGGTGTGGCGGCTTACCTTCTGGCTTCCTGATGCTCGTTTGATCGCCTGGCGTTTCCTGGCACCCACATGCTGGAACGGTAATTGCTGTGGTCCTGAGACATTGACCATGCGGAGTACGCAGAAATGACTCAGGATGACCGCTACTACATGATTTTCAGCGTGGTTGCCGTACTGGCACTGGATTTGGCCGCCACCTTGGTGTTCCTCAACTTCATCGGCTGACCCCGACTCTGGGGCTAACCATCCTCGGTATCGGGCCATTTGCCAGAAAGCCCTTAAGCCCCGCAAGCTGGCAAATGAAATCTTGCATGGAAGATGACCAGCGGCCTTCTATACCAGGAACGCCTTGACCCTGTGCGGTCCAACGTAAGCATGGCCTGGCTTCGCCCGGCCGGAGGTACGCACATGAAACGCAAGACTGCATGGGTTTTGGTGTTGTCCGGGTTGTTGTTGCTCAGCGGCTGCTGGCCTTACTGGCACGACGGCAGGCATCACCGGCATTACTATGACGGTGACCGTGGCGGGCAGGAATACCGCCGTTATTGATTCACGGCCACGCTAAAGGGCATATAGCAAACTAAGCTAATGCCTGGTTGTCATTGGGCAGTAACATAGGCCCATGAAAACTAAAAAGGGCAGGTTACCTGGCTACTTTCCCTGTTTTCGAGGGGGCCGCAGGAGCGTGTCGCGTGAAGAGCTCAAGATCGCTAGCAGGCGCAATACTGGTGTCGGGGTTTGCCACTGTGTTCCTGGCGGGCTGTGCACATGACCCTGATGTGCGTGACAGCCATGACTATACCTCTGGCACTACGGCCAAAAGCCCACCCGCCTATCTGGGGTGTGTCAAAGGTGAACTACAGGGCAATGTTAAAACCTACGAAGTTGAGGGTGATAACTCGATCAAGCTGTTCATCGAAAGTACCGACCCCGACAAGGCAGAAGGGCTTGTCGAATTTCGGGGTACGGGCACGCAACATCAGTTTACTGCCTATCAACGTGATGCCTGGTATGATCATGGCAGGCTGCTGGATGCCGCACTGATGTGTTCAAAAGCATAATTGTCTAACCCTGGAACACTAAAAGCCCGCCGTCGAGAGCGGGCTTTTTGTTCGGGTTGCGAAACCGAATTTTGCATTTGCTGGCTTCGCCCGCAATAATCCGCGCATTTGGATGGAGAACAGCGGGTGGAAGCAAGAAGCGTTGTCGCCGAAATGTTCATCGGGATCCCGACGCATTTCTGGGTGTTGCCGGTTGCCGGGCTGGTGGCGTATTACGGCCTGAAGTGGTCTGCCAGGTCCAGTCACCGCGCAACGTTGCTGCATGCCTCGACGTACCTGTTGCTGCTGGCATTGGCTGTGCTGCCCAATGGCATTTATGCCGTGTTCCCGCCGGCGCCCGATCCGGACGTATTACTGAATCACGCGCCGCTGCCCAACTATGCCGGGCGCTTCTATCTGGATGCGTTTTACGTGTTCAGTGGCTGGGCGCTGAGTAAAGTGGTGAAGCTCAAGTTCCGCTGAACCGGCACGCAGCAACGGTAACTGCTCTGACCTTATGTTTGGGTGCAGCGGTTGCCGTCAATCAGCGAGCGCCTTCGCTATCGTCGATTCGCGCAGCGACAATACGCAACTCGTCCGCTACCCCATCGATGGATTTGATGTGCGCCGCCACATCGATATCGCCCTGCGAGCTGCCGCGCGCTTCCATGAACCTGGCGTGGCCGCTCATGGCCTGGCTGAGCTGATCCAGGTGGTCGGCCGTTCTGACCAGGTCTGACTTGATGGTGTGGAGCGTTTCCATGGTGATGGGGCCTTCCTTGTCTGTTGCTGCTGCGAGCTTCTGAGCATCGCTGCTGAGACGGCTGGAGCGCAACAGGTTTGTGAAGGGGGCATTTTCGTCCAGGCTCCGAAGAGCCTGGGTAATCACCGTTGAGGGCGCAGATCTCAGTCTTTCTCGTGCACCTGCAGTACGGAACCCTTGTCATCCGTTACCAGCAACTTGCTACCGTCTGCTTGATGTTCGGCCAGCGCCACATCGGCGGTGCGGCAGATGCTTGTGCTCTTTTCCGGGTCAATGAGAGTGACGGGCTTACCGTTCTGATAGAAGATCCGCGTATTGCCAGCTTTCTGTTGCATACTGTGTAACCCCTTGATGAGTGGTGGTGTAAGGCCTTTGGCATTTACACTTTCCCAGCCTCCAGGCGTGCGGGCTACTGGCAGAAATATCAGGTGCGCCTCTTCAATGCCGCTCAGGCCTCATCCAGCAAGCGTTCGGGGTTGAAAAAGAACGAAGCCACCAACACTGCCGTGATCACGCCGCATGCATCGGCAATGAACAACAGCAACGCGCTGGTATCACCAGGCGCCAGGTGGTTGCCCAAGGCGAAGTCCACGCCATGTGGCAACGCGGCGATCAACAGCAGCGCGGCGGCCAGCAGGCCAGAAAGCAGCTTCATGTAGGCCCTGCCGAATGCCAGGCTAAAGGCCCAGAACACGAAAATGCAGAGCACGGCCAGGCCGGTTGCGGTTGCATATTGGGCGAGTAGTTCCAACCACCAGAGCATAGGATTCTCCTGAGCGAAGCGTGCACTGATCGATGTAAGTGAGTGGGGCAAGCCGCCTGTTGTTGCGGCCTGTTGCTCATCAGAAGCAGGGCAGATTGCATTCGTTCCCTGAGTGCTGACAAATAATTACCGTTGCACTGCAGTAGTAAATCTGACAGCTTGTCATTTTGTTGTCGTAGGTATGTTGGCAGTGTGTCAATCGCGCCAGGCACTTGCATCAAGACCTTGGTTGATTAGTCACTCGGAATGGGCTTCGCTAGAATGCAGCGTATCCTTACTGGCCAATTGCAAATGCCTACTTTTCGTATCTTGATCGTTTCTGCCTTAGTCGCCAGCCTTGCCGGTTGCGCAACCCCCGGCAACCCCACAGCCAGCAAACTGACCCAAAAAACGCCGCAGGAGTACGCGGCCTGCGTTCTGCCCAAATGGCAGGCGGTGGCACCACAGGCTACGCAAAAATCGATTGCTCACGGTTACCGGTTGACAGCATCCAGTGCCGTGGCCAGTGATGATGTGCTGGACGTGGTCGACTCTCGCGAGGGCAGCCGCGCAACGTTCTACAAGGGCAGCTTTCTGTCTGGCGACAAATTGCGCCAGGCTGCCAAGGAATGCCTGGACTGAATCAGTAGCCCGAGCCGCTTGAACCACCCATGCTAGGCAGGCGCGCCTTGTGCTGGGCATTGCTCCATTCGGCGCAGGTCATGAAGGCCGTCTTGTCCACCTTGCCGTTGCCGTCGAAGCTGACGCTGTAGGGTTGCCGGTTGCCAGCCTTGTTCAGCATGTAGTCGTAGCAACTGCCGGGTACAACGGTGCGGTCGGACTCGGCATCTGGCTTACCGGCAATTTGCATGACCTGGTCCTGGCTCATGCCGTTCACGACCTTGGCCACCAGCGGTTGGTCCTGGTATTGCGCGGTATTCGTTGAGCAGGCAGAAAGCGCTGCGAGGATGAACAGCAGTGCGTGAAGGGGTTTGTTCATGGCAGTGCTCCGATAGAGGACGCCGATGAAGGCAGGTGCATGTGCAATGCCCGGCTCCCTGTAGGAGCGGCTTTAGCCGCGAACACCGGCGCAGCCGGTGCCATCCACCGCGCCGCCAAGCCCACACCCACAGTGATCGAACAGTCTTTCAACCCGCCCGGCGTTTCATCATACGCCTGTACTGCCTCACCCGCAGTAACGTGCAGCCTTGCTCCAGCACCAAGGCGCGCAACGGCGACGCATGCGCCTTGGGCCGGTTGCCCGCCGCCAGCCGACGCATCTGCAACTTGACCAGCGCCATGTAGGCCAGCGCGGCAAACGCCTTGCGCTTCCAGCGTATCGGTTGCAGCTCGGCTGTGGCGGCCGCTTCGCCGTTGTGCCAGCGTCGGGGCAGGGCAGGCTCGACAGCCAGTGCCGTGGCGATCCCGGCCATGGCCACGCCACTGGCGAGTACCTGCTCGACCACGGGCAGGCGGCGAATGCCGCCGGTGACCATCACCGGCATCTTCGCGATGGCCGCAATGTCCTGGGCAAACTCCAGGAAGTAGGCCTCACGGGCAAGGGTACGGCCATCGCGGGCATCGCCCTGCATGGCCGGCGCCTCATAGCTGCCACCCGACAGTTCCACCAGGTCTACTGGCAACTCGTTCAGCCACAGCACCACCTGGCGGGCCTGCTCAGGCTCGAAGCCGCCGCGCTGGAAGTCCGCCGAGTTCAGTTTCACTGCCACGGCAAAACCTGGCGAAACCACCTCGCGTACGGCCTTGACCACCTCCAGTAACAGCCGGGCGCGGTTTGCCAGGCTGCCACCCCAGCGGTCCTGGCGCTGATTGCTCAACGGCGACAGGAACTGGCTCAGCAGATAGCCATGGGCGGCATGGATCTGCACGCCACTGAAGCCTGCTTCTTCGGCGAGTGCTGCCGTACGCGCGAAGCGCTGGATCAGGGCCGTGATCTCGGCTTCGTCCAGCGCCTTGGGCAGCGCAAACAGCCTGGACAAACCGCCCATGTCCAGGGCGACGGCCGAAGGTGCGACGGTGGGCTGGCCCAGGTTGGCCTGCATCTGCCGCCCAGGGTGGTTGATCTGCATCCAGAACTGCGCGCCGTGGGCACGGCCGGCACGTGCCCAGTCGCGAAAGCGTTGCAGCGGCTGGCTGGCGTCGAGCATCACGCCGCCCGGGCCGGTCATGGCACTGGGGTCGATCATCACGTTGCCGGTCAACAACAGGCCGGCGCCACCCTCGGCCCAGGCCTGGTACAGGCGCAGCAACTGGTCGGACGGGGTCTGGTCCGGGTTGGCCAGGTTCTCTTCCATCGCCGCCTTGGCGATGCGGTTGGGAATGACACTGCCATTGGGCAGGGTCAAGGGCTGAAACGGCGTCATGGCGATCTCCGAATAAGGGCTACCACGCATCGGTTGCTGCACGCGTGGGCTAGGTTCGCGAGAAGGCTAAGGTTAAAGTCAACTTGAAGGTCAATAGGGGAATGCAACCGGAATGAAAATTGGTGAACTGGCACGACGTACAGGGCTCAGCGCATCGCGAATCCGCTTTTATGAAGCCAGCGGGCTGATTGCTGCCCGACGCCTGGGTAATGGTTACCGGGATTACCCGGAGCAGGTGGTGCGGGCACTGGAGATCATTACCTGTGGCCAGCAGGCGGGCTTCAGCCTGGAAGAAATGCGCAAGCTTACGGGCGCGTCCGGGGCAACGAAGGGAGGGCACGGTTTGTTGCTGGCGAGCCTGAAGCGCAAGGTGGCGGAGATTGAGGCGATGCAGCAGCGGCTGGTACAGAACCGCGCGCAGTTGCTGGCGGTGATTGCCGGTATTGAAGACAAGCCGCAGGGGATGGATTGCGCGGAGAACGCGCAGCGGTTGGTTGCCGGTTGGCAGGAGGGCGAGGTCGACGCCACGACGACTTGACGTTGAAAGTGAACCATTGCGTGCCTACGGGGCTGGGGAGGATCCTTGACCGCCAGCACCCGTCCGTCGCCTCGGTGGCGCAGATCGGTCTCCCGGCCCAAAAGTGGGGGAACAACCTCTGGCCCTGCTGGTCTGCTGTGATGGCGTGCAGTTGGATAAACCGGTATCTGGGCGCTGATGGGCTGCGCAGCAGCCCTGATAACCCGCCAGATAAAGGACTGGCGATTGACTAAAGTTCAGATAAGTAAAGTTAGGTAAAAGCGGCCGCGAGGTATACACGGATCAGTATTGTGGCTTGAACTGTCCAGTCCAAAGAAGCCATTGATGAACACACTTTCGTCGCAGCCGAGTGCTGAACGCGGGGCGTTCTCCAGTTTCGAGGCGTGTCGCAACACCCAGCAGGGCCCGGTAGTGATTCTTGCCTCCGGCGCCTCTGCCAGGCATTTCCCGTTGGCAGAGTTTGCCCATCTGCCCGTCATCGCCATGAACGGCTCGGTCGCCATGACTGCCGAACACGGCATCAAACCGTTTTTCTACGTGTGTACCGACAAGAGCTTCCGCCAGCAACAGCCGGGCTTTTTCGCCACCGCCGTGCGCGACAGCGAACGCCTGGCATTGTGGCCCGAGCAGTATGCTGGTGCCGATGTGCCGGCCGGTACCGAGCGGTATGCCTTGCACAAGGCCGACACACCGAACCTGCTCGACGGTTTGCGCGGCCATGGTGAAAGTTGCGTGTGCAACCGCGCGTTGTGGAGCAAGCGCAGCCGCTCGATTGCCTTCAGCAAAGACCTGGCCCATGGCTTTTTCGATGCCCGCACGGTCGCGTATGTGGCGCTGCAGCTGGCCTATCACCTAGGTTTCGAAGAAGTGCTGCTGGTAGGGGTAGACCTCGACCAGAGTGTCGGGCGGTTCTATGAAAATGGCCAAGGCCAGTGTTCGCCGTGCGGGCTCGACCAGCACTGGGACAGCCGTATACTGCCATCGCTGACGCTGATGGCACGCGAAGTGGTCAATGAGCACTTCCATGTCTACAACCTGTCGGCGACCTCGCGCATCCCGATCGAGCTGATACCCAAGGTCAACCTCAGCCAGGCACGACGCATTGCTGGCTGCGCAATTAACTGAGCAAGAAAGCGGATGCAGGCAAGACTGTGGATGCGTACAGTGGCTTTATCGCCAACTGCAGGAGCCCGCTGATGTCCAGCGCATTCACTTTCATGCAATCGCCCGTCGGCACGCTGACCCTGGTGGCCCGTGGCGATTGCCTGGCCGCCGTACTGTGGGAAGAGGAGCGGGAGAACCGTGTACGCCTGGGCGCGCTGCACCGCGACGACCAGTGCCCGGTATTGCTGGAAACCGCTCGGCAACTGGGTGAGTACTTCGCCGGCAAGCGCCAGCGTTTCGAGCTGGCGCTGGACTTTTCCGGTACCGGGTTCCAGCGCCAGGTGTGGGCCGCGCTGTTGGCGATACCGTTTGGCGAAACCCGCAGTTACGGCGACATCGCCCGGCAGATCGGCAACCCCAGTGCCGTGCGTGCGGTGGGCGCCGCCAATGGCCGCAACCCGATCTCGATCATTGCCCCATGCCACCGGGTCATCGGCGCTTCGGGCAACCTGACCGGGTTTGCCGGGGGGCTGGCGGCCAAGCAGTACCTGCTGGCGCTGGAAGGCCGGCAGAGCCTGGCGCTGGACTTGTAAGGCGTCAGCCGAACCAGCTGACGACCAGGCAAACCACAATGGCCAACACCGAGCCGGCCATCAGGGTGTAGTGCCGCTGAGCCCGCCGTGCAAGGTGTGTGACCTCGCGCAGGTACTCGCCGGGCGTCGGCGCATCGGGTCGATGACGCAGGCCTTCGGCCACATCCGCCAACTGGCCACGGATGAGCAGGCCGACCACGTAGTAGGTGCAGGCATAACTGAGCAGTGCCAGGACCAGATAAGTCATGCCGTGGCCAGGGGGAAGGCCTTGGCACTGGCATTGCCAGTGTCCAGCAGGATCAGCCCCTCGCTGTGGTCATCCAGGCTGGCCAGCAAGCGGCCCTGGCTGTCCCAGGCAGCAGAGCCACCAGCGCCGATGAACGTGTCTGCCGGCCCCACACAGTTGGCCATCAGTACCGGCATGCCCAGCTCGCGCGCTACCTCGGGGTAGTGCGTGTAGCCCTCATGAATGCCTTTGGCGGTTTTCGCCACGCTGACCAGGTACAGGTCGGCGCCATGCTCCCGGGCTGCAGCGGCATGTGCCATGAACATCGACTCGTAGCAGATGGCGGGTGCTATACGGTGTTCGCCCAACGGCAAAAGCAAGGCCTGGTCACCGGAGGTGAACCATGGCAGCTCATCTTCGTGCAGGCGCCGCTTGGCATAGGCCTGGCGCGGTGCCCCAGGGCTGAAAATCGGCATGCCGATGCGTATGCCATCTGGCGTTGGCAGTGGCAGGCCTGCGGCCACGGTGATACCCAGCCGGTCACAGGCGGCCTGCAGCGGGTCAAGCCGTGTGGAGGTGACGGGCAGGGCGGCCTGGCGTGCCACGCTGGGCTCATAACCGGTCAGCGACAGTTCGGGGAACACCACCAGTTCGGCGCCCAAGGCTGCTGCCTGTTCGATAAACGCCAGGTGGCGCTGCAGGTTGCCTGGCACATCGCCCTTGAGCGACGCCAGTTGTACGGCGCAAAGCTTCATGTGAACCATTCCCTGGTACAGGTTGAAGGGCCGAGCATACTATCGGCACCAACACCCGTACCAGTGAAGGTTTTTTCAGGACGCCGGGTGGGCGGCGAAGCGCTGGCGGAACCAGTCGTCGAGCATGGCTTTTTCCGCATACAGGCGGTCACTGCTGCTGGCGACCCGGCCCGGGCGGCTCAGGTACATCTTGTCGCTGACCCGTTCCTGCGCCTGCTGCTCGGGCTTGCCGGGCTGGCTGAGGGTATAGCTGAGGTCAATCGTTGGCCAGGTAATCTCACGCATGAAGCGTACATCGTAGGCCTGGCTGTGCCACGGCTCGAAGCGCCCGGCCAGGTCGATGTCGCGAATCACGATGAGCAGTTGCTCGTCGGCTGGCAGGTAGCGCTGGCCGAGCTTCTGCAGGTACTGGGTGAGGGTTTTCATCACATAGGCGTCGGCGCCACGTTCATAACCGTGGCTGTCGAGGCTGGCATCGCGGAATTTTTCCGGGTGGTCGAAACGCACCTCGACCTGCGCGGGTGGGGTAGCTTGTGCCATGCTGTCCAGTGACAGCGCCATGAGCACGGCACACACGAGGGCGGTACGCATGATGCACCTCCGGGGCGGATTGCGTGTGCTTTCATTTTACCCCTGGCAAGGCGCTACCAGCAGAGGAAGATTGTAATGGGACGGTTTCGGCGTCTGATGGCCAACCTGCGGGGGCGGGACTTGGCCGTGGGCGATATCCATGGGCACTTCCAGCGCCTGCAGCAATGCCTGGATGCGGTGGGGTTCGATCCGGCCGTGGACCGGCTGTTCAGCGTGGGTGACCTGGTCGACCGTGGGCCGGACAGCGAAGCGGCGCTGCAATGGCTGGCGCAGCCCTGGTTCCATGCCGTGCAAGGTAATCATGAAGCGCTGGCAATTACCCGTGTACGTGGCGGGCGGCTTGATCTGGACATGTACCGCGCCGCCGGGGGCAGCTGGTTTCTCGACCTGCCACGGGACGAGCAATTGCGTTATGTGGAGCGCTTCGAGCAGTTGCCGATTGCAATAGAGGTTGAAAGTGCAGCAGGGCTGGTTGGCCTGCTGCATGCCGACAGCCCGTTTGCCGATTGGGCGGTATTGCGCGACTGGCTTGAGTTGGAGCTGGACCACGACCCCAAGGTACGGGAAGTGTGCCAGTGGTCGCGGCGGAGGCTGAAAGTGGGCGATACCGAGCCGGTGCAAGGCTTGCGTGCCTTGCTGGTCGGCCACACGCCCGTGCTGGAGGCCAAGCTGCTGGGCAATGTCTGGCACCTGGACACCGGGGGCTGGGCCAGCGGCCACTTTACCTTGATGGACATGCGCAGCCTGAAGCTGCTCAGCCCCGGGCCAGGTGAAGCAGCAATGCCGCCGCCAGCAGCACCAGCATGAGCCCGGAGGCCCGTTCCAGCCATGGCAGGCTGCGGGCGAAACGTCGCAATACCTGTTGGTTGCCGATGGCCATGGCCACCAGCAGGTCCCAAAGCAGCACGGCACTGAACATCCACAGCGCGTAGGTGGCTTTCCAGCCGATGCTGGCACTGGCGACCATGCTGGCCAGGCTGGCGTAGAACAGCGCGTTCTTGGGGTTGAGGATGCCGGACAGGAAACCCATGGCCAAACCTCTCCACCATCCGTCTACGGCCTGCTCGCCAGCGACGGCTCCCAAGCGGGTCTGCCCGGCGTGGCGCAGGAACAGCGTGCCGATGTACAGCAGGTAGCCGGCACCGGCCAGTTGCAGGCCGGTGAACAGCGGGCTGCCTTCCTGCAGAACCGACAGCCCGGTGAAGGCCATGGCAATGAACGCGCCATTGGCCAGCGCAATGCCCAGGCACGCGCCGCTGGCGATGCGCCAGCCGCTGTTGACCGAGGTGCGCGCGACCAGGAAGAAGTCCGGGCCGGGCGAGAGCAGGGCAAGAAAGTGGGCGAGGGCGATGATCAGGAACTGTTGCATGGTGCGGGCGGCTCTGCGGGGAAAACCGCAGTCTGCTGGCGGGCCGGTTGGGCGTATTGAACAATATTGCAAATGCCAGAAGCTGACGCGGTCCCTTGTAGGAGCGGCCTTGCGTCGCGATGGGCTGCGAAGCAG
>NZ_JACVZC010000189.1 GCF_016658545.1 Pseudomonas sp. S37 | reverse complement strand
ATCCTGGGGCCGCTATGCGGCCCGATCGCGACACAAGGCCGCTCCTACAGGGACCGTGTCAACCATGAGGGTGTTTCAGGCAGTCAGGCGCGAGGTGACTTCGCCCAGTTGCCCCGACAAGCCATGCAGGCGCTGCCCGGCCTGTTCGGTATGCTGCACGGCTTCCTGGTTGGCCGTGGCAATGCGGGTGATTTCAATCAGGTTGCGCGAGATGTCCTCGGCCACGCTGGTCTGCTCTTCCGCCGCCGTGGCAATCTGCCGGTTCATGTCGCGAATCGCCTCCACGGCCTGGGTAATGCGCTGCAGCATCTGCCCGGCCTGCTCCACCTGCTCCGCCCCTTCCTGGCTGCGCTGCTGGCCACTTTCGATGGCCTTCACCGCCTCCACCGCCCCCGACTGCACCGCTTCGATGATCTGGTGGATTTCGGCAATCGACGCGGCCGTGCGCTGGGCCAGGCTGCGCACCTCATCGGCGACCACCGCAAAACCGCGCCCGGCCTCGCCAGCGCGGGCCGCCTCGATGGCCGCGTTGAGCGCCAGCAGGTTGGTCTGCTCGGCAATGCCGCGGATCACTTCCAGCACTTTGCCAATACGCGTGCTGTCATGCTCGAGGTCGCGAATCACCGCCGCCGTGCCGGCAATTTCACGGTTCACCACGCCGATGATGTCGATGGTCTGCTGCATCACCTGCTCGCCCGCCTGGGCACTGTGGTCGGCGTCGTCTGCCGCGCGGGCGGCCTCGGCGGCATGCCGGGCGACCTCCTGGGCGGTGGCGGACATCTCGTGCATGGCCGTGGCCACCTGGTCGGTCCGCTGGAACTGGTCATGGGTGCCGCGGGCCATGTCGCCGGCAATGCTGCGCAGCTGGCCGCTGGCACCTTCCAGCTCCTGGGCGTTGTCCTGCAACCGGCCAACGGTGTCGGCCAGGAAATCGCGCAGGGTGTTGGCTGCCCGCGCCAGGCGCCCCAGTTCATCTTCGCGACGGCTGTCGACCCGGGCGGCAAAACGGCCCTGGCTGAGTTGGGCGACATACTCGATCAGCTGGCGGATCGGCTCGATCAGGTTGCGGTTCAGCAGCCACAGGCTAAACAGGCCCACCAGTAGCGCCGACCCCAACATCACCAGCACGCCCAGCCATACCGTGCGCTCGGCACGGGTATTGATGCTGGCCGCCCGCTGGCGGGCATCGGCACGCAACTGCTCGACCAGTTCGCTCATCTGCTCACTGGCAGCGCGGTCCACGCCTTTGACCGCCTGGTCGCCGGCTACCGGGTCACCGCCTGCCGCCAGGAAGGCCTGACGCCCCTGTGCATAAGCCTGGCCCAGCTGCCGGTGGCTATCCCGCAGTTGCTGCAGTGGCGCCTTGAGCCTGGCATCGCTGCTGTCAATCAGTTGCCCAAGCAGTTGCTGCACCTGCTGCTCACGGGCCTGGAACTGCTGCCAGTACTTGTCCATCTCTGCCGGCTGGCGCCCGCGCAGCAGCACGTTTTTCCATTCCTGCACCTGGATCTTGAACTGCAGGTTGGCTTCGTCGATCAACTGCGAGGCGCGCAGCGGCCCGTCGACCAGTTCGGCATAACCGCGCACGCTGGACGACAGGAACTGGAAACACACCAGGGCGATCAGCAGCATCGCGACCACACTGCCGCCGAGCAGCGAGAGAATTTGCACTCTGAGGGATTTACGCAACATCGAGGGTCTCGAAACCAGAGGGGAAGACTGGGGCCGCGCAGCAGCCCCCATGACTGGCAGGCAAAAAAAAGCTGCCATCAAGCAATGGCAGCCAGGTCGAGCACTTACGCAACAGTTGAGGCAGATACTCTCAGGCAATTGCTACAGAAATATTACAAAGCCGCGACACCTTACCCACTGGTGAATTGCAACGCCGCCAGCCGTGCATACAGCGGGCTTTCTTCGATCAACTGGCGATGGCTACCCACCGCCACCAATCGGCCCTGGTCAATCACCGCAATGCGCTCGGCATGCTGCACCGTGGCCAGGCGATGGGCGATGACCAGCGTGGTGCGCCCGGCCATCAGGCTGGGCAGCGCTTGCTGGATCAAATGTTCACTTTGCGCGTCGAGGGCGCTGGTGGCTTCGTCCAGCAGCAGGATCGGCGCATCGACCAACAATGCCCGGGCAATCGCCAGGCGCTGGCGCTGGCCACCGGACAGACCGATGCCGCCTTCACCCAGCGGCGTCTGGTAGCCCTGCGGCAGTTGCCGGATGAATTCGTCGGCATGGGCACCGCGGGCTGCTGCTTCGACCTCGGCCTGGGTCGCCTCGGGGCGGCCATAACGGATGTTGGCCTCCACTGTGCCACGAAACAGCGCGGGGTTCTGCGCCACCAGGGCGAACTGCCGGCGCAACTGGTCAGGGTCCAGTTCGGTCAACGGCTGGCCGTCGAGCAGGATGCGCCCTCGCTGGGGGTCGTAAAAACGCAGCAACAGATCGAACAGGGTTGACTTGCCCGCCCCCGAGGGGCCTACCAGGGCGACGGTCTGCCCAGGCTCGATGGCCAGGCTCAAGCCATCGACCGCCGCGACGCCGGGCCGTGACGGGTAGGCGAACACCAGCGACTGCAGCTCGATACGCCCACTGGCCCGCTGCTGTGGCAGCGCCTGCGCCACAACAGGCGGCAGGATTGCGCTGCGTGCTGCCAACAGTTCGGCAATGCGCTCGGCGGCACCTGCGGCACGCTGCAGCTCACCGATCACCTCACTGAGGGTGCCGAAGGCGCTGCCGACGATCAGGCTGTAGAACACGAATGCCGCCAGTTCGCCAGCGGAGATACGCCCGGCGATCACATCCATGCCACCCACCCACAGCATCACCCCCACCGCCCCCAACACCAGCACGATCACCAGGGTGATCAGCCAGGCACGCTGGGCAATGCGCTTGCGGGCCACGGTAAAGGCCGCCTCGACCGTGCCGGCGAACAGTTCACGGTCATGCGCCTGATGGTTGTAGGCCTGCACGGTCTTGATCTGCCCCAGCGTCTCGGCCACGTAGCTGCCCACATCGGCAACCCGGTCCTGGCTCTGCCGCGACAGGCTGCGCACCCGGCGGCCAAACAGCAGGATCGGCGCCAGCACCAGCGGCAGCGCCACCACCACGATGCTGGTGAGCTTGGGGTTGGTGATGAACAGCAACACCACGCCGCCGATGACCATCAAGGCATTGCGCAGGAACATCGACAATGACGAGCCGATGACCGATTGCAGCAGGGTGGTGTCTGCAGTCAGCCGTGACTGGATCTCAGAGCTGCGGTTGTCTTCGAAAAAGCCCGGGTGCAGGCCGATGAGGTGGTCGAACACGGCACGGCGGATATCGGCCACGCAGCGTTCACCAATCCATGACACCAGATAGAAGCGGCTGAAGGTGCCCACTGCCAGGGCCAGCACCAGCAGCAGGAACAAGCCGATAGTCTGGTTGAGCTGGTGCGCGGAGCGGGTCATGAAGCCTTGGTCCACCAACAGGCGGATGCCTTGGCCCATGGACAGGGTGATGCCGGCGGTAACCACCAGCGCCAGTAAGGCCAGTAGTACCTGCCGGCGATAAGGGCGAATGAACTGCCAAGCCAGGCGCAGGGCGCGGCGTTGACGTGGGGAAACCGATTCGGGCATGGCGACGACCACAATGGCGAAGAAGCTGCAGACTACCACTCATCCTGCCCAGGGAAGTGCCCGCAGGTTGCTATAGCCCTTTGGTCTAACCAGACTATGGAGCTTTCACACCGTTTCTGTTGGACTGTGGCTGCCGGGACACGGTAACTGTCACAGGCCGGTCACGGCGCAGGTCTAACCTGAGCTTGAACCTGATGAGGAGAACGTACATGAGCTTGCAGCATGGCAGCGACAACCAGAAGCCCCAGACCAGCCCGCAACCGCAGGTGTGCGGTTCGCTGATCGACGCCCAGGGGCGCGAAGTACCGATCACCGAGCAGATGATCCAGCAGGCCTGCGAGGTCCTGGAAAAAAGCCGGAGCGAGCGCGTACGCAAAGGTTGATCGGCGAATTCCTTGCAACCCGGCGCTTGCGCCGGGTTTTTATTTGACTCAAGCCTGCACTGGCCCTTTCGCGGGTAAACCCGCTCCCACAGAGATTCCACAGGCCAGATATCAACGCGGTCCCTGTGGGAGCGGGTTTACCCGCGAAGAGGCCGGCACAGGATCGACCAAGCTATCAGACCAGCACCCCACCCAGGGCACTCACGAGCTGCGCCAACTGCGGCGACTCGCCACGCAAGCGCACTGCCAGCCCCTCGATCTCGCGCCGTGCCGGGTACTGCTTGCGCAACTGGTCGAACGCCGCACGCTGTTGTTGCGGGTCATCGCTCAGGCTGCGGCGGAAATCGGCATCGTCGCGGCGCGGGTCGTACACGGCGCGGCACAGGGTGGCCAAGGCCCAAGCCGGGTCGGTGCTGGCATCCAGTTCGATCTGCGCCAGCGGTGGCCGGGGCAGCAGGTCGGCCAGTTGTACCTGCTCGCCCACACCGAGGAAGCGGCACAGTGCCTGGTAGATCTGCGCCGTACCACGCTGGCGGCCGTCCAGGCTGTAGCCGGCGATGTGCGGTGAGGCCAGGGTACACAAGTCGGCCAGTTGCAGGTCAACTTGCGGCTCGCCTTCCCACACATCCAGCACCGCATGCACGTCTTCACGGTCCAGCAGCAGCTCGCGCAGCGCTGCATTGTCCACCACCGGGCCACGGCTGGCGTTGATCAGCCAGGCGCCTGGGCGCAACTGCGCCAGCTGCGCCTGGCCCAGCAGGTGCCAGGTCGGGTACTCGCCGCCACGCTGCAACGGGGTATGCAGGCTGATCACATCGCACTGCTGGACGATGGTTTCGAGGCTGACGTAGTCACCACCCTCGGCAGCCTGGCGAAGCGGGTCGCACACCAGCACCTTCCAGCCCAGGCCATGCAGCACGCGCACCAGGCGCCCGCCCACTTCACCTGCACCTACCACGCCGTAGACGCGCTCGGGCAGCGCCACGCCATCCAGTTCGGCCAGCGTCAGCAAGCTACCCAACACGTAATCGACCACGCCGCGGGCATTGCAACCTGGTGCGCTGCTCCAACGAATGCCGGCTTCTGCAAAGTAGTCGAGATCGAGGTGATCGGTACCAATGGTGCAGGTGCCGACAAAGCGTACACGGCTGCCTTCGAGCAACTGGCGATCGACCTTGGTCACCGAGCGCACCAGCAGGATATCAGCGTCCTTGACGCTGGCGGCATCGAGGCTTCGGCCCGGGTAGCGGCGAATTTCACCGAAACCCTGGAAGAAGGCATCGAGCAGCGGGATGTTCTCGTCGGCAACTATCAGCATGGCGCTCTCCTGTCTGGGGAACGCAGTGTAGGCGCAACGCCGGGCGTGTTCCAGAGCGCTTCAGTCGGCTTTTTTGCGAATCCAGTAGAGGAAAGTGCCAGCGTCCTCTTGCTGTTGCAGCAGTTCGTGGCCGAGGAAGTTGCAGAACTTGGGGATGTCGCGGCGGGTTGACGGGTCGGTGGCGATGACCTTGAGCAGGCCGCCGGCGGCCAGGTTGCGTACGTGCTGGTGCAGCATCATCACTGGCTCCGGGCAATTCAGGCCAGTGGCGTCGAGGACGGCGTCGGGGGTGAAATCGGTCATGGGGGGCTCCGAAAATGATCGCTATTGTCGCGCATCGCGCGACGCGGTCCAAGCACCGCTTGCAACCCACACCAGCCGCAGCGCGCACCCGCTCTTAATCTGGCTGTTGATCTTGATCTTGATCTTGATCTTGATCTTGATCTTGATCTTGATCTTG
>NZ_JACVZC010000188.1 GCF_016658545.1 Pseudomonas sp. S37 | reverse complement strand
GGGCTGCTGCGCAGCCCATCGCGACACAAGGCCGCTCCTACAGGGACCGCGTCAGCTTCTCAAGGTCCGATTGATCACGACAACCCCCAAGCTGCTGTGAAACACTAACCCCACCTCCAACACCCAGCAGCCCCGAATGCCCGCCCTAGACCACCCCCTGATCGACCAGTTCCTCGACGCCCTGTGGCTTGAAAAAGGCCTGTCCGACAACACCCGTGTTTCCTACCGCAGTGACCTGGCCCTATTCAACGGCTGGCTGCAGGAGCGTTCAGTGTCGCTGCCCGACGCCGGCCGTGATCTGATCCTCGACCACCTGGCCTGGCGCCTCGATCAGGGCTACAAGCCACGCTCCACGGCGCGTTTCATCTCTGGCCTGCGCGGCTTCTTCCGCTACCTGTTGCGGGAAAAGCTGGTGGCCATCGACCCGACCCTGCAAGTCGACATGCCGCAACTGGGCAAGCCACTGCCCAAGTCGCTGTCCGAGGCAGACGTAGAAGCCCTGCTGCAAGCCCCGGACCTTGGCGAGGCCATCGGCCAGCGCGATCGCGCCATGCTCGAAGTGCTATATGCCTGCGGCCTGCGCGTTACCGAACTGGTCAGCCTCACGCTCGACCAGGTCAACCTGCGCCAAGGCGTGTTGCGGGTAATGGGCAAGGGCAGCAAGGAACGCCTGGTGCCCATGGGCGAAGAGGCGGTGGTGTGGCTGGAACGCTACCTGCGCGATGGCCGGGCCGAGCTGCTCAATGGTCGCCCCAGCGACGTGCTGTTCCCCAGCCTGCGCGGCGAGCAGATGACCCGCCAGACCTTCTGGCACCGTATCAAGCACCATGCCCGGGTAGCCGGCATCGACAAACCGCTGTCACCGCACACCCTGCGCCATGCCTTCGCCACCCACCTGCTCAACCACGGCGCCGACCTGCGCGTGGTACAGATGCTGCTGGGCCACAGCGACCTGTCGACCACGCAGATCTACACCCACGTCGCCAAGGCCCGCCTGCAGCAGCTGCACGCCCAGCACCACCCGCGTGGATGAATGTTTTTCATGTTCCGCCGGCCGGTCCTTGCAAGCCCCTTCACCGGTAGCGTGATGTGGTAGGCTTGGACGGTTTGCACCAAGGGCCGCACGGTCACCGCGTATTTTCCGCAGGTGGCGCCCTCCGGCCCCTGTCCGCCTTCAGGAGTTCCCATGCGCGTGACCCAGTTTTTCGCCGCCGCCGCGTTGGCGCTGGCCAGTACCTTTGCCGTTGCCGCGGCAACCGATAGCAATGCCGGTGCCGAGCAGGCCATCCGTAAATCGCTGCAAAACCTTGAGCTGGAAGTGCCCGTGGAGAGCGTGGCCAGCAGCCCGCTGAACGGCCTGTACGAAGTCAAGCTGCAAGGGGGTCGTGTGCTGTACGCCAGCGCTGATGGCCAGTTCGTGATGCAGGGCTACCTGTTCCAGATCCAGGACGGCAAGCCGGTCAACCTCACTGAAAAAACCGAGCGTCAGGGCATCGCCAAGCTCATCAACGGCATTCCAGCCGCCGAGATGGTGGTTTATCCTGCCAAGGGCGAAACCAAGTCGCACATCACCGTGTTCACCGACACCACCTGCCCGTACTGCCACAAGCTGCACGCCGAAGTGCCCGAGCTGAACCGCCGCGGTATCGAAGTGCGCTATGTCGCCTTCCCGCGTCAGGGCCTGGGCTCGCCGGGTGACCAGCAGTTGCAGGCGGTGTGGTGCTCCAGCGACCGCCGTGGGGCAATGGACAAGATGGTCGAAGGCGAAGAAATCAAGGCTGCCAAGTGCGCCAACCCGGTTGGCAAGCAGTTCCAGCTGGGCCAGTCGATCGGCGTCAATGGCACGCCGGCCATTGTGCTGGAAAGCGGCCAGGTCATTCCGGGCTACCAGCCGGCACCGCAGGTTGCCAAGCTGGCACTGGCCAAGTAATCCAATTCAGTACGCCGTCGTCATGGGGTGACGGCATGTTTCACGGTCGGCAAAGGTGCCGCCCGTTCAATGGGGAGTTCACAGTGAAACCGGTCAAAGTAGGCATCTGTGGGTTGGGGACCGTCGGTGGCGGAACCTTCAATGTACTTCAGCGCAACGCCGAGGAGATTGCCCGCCGTGCCGGGCGCGGTATTGAAGTGGCACAGATCGCCATGCGCTCGCAGAACCCGAACTGCCAGATTACCGGTACCCCCATTACCGCTGACGTGTTCGAAGTTGCGAGCAACCCGGAGATCGACATTGTCATCGAACTGATCGGTGGCTATACCATCGCCCGCGACCTGGTGCTCAAGGCCATCGAAAACGGCAAGCACGTGGTCACCGCCAACAAGGCGCTGATCGCCGTGCACGGTAACGAGATTTTCGCCAAGGCCCGCGAGAAGGGCGTCATCGTTGCCTTCGAAGCAGCCGTGGCCGGCGGTATCCCGGTGATCAAGGCCATCCGCGAAGGCCTGTCGGCCAACCGCATCAACTGGCTGGCCGGCATCATCAACGGCACCGGCAACTTCATCCTCACCGAAATGCGCGAGAAGGGCCGTGCCTTCCCTGACGTGCTGGCCGAAGCCCAGGCGCTGGGCTATGCCGAAGCCGACCCGACCTTCGACGTCGAGGGCATCGACGCTGCGCACAAGCTGACCATCCTGGCGTCCATCGCCTTTGGTATCCCGCTGCAGTTCGACAAGGCATACACCGAAGGCATCACCCAGCTGACCACGGCTGACGTGAACTACGCCGAAGCCCTGGGCTACCGCATCAAGCACCTGGGCGTGGCCCGCCGCACCGCCGAAGGCATCGAGCTGCGCGTGCACCCGACGCTGATCCCGGCCGACCGCCTGATCGCCAACGTCAACGGCGTGATGAACGCGGTCATGGTCAACGGCGACGCTGCCGGTTCGACCCTGTACTACGGCGCCGGTGCCGGCATGGAGCCTACGGCTTCGTCGGTGGTGGGCGACCTGGTCGACGTGGTCCGCGCGATGACCTCCGACCCGGAAAACCGTGTGCCGCACCTGGCCTTCCAGCCGGATTCGCTGTCGGCCCACCCGATCCTGCCGATCGAAGCCTGCGAGAGCGCCTACTACCTGCGCATCCAGGCCAAGGATCACCCGGGGGTACTGGCTCAGGTGGCCAGCATTCTTTCGGAACGGGGTATCAACATAGAGTCGATCATGCAGAAGGAAGCCGAGGAACAGGACGGCCTGGTGCCGATGATCCTGCTGACCCATGGCGTGGTCGAGCAGCGCATCAACGACGCCATCGTCGCCCTGGAAGCCCTGCAGGACGTAGTCGGCAAAGTTGTGCGCATCCGCGTCGAACAGCTCAACTAATTTTGTTCTCGGGCCGCCCGCGCGGCCCGGGCCTCAGCATCGAAGGTTTGCACCCATGCGCTATATCAGTACTCGCGGCCAGGCACCGGCCCTGAATTTCGAAGACGTGCTGCTGGCTGGCCTGGCCAGCGACGGCGGCCTGTACGTGCCGGAAAACCTGCCACGCTTCACCCAGGAAGAAATCGCCTCGTGGGCCGGCCTGCCGTACCACGAACTGGCCTTCCGGGTCATGCGCCCGTTCGTCGAAGGCAGCATTGCCGACGCCGACTTCAAGAAGATCCTCGAAGAAACCTACGGCGAGTTCGCCCACGCTGCGGTGGCCCCGCTGCGCCAGCTGAACAGCAACGAGTGGGTACTGGAGCTGTTCCACGGCCCGACCCTGGCGTTCAAGGACTTTGCCCTGCAACTGCTCGGCCGCCTGCTCGACCACGTACTGGCCAAGCGCAACGAGCGGGTGGTGATTGTCGGCGCCACCAGTGGTGACACCGGTTCCGCCGCCATCGAAGGTTGCCGCCGTTGCGACAACGTCGACATCTTCATCCTGCACCCGCACCAGCGCGTGTCGGAAGTGCAGCGCCGGCAGATGACCACCATCTTCGGTGACAACATCCACAACATCGCCATCGAAGGCAACTTCGACGACTGCCAGGAAATGGTCAAGGCCAGCTTTGCCGACCAGTCGTTCCTCAAGGGCACCCGCCTGGTGGCCGTCAACTCGATCAACTGGGCGCGGATCATGGCCCAGATCGTCTACTACTTCCATGCTGCCCTGCAGCTGGGTGGCCCGGCGCGCTCGGTGGCGTTCTCGGTGCCAACCGGCAACTTCGGTGACATCTTCGCCGGTTACCTGGCGCGCAACATGGGCCTGCCGGTCAGCCAGTTGATCGTTGCCACCAACCGCAACGACATCCTGCACCGCTTCATGAGCGGCAACCAGTACGTGAAGGAAACCCTGCACGCGACCCTGTCGCCGTCGATGGACATCATGGTTTCGTCCAACTTCGAGCGCCTGCTGTTCGACCTGCACGGTCGCAACGGTGGTGCGATTGCCGAGCTGATGGCCAACTTCAAGCAAGGTGGCGGCTTCAGTGTCGAGCAAGACCGCTGGACCGAGGCGCGCAAGCTGTTCGACTCGCTGGCCGTCAGTGATGCGCAAACCTGCGAGACCATCGCCGAGGTATTCGCCGCTACCGGTGAAGTGCTCGACCCGCACACCGCGATCGGCGTCAAGGCCGCCCGCGAGTGCCGTCGCAGCCTGGACACGCCGATGGTGGTGCTGGGTACCGCGCACCCGGTCAAGTTCCCGGAAGCGGTCGAGAAGGCCGGTGTGGGCAAGGCGCTTGAGCTGCCGGCACACCTCAGCGACCTGTTCAGCCGCGATGAGCGTTGCACGGTCCTGGCCAATGACCTGAAAGCGGTACAGGACTTTGTCAGCCAGCACGGTAACCGCGGCAAGCCGCTGTAACCGCGTAGCTTTCTGGGGCTGCTGCGCAGCCCTTTCGCGACACAAGGCCGCTTCTACAGGGGAACGCGTCCCATGCAGCTGACGCGTTCCCCTGTAGGAGCGGCCTTGTGTCGCGATGGGCCGCAAAGCGGCCCCAAAATCTCAGCTTTTTCCCAGGGCTCAATCAGAAACTTCCTATTCAAATGCACCCAGCACAACGCCTAGATTAGCCGGTCCTCCCACCAGGAGCGGCTCATGCACCAGACCTCCGTGTTGATCCACCAGGCGCGCCCATCTCACCAGATCCTCCTGCACCAGGCCCTCAATGCCCAAGGTGTTTTCGACGTGCGCATCAGCGCAAGCAGCGCTGAACTTGATGCCTGCCTCTGCGCCAAACGCCACCCCGACCTGCTGATCCTCGACCATGCCATGCCAACCCGGGCCGGCCTTGCCTTGCTTGCCCGACAGCAACAGGTACGTGCACTGCTGTTCGTTGGTCAACCTATGCCTGAACGCCATAACCTTGCCCAGGAGGCACGAAAGAAAGGTTTGTGGGTACTCGCCGAGCTGCCATGGCCACTGTCGATGCCGCGCCTGCAGCATGCCCTGCAAACCCTGCAGGTGCGCCCGGGGCGGCGTATTCAAACTGTCATGTCAGCCCCGCATGCTCACTGAAGCAGGCGCGGCATGACGAACTTTCCGCTGCGTCTGTTGGTCAGTTCCTTTATATCCCACCACGCAGCGAGTGAACCGGATGGAAAGAATCTGCAGCCTGCTCAACGACGCCCTGAGCCCTTACCAGACCCACCTCGGCATCGCCGATGCCAGCGGTAACCGCCAACTGACCGTTCATGATCGCCTCGCCGGCATTACCTTGCGGCGCACGGTCAGCGAGCGCCAGTTGCAGGAGCAACGCCTGTTGATCGACCTGGTGGATGGTTTGCACCGTGACCTGCAGATAGCCGAGGGGCGCTTGCAGCCCTGCGTAATCGCGGCACTGCAGCAGCGTCAGCAGCCGCAGGGAACCTTTGCCTGAGTGGCTTATCAGACACAGTAGGGCAGCCAGCCAGTGCTTTGCTCCGGTACTGGCGAGGCTGTCACGGGAAGTCCCCAAGGACTTTCGCTTGGCCCCGGGCGTCTTCCCCAGCGCCCGGGGTTTCTTTTTTCTGGGCTGCGCGGTCCCCTGTAGGAGCGGCCTTGTGTCGCGATGGGCCGCAAAGCGGCC
>NZ_JACVZC010000187.1 GCF_016658545.1 Pseudomonas sp. S37 | reverse complement strand
CATGGCAGGATCAAAACCTGCTGCCTTACCGCTTGGCGACGCCCCTGTATCGGATGCAGCGTTTGCTGCTCTGACAATTCCAACTGCGTGACAACTGCTTGTTTGCTTGTTGTCTTGGAATGCGCGGCACTTTAACAACAAAGTTTCAGTCTGTGAACCCCCTGATCAAAAAAAATTGTCAAAAAACAGCGGCTTAGTCATTTTCACCGGGTGCAGTCTGACCGTCCGTCGCTTTCCCCCCGCTTCGCTTCAACACAATCGCTTTCCTTCCTTCCAATCAGATGAGTCATTTGCATTGACCAAGGAGGACCCCATGCCTGTCTCCCACGACCTCTACCAGGACCTGCACTACCCCCGCGAAATCGTCCAGCAGCGCCGTCAGCAGGACCCCACACTTGATCGCTTGCTGGACGAGTACATGGATATCGACAACCAGGTGCTGGCCGCGGAGTCGATCTCGGCCGGCAACTTCGTCGACGAAGACCTGCGCCACCTGAAGGAACGGCGCCTGGCAGTGAAGTACATGATAGAGCGCCAACTGGAGCGCAAACCCTAGCTCAGCGGCGCACAAGGCGGCCAGACCTATCGCGAGAAGTGATGATTGCCGGGCACTTTCTGTATTAGTCAAAATGGCCGCCCTCGGGCAAGCTGCACGCTGCCCCGCCATCGCCCAAGGAGCGTTGCTTTTGTCTGCCTGGATCCCTACCCCGCTGCGCCAGCTTGGCCAACGCCTGCGCGGCGCCGCCACTCAACAGAGCGAACTGCTCAGCTGGTTCGAGGACAAGGCGCAGAGCCGCGGTTATCAGCTCAGCGACGGTCAGCGTCGGGTCATCCACTGCATGGCCACGCAACTGGCGCAGCTTGAGCAAGGGCAGCCACGCAGCCTCTATCTATACGGCTCGGTCGGCCGGGGCAAAAGCTGGCTGCTCGATGGTTTCTTCCAGGCCGTGCCGGTAGCGGCCAAGAAGCGCCTGCACTTTCATGACTTCTTTGCCCGCCTGCACCAGGGCATGCACCGCCACCGCGCGCTGGACGACGCACTGGGCGCAACGCTCGACGAACTGGTGGGCGACTGCCAAGTGCTGTGCTTCGACGAATTCCACGTGCATGACATTGGCGATGCCATGTTGCTCACCCGGCTGTTCACGGCCTTGTTCAGCCGCGGTGTGTTCCTGCTGGTAACCTCCAACTATGCGCCGGAAGGGCTGTTGCCCAACCCGCTGTACCACGAGCGCTTCTTGCCGGTAATCCGCCTGATCAACAGCGCGATGGAAGTGCTGGAAGTGGGTGGTGACACTGATTTTCGCAGCCTGCCGGCCAACCGTGAGCATCAGCGTTTTACCCAGGGCCATTACGTGTGGCCAGGCAATGCGGCGCAGCGCCAGGCGCTGAATGTGCCTGCGCAGCAGCCGCTGATACTGGAAGTGAACAAGCGCCCACTGCGCGCCCTGGCCGTTGATGGCCGGCGGGTGGTGCTTGGCTTTGACGACTTGTGCGAAAAGGCCACGGCAGTGATCGACTACCTGGTGTTGGCCCAGGCGTACGATGAGTGGATTATCGATGGGCTGGATGACTTGTCGGAGTGCTCGCTGGCGGCGCAGCAGCGCTTCGTCAACCTGGTGGATGTGTTGTATGACCAGGATCGGCAGGTGGTGGTGATCGGCAAGCGGCCGCTGGAAGAAAGCCTGGGCGGGCCGCTGGCCGACCTGATGCGTACGCGTAGCCGGTTGGGGCAGCTGCATCAGCTGGCCCCTTAGATGTGCATCGCCTGAACCGGCCTATTCGCGGCTAAAGCCGCTCCCACAGGTACCCCGCAATATTCACAACCTGCGCTGCACCTGTGGGAGCGGCTTTAGCCGCGAAAGGGCCGGCACTGTCAACCCATCAACCCGCCCGGGGCAAATCCGCCAGCACCCCCTCGATCTCCCCCAGCACCGCCGGATCATCCAGCGTCGACGGCGGCACATACGCCTGCCCATCGGCAATCTTGCGCAGCACCGCCCGCAGAATCTTCCCGGAGCGGGTCTTGGGCAAGCGTTTCACCAGCCGCACCCGGTTGAAACAGGCCAACGGGCCGATCTCCTCACGCACGCTGCCCACCAGGTCCACCAGCAACTGCGCCTCGACAATGCCCTCACCGTCCTTGAGTACCACCAGCGCCAACGGCACCTGGCCCTTGATTTCGTCATGCACGCCTATCACCGCGCACTCGGCCACCGCCGGGTGGCGCGCCACCAGGTCTTCCATTTCACCCGTGGAAAGCCGGTGCCCGGAGACGTTGATCACATCATCGGTACGCCCCATGATGTAGACGAAACCGTCCTCATCCAGATAACCGCCGTCGCCAGTGTGGTAATAGCCCGGGTAGGTGTGCAGATACGCCTGCAGGTAACGCTCGTGGTCGCCCCACAGTGTCTGGCTGCAGCCGGGTGGCAGTGGCAAGGCGATCACGATCGAGCCTTGGTGGTTGGGGCCCAGCAGGTGGCCATCATCATCCAGTACGCGTACGTGGTAGCCCGGCACGGCGCGGTTGCTCGAGCCTGGTTTGGCCGCGCTGCCTTCCAGCCCGACACACGGCGCGGTGACCGGCCAACCGGTCTCGGTCTGCCACCAGTGGTCATGCACCGGCTTGCCGCTGACCCGCTCAAGCCATTCGTGGGTGCTGGAATCAAGTTTCTCTCCCGCCAGGAACAGTTGGCGCAGCGAACTCAGGTCATGCGTGCGGATCAGTTCGCCCTCCGGGTCTTCCTTGCGAATTGCGCGCATGGCCGTGGGCGCACAGAACAACGCATTGACCTTGTACTGCTCCACCACCCGCCAGTAGGCCGAGGCATCTGGCGTGCGAATCGGCTTGCCTTCGTAGAACACCGTGGTACAGCCGCTCATCAACGGCCCGTAGACGATCAGCGAATGGCCGACCACCCAGCCCACATCGGAAATACCCCACCACACATCACCGGCCTGCATGCCGTAGATATGGCGCATTGCATAACACAGCGCCACGGCATTGCCGCCGTTCTCGCGGACGATACCCTTGGGTTTGCCGGTGGTACCCGAGGTGTACATGATATACAGCGGGTCACCGGCATCCAGTTCGAGCGGCGCTACCGGCTCGGCGCCTTCCAGTGTCGCCTGCCAGTCCAGATCACGGCCTGGCAGCAAGTCTGCCTGCAGCTGTGGCCGCTGCAGCACCAGCACGTTGCGCGGCTGGTGGCGGGCCAGTTGCAGGGCGCGATCGACCAGTGGCTTGTAGGCGATTACCTTGTCGAACTCCAGCCCGCAGGACGCCGTCAACAGCAGCGTTGGCCGGGCGTCATCGATACGCAGGGCCAGCTCGTTGGCGGCAAAGCCGCCAAACACCACCGAATGCACCGCGCCAATCCGCGCACAGGCCAGCATGGCCATGGCCGCCTGCGGCACCATGGGCATGTAGATGATCACCCCGTCGCCCTTGTTTACGCCCAGCTGGCGCAGCAAGCCGGCCAGGCACGCCACCTCGTCGCGCAGCTGGTTGTAGGTGAAGGTTTGCTGCACACCTGTCACCGGCGAATCGTAGATCAGCGCCAGTTGCTCGCCACGGCCCTGCTCGATCTGGTGATCGAGGGCCAGGTGGCAGCTGTTCAGGCGGCCGTCGGCGAACCAGCGGTGGGTGCCGTCAGCGTTGTCTTGCAGGGTTACGGCAGGCTTGCGGTGCCAGGCCAGGCGTGAGGCCTGCTCCTCCCAGAAAGCAGCTGGGTCGGAAATGGAGTGGGCGTAGCTGTGCTGGTAGCTCATATCGATGGGAACCCGGTACTTGTTGTTATTGAAGGGCGAACCTTGAGTATGGACCGCTGCACCCGCGCCGCCATGGGACTAAAGTCACAACCGACCTGCAAATTTGCAGACAACGCAAAAGCGCCCCAAAACGGTGCAAAGCCTCTAGAATAGGCCACCCTTTCAGCCACCGAGCAACCCATGGACATCGATCAGGCCCGTACCTTCCTGGAAATCGTGCGTTGCGGCAGTCTGGTCGCCGCCGCCGAACGCCTGTTCGTGTCACAGACCGCGATCACCGCCCGGGTACAGCGCCTGGAGCAGCAACTGGGCTGCCAGCTGTTCGTGCGCAGCCGCAACGGCGCCAGCCTGACCAGCGATGGGGAGGCCTTCGTCAGTTATGCCAACCAGCTGGTGCAGACCTGGGAAGCGGCACGCCGCGACCTGCCGCTGCCGCAAGGCTGCCAGCAGGTGCTGCATGTGGGCGGTGAGGTGAGCCTGGGCAACCCGATGATGCTCGACTGGGTCAGCGCCCTGCACCGTGAGCTGCCCAGCCACGCGATCCGTAGCGAGGTCAGTGACGGCGAGTCGCTGCTGCGCAAGGTCGAGATGGGCCTGCTGGACGCCGCGCTGGTGTACCAGCCGACCTACGGCCCGGGCTTGCAAGTCGAGCAGCTGATGGAAGAAAAGCTGATCCGCGTGCGTCGGGTCGATCAGCCCGAGCCGTATATCTACATCGACTGGGGCGAGGCCTTCCGCCGCCAGCATGATGCCGCCCTGCCCGACTGCGCGCGCCCGGCACTTAGCTTCAACCTCGGGCCGTTGGCCCTGCAGTTCATTCTCGATCAGGGCGGCAGTGGCTACTTCCGCACGCGCGTGGTGCAGGCCTACCTGGACAGCGGGGTGTTCGAGCGGGTACCGCAGGCGCCGGAGTTCACCTACCCAACGTTCCTGGTGTACCCGCGCAAGCGCGACAGCGAAGCGTTGCAGCAGGCTTTCAGCGTCCTGCGCCGGCTGGTGGCCGCCGGCGCCAGTGACTGGTCACAACGCTGGGACCCGGTTATCTGAAGCCTCGGCCTTGCTGAGCAGCTGACGCTTGAGGCCGGCGATCAGGTCGGTCTGGGTGATTACCCCCACCAGCTTGTCGGCGTCGAGCACCGGCAGGCAATGCAGGCCCTGTTCACACAGCAATGGCAACAGGCGCTCCAGCGGGTGCTGGCTGCTGACGCTGACCACCCGCCGGCTCATCACCTGCTCCATGCGCACCACCTTGCGGCCGAGCAACCCGCGCCAGCTGAAACGGCCACGCTGCATGGCCGGGCCGACCAGGTCGCTGAGGCTGACGATGCCCACCAGTTTGCCCTGCTGCAACACCGGCAGGGTTTTCAGGTGGTGGCTGGCGAGCATTTTCCAGGCCTGTTCCAAGGTGGTGTCAGGGCTGGCGAATTGCACATCGCGTGACATTACCGACGCGGCGGTAATACCGCCCAGGCTGCGCTGCAAGGCGTGCTGCTCGGTGGCGAGGATGATGCGCTCCAGTTCGTCCCGGGTGACGTCGACGAACTCGCCCAGCTCTTCCAGGGCTTGGTCCAGGTCTTCACTGCGGATGCCCACGCGCTCGCCGGGGAGCGGGTCATGGGTGTGGTGCAGGTCTTTGCGCGGCACGGCACCTTTCGGGTAGCGCACGCCGGTCAGGCGGTTGTAGACGATTGCCACCGCCACCAGGATCAGCGCATTGAGCAACACCGGCTCCAGCAGGTGGTCACCCATGGCGGTCAGGCCCGAGTCGGCCAGCACAGCACTTACCGCCACGCCGCCACCTGGCGGGTGCAGGCAGCGCAGCAGGCACATCACCAAAATCGAGATGCACAATGCAGCAGCGGCTACCCACAGTTCGGGGCCGAAGCCCTGACGCATGGCCAGGCCGACGGCGCCGGCCAGCGCATAGCTGCCCAGCACCGGCCAGGGTTGCGCCAGCGGGCCGGAGTGCACGGCGAATACCAGCACGGCCGAGGCAGCCAACGGGCCAAGCAGGTGCAGGGCAATGCCCGGACCATAAGCCATGCTGGTCAGCCAGCCGGCAAGGAACAGGCCAAGCAACGCACCGATACCAGCACGCAACCATTCTTTGGGGGGGATATTCAGGGGCGCCGGCAACAGCCGCTGCAGACGACTTTCGGAACGCGAGGCAGACATTTAAGTAATCGGGATCTTTGGTTTTTCTGATTAAAAAGAAAGCCCAGCCGAGCTGGCCTGGGCCTCGTATTGCGAATGCAATACCACAAGGGGCTCCGTCCATGGAGAGATGGAAACCGCAGGGTTTCGTGAGGGGGATTTTGCCGGGCGGGGCGGGATTGGGCTAATTCAAAAAAATGCGCCTGTACTGCAATTTTTTTGCAGTGCTGATAGGCCTCAAGCGCACTGCAGAACCTGTGGGAGCGGGTTTACCCGCGAAGAATGCGACGCGGTGTATGGCACCGGC
>NZ_JACVZC010000186.1 GCF_016658545.1 Pseudomonas sp. S37 | reverse complement strand
GGGCTGCTGCGCAGCCCATCGCGACACAAGGCCGCTCCTACAGGGCGCCACCATGACTGGCTATTGCACAAAAATTTCGTAAGCGCTGAATTATTTAGTGTCCCGTTGTATCTGATCCCTTAGAGCATTCAGCGACAGGGACACGGGCATGAAATCTCGCAAGAAAAGCGTCAAACCGATCGGCCTCAAAGACATCACCATCGTCGATGACGCCAAGATGAAAAAGGCGATCACCGCCGCCGCCTTGGGCAACGCCATGGAGTGGTTCGACTTCGGCGTGTATGGCTTCGTCGCCTACGCCTTGGGCAAGGTGTTCTTCCCCAATGCCGACCCCAGCGTGCAAATGATCGCGGCATTGGCCACGTTCTCGGTGCCATTCCTGATACGGCCTTTGGGCGGGCTGTTCTTCGGCGCGCTGGGCGACAAGTTCGGCCGACAGAAGATTCTCGCTGCCACCATCGTGATCATGTCGCTCAGCACCTTCGCCATCGGCCTGATACCGTCCTATGCCAGCATCGGCATCTGGGCGCCGATCCTGCTGCTGCTGGCGAAAATGGCCCAGGGTTTCTCGGTGGGCGGCGAGTACACCGGCGCATCGATTTTCGTCGCCGAATACGCCCCCGACCGCAAGCGCGGCTTTCTCGGCAGCTGGCTGGACTTCGGTTCGATCGCGGGCTTCGTGCTGGGCGCCGGGGTAGTGGTGATGATTTCCACGATCCTCGGTGAAGAGAAGTTCCTCGAATGGGGCTGGCGCCTGCCGTTCTTCCTGGCCTTGCCATTGGGCATCATCGGCCTCTACCTGCGCCACGCGCTGGAGGAAACACCGGCGTTCCAGCAGCATGTCGACAAGATGGAGCAGGGCGACCGCGAAGGCCTGGCCTCGGGGCCCAAGGTGTCCTTCAAGGAGGTGGCTACCCAGCACTGGCGCAGCCTGGTGACCTGCATTGGCGTGGTGATCGCAACCAACGTCACCTACTACATGCTGCTGACCTACATGCCCAGCTACCTGTCGCACAACCTGCACTACAGCGAAGACCATGGCGTGCTGATCATCATCGCGATCATGGTCGGCATGCTGTTCGTGCAGCCGATCATCGGCCTGATGAGCGACAAGTATGGCCGTCGCCCCTTCATCGTGGTTGGCAGTGTCGGGCTGTTTGCGCTGGCCATTCCGGCGTTCATGCTGATCAACAGCGGGGCGCTTGGGCTGATCTTCTCGGGGCTGCTGATCATTGCCGTGCTGCTGAACTTCTTCATTGGCGTGATGGCGTCGACCCTGCCGGCGATGTTCCCCACCCATATCCGCTACAGCGCACTGGCCAGCGCCTTCAACATTTCGGTGCTGATTGCCGGCCTGACGCCGACCATCGCCGCCTGGCTGGTGGAGAGCAGCGGCAACCTGTACATGCCGGCCTATTACCTGATGGTAATCGCCGCCGTCGGCCTGGTCACCGGCCTGACCATGAAGGAAACCGCCAACAAACCGCTACGCGGTGCAGCCCCGGCGGCATCGGATATCGAGGAAGCGCGCGAACTGCTGCAGGAGCACCACGACAACATCGAGCAGAAGATCGAGGACATCGATGAGCAGATCGCCGAGCTGGAGGCCAAGCGCAAGCTGCTGGCGCAGCAGCACCCGCGCATCGATTGATCAGCGGGGCATGTAGCCACGCTGCCAGGCGCGCGGAATGAACCGCGACACCAGGGCCAGCACGCACGCCAGCGCGCAGCTGCCGGCAAGCGCCAGCAGGCCCAGGTGTTGTTGCAGCCAAGCGCCCAATGCGGCGCCCAGCAGCATGCCGGCCCAGGGCACCAGCTGTACACGCCAGCCATTGCGCCGCTCGCCCAGCATCCAGCGCCCCAGACCACGGCCGAAACGCGACAGGGCGCCGGTCACATACGTCAGGCCAATGGGCAGGCCATTCACTTGCTCGACCACTGCGTTGATCATGCCCATGGCCAGGGTGGCGGCCAGCAAAGCAGGGAAGGTGGCCGCCAGCGGCCATGCCGCAGCGAAGGCCAGCAGTGCGGCCACTACCAGCAACACGGGCCAGGCCCGGCGCCGGAAGCCGCGCGCCAGTACGATGCCTAGCGTATTGCCAGCAACGAAGCCCAGCAGCGCGCCGCTCAGGCGTAGTACCAAAGCCAGGTCCGCTTCACTGATGGCCACCGCCAGGCGCGTGGTGTTGCCGCTCATGAACGACACGAAGTCGCCCAGCGCCAGCAGCCCGATGGCATCGGTCATTCCCGCCAGCACTGACAGTGCAGCCACCAGGCCGAGGCCGACGCGGCCACGCAGCACCTGCAGGCGCAACCGCCTGATCGAACGCGCGGGGAGGGCGTTTGGCAGCATGTGCAAGCCTCAGGGCAGCAGGTTTTCGCGAGCCAGGGTGCCCTTGATGGTGCGCTCCACCACGTCGACCAGCACCATGGTCTGGTGGTCGACCTCGATGTTGAGCAGCTCGCCGGCCTTGTAGCGGGCAAAGGTGGTCTGGCGCAGGGTTTCCGGGATCAGGTTGATGGTGACCACGTTGTCGTCCACGTCAGCCACGGTCAGGCTGCAGCCGTTGACCCCGATAAAGCCCCGCGGGAACACGTACTTGCCCCAGTGCGCGGGCATGCGGAAGGTGATGAACGCGCCGGTTTCCTTGATCGACAGCTCAACGATTTCGGCGGTGGTGGCGATGTGACCCGCCATCAGGTGGCCACCGACTTCGGCGTTCATCTTCGCCGAGCGTTCGATGTTGACGCCCTGGCCGGCCTTGAAATTGCGCAGGTTGGTGCGTTCAAGGGTGGCGGTCATGGCGTCGAACCTGACCTGGGAGCCGTTGATTTCGGTGACCGACAGGCAGGTGCCCTCGACACTGACGCTGGCGCCGATCTTCAGCTCGTCAAGCAGCTCCGGGGTGAGGTCGATGGTGAACTGGTTGTGGCCCGGGTAGCGGGTCACATCAAGCAGAGGGCGGACGGCCTGGACGATGCCGGTGTACATGGTGTTGCTCCTGGGCACGGATGTGGAAAACATCAGGAAGCTATGCCCGTGGCGCTGTAAATGCAAGTTGCCTGTACCGGCCTCTTCGCGGGTAAACCCGCTCCCACAGGTAATTTCACAGGATTTGAAACCTGTGCAGTCCCATGTAGGAGCGGCTTTAGCCGCGAAGAGGCCACCCCAGGCAGTGAAGGTCTAGAACTTCAACTGCCACTGCCCAACCACCGCATGGTTGCGGCTATTGCTGCCCAGCTCGCCGCTATACCCCAAGCCAATGCTCTGTCGCGCACTCAGCCCCAGGTCCAGCCCGGCCTCGACCAGCAAGCTGTCGCGGTCAATGGCACTGCCCTCGACACTGAACGCATCACCGCCCGCAATAAACGCCTGCCGCGTACGGGTATCGATGCTGCCATAGGTGTGGCGCCAGCCCAGGGTCGCCCGCGGGGTCAGGCTCATGCCGTTGTCCAGTTGGCCCAGGTGCGCCAGGCGCAAGCCAAAGGTGCTGCTGAAGTTGTCCTGGGTATCGGCATCCACCGCCAGCGCCGCATCGCCACCTTGTTCGCGGTAGCTGTCACGGTGATAACGCTGATAGCCGAGGTTGGCAAACGGTTCGGCGCTCAGGCGGCCGCTGCCCATGGCGTAGCCCAGCTCGACAAAGGCCTGCTGGCTGTCGGCGTCATAGTCGCCCTTGAGGCGCTCGTTGAAGCCGGCGAAGGCCACGTCACGTTTGCTGTCGCCATCATGGCTGCTGTACGCCGCACCCAGGCGCACGGCCAACGGGCCGCTCTGGTGCTGGGCGTAGACACCGGCATGCCAGCTGCGCACGGTGCCGTCCAGGCCCGTGGCATCCAGCCGGGTACGCGAATATCCACCCAGCAGGCCCAGGCGCCAGTCGCCGCCCAATGCCCAATCAACGCCCAGCACGCCACCCCCGGTGCGTTGCTCCAGCGCGCTGGCCCCATGGCTGCCGTCGACCTTGCCGTAGCTGCCCAGCGCCTGCGCCCAGACCCGCCCTTGGGCGTTCGGGTCGTTGAGGTTGCGCGCTTCACGTGGCACGCCGGTAGCCGCAAGGGCAGGGCCGTCGCTGTCGTTCAGGCCCACCAGCAGGTTGCCATTGCTGCCCATCGCCTGCATGGCGCCGAGCATGCTGCTGCCGACTTGCGAGGTGCCCGCCAGGGTGGCTGCCGCCAGGTTGGCCGTATTGCTGGCCGACAGCTGTTCGATGGCGTTACCGGCACCCGCTGTGGTGGTGCCAAGCACGGCGTTGTACAGGTTGCTGTTCTGCCCGAGGGTGGCCAGGCTGCGCGCGGCGCCGGCACCATTGGCAGACTGTGAGTAGCGCTCGAAGGCCACGTCGTTGCGGGTGTAGTCCAGGCCCACCGCCGTGCTGCTGTAGCTCAGGGTCGGGGTAAGGAAGGCATAATCACTGGTCACTTGGGCAAACTGGCCGTTCACCACGCCGGCAGTCAGTACGGTGTAATGGCTTTGCCACGGGTATTCACCCGCGCTTGGCTGTATGCGCAGGGTAGCGCCATCAAGGTTGGCACTGCCGCTGACATTGATCGGCGCGCTGCTGCCATCGGCATTCACGCCATACACCAGGCTCGAACCCTGGCCGAAGCTCAGGTCGCCGGCGACCGTGGCTACCCCGAGGCCGGTGTTGGTCAGCAAGGTGCCGTTTACCTGCAGGCCGCCCACCGAGCCACCGCCGGCATAAGCGGCGCCTTGCTCGATCAGCATCTCGCCCAGGATGCTGCCCTGGTTGATCAGCGTGGCGCCCGACGTCACCACACCACCCTGGCTGAAGTCGCCGATGCTGCTCAGGGTCCAGCTGCCGCCGCTGACCGTGAGGGTTTCGAAATTGGCGCTGTTGCTGAAGCTGCCAGTGCCATCCAGGGTCAGGCTGTCGATGCCGTCACCGCCATCGACCAGGCCGTTGAACACGCCACCGGTCAGCACGGTCAGGCTGTCGTTGCCGGCGCCCAGGCTCAGCGCCAGGCCGTTGCCGCCGCTGATGGTGCCACTGTTGGTCACGCTGTCGTCGTAGTCGCCAATCAGCTTGATGCCGAAGCCGCTTTCGCCTTCGATGCGCCCGGCGTTGCTGATGGTGGTGGCGGCCACCCCGGCCCCTTCGGCGCCGTCATCGACCAGAATGCCGTTGTCGACGCTGCGGATGACCCCGCTGGCGGTGTTGATGATGCTGCCGCCGCCCATGGCAATGCCTTCGCTGCCGTTCGGCCGGCCACCGCTGTCGACGCCCTTGGCGCCCAGGCCCTGGATTGTGCCGGCGTTGTACACGTGGCCGATGTTGTCGATGTCCACGCCATCGCCGTCGCCATTGATCTTGCCGTCTGCGATGGCGCCGGTGATGGTGCCCCAGTTGTACACCGTGCCGCTGCCGTCGGAGCCGAAGCCCGAGCCGTTGCGCCCGGTCACGCTGGCGCCCTCGTAGTTGTACAAAGTGGCGTCACTCTTAAGGTCGATGCCGTGGCGGTCGGCGCTGATGGTGCCGTGGTTGTACACAGTGACGCCGGTAGACGTGCCGATCTTGATGCCGTCCCACTTCTGGTCCAGGCCGTTCTTGTCTTGCGGCGCGGTGTCGGTGTAGATCAGCCCGTAGTTGGTGATGGTGGCGTTGGAACCGGTCTTGATCGCGTCGTTGCCCACGGCGTGGATCACGCCTGTGGCCTGGTTTACCACGGTGGTGGTAAAGGCTGGGTTGTCGAGGGTTTCCAGGTCGATGGCCTGGCCTTCGACGGTGGACGCGATGGTGCCGGCGTTGATGATGCTCAGGCTGCCGCCTGCCGTGGGGTTGGTCTGGAAACGCAGGCCGTCGTTGGTGCCCTGGATCAGCGCCCCGGCCTGGTTGCTGATCACGTAATGGCTGAGGTCTTCGCCGTCGTCCTTGGTGTCGATGCCACGGCCGTCGGTGGAGCGGATGATGCCGGCATTGTCGACGCTCACGGTGGCGCCGCTGGTGTGCTTGGGCAGGATCACGCCGTCGTCGTCACTGGCCACGATGCTGCCGCTGGATGTCACTTTCAAGGTGTCGGACTTCTTCAGCTCCAGGGTGTCGGTGCTGGCGCTGTCGATCAGGTAGTCCTTGGCGAAGGCGGTGGGCGCGAAGGCGGCGCAGGCCAGTGCGATGCACAGGGCCAGGCGGTTGGGCGTGAAATGCATTGGGCGACCATGGGTTATTGTCAGGGGCGCTCAATATGGCTATTCGATATTACGATTTGATTGTAGTAGCCTGATTTTTATTCTCTTGGAAGATCAGTGACCTGTAGGAGCGGCCTTGCCGGGGCGCCGGACCGGTCGGATGGGGTGCGC
>NZ_JACVZC010000185.1 GCF_016658545.1 Pseudomonas sp. S37 | reverse complement strand
GCGGCTTTAGCCGCGAAGCGCCGCGCGGGCGGCGCTCGATCTCGCAGGCGCCATATATGTCGAGGCGAACGCTTCGGCGCTCGATTTAACAGGCGCTGAAAATGCTTCGGTGAACACTTGGCGGCGCTCGACTTCACAGGCGCTGAACACCTCTTGGCGAACACCTATCAGCCCCAACACCTATTTCTCAACCCCAAACAGGCCCATCGACCATGACCCAACCCTGGTGGCAAACCCCCTGCCAACCCCTCGACAACGCCGCCATGGACCAGGCCCGCGCCCGTCAGCAGCAATTGACCAAGCCAACCGGTTCGCTCGGCCAGCTGGAAGGCCTGGCCATCCAGCTGGCTGGCATGCAGGGGCAAGAACGCCCCGCCCTCGATAACACCGCGATCACCATTTTTGCCGGCGACCATGGCGTGGTCGAAGAAGGCATCTCGGCCTACCCGCAGGCAGTAACCGGGCAGATGTTGCGCAACTTCGTCGGCGGCGGTGCGGCGATCAGCGTGCTGGCGCGGCAGCTGCTGGCCAGCCTGGAAGTGGTCGACCTTGGCACCATCGACCTGCAACTGGAGCTGCCTGGCGTGCGTCATCTGCGCCTGGGCGCCGGCACCGCGAATTTTGCCCGCCAGCCAGCGCTGACCGACAGCCAGCTTCAAGCTGCCTTGCAGGCCGGCCGCGACAGCGCCCTGCGTGCAGCAGAGCAAGGCGCGCAGTTGTTCATCGGTGGTGAGATGGGCATTGGCAACACCACGGCCGCCGCCGCCTTGGCCAGCGTCCTGTTGGGCTGCCCGGCGGCAGAGCTGAGCGGGCCGGGCACCGGCCTGGACAACGCCGGGGTGCGGCACAAGGCCGAGGTCATCGAGCAGGCGCTACGCCTGCATGGTCTGAGTGCTGAGCAACCGTTGCAGGCCTTGGGCTGTGTGGGCGGTTTCGAAATTGCAGCGCTGGCGGGTGCCTACATCGGCTGCGCGCAGGCGGGCGTCGCGGTACTGGTCGATGGCTTTATCTGCAGCGTTGCCGCGCTGCTGGCGGTACGCCTCAACCCGCAATGCCGGGCCTGGCTGCTGTTCGCCCATCAAGGTGCCGAGCCTGGGCACAAGGCCTTGCTCGCTGCGCTGCAGGCCGAGCCGTTGCTGGCCCTGGGCTTGCGCCTGGGCGAGGGCAGTGGTGCTGCCCTGGCGGTACCCCTGTTGCGCCTGGCCTGTGCGCTGCATGGGCAGATGGCGACCTTTGCCGAGGCTGCGGTGGCGGACCGCCCGGCATGATCCTCGACCTGCTGCGCCATGGGGAAACGGAGCAGGGCGGCCTGCGTGGCAGCCTGGACGATGCCCTGACCGACAAGGGCTGGGCACAAATGCGCAGTGCCGTGGCCGAGGCCGGCCCGTGGCAAGTGCTGGTCAGCTCGCCGCTGCAGCGCTGTGGGCGCTTTGCCGATGAGCTGGGGGCACGGTTGAGTCTGCCGGTGCAGCGTGAGCCCGCCTTGCAGGAGTTGCATTTTGGCGATTGGGAGGGCCGTAGCGCCGCGCAGATCATGGAGGACCAGGCGGACGCGCTGGGGCTTTTCTGGGCGGACCCTTACGCCTTCACGCCCCCCAATGGCGAGCCGGTCGAAGTGTTCGCTGATCGAGTGCTGGCGGCTGTCGAACGCTTGCGCCTGCAGCATGCCGGCAAACACGTGCTGTTGGTCACCCACGGCGGCGTGATGCGGCTGTTGCTGGCCCGCGCTCGTGGTTTGCCCAGGGAACAGCTGCTGCAAGTCGAAGTCGGGCATGGCGCCTTGATGCGGCTGGTAATGGGTGACGACGGGCAACTGGTCGAGGAGCGCTGAAATGTTGCCGTTCTGGATTGCCTTGCAGTTTCTCAGCAGCCTGCCGGTGAGCCTGCCGGGTATGCCGGCACCGCGTGACGTGGGGCGTTCGCTGTTGTTCTACCCCTTGGTCGGGCTGCTGTTCGGCCTGCTGTTGTGGCTGGCCAGCCACCTGCTGCAAGGTACGCCCGCCGCGTTGCAGGCGGCGTTGCTGCTGACGCTGTGGGTGCTGCTCAGTGGCGCCTTGCACCTGGATGGCCTGGCGGACAGTGCGGATGCCTGGCTGGGTGGTTTTGGCGACCGTGAGCGCACTTTGCACATCATGAAGGACCCGCGCAGCGGGCCGATTGCCGTGGTGACCCTGGTGCTGGTGCTGCTGTTGAAGTTCTGTGCCTTGTGGGTGTTGGTCGAGCAGGGCGTTGGAGCACAGCTGCTGCTGGCGCCGCTGCTCGGGCGAGCGGCGATGCTGGCATTGTTCCTGTGCACGCCTTATGTGCGCCCAGGCGGGCTTGGGCAGGCGCTGGCAGAGCACCTGCCGCGGCGGGCAGCGGGCTGGGTGCTGCTGGGGTGTGTACTTTTCAGCCTGTTGCTGGGTGGATGGAGCGTGGTGCTGGCAATGCTGGTATTTGCCTGGTTGCGGCAGCTGATGTGCCGACGCCTGGGCGGTACTACCGGCGATACTGCCGGCGCGCTGCTGGAGTTGCTTGAACTGGCCGTACTGCTCGGCTTGGCGCTGGGGCTGTAGGAAGTTTTTGTAGGAGGTTTCTGAGTCAATAATGCAGGAAAAATCCTGAAAAATATCAGTAAAAGCCAATAACTTGGTGGTTGGCTTATCCTCGCTGCTTTGTCGTCGAGGAACGTGCCATGCGTCACTTGATTCTCTGTGCCTTGCTGATGGGGTTGGCGCCTGCTGCCGTGGCAGCTGACCTCATGAGCTTCTGGGGCAACCCCCGCCACGGCGGCAACAGCTTCAATCGCTTGCCGCCCGATCAAGCCTATTTCGATGCCTTGGCTGGCTATGGCGCCACCTGGGTGCGGCTGTCATACGACAAATGGCAACCGGCAAATCGAGATTTCCTGCTTGGCAATGCCGATGCTTATCAGGGCTTGCCTGCAGCCGACCTGGCGACGTTGCGTGCCACGCTGGACCGAGCACACCGGGCAGGGCTGAAGGTGGTCATCGCACCGCTTTCGCTGCCCGGCATGCGTTGGTCGCAAAACAACCAGGGTCAGTTCGATGACCGTCTCTGGCAAGACAAGCGCTACTGGTCGCAAGCTGCGGCGTTCTGGCGCGATGTAGCGCGCGAGCTTAAGGACCACCCGGCCATCGCCGCCTACAACCTGGTCAATGAGCCGGCACCGGAGAAACACGGCGGCCTTGCCGAGCACGCCGAGCCCGGGCACATGCAGCAGTGGTACGCGCGTGAGCGGGGCGGTGCGCGAGATCTGCCGGCGTTCTATCGACAGTTGATTGCCAGCATCCGCGAGGAGGACGCTGACACGCCGATCATGCTGGATGCCGGCTGGTTTGCTGCGGCAGATGCCTTCGGTTACTGGCCTGCCCCGCTGGAGGACTCGCGTGTTCTCTACAGTGTGCACATGTACGAGCCCTACTTTGCCACCAGTGCGCCAAACATGGCCCGCAAGCAGCCTATCGCCTATCCCGGCCCGGCACCCTTCGCCGGGCAAAGCCAGCAGTGGGACGGCCAGCGTGTCGGGCGTTACTTGCAGCAGCCCCTGGATTGGGCTGACGCCATGAACCTGCCACGCTCACGTTTGGTGGTGGGGGAGTTCGGCTGCATGCGCCGGTTGCCGGGTTGTCGGCAATACCTGGAGGACGTGCTCAGCGTGTTGGAGCGCAACCAGTTGCACTGGGCGTTCTACAGCTTTCGTGAAGACAACTGGGACGGCATGGATTACGAACTGGGTTCAGCCAAGGTGCCGTGGGGTTACTGGCAAGCTATTGAGCAGGGCGCACCAGACCCTTTGCCGCGTAAGGCTACAGTGGAGTTCGAACCCATTCGCCGTCGCCTGAGTCCCGATTGATGCTTGCCTGTAGTCGTGAAACTTCTTGCAACAAGCAAAGCGCGGGTATATACACGTATCCATGCTGACCAGTGAATGTATCTGTACTCATTTGCGTCGTGCCGCCCGCGGGGTGAGCCGGCATTACGACGAGGCCCTTGCCGGCTTCGGGGTCAATGTCGCCCAGTTTTCCTTGCTTCGGCACCTGCAGCGGCTTGACCGCCCCAGCATTACCACCCTGGCCGAGGCCATGGGCCTGGAGCGCAGTACCCTGGGCCGCAACCTGCGAGTACTTGAGGCTGAAGGGCTGGTGGCGTTGGCCGATGGTGATGACCAGCGCAACCGCGTTGTGCTGTTGACCGAGTCAGGTACGCAACTGCTACAGGCGGCTTACCCTGCCTGGGAACAGGCGCAAGCGGAATTGGTGGAGCGGCTGGGGGTAGGGCCGCGCGATGAGCTGGTGCGCTTGTTGGGCCAACTGGCCTGAATTGACACGACTATAAGCGGGTATATACCCGCAAAAACCTTGCGATGTGCTGGAGATAACGACAATGACTTCGGTGTGGCGAACCAGCGGATGGGTATTGGTTGGGGCGGCGTTGATTCTGGCGCTGTCCCTGGGTGTGCGGCACGGTTTCGGCTTGTTCCTGGCGCCCATGAGCGCTGATTTTGGCTGGGGCCGTGAGGTATTTGCCTTCGCCATCGCCTTGCAGAACCTGATCTGGGGGCTGGCGCAACCGTTCGCCGGCGCCTTGGCCGATCGCCTGGGGGCGGCGCGGGTAGTGATCATTGGCGGTATTCTGTACGCCGTCGGCTTGATCCTGATGGGCATGGCCGACTCGGCCTGGTCGCTGTCGCTGAGCGCGGGCTTGCTGATCGGCATTGGCCTGTCCGGCACTTCGTTTTCGGTCATTCTTGGTGTAGTCGGGCGGGCCGTGCCTGCCGAAAAACGCAGCATGGCCATGGGGATCGCCAGCGCCGCCGGTTCGTTCGGCCAGTTCGCCATGTTGCCAGGCACTCTTGGCCTGATCCAGTGGCTGGGCTGGTCGGCAGCGTTGCTGGTGCTGGGGGTGATGGTAGCGTTCATTGTGCCTTTCGTCGGCATGCTGCGCGACCGCCCGTTACCTAGCCATGGCGCCGAACAAACCCTGGGCCAGGCGTTGCGCGAGGCCTGCTCGCACTCCGGCTTCTGGCTGCTGGCGCTGGGCTTCTTTGTCTGTGGTTTCCAGGTCGTGTTCATTGGCGTGCATCTGCCGGCCTACCTGGTCGACCAGCACCTGGCCGCGACCACTGGCACTACGGTGCTGGCGCTGGTGGGGTTGTTCAATATCGTCGGTACCTTCACCGCGGGTTGGTTGGGCGGGCGCATGTCCAAGCCGCGCCTGCTCACCGGGCTGTACCTGCTGCGGGCGGTGGTGATCGTGTTGTTCCTGTGGGCGCCGGTGAGCCAGTTCAGTGCCTACCTTTTCGGCATCGCCATGGGCCTGCTGTGGTTGTCCACGGTGCCGCTGACCAATGGCACAGTAGCCACCGTGTTTGGCGTGCGCAACCTGTCGATGCTGGGCGGGATCGTGTTCCTGTTCCACCAGTTGGGTGCGTTTCTGGGGGGCTGGCTGGGCGGGGTGGTGTATGACCGTACTGGCAGCTACGACCTGGTCTGGCAGATTTCCATCCTGCTCAGCCTGCTGGCCGCAGCCCTCAACTGGCCGGTGCGCGAGCGCCCGGTCGCCCGCTTGCAGGCCCAAGCCGCATGAACCGCTATCTGGCCCGCGGGCTGCTGGCCGTTGCTGCGCTGTTGCTGCTGGCCCTGGTGTGGTGGGGCTGGCACCAGGGCGGGATGGCGTTGATGCAGCTGGGCATGAGTGTTTGTTAGGCGCTACCCTGCAAGCTCAAGGATTGTCATGCGGGAGAAAACTGACATGCGTGCACATTGGTTGACGGTGCCGGTGCTGGCCTTGCTTGCCAGCGCATCGTGCTGGGCTGCCGACTGCCCGGCGTTGTTGCAGGGCAGCTTGCCGGAGTTGCGCGGCAAGGGGCAGGTCGAGTTGTGCGAGCGGTTTGCCGGCAAGCCGCTGGTGGTGGTGAACACGGCCAGCTATTGCGGTTTTGCGCCGCAGTTCGAGGGACTGGAGGCGACCTACAAGGAGTATCACGAGCAGGGCCTGGAAATGCTGGGTGTGCCGTCCAATGACTTCAAGCAGGAAGATGCCGATAGCGAGAAGACGGCCAAGGTCTGCTATGCCAACTATGGTGTCACGTTCACCATGACCAAGACGCAGGCAGTGCGAGGCAAGGATGCGATACCGTTGTTTGCCGAGTTGGCTAGCCAGAGCAGTGCGCCGAAGTGGAATTTCTACAAATATGTTGTTGATCGCAAGGGCAAGGTGATCGGTAACTTCTCCAGCCTGACCAAGCCGGATGATCCGGAGTTCCGGGCAGCTATTGAAAAGGCTATCGCCTCGAAGCAGTAATTGGCTGCCGTTAGTTGCTCTTGCTCTTGCTCTTGCTCCGGCTTTTGACTTTGCTTCTAAGCGCGCGATAGCCCAAGCGACGCCGATTGCGACTTCAGTAGGCCGAGCGAAGGGCATGCGGAGGGAGGTGACGGGCATGGATGCCCGTCA
>NZ_JACVZC010000184.1 GCF_016658545.1 Pseudomonas sp. S37 | reverse complement strand
CCGGCGCAGCCGGTGCCATCCACCGCGTCGCCTGCTTCGCGGGTAAACCCGCTCCTACAACGTCCTCACAGCCCCCGGCTCACTCGGCCCCCAGTAGGAGCGGCTTCAGCCGCGAACACCGGCGCAGCCGGTGCCATCCACTACGTCGCCTGCCTCGTGCAGGCTCAGCCAGCCCAGGCCAGCGAAACAGCAAAGCCTGCCAGCAAGTACGGCGCAAACGGCCTTTTCTCTCCCGGCTGGCGCGCTCTACGTCGCACCAACTGCCATGCAACCAGCAGCACCCCGGCCCCGATGAAGGTGGCCAGTACATGGTCCATGCTGCTGGCCAGCGCCAGCGCGCCGAGCAGCTTGACGTCGCCGGCCCCGAACTGGCCAAGCATATAGCCGGGCAGCGTAAGAAACAGGACGATGACGAAAGCCAGCGCGGCATCGCTGCCCAGGGCACCGAGCCAACTGTGCCCGGTGGCCAGCAACCAGGCCAGCGCACAGCAGGCGCCCCCCAAGGTCAAAACATTGGAAATCTGCCGTTCGCGGGCATCCTGCCCAGCGCACAGCGCAAGCCAGACAATCAATGCAAGGCTGTGCATGGGCAATTGGCCATCCCTGTTCGTCGATCGGTTCTATGCTGTTATGCAGGACTCATCGTCAGGGTAGACGCGATCATGAAAGCAGGCTCGGCAAAACGGCAAAAAGGCGCAGCGGCCATCGAGTTTGCGGCCGTGTTCATGATCTTTTTCGCGGTGTTCTACGGGCTGGTCAGTTATTCCCTGCCCATGCTGATGCTGCAGTCATTCAACCAGGCCAGCGCCGAGGCCGTGCGCCGCTGCGTGGCCCTGGACCCGGACAGCGCCAGCTACACCAGCGATGTGCAAAACCTGGCCCGCCAGGTCATCAGCCAACAATTGCAGTGGATGCCCTCCGCCTTCAACTTCCAGCCCGCCAGCGACGCGCAGGTGACCCTGGGCGCCGACAAACTGCTGACGGTCGCCATCAACTACCCCAAGACGAAACTGACCAACGTGCTGCCGATGCTGGTACTGCCGCTGATCGGTGAGGTACCGCGCCTGCCCGATCGGCTGCGGGCCGAAGCGAGCCTGCAACTGTGAGCGGCCTGTTCGATCGCTGGCTCGGCGGCCAGGCCCTGGTACCGGCAGCGCCGGCCCCGCAAGCGCTGGGGCTACAACTGTGGCTGGATGACCAGGGGCACGTGCTGCGTTTGGCCGGGCCTTTGCGTACGGTGCTGCCAGCAAGCTCGCACAGTGCCCCGCGTGTGCATGACTACCTGCAACGGCACAGCTGGCTGGTGCTTGAGGGCCCCCCTGTCGACTGGCAAGGGCAGCCACTGGACCTTGACTTCACCACCGTGCACGGCACGGCCCTGCACACGCGTGGCTGGCTTCTGCGGCAGGCGGATGGCTGGCTGCTGCAGTTGTTCGATATCGGTGACCTGCTGGGTGAACACGAGCAACACGCCCAACGCCTGGCGCAACAGCAATTGGCAACGGCGCTTGGCCGTGCCCTGCGTAACTGCGACGAACAACGCCTGATGCAGGCGGCCACCGAACAACTGCAGCACTTGGCCGCGTACTGGCATGCCGGCTCGCTGCGCCTGATGCTGGCGGGTGATTGCGGCTGGTACGCCTACACCAGCAGTGATAACGACTGGCCCTGGGCAGACGACGAGCGCTTGCATGCCTGGTTGCAGACGCTGCCAGCAACGGCCCGGCAAGTGGCTGATGAGCACCCGCTGTTGCAGTCGTCGGGTGCCGGCTTGCCCTTGCTGGCCCTGCCCTACCTGCACGGCCATCGCGTTCAGGCCTGGTTGCTCTGCGCGGGTACAGCAAGGCCGCCGGCAAGCGACTCGGTCACGCCCCTGCTGCAAGCGCTGATCGAACCCCTGCTCAGCCGCCTGCGCCAACAGCAGTTGCAGCAACGCTCACGTCACCTGGATGAACTGCAACAGCAACTGGGCGCTGGCTGGTGGTCATGGCCTCTGCAGGGGCCAGTGGAATTCGACCCGGCCCTGGCCTTACGCCTGGGGGTGCCGCGTGAAGCCACCCCCGAGCAATGGCTTGGCCGGTTGCACCCGGCCGATCGCGAAGCCGCACGCCTGGCGCTGGAGCAACTGCGCGAAGGCATTGCCCTGAACCTGCAGGTGCGCCTGCTGCCAGCCGATGGCCTGGCAAGCCCGCACTGGCTGCAGTGGGTGGGCCAGAGGCGAGGCCATCGGGTACAGGGTTTCTTGCTCGACATCAGTGCACAAAAGGCCCAGGAATCAGAGGCCGGTGCTGCCCGCGCGCGCCTGGAAAACCTGATCGCCAGTTCGCCCGCAGTGATCTACATCCAGCGTTACAGCGAAGGTGCGCTGCACAGTGAGTTCTTCAGCGCCAGCCTGACGCCACTGCTGGGTTGGCCCAGGGACAGTGAACTGGCACAAAGCCCCGGTCTGGCGGTGCACCCCGACGACCGCCCGCTATGGCTCGAACGTACCCGTGCGCTGCTGCGCGATGGCCAGGTACGCAGCCGGTATCGCCTGCGTGATCAACTGGGCGGCTATCACTGGATACTCGACGAAGCCCGCCTGTTACGCGACGACCTTGGGCAACCGGTTGAAGCTGTCGGGCTGTGGCTGGATGTGAGCGAAGCCACCGAGGCCGCCGAGCGCGTGCGCCAGAGCGAGGAACGTTACCGGGTGCTGGTTGAGGACTCACCAGCGCTGATCTGCCGCTACACGCCTGACTTGCAGCTGTTGTTCGGCAACCGGCCGTTGGCCGAACTCCTCGAGTGCCCGCCGCAGCAGCTCGGCGAGATGAACCTGGGGCAGTGGATGTCCGACAGCCAGCGCACGGCGTTTGTGCAACGGCTGGCCACCCTGACCCCGCAACAGCCGTTGAGCAGCGCGGAGGTGTGCCTGCAACTGCCGGGACGCCGTAACGCCTGGTGGGTATGGGCCGAGCGCGGGCTGTTTGACGGCCAGGGGCAACTGCTGGAAGTACAAGCCGTGGCGCGCGATAACACGCCGGTGCGCCATAGCCAGCAACAACTGCTGCAAGGGGCCAAGATGGCCACCCTGGGCGAGCTGGCTACGGGAATGGTCCATGAAATCAACCAGCCGCTGACCACCATGCGCCTGGTGCTGGTCAACACCCTCAAGCACCTGGAAAGTGGCGCAGCCGATGCCCAGTACCTGACGGGCAAGCTGCAACGCCTGGACGCTCAACTGGAGCGCGCGGTAAACCTGGTCGAGCACCTGCGCACCTATGGCCGGCGCTCCGACGTCGAACAACAGGTATTTGCTGCCTGGGTGGCGGTGCTCGGTGCGCAGGGGCTGCTGGCTGAGGGCCTGCGCGGCAAAGGCGTGGCGCTGTACATCGAGGAGCCCGACCTGTGCCCGGAAGTGCTGGGGCATCAGGACCAACTCGAGCAAGTACTGATCAACCTGATGGTCAACGCCCGTGACGCCTTGCTCGAACGGCGTGTTGCCAACCCGCAGATTCGGGTGCACCAGCACATCGAGCAAGGGCAGATGTGCCTGTTGGTGGGTGACAACGGCGGCGGTATCGACCCGCGCCTGCTCGAGCGCATTTTCGAACCGTTCTTCACCACCAAGCCCGCTGGCATGGGCACCGGGCTCGGCTTGTCGGTAAGCCACGGCATTGTGGAGGCCATGGGTGGCAGGCTGGAAGCCCACAACAGCGACGAAGGGGCATGCTTCAAGGTGTGGTTGCCGATCTACAGCGCCAGCTGAGCACGGCCACCGCTGCAACTGAGGTTGGCGCCGACTTCGGCATTGACCAGGTCGATGCCGAGGATTTTGAGCAGGACGTTGACCAAGGGGTCGAGCAACGGGCTGAGCAAGTTCTTGATCAAGGGTTCGACAATGCCTTTGACGCCGCTGAGCACGTTGCCGACGAGCACCATCACTTCGCCGAGGCCGCTGTTGACCGTGGGCTTGTAGGCTTCCAGCTGAATGCCCTGCAAGGTGTCGGTGAGGCTGCCGACGACGTTGTTATTGGCGGTTTGCATGCTCAGGTAGGCAGGGGCCAGGCCGATGTTCGGCGGCGTGCTGGTGGGCGCCTGGAACACCAGCGGGCGCTCGACCGCACCGCTGCCGAGCACCTTGCTGTTGACCCGTAGCCCGAGGCCGCCACCGACGAAGGGAACGCGCGCGTCACAGACTGCGGGCAATATCAACAGCCGGGTACAACGTTTGGTCCCGATGTCTACCAGCGGCAATGCCTTGACGACCGTGGTGCCGCTGGTGAAGAACGCATTGGGGGATTCAAAACGGCCTACCGCAATCTTGGCGGCTGAACTCTGGGTCTGCGTGGTCAGGCGCTTGGGTGAGCAACTGAACGTGTCAGGCGCTGAAGGATTGAGCCTCGTCGTCGCCTCTGCCACCTCAAGCCCGATGTCCAGCGACAACTTGTCCGGCACCAGCACGATGTCAGTGACCGTACACGGCACAGCGACCAGGCATAGCACCGACTGCAAGGTGCTGGCGAGGTTGAGGCTGAGCAGGTTGTTGAGCACATTGGTGATCGGCCCGACCAGGTCCAACACCGCGTTGAGCAGTCCAAAAACCGAGTCGAGCAAAGGCAACTCCAGCGAAATCATCGCCCGCACCTGTGCGGTATGCACGCGCAACTCGTCGGTGCGCGGGTCGCCCACTGCAGAAATCTGCTGCGGCTCGATCACCTTCAGACGCACCCGGCCATTGACTAGCCCCAGCACGCTTATCGGCAAATCCACGGTTGCTGCGCTTTCGCTGACCGCCAGCTGGATCACGCCCTGCACCAGTTGCAGCAACTGGATACTGGCATCCAGCCCGGCCTGCGCCGTGCCGTTCTGGATATCCAGCAAATCCCCCAGTTGTAGCAGTGTGCCATTGCTGGCACCCAGCGCCACCTTGCCCAGGTTGGTTACCACACTGGCCGCGGCACCGCTCTGTTGCAGTACCTTCACTGCCGCTTGCAGCAATTGCGTAGCGGTGGCGTTGGCGCTGAGCAACTGCTGGTAGTCGCCGGCCTTGAGGTTGAGGTCGATGGCCAACTGGTCGAGGTAGCTGAGCAAATTGAGCTGAGTGCTGGCGATGCCCTGCCAGCCGGCAACATCAAGCTGAACGGCACCGCCCAAGGCCCCGAGCAGTGCATTGAGCAAGACCGACTGCCGCGAATCGACGGTCGCCAGCGTGGTACGGATACTCAACACCGCCTGCGGCGGCATGGGCAATGATGCCACCGCATGTGCCTGCAAGGTCGTGGTCGGCGGCACGCCACTGCCTTGCACCAACGTGTATACCCGCCCGGCAAAACTGGTGGGCACCGTGTTGCTCACATCGACCCGAATGGCTTCATCACGATTGTTGTCCGCGGTGAAGGTACGCAAGCTGTTGGCGCCCGTCTGCAAGTACCCACAACTGGCCGTCAGCGGGTTGCCGGGGGCATGCCCGTTGCGTGTGGCGGCGACGCGGGCAACCGCTGTAGCCTGGGGCCCGCTGCCGGTGCACACGGCAAACTGGCCGGCCGCCTCCAATGCCGACATGTCGGCAATGCGCTGCAGCTTGCGCTGCTCAAGGAAAAGCCGACCACTGTCGATCACCACCAGCATGAACAACAAAGCAAGGCCCAGGGTAATCACCGCCATCAGGCCAATTGCGCCACGCTGACGCGCAGCATTCGAGGGAACCACGGGCACTCCTTTGCCGGCCATTGGCCATGCGTCGCGGCTGCGATTCAAGGAGTGTAGTTGCAGTAATGGCTAATTGCCTTGCCGGAACCAAGCCGGCGCTGGCCGGTCAACTTCTGCAGTCAATCTTTGCAGGCCCCAAGCATGAACAACCCCTTTGACCGGATCAGCGCCGCCTTCGCCCCCGAGTACCGGGTCAACCTGAGCATTGCCAACCTCGACGGCAGCATCATGCTCACCCTGTCCGACGACGCTGGCGTGGTCGCCAAGCGCCTGATCACCCAGGCCCAGCGCAACGACCCGGTGCGTTTGCAGCGGGTAATCGACAGCATCCGCCTGGGGCTGGCCATCGAACTGGGCCAGAACCCGATGCAGGTGCTGGCCGCACTGACCCGCGATGCCAGCCACGAGCCACGCGCGTTCATGGCCAACTGAGGGCTACTTGCCCTCCTCCACTTCCTTGCCGTTGGCATCCAGCACCTTGGTCGAGGGGTAGCGGTACGAGGCATAGCGCACCACCAGGATCGAGAATGCCAGCAGCAGGATGCCCCCGCACAGGTACAGCAGCCCTTCGTCCGGCGCCTTGTGGTGCGAGACATCACCGATCAGCAGGCGGGTCAGCGCAGTGATTGCCACATACAGCAGGAAGCGGATCGGCATGTGGTTGGTCTTGAAGTAGATCCCGACCATCGCCCCCAGCTCCAGGTAGATGAACAGCAGCAGGATGTCATCGACACTGATCCCGCCCTTGCCGAGCATGTCCAGGAAGGTGACCACCGCTGCATAGGCGGTGATTGCGCCGATGCCGAACAGCGCCAGGTAATGGAAGGCCTCGACGCACAGGTTGCCCAGCGAATCTGCCGAGCCGTGCAGGCCCTTGCGTAGCTTGTCTGCCCATTTGATGTTCACGATGTTCCATTCCCCGATACGGCTTGTAAGGATGATGCGTCACCGGTGTGACGCTTGTGCCATGCAGTTAAAGGGCCAGGCCCCTGCGTTGGAAGGCGGCGGATTGCCGCAGGGCACTTTGCGGCGGGGTGGGCTGTGTGGGGGCTGCCGGGTGTTCGGCTTGGCGGTTTTGGCGCCTGTGAGATCGAGCGCCGAAGTGTTCGACTCGACACATTCAGCGCCTATGAGATCGAGCGCCGCCCGCGCGGCGCTTCG
>NZ_JACVZC010000183.1 GCF_016658545.1 Pseudomonas sp. S37 | reverse complement strand
CGCCTTCGGGGGGTGCCGCGGCCCCGTGTGTGGGGGCGGCCTTGCGCCGCGATGGGCTGCAAAGCAGCCCCAGGGCCCTTAACCTTCACCAATAACTTCAACCACTTCGATCACCTGCTCCCCCACCGGCCGCCGCCAAACCACCTCATGCGCCTGGTCCTGCGCATCCACAAACCGCACCCGGCTACCAATCTGCACCTTGCTCTGCGACGTTGCCGCCGGCACCACCTGCGCGCTTTGCACTCGCGCACTGAAGTAGCGCAGGTCCCGTTCGGTATCGGCCAGCCGCTGCTTGTCGCCGCGCTCGCCCTGCGCCTGCAGTTCGCTGCGCAAGGCATTCAGTTCGGCCACGCGCGTTTGCAGCTGGCGCAGGCCGCTGGCTGTCACGTAGTTGGGTTGGTCACTGACGCGCCGCTCGACCGGTTGGTCGGCCTGGGCGGCGGCCTGGTCTTCGTTGACGAATGCTCGGCTCATGAAGGGCCTCCTTGTGCAGAAGACCATCATGGCAGGCCACAGGTTTAAAGGAATGTCCGTTTGCGACTCAATTGTGGCGATAGGCCTTGGCCGCGTCGCGGTCCTTTTCCTGTTGCCAGTCGCGGTCGCGCTGGTCCCAGAAGCGCTCGTGGTACTGGCGCTGTTCTTCGCTGTTCTGCATGGCCTGGCACTGGCGGAAGCCATCGTCCCAGCCGGTTTCGTACTGGCGCTCGTGCAGGTAGCGTGGCACGTCCTTGCGGAAGTTGCCGACCATCATGCCGGCCGCCTGGCGACCACTGCCGCAGCCGTCCTGGAAGCCATCGGCATAGGCGGGGGGGTAGCCGTGATTGAGCATTTGCTCGTGGGTGGTCTCGCAACCCGACAGCAACAACGCGATGCACACGCCAAACCAGTACCGCGACATAGCCACAAAACCCTCCAGTTGATGCTGGCAAGTCTAGGTGGCGATTTGTCGGGGAGGTGTCAAAACAGTGTCAAAGAGTTGGTTGGGGCACACTGAGAAGCTTCGGCACGCTCGGTGTAGGAGCGGCCTTGTGTCGCGATAGGGCCGCAAAGCGGCCCCGGCGATTTCTGCGTGAATGCTGAATTTGGGGGCGCTTCGCACCCCGATCGCGACACAAGGCCGCTCCTACAAAGTGCGCGGAGGCCTGATTAATAGTGATACCACTTCAACTCCAGCATCACCTCGTTCTGCGCTGTGGCCAAATGGCTGAACCCGCGCGAAGCACTCAGGCGCAACCCCAGGTTCTGGCTGATCTCCCACTGCTGGTTCAGGCTCACACTGCGCCGCACCTCGCCATTGGTGAAGTAATCACCCTTGGCTTCCAGCGTCATGTTGCCCAGCCCGTTGCGCCACAGCAGCCCGCCATTGAACCCCGCCGCCGGGGCAATGAATTCGGCGAAGTCGTTGTGGTGCTCGACCCGCACCGTGCCCAGGGCAAAACCCAGCAAGCCATCTGCCAACTGCCAGGTACCGCCGGCGCCGCCATTCACATGGCTCACCAGCACCTCGTCATCATGCTTGCCCGGCACCCGCTCCAGGCCGCCGGCCACCTGCCACGACCAAGGCTTGAGCAGTGCGTTGCGCGGGGTCAGCGAGCGGATGGTGGCCAGGTCCAGGCGCTGTACCTGCCAGTCGTTGCCTTCGTACTGGCGCACCTTCAGCTGCAGGATTTCGATCTGCGCGCCCAGCGGGAAGCCGTAGGCGTTGTCGTTCAGGTCGTGGTAGGCCATGCGCAGGCCGTATTCGGCATAGGCGCGGTCTTCGCGGGTGCCCACGCCCAGCTGCCAGGTGCGTGAGTCATGGCCGTCTTCAGGCAGGCCGGGGCGCTCGATCTGCAGGGCAGGGGGCGGGTTGCTGTTGATCGCACGCAGCAACTCGAAGCTGCGCTTGGCCTGCCCAGGGTCGCGCTCCTGGCCATTGGCCCGGTAGCGCTCCAGGCGATACGCGGCATCCTGCACCAGCGCCTGGCGTTCGCGGGGCAAGGCTTTGAAGTCGGGGCTTTGCAGCTGCGCGGTGTCGGCGCTTACGGCCAGCACCTGGCGCTTCTCGTCATGGTCGAGCGGCTCGGCGCGGGCCAGCAGTTCCCGTTCGCGCGAGGGGCGGTAGGTTTCACTGGCGACCATGCCCGACTGCTTCACGGCCTTCACCGTGTCGGTGGGGATGGCGGTCAGGGGGAACTGCGACGTCAGGTCCAGGCTCGGTCGGGCCACTTGCAGCAGCTCCAGCAGGCGATACGAGCAGTTTTCGTCGAAGAAGAAGTAGTCGAACTGGATCTGCTTCAGCTCCCATACGTGTTCGACCATGCGCCCGGTTTCTTCCGGGGTCAGGTCCAGCTGGTATTCCCACAGGTCGCGGTTTTCCAGGCTGCGGTATTCGGAGAGTTTTTCCTGGTAGGGCATCATTGCGAACAGCCCCGGGTAGCCACCCATCAGGCCTTTCCAGGCATACAGGATGCTGTTGTCGCTGCCTTCGATGTACGCACCGAAGTTGATCGCGTAGCTCAGCAGCGTGGTGTCGTCGCTGCGGGTGTTGGACTGGTCGATGCGCAGCAGGGTGTGGCCGAACATCGACGACGGGCTGTTCAGGTAGGCCGCCGGGAAGATCAGCGCGGCGCTGTGCGGGTCGATCGACTTGTACCAGGTCTTGAACTCCTGGCAGTCCGGTTGCGGCAGGTCCTGCAGGTTCAGTTGCTCACGCAGCCAGCGGGTGCGCGCCGGGAACACGCACTGGGCGTGCTTGTCGCCGAGGCTGGCCGGCGCGTACAGCGCTTGAACCGTGGCTTGCAGCTCCTGGTCGGGGTGGTGGGCGCCGTCCTTGGCCAGGAAGAACGCATCGTCGTCCACATAGCTGCGCCAGCCACCGAGCTTGGCAGTTTCGTAATGGCCCAGGGCAATCCAGTAGGGGGTGTTGGCCAGTTGCTGGAGACGGCCTTGATCCAGCACGGGTGCAGCATGAACGGGGGCGCAGGCACACAGCGCCAGGGCAGCGAGGCGTTTGAGCATATCGGGCAACTACTTCTGAACGATGCCGAAAAAGGCGAAACCCGCCCCAGGGGTGGGGCGGGAGCAGCAGTGCTTAGGCCTCGGTAGCGTATTTGGCCAGGCGTGGGTCGCTCTTCAGAACAGCCAGGGTGTTGCTGTGGACAGTTTCGGCAGTGACGTCGGCGCTGCTGAAGATCTGGCTGAAGTGCTGGTGGGTGACCGAGTTGAAGTAGACGCGGTCTTCCGGGGCCACGCCGAGTACCACGGCGTAGGTGGTCAGCGCTTCACCCTGGCCCATGGCCATGTCTTCGGACAGTTCGTTCATCATGCCGTTCATGGCGAACCAGGACTTGCCGCCGTAGGTCAGCGAAGCCTTGGTCGAGCAGCCGTTGGTGCCGGAGGTCATGCCGAAGGTGGCGTTACCGGAGGTGCCGTTGGTGGTGGAAGCCAGGAAGTGAGCCGGCGTGCCGCGCTGGCCTTCGAACAGCATGTTGCCCCAGCCGCAGTTCGGGCCGCCTGGCGCTTCGGCCATGGCGTTCAGCGAGACCACGGTGAACAGAGTACCCAGAAGAATCCGTTTCATAGCATTTGTTCTCTTTGTCTTAACCAAGGGTCAGGGTTTCTGGCAACTCGGTTGCCAGGTCGGGAAAGCATTTCACCCACCCGCGCAGCTTGGAGTTTAGGCACGATCTAAAGGTTGCGTTGTTGATTGCGAAAAATTTGCTGTTACATGACCTGCACTGGCTGCGACATGCTGCGACATAAAGTCCCGTGGAGCCTTGCAAGGCGCGCGCGGGCAGCGCCAGAATGCTGCGTATCTGCCCCGCCGAAGTAAGGAAACCCAATGCCCGATCCTGTCGCTGCGCGCCTGCGTCTCGCGCCTGAAGCCCTCACCCGGCGCTTCTCGCCCGAGCAGTTTGCCTTTACCAATACCGACGATCTGGAGCCGTTTCGCGGAGTCCTGGGCCAGGAACGTGCTGTCGAGGCCCTGCAGTTCGGCGTGGCCATGCCGCGCCCTGGTTACAACGTGTATGTGATGGGCGAGCCCGGCACCGGGCGCTTTTCGTTCGTCAAGCGCTACCTTAAGGCCGAGGGCAAGCGCCAGCAGACCCCGGCCGACTGGGTCTACGTCAACCACTTCGACGACACCCGCGAACCGCGCGCACTGGAGTTGCCTTCCGGTAGCGCCGCGGCGTTCATCGCCGACATGGGCGGGTTGATCGACAACCTGCTGGCAACCTTCCCGGCGGTGTTCGAGCACCCGTCATACCAGCAGAAGAAGGGCGCCATCGACCGCGCCTTCAACCAGCGCTATGACCGCGCCCTGGATGTGATCGAGCGGGCGTCGCTGGAGAAGGACGTGGCCTTGTACCGCGATTCCAGCAACGTCGCCTTCACCCCCATGGCCGACGGCAAGGCGCTGGATGAGGCCGAGTTCGCCCAGCTGCCGGAAGCGGTGCGCGAGCAGTTCCATGAGGACATCGCCCAGCTTGAGGAGCAACTGAACGAGGAACTGGCCAGCCTGCCGCAGTGGAAGCGCGAGTCGAACAACCAGCTGCGCCAGCTCAACGAAGAAACCATTACCCTGGCCCTGCAACCACTCCTGGCGCCGTTGTCGGAAAAGTACGCCGAAAACGCGGCCGTCTGCGCCTACCTGCAATCGCTGCAGTTGAACCTGCTGCGCACGGTGGTCGAGCAACTGGTCGATGACAGCAAGACCGACGCCGTTGCCCGCAAGCTGCTCGAAGAGCAGTACGCGCCCAGCCTGGTCGTGGGCCATTACGCTGACGGCGGCGCACCGGTGGTGTTCGAGCCGCACCCGACCTACGACAACCTGTTTGGTCGTATCGAATACAGCACCGACCAAGGCGCGCTGTACACCTCGTACCGGCAGTTGCGCCCGGGCGCGCTGCACCGGGCCAATGGCGGCTTCCTGATCCTCGAAGCCGAGAAAATGCTGGGCGAGCCGTTCGTGTGGGACGCGCTCAAGCGTGCCTTGCAGTCGCGCAAGCTGAAGATGGAGTCACCGATCGGTGAACTGGGCCGGGTCGCCACCGTCAGCCTGCAGCCGCAGATGATCCCGCTCAACGTCAAGCTGGTGATCATCGGCTCGCGTCAGCTGTACTACGCGCTGCAGGACCACGACTCGGACTTCCAGGAGATGTTCCGCGTGCTGGTCGACTTCGACGAAGACATGCCGATGGTCGACGAGAACCTGGAACAGTTCGCCCAGTTGCTGCGCACGCGCACCAACGAAGAGGGCATGGCGCCGTTGACCAGCGATGCGGTGGCGCGCCTGGCTACCTACAGCGCTCGCCTGGCAGAGAACCAGTCGCGCCTGTCGGCGCGTATCGGTGACCTGTTCCAGCTGGTCAGCGAAGCCGATTTCATTCGCCAGCTGGCCAGTGACGAAATGACCGACGCCGGGCACATCGAGCGTGCGCTGAAGGCCAAGGCCACCCGCACCGGGCGTGTGTCGCAGCGAGTGCTGGACGACATGCTCGCCGGCATCATCCTGATCGACAGCGAAGGCGCGGCCATCGGCAAGTGCAACGGCCTGACCGTTCTGGAAGTGGGCGACTCGGCATTCGGTATGCCTGCGCGTATTTCGGCCACCGTGTACCCGGGCGGCAGCGGCATCGTCGACATCGAGCGCGAGGTCAACCTTGGCCAGCCGATCCACTCCAAGGGGGTGATGATCCTCACGGGTTACCTGGGCAGCCGCTATGCCCAGGAGTTCCCGTTGGCGATCTCCGCGAGCATTGCGCTGGAGCAGTCCTACGGTTACGTGGACGGTGACAGCGCCTCGCTGGGCGAAGCCTGCACGCTAATCTCGGCCTTGTCGCGCACGCCGCTCAAGCAGTGCTTCGCCATTACCGGCTCGATCAACCAGTTTGGTGAAGTGCAGGCGGTGGGTGGGGTCAACGAAAAGATCGAAGGCTTCTTCCGCCTGTGCGAAGCCCGTGGCTTGACGGGCGAACAGGGCGTGATCATTCCGCGTGCCAACGTCGCCACGCTGATGCTGGATGAGCGTGTGCTGCAAGCGGTGGAGAATGGCCAGTTCCATGTCTATGCCGTGAGCCAGGCTGACGAGGCATTGAGCCTGCTGGTGGGCGAAGAGGCTGGCGTGCTTGGCGAGAACGGGTTGTTTACCGAAGGCAGCGTCAACGCCCGGGTGGTCGAACGCCTGCGTGAAATCGCCGAAATGATCAGCGAGGAAGACATCGAGAAGGCGGAAAAGGAACGCCTGGAAGAGGTGATTGCCCAAGCCAAACCGGCCTGAGTCAATAAAACGGCGCTGGCGGCGAAGTGCTACCGTTCAGCGCCGGTTTTCCATCTTTCTGTGCTGTTCTTCTATGCTGGAACTTAAGGACGGTACAGTGTTCAGGATGGAGACAGCCTGAGGGTTTCGGGCTGAACAGGGCTTATTGGAGGGGACGCGGCCATGCGCAACCTCAGCCTCACACGCCAGTGCCTGGGCCTGGTGACCCGCATCGAATGCAGCATTCGCCCACTGGCCGGGGACAACGGCATGTGGACGTTGCTGTTCGCCGCCGGCATGGCCGGTGAACAACCCTCCGCGATCAAGGCACAGGGGCCGTTTCATGGGCCGTTGGTGGCCGAGTCGGTGCTCAATGCCATTGTCGATAGCCTGACCCTGCATGGGTACCAAGTGGCCGAAGATCCGCAGATCTGGTGTTTGCACTTGCAGGCGCAGTTGCGGCGGATCAATGGTGAGCGGTGCCGGAACCTGGGGGATTACCAGTTTCATCCGGAGACCTGAACGAATGCTGGGGCCGCTTTGCGGCCCGGTCGCGACACGAGGCCGCTCCTACAGGGGATCGCAGTCTCTTGTAGGAGATTACCCAGCCCTCCCGGGCTGCGCTGTCGCGCAGCAAACAT
>NZ_JACVZC010000182.1 GCF_016658545.1 Pseudomonas sp. S37 | reverse complement strand
CCCGTCACCTCCCTCCGCATGCCCTTCGCTCGGCCTCCTGAAGTCGCAATCTGCGGCGCCTGAGCTACCGCGCGCTTAGAAGCAAGATCAAAAGCGAAAAGCGGTTAGCGCCTTACTTGTTTGAGCGTCTCGGCAATCAAGAACGCCAACTCCAGCGACTGGTCGGCATTCATTCGCGGGTCGCAATGGGTGTGATACCGGTCCGACAACGCATCCTCGGTAATCGGCCGCGCGCCACCGATGCATTCGGTAACGTTCTGCCCGGTCATCTCGATATGAATGCCACCCGCATGGCTGCCCTCGGCCTGGTGCACCTGGAAGAACTGCTTCACCTCGTCCAGGATCTGCGCAAAGTCACGGGTCTTGTAACCGCTGCTGGCCTTGATGGTGTTGCCGTGCATCGGGTCGGAACTCCACAACACCTTGCGCCCTTCGCGCTCGACCGTGCGGATCAGCCCCGGCAGGTGGTCACCCACCTTGCTCGCACCCATACGCACGATCAGGTTCAGGCGCCCCGGGTCGTTGGCCGGGTTGAGGGTGTCGATCAGGCGGATCAGCTCTTCAGGGTTCATGCTCGGGCCAACCTTGACCCCGATCGGGTTATGCACCCCACGCAGGAACTCGACATGGGCGCCGTCCAGCTGGCGCGTGCGGTCGCCGATCCACAGCATGTGCGCCGAGCAGTCGTAGTAGTCGCCGGTCAGGCTGTCCTGGCGCACAAAGGCTTCTTCATAGTTCAGCAGCAACGCTTCGTGGGCGGTGAAAAAACTGGTTTCGCGCAGCTGTGGCGCGCTGTCCAGGCCGCAGGCACGCATGAACGCCAGGGTCTCATCGATGCGGTTGGCCAACTGGTGGTACTTGTCGGCCAGCGCCGAGTTGGCGATGAAATCCAGGTTCCACTTGTGCACCTGGTGCAGGTCGGCAAAGCCGCCCTGGGCGAAGGCACGCAGCAGGTTGAGGCTGGCGGTGGCCTGGTGGTAGGCCTGCAGCAGGCGGTCCGGGTCGGGGATGCGGCTTTTCGCGTCGAAGCCGATGCCATTAACGATGTCACCCCGGTAGGCCGGCAGGGTGATGTCGCCGATGGTTTCATCGCCCGCCGAGCGTGGCTTGGCGAACTGCCCGGCCATGCGCCCGACCTTGACCACCGGGCAGCCGGCGGCAAAGGTCATGACAATGGCCATTTGCAGCAGCACCTTGAAGGTGTCGCGGATTTTTGCGGCCGAGAATTCGGCGAAGCTCTCGGCGCAATCGCCACCCTGCAACAGGAACGCGCGGCCTTCGGTCACCTCGGCAAACTGCCGGCGCAGCTCGCGTGCCTCGCCCGCGAACACCAGCGGCGGGTAGCTGGCCAGGGTCTGCTCGACCTTCAGCAGGTGCGCGGCATCGGGGTAGGTCGGTTGCTGCTGGATCGGCAAAGCGCGCCAGCTGTCGGGGCTCCACGGTTGGTTCATGTCGGGCTCGGTCTTGTAGGTTATCGGCTATAGGCCATGGTAACAGTTGGCGCCGCGCTTGTTGCATCAGGGGCGTTGGCGGACAATGCGCGTTTTTGTGCGGGTGGGTGTGAGCATGACGGCGGAACGGCAAGAGCGGCTACTGGCACGGGTGGAGGATGCCTTTGGCGTCATCAGCGTGTACGAAGTAGACGACTACCGCTTTCTGGAGTTCGGCGATGCCATCGAGCAAAGCTGCGTGTTCACCGCCGACCCCAGCTGGCTGGAGTACGACTACACCCGGGCCATGCTGGTGGGCGCCTTGTGCCATGAGCAGCCGGAAAGCGCGCTGTTTTTGGGCCTTGGCGCCGGCACGCTGACCCAGGCCTGCATGAAGTACCTGCCGCTGGACGATATCGAAGCCATCGAACTGCGCCCGGACGTGCCGCGCCTGGCCATGGAGTACATGGGCCTGGACGACGACCCGCGGTTGTATGTGCGCATCGGCGATGCGCTGGAGCTGTTGCCCACGGCAGAAAAGGCCGACCTGTTGTTCGTTGACCTGTATACCGACCACGGGCCGGGGGTAGGGCACCTGGCGTGGAACTTCCTGGAGAGCTGCCAGCAGCAGCTGAACCCGGGTGGCTGGCTGGTGATCAACCAGTGGGCCACTGATGACGGCAAGCCGCTGGGCGCGGCCTTGTTGCGCGGGCTGTATCATCGGCATTACTGGGAGTTGCCGGTGAAGGAGGGCAATGTGATTCTGCTGGTGCCGGCGGAGCTGGAGCAGAACCTGGACATGGAAGGCTTGCGGGCTCGGGCTGAGGCGCTGGCGCCGCGGTTGGGGTACAGCCTGGAAGGGTTGATCCGCGAGATTCGGCCGGCTACCTGAAGACCGCGTCGCCTTCTTCGCGGGTAAACCCGCTCCCACAGGGATAGCGCCAGCCTGGAGGGCAGCGCCGAACCTGTGGGAGCGGGTTTACCCGCGAAGAAGGCGACGCGGTATGGCAGAAAGGAATCGATTCAGCCCCTCATCGCTGATGGCCCGATACTGGCCCGGTACCCTGAAAATATTCCTCACGTCCCTGCACTATTTCGGGTATAGTACGCGCCGGTCTTTTAGCGGACCTCAAAATCAGGTGGTGCAAATCCTCCGAGTCCAGCTTCGGCTGCACGTCCGCTAGGCGGACCTTCCCAAAGTTTTCTTTTTCAATCGTTTTCGCAAATCCCCGCCGACAAAGCTGCCTGGGTGACCTTCCGGTCTTTCAAGGCATGTGCAGCTTTGCAGCATGGGTCTTTGCGGATGCACTTAGAGGCAGACCCATGACCCAGGAAACCGGCGGCTTCGCCGCTCTCGATCTTAATCCGAATATTGTTGCTGCCGTTCTGGCGACCGGCTACGAAGAGCCGTCCGCCATTCAGCAACAATCGATCCCGATCATCCTCGCCGGTCACGACATGATCGGCCAGGCGCAGACTGGCACCGGCAAGACCGCTGCCTTCGCCCTGCCGATCCTCAACAAGATCGATGTGAGCAAGCGCGAACCGCAAGCCCTGATCCTGGCGCCAACCCGTGAGTTGGCGCTGCAAGTTGCTACCGCTTTCGAAACCTACGCCAAGCAGATGCCAGGCGTAAACGTGGTTGCCGTGTACGGTGGTGCCCCGATGGGCCCACAGCTGCGCGCCATCCGCAACGGTGCGCAAATCGTCGTCGCTACCCCGGGCCGCCTGTGCGACCACCTGCGTCGTGACGAAAAAGTCCTGTCGACCGTACAGTACCTGGTACTGGACGAAGCGGACGAAATGCTCAAGCTGGGCTTCATGGATGACCTCGAAGTGATCTTCGACGCAATCCCGGCTACCCGTCAGACCGTACTGTTCTCCGCTACCCTGCCGTCGTCGATCCGTTCGATCGCCGAGCGCCACCTGCGTGAACCGAAGCACGTCAAGATCCAGAGCAAGACCCAGACCGTTACCGCGATCGAGCAGGCCCACCTGATGGTCCACGCCGACCAGAAGATCCCGGCTGTGCTGCGTTTGCTGGAAGTGGAAGAGTTCGACGCGCTGATCGCCTTCGTGCGTACCAAGCAAGCCACCCTGGACCTGGCCGCCGCGCTGGAAGCCAAGGGCTACAAGGCTGCCGCGCTGAACGGCGACATCGCTCAGAACCAGCGTGAGCGCGTGATCGACTCGCTGAAAGATGGCCGCCTGGACATCGTCGTCGCTACCGACGTCGCTGCCCGTGGCCTGGACGTACCGCGCATCACTCACGTGTTCAACGTTGACATGCCGTACGACCCGGAGTCCTACGTGCACCGTATCGGCCGTACCGGCCGTGCCGGTCGCGATGGCCGTGCACTGCTGCTGGTCACCCCACGTGAGCGCCGCATGCTGCAGGTGATCGAGCGTGTTACCGGGCAGAAGGTTGCCGAAGCGCGCCTGCCGAATGCCCAGGCCGTGCTGGATGCCCGCATCAAGAAGCTGACCAGCAGCCTGGCGCCGCTGGTAGCCGAAGCAGAAGCCACCCATGGCGAACTGTTCGACCGCCTGACCAACGACCTGGGCTGCAGCGCCCGTGCCCTGGCTTCGGCCCTGCTGCGCAAGGCCACCAATGGCCAGGCGCTGGACCTGGCTGCGGTAGAGCGTGAGCAGCCGCTGGTGCCGGGCGTTGGTGCCCCGCGTGGCGAGCGTACCGAACGTGGTGAGCGTGGCGAGCGCCCAGACCGTGGTGACCGCGAGCGCCGTGCGCCGCTGCCACTGGCCGAAGGCCGCGTGCGCTGCCGTACTGCCCTGGGTGCCCGTGACGGCATCGCCGCCAAGAACCTGCTGGGCGCGATCCTCAACGAGGGTGGCCTGGCGCGTGACGCCATCGGCCGCATCCAGGTGCGCGACAGCTTCAGCCTGGTCGAGCTGCCGGAAGACGGCCTCGAGAAGCTGCTGTCCAAGCTCAAGGACACCCGCGTGGCTGGCAAGCAGCTGAAGCTGCGTCGCTACCGCGAGGATTGATCCTGGCGTAATAAAAAATCCCCGGCCTTGGCTGGGGATTTTTTTTGCCTGTCAGGGCCTCTTCGCGGGTAAACCCGCTCCCACAGAGTACCCCACAGGTTTCAAGGCCTGTGCTGTACCTGTGGGAGCGGGTTTACCCGCGAAGAGGCCCCTCAGCCGAACCGATAAATGTCCATCCCCAACGCCCCCAAGGTGAACCCTTGGTGCACCACCCCGAATTTGCCCCCAGCCCCAAGGGCAAAAAACAACGGCAACAAATGCTCATCACTGGGGTGGTTACGCACCGCAAACGGCGCCTGCTGCCGATAACCCAGCAACGCCTCCCGGTCACCCGCCTGCAGCTTTTCCACCACCCAATCCCTGAACGCCAGCGCCCAAGGCTCGATCACCTCCGGCCCGGCATGCCAGTCCAGTTCGCCCAGGTTATGGGTAATGCTGCCCGACCCTATCAGCAGCACACCCTCGCCACGCAACCCGGCCAGCGCCTGGCCTACCTTCACCTGCAGCGCCGGCCCCATGTGGCTGGGCAGCGAGACCTGCACCAACGGAATGCTCGCATCCGGGTACATCAGCGACAGCGGCACCCAGGCGCCGTGGTCGAACGGCCGCTGTGCATCCAGCCGTGCAGGTAGCCCTGCAGCCTGCAACAACTCACTGACCTGGCCGGCCAGCGTAGGGTTACCCGGTGCCGGGTACTGCACCGCGTACAAGGCCGGCGGGAAGCCGTAGAAGTCATGCCAGGTCTCTGGCTGTGCGCTGCCGGTCACCAGCAGCTCGCGGCTTTCCCAGTGCGCCGACACCACTACGATCGCCTTCGGCCGGGGCAGGGCGTTGGCCAACCCGGCCAGTGCCGGCCCGCTGGCGCCGGGTTGCAGGGCAAGCATGGGGGAACCGTGGGAAATGAACAGGCTGGGCAGCATGGCGGGGGTCCTGAAGGTTAAGATGCAAACATCTTCGATCAACTACAGATCGAAATCCAAACCAAGTTTTGCCGACAAACCATCTAAAAATCGGGAGTGATCATGGAGCCAGCGTTCTGGCAAAAGCGGTGGGCCGATAACCAGATCGGCTTTCACCAGGCGCAGGTGAACCCGTATCTGCAGCAGTATTGGCCAACGTTGCAGCTGGCACCGGGCAGCCGCGTGCTGGTGCCACTGTGCGGCAAGAGCCTGGACCTGGCCTGGCTCGCAGGGCAGGGCTACCGGGTGTTGGGTGTGGAGCTGTCGCGGCGGGCGGTGGAGGGTTTCTTCCGTGAGCATGGGCTTGAAGCCGAAGTGCGGCAGCAGGGCGCGTTCGAGGTGTGGCGCAGTGGTGATGTGGAGCTGTGGTGTGGTGATTTCTTTGCCTTGCGGGCGGAGGATGTCGGTGATTGCGTGGGGTTGTATGACCGGGCGGCGGTAATTGCCTTGCCGGTGCAGATGCGGGCGGCGTATATGCAGGCGCTGTCGGCGTTGTTGCCGGCGGGTTGCCGTGGGTTGGTGGTGACGCTGGACTATGACCAGGCGCTGCTGGCCGGGCCGCCGTTTTCGGTGGGGGATGAAGAGCTGCGGCAGGGGTTTGCCGGGTGGCGGGTGGATGAGTTGGAGGTTGTGCAGGTGATTGGGGAGAGTCCGAAGTTTTTGCAGGCCGGGGCTTCAAGCTTGCTGGAGCGGGTTTACCGGGTTAGCCGCTGACAGATGTGTAGCCTGTGCTGGCCCTTTCGCGGGTAAACCCGCTCCCACAGGAATACCACAGGCCTGAATATTGTGGGATCCCTGTGGGAGCGGGTTTACCCGCGAAGAGGCCGGTACAGGCAGACACAAAAAAAGGGCGACCGAAGTCGCCCTTTCTATTTGCCAGGTGGATCAACCGCGGCGGCGCAGGGCCTCGATGCGGTCTTCCAGCGGCGGGTGGCTCATCAGCAGGCCCGCCAGGCCGTGCTTCAGGCCGCCATTGATGCCGAAGGCCTTCATGGTATCGGGCATGTGCACCGGCAGGCCTTGTTCCACGCGCAGGCGCTGCAGCGCGCCGATCATCGCCGAGGTGCCGGCCAGCTGCGCACCGGCCTCGTCGGCACGGTATTCGCGGCGGCGCGAGAACCACATCACGATCATGCTGGCCAGGATACCCAGGATCAGCTCGGCCACGATGGTCGCCACGTAGTAGGCAATGCCCTGGCCTTCTTCATTCTTGAAGATCACCTTGTCGACGAAGTTGCCGATGATGCGGGCGAAGAACATCACGAAGGTGTTCACCACGCCCTGCACCAGCGCCAGGGTGACCATGTCGCCGTTGGCCACGTGGCCAATTTCGTGGGCCAGTACCGCACGCACCTCATCGGGCGAGAAACGCTCCAGCAGGCCCTGCGACACTGCGACCAGCGCGTCGTTGCGGTTCCAGCCGGTGGCGAAGGCGTTGGCCTCGTAAGCCGGGAAGATACCCACCTCGGGCATTTTGATGCCCGCTTCACGAGACAGCTCTTCGACCGTTTGCAGCAGCCACTGTTCGTGGCGGGTGCGGGGCTGGCTGATGATCTGGGTGCCGGTGCTCATCTTCGCCATCCACTTGGAGATGAACAGCGAGACCAGGGAGCCGGCAAAGCCGAACACGGCGCAGAACACCAGCAGGCTGCTGAGGTTCAGGTCGACCCCGTTGGCGGCCATGAACCCGTTGAAACCGAACAGGCTCAGGGTAATGCTTGCAACCAGCACCACCGCAAGGTTGGTGGCTACAAACAACAGAATGCGCATCATGGTTGTTACGTTCTCCTGACGGATGAGTTGTCGCTTACTGCGGGGTATATAAGGTGCCTGCCGTGCCGATTCAATCGGGCGACTATTTCAAACTGTGTACGGCGGAGTATGGCAGAGGATGGCGCGGGGGCTGTGGGATAGAGCGTTGCAGGATGTAAGAATTGGTGTTCGCCTTGAGAATTGCGGCGTCTGTGAGATCGAGCGCCGCAGGTGTTCGCCGAAACATCTGCGGCGCCTAGGAGATCGAGCGCCGCCCGCGCGGCGCTTCGCGGGTAAACCCGCTCCTACGTT
>NZ_JACVZC010000181.1 GCF_016658545.1 Pseudomonas sp. S37 | reverse complement strand
TGTTACCGCCGTGAAAGGGCGGTGTCCTAGGCCACTAGACGAAGGGGACACGCTGCTGGCATTACTGCCTGCTTTCACTCCCTGCCGCGTTTCGCTGTGTGCTTTACGCTGCAAGTGGCGCGCATTCTATGGATGGTTCGAACAGGCGTCAACCCCTTTGTAGAAATTTATTTAAATCAATGACTTCCGGGTGGGTTGGGGTGCAGATGCGGGGTGGGTGGACGATATAGAGAGAGGGGGTTGCCTGTGCTGGCCCTTTCGCGGCTAAAGCCGCTCCCACAGGGATTGCACAAGGCCCAAGGGCGATGCAGTACATGTGGGAGCGGCTTTAGCCGCGAAAGAGCCAGCACAGGCATACGGCGGCTATTCGCCCCCCCGCAAACTCACTACACTCAAAGCTGTAATTCTTCTTCAATGAGGCATTAACGGTGACACCACTCCTGATCACCCTGCTCATCGTGGCGGGTATCGCGTTGCTGATCGTGATCGGCTACCTCAACAATGTGGTCGAGAACGGCAAGCTTGAGCGCGCCCGGCTGAAGATCGAGCTGGCCGACCGCCTGCGCCGCTGTGGCGAAATCACCGAGACCTTCCCCGGCCAGTTCATGACCCCGGCTCTTAAACTGCTGCTGACCCGCCTGGAACTCAACCTGAACCAGCGCCAGCTGGCGGTGGACAAGCACAACGCAGCATTGAAGGCACGCATTGCCGAACTGGAAGGGCTGATTGGCCTGGGCGAGAAGATCCCGGTGAACAACCCGCCCAACCCGATCCAGACCGAGGTCAAGGCCAAGGACGTGCGCTTTCTGCTGGAGGCGCTGCACAACCAGGTGACCCGCGCCGCCCAGGACGGTTTCCTGCCCGCTGTCGAGGCTAAGCACTGGGTCAAGGAAATACGCCATATCCTGGTGCTGCTGCACATCGAGTTCTTCAACAACCTTGGCCAGCAAGCCCTGCAGAAAGGCCAGCCGGGGCAGGCACGCCTGGCCTTCGAGCGCGGCGTGCAGTATTTGCGCAAGCAGCCGGAGCCGAAGGTGTATGAAGAGCAGCTGACGTACCTGGAGAAGTTGCTGGCCCGGGCCAACGCCCAGGTGCTGGACCGCATGACACCGGCCGAAGATGAGCACAACGAACTGACTGACGGGCTCAAGACCGATGAGGAAGAGACCTGGAAGAAGAAGGTGATGTACGACTGATGCTTAAGCCTGTACTGGCCCCTTCGCGGCTAAAGCCGCTCCCACAGGGACCGCATCAGGCCTGAGGGCGATTTCGGTCCCTGTGTGCGGCTTTAGCCGCGAAGAGGCCAGTACAGGCGACATACCAATCAGCAGTCAGTCAGCGCCAGAAAGATCGCCGCCAACCGCTCCAGCCCCACTTGATCCGCCTCGCTGAACCGCCCGACCTTCGGGCTGTCCAGGTCCAGCACACCAATCAACCTGCCCTCCTTCACCAGCGGGATCACCAGCTCGCTGTTCGACGCACTGTCACAGGCAATGTGCCCCGGGAACGCATGCACGTCCTCCACCCGCTGGGTTTGCCGGGTAGCCGCCGCCGCCCCGCACACACCCTTGCCGAACGGAATGCGCACGCAAGCCACCTGGCCCTGGAACGGGCCCAGCACCAGTTGCTCGTTGCGGTTGAGGTAGAACCCCGCCCAGTTCAGGTCGTCCACCAGGTTGTACAGAAACGCCGAAAACTGCGCGGCGTTGGCGATGAAGTCACGCTCGTCGGCAAACAGCGCCTGCACTTGCGCCGCCAGCAGGTTGTAGCCGTCGAGGCCGGCGCCACTGGCATTAAGGTCGATCATTTACTTTTGCTCCAGCAATTGCAGCCCGACCCAGTAGCGGGCGAACTGATAGGCACAACGGCCATTACGGTTACCGCGGCCGGTGGCCCAGCGCACGGCGAGAATTTCCAGGGCTTCGTCACGCTGCCAGCTCAGCCCCGCAGGGCGCGCCAGCTGGCCGATCCAGTGCTCGACCACGTCGAGGAAGTGTTCCTGGCTGAACGGGTAGAACGACAGCCACAGGCCAAAACGGTCAGACAGTGCAATCTTGTCTTCCACCGCTTCGTTGGGGTGCAGCTCGCCGTCGACCATCTTCCAGTTTTCGTTGTCGCTCTGTTTTTCCGGCACCAAGTGGCGGCGGTTGGAGGTGGCGTACAGCAATACGTTGTCGGGGGCCTGCTCCAGCGAGCCGTCGAGCACGCTCTTGAGCACCCGGTAGTCGCCCTCCCCGGCTTCGAACGAGAGGTCGTCGCAGAACAGGATGAAGCGCTGCGGCAGCTTCTGCAGCTGCTCGACCACACGTGGCAGGTCGGCCAGGTGGTCGCGTTCGATTTCGATCAGGCGCAGGCCGGCGCTTGCGTGTTCGGCCAGCAGGGCGCGCACCAGCGACGACTTGCCGGTACCGCGCGAGCCCCACAGCAGGGCGTGGTTGGCCGGCAGGCCGTTGATGAACTGGTGGGTGTTGCGGCCGAGCTGGTCACGTTGCTTGTCGACACCGATCAGGTCGGTGAGGCGAATGTCCAGGCTGACCTCCAGCGGCAGCAGGTAGCCGCTGCGGCCATCGCGCTGCCAGCGCGCGGCCAGGGTGGTGGCCCAGTCGATGTTCGGGCGTTGCGCGGGCAACAGGGGTTCGAGGCGTGCCAGTACCGATTCGGCGCGGTCGAGGAAAGCAATCAAGCGAGCGTCCATCAGGGTTCCTTCAGATCAGATTTGGGTTTGCTGCGCCGGCCTCTTCGCGGGTAAACCCGCTCCCACAGTGCGAAGGGGCCGGCACAGCCAATAGAGCAATCAAGGCTGAATGTGTGACAGACCCACCAGTAGCCGGGGTTGTTCGGCTATGCTTGCGCAGCGCAAGGAACGGGAAACCGGCTCGGGACTCATGGATATCAAGTTCACCAATCGCCTGTCATACAAGCAAGCCCGGTTGACAGTCCTGGTCGGCTTCATCCTGGGAACATTGCTCAGTCTCATCCAGATCGGCATCGATTATGCCAGCGAAGACGCGTCCATCAACCGCGAAGTGCACGCCTTGCTGCAAATCAGCCACAACCCGGCTTCGCGCATTGCCTACAACATCGACTCGGAACTGGCCCTGGAGCTGACCCGCGGCCTGCTGCAGTCGCCGGCCATCATCCGCGCCCGGCTGATCGACAACAACGAAACCGTGCTGGCCGATGTGCAGCGCCCGCGCCTGCAAGACAGCTACCGGCCGCTCAGCGACTTCCTGTTCGGCGAGCAGCGCCAGTTCAAAGAGCGCTTGTACCTCACCCACATGCCCGAGGAATACCTCGGCACCTTGTACCTGGACGTCGATACCTACGCCTTTGGCGGGCGTTTTCTCGACCGCGCCGGCATCACCCTGCTCAACGGCTTTGCCCGCAGCCTGGTGCTGACCGGCATCCTGCTGGCGCTGTTCTACATGATGCTGACCAAGCCGCTGGTAACCGTGATTGGCGCGCTCAGCGGCAGCGACCCGCGCAAGCCCCGGCAAACCCGCCTGGAATGCCCGCACGGGCACGAAAACGACGAGATCGGTGTGCTGGTGAAGGTCGCCAACCAGCAGTTCGTCAGCATGGCCACCGAAATCGAGCAGCGGCGTACTGCAGAAAACCGCCTGACCCAGTACTTGAACGAACTGGAAGACATCGTTTCGGCGCGCACCGACGAACTGAAGGCCAGCAACAGCAGCCTCAGCCTGTCCAACCAGGAACTGGAACAGGCCCGCAGCCGGGCGCTGGACATGGCCCAGGCGCGCGCGGCCTTCCTCGCCAACATGAGCCACGAAATCCGCACCCCGCTCAACGGCATGCTCGGCATGATTGCCCTGGCACTGGACAGCCCGCTGCCCAGTGAGCAACGCCAGCAACTGGCGATTGCCCACGACTCGGGCAAGGTGCTGGTGGAATTGCTGAACGATATTCTCGACCTGTCCAAATTCGATGCCGGCCAACTTGAACTGGAGCGCATTGCCTTCGACATGGGCTCTATGGTGGAGGACACCGCCAACCTGCTGTCGCAGAACACCGCGCAAAGCGTGGAACTGACCTGCCTGATCGCCGGCAACTTCCCCAGCAGCGTACTGGGCGACCCCACGCGGGTGCGGCAGATCGTCAGCAACCTGCTGTCCAACGCCCTGAAGTTCACCCGCTTCGGCCGCGTCGACGTACGCCTGGTGACCATTGTCGGTGGCGTGCGCCTGGAGGTGCGCGACACCGGCATCGGCATCCCCGAAGAGGCCCAGGCGCGCATCTTCCAGCCCTTTACCCAGGCCGGCGCCGGTATCACCCGCCAGTACGGCGGCACCGGCCTGGGCCTGGCGCTGACGCGCAACCTGTGCAAAGCCATGCAAGGTCACCTGCATATCCGCTCGGAGCCCGGCTTTGGCAGCTGCTTTACGGCCGAATTGCCGCTCACCGTACACACCGAGGCGATCGCGCCGCCGCCGCTGCACGGCCGCGTGGCAGTGCTGAGTGCAGCCGGCAGTGGGCTGAATGAGTTGCTGCAGGGTTTGCTGCCCGCCTGGGGCCTGAGCTACCAGCGCCATGACAGCCGTGCGACGCTGGACGCCACCGCGATGGAGCTGTTGATCACCGACGACGTCGACCACCTGTTCGAACTGCGCCCGGCACTGGCAACCCCGATCCTGCTGGTGACCGCCTACGGCAACTTCCTGCCCAACGAGCAGTCACTGGCGCTGGCACCGCTGCATCAGCTGGCCCGGCCACTGGCGCGCAACGCCCTGTACCAGACGCTGCGCCGGACCTTGCAAGGCCATGAGCCCGAACACCCGCTGGCCACCCCAGCCATTACCCTTGGCCAAGGCCGTGCGCGCATTCTGCTGGTAGAGGACAACCCGGTGAACCAGCTGGTGGCCAAGGGCATGCTGGCCAAGCTCGGCTGCCAGGTACAACTGGCCACCCAGGGCGCCGAGGCCCTGGAATTACTGGAACAGCGCGATTTCGACCTGGTGCTGATGGACTGCAACATGCCGGTGATGGACGGCTACGAGGCCAGCCGGCGCATCCGCCAGAGCGGCCGCTGGCCACACCTGCCCATCGTCGCCCTCACCGCCAACGCCATGCCCGAAGAGCGCGAACGCTGCCGGGCGGCGGGCATGAACGACTACCTGGCCAAGCCGTTTCGCCGTGAAGAGTTGCTGGCGCTGGTCGACCACTGGGTGCCAGTCAACGGCTGAGCAGGCGCTCGATGTCGGCTTCCAGCGCCTGTGGCTTGGTGGTCGGGGCATAACGCCTGACCTGCCCGCTGACCGGGTCGACCAGGAACTTGGTGAAGTTCCACTTGATCTTCTGCGAACCGAGCAGGCCCGGGGCGCGTTGCTTGAGCTCGACATACAACGGATGGGTGCCGGGGCCGTTGACCTCGATCTTGCGAAACAGCGGAAAGCTCACGCCGAAATTGCGCTCGCAGAACTGCGCAATTTCCCGCGCATCGCCCGGCTCCTGCTTGCCGAACTGGTTGCAGGGAAAGCCCAGCACCACCAGGCCGCGCTCGCGGTAGGCCTGCCACAGTTGCTCCAGGCCCTTGTACTGCGGGGTAAAGCCGCACTGGCTGGCAGTGTTGACCACCAGCAGCGCCTTGCCCGGGAAGTCGCCGAGCTTCTTGTGCTCGCCGCCCAGGGTTACGCAGGCGATGTCGAGTATCGATCCAGCCATGGTCAGGCTCCGGTCAGTCGCGTGGGCGCAGGTCGATGCACACCGAGTTGATGCAGTAGCGCAGGCCAGTCGGTGGCGGGCCGTCGGGGAACACGTGGCCCAGGTGCGAATCGCAGCGGGCACAGGTGACTTCGGTGCGGATCATGCCGTGGGAGGTGTCGCGGATCTCGATCATCGCGCTGTCTTCGATCGGCGCGTAGAAACTCGGCCAGCCGCAGCCGGAGTCGAACTTGGTTTGCGCGTCGAACAGCGCCAGGCCGCAGCAGATGCAGTGGTAGATGCCGTCACGGCGCTCGCTGTTGTACTTGCCGCTGAACGGTCGCTCGGTGCCCTTCAGGCGGCAGACCTGGTACTGCTCGGGGTCGAGCATCGACCGCCATTCTTCCAGGGTTTTCTCGATCTTTTTCATGCAGGGACCTCGGCAGGCTGAATTTCACCCCGCACCGTCTTTTCCGGGGCGCGGGTGGCACGTATATTAGTTGGCTTCGTGTGCCAGGCGTTCAGTCTGGCACCCGCTTCCTGCCCTTTCAAACGTTTCGACGTGGGTTGCGCGTTTTCTCAATCGGGATCCCATCATGCAGTTCAGCAAATCGAACAAGCTCGCCAATGTCTGCTACGACATTCGCGGCCCAGTGCTCAAGCACGCCAAGCGCCTGGAAGAGGAAGGCCACCGCATCCTCAAGCTGAACATCGGCAACCCGGCGCCGTTCGGTTTCGAGGCGCCTGACGAAATCCTCCAGGATGTGATCCGCAACCTGCCCACCGCGCAGGGCTACAGCGACTCCAAGGGCCTGTTCAGCGCGCGCAAGGCGGTGATGCAGTACTGCCAGCAAAAGGAAATCGAAGGCGTCACCATCGAGGACATCTACCTCGGTAACGGCGTGTCCGAGCTGATCGTGATGTCGATGCAGGCGCTGCTGAACAACGGCGACGAAGTGCTGATCCCGGCGCCCGACTACCCGCTGTGGACTGCGGCCGTGAGCCTGGCCGGCGGCAAGCCGGTGCATTACCTGTGCGACGAGCAGGCCGACTGGTTCCCCGACCTTGAAGACATCAAGGCCAAGATCACCCCGAACACCAAGGCTTTGGTGATCATCAACCCGAACAACCCGACCGGCGCGGTGTACTCCAAAGAGCTGCTGCTGGGCATGCTGGAGCTGGCCCGCCAGCACAACCTGGTGGTGTTCTCCGACGAAATCTACGACAAGATCCTGTACGACGAAGCCGTGCACATCAGCACCGCCTCGCTGGCCCCCGACCTGCTGTGCCTGACCTTCAACGGCCTGTCCAAGTCGTACCGCGTGGCGGGCTTCCGTTCTGGCTGGCTGATCATTTCCGGGCCCAAGCACCACGCGCAAAGCTACATCGAAGGCATCGACATGCTGGCCAACATGCGCCTGTGTGCCAACGTGCCGGCGCAGCATGCCATCCAGACCGCGCTGGGCGGCTACCAGAGCATCAACGACCTGGTATTGCCACCGGGGCGCCTGCTGGAACAGCGCAACCGCACCTATGAGCTGCTGAACGACATCCCGGGCGTTAGCTGCGTGAAGCCGATGGGCGCGCTGTATGCGTTCCCGCGGATCGACCCTAAGGTGTGCCCGATCCTCAACGACGAGAAGTTCGCGCTTGACCTGCTGCTGTCGGAAAAGCTGCTGATCGTTCAGGGTACGGCGTTCAACTGGCCGTGGCCGGACCACTTCCGCGTGGTGACCTTGCCGCGGGTGGATGACCTGGAAGCGGCGATTGGCCGGATTGGCAATTTCCTGCGGACTTATTCGCAGTAAGGTTCGACGGGGGCGCCGGGGTTTGACGGGGCGCGCCGGAGGTTCGACGGAGGGTTGGTGGTGGCGCGGAGATCGAGCGCCGCCCGCGCGGCGCTTCGCGGGTAAACCCGCTCCTACG
>NZ_JACVZC010000180.1 GCF_016658545.1 Pseudomonas sp. S37 | reverse complement strand
ACCCGCTCCCACAGGTGTGGCGCTGCCTTCAATATGGCGCAGAACCTGTGGGAGCGGGTTCACCCGCGAAGGGATGTTACTTGGCGGTCAGGTCTGGCGAGGCTGGCTCCTGCGACAGGCTATACACATAAGCCGCCAGCAGGTGCACCTTGTCGTTGCCCTGGATCTCGGCCTGCGCCGGCATCTGCCCCTGGCGACCGTAACGAATGGTCTGCTGCAACTGGGCAAAGCTCGAACCATAGATGAACGCCTGCGGGTGGGTCAGGTCGGGCGCGCCCATGGCCGGGGTGCCTTTGCCTTCCGGCCCGTGGCAGGCCACGCAGTTGCCGGCGAAGATCTCCTTGCCCTTGGCCGGGTCGGCCTTGGCGCCTTCCGGCAGTTCACGGCCATCCATGCTGGTCAGCACGAACGCGGCCACATCGGCCACGCCCTGCTCGCCGATCACCTCGGCCCACGCCGGCATCACGCCGTGGCGGCCGTTCATGATCGATGCCTTGATGGTTTCCGCTTCACCACCCCAGCGCCAGTCCTTGTCGGTGAGGTTGGGGAAGCCGAACGAGCCCTTGGCGTCCGAGCCGTGGCACACCGAGCAGTTGGAGGCAAACAGGCGACCGCCCATTTTCAGCGCCTGTGGGTCCTTGGCCACTTCCTCCACCGGCATGGCGGCGTACTTGGCAAAGATCGGCCCGAACCTGGCATCGGCCTTGTCCATTTCCTTCTGCCATTCATTTACGCCGGTCCAGCCATTTTCATAGCCCGGCAGGATGCCTTTCCAGTTGCCCAGGCCCGGGTACAGGATCAGGTAGCCGACCGAGAACACCAGGGTGCCGACGAACAGCCAGAACCACCACTTGGGCAGCGGGTTGTCGTACTCCTCGATGCCGTCGAAGCTGTGGCCCATGGTCTGGTCGGTGGTGTTGTGGCTCTGGCCCTTGCGGGTGGCGAGCAACAGCCAGGTCAGGCCAATCAGGCTACCGATGGTCAGTACGCAGATGTACGTACTCCAGAAGGTGGTCATTGCCCGTTACTCCTTTTTGCAGCTGGTTCCTGCCCGGCGGCGGGCAGGCGGTCGTCGTCGAAGGGCAGCAGGCGCGCTTCGGCGAAATCACGGTCGCGGCGGCGGTTGAACACCCACAGGGAGAGGCCGATGAAGGCGATCATCACCACCAGGGTGCCCAGGCCGCGGATCATGCCGATGTCCATTTCCATCGCACTCACCTCTTGTTCTTGATCGCGGTGCCGAGCACCTGCAGGTAGGCGACCAGCGCGTCCATCTCGGTCTTGCCCTTGACCGCGTCGCGGGCACCGGCAATGTCGTCGTCGGTGTACGGCACGCCGAGGGTGCGCAGGGTGCGCATCTTGACGTCGGTATGGCTGTTATCCACCTGTTCGGCGACCAGCCACGGGTACGACGGCATCTTCGACTCCGGTACCACGTTGCGCGGGTTGTACAGGTGTGCGCGGTGCCAGTCGTCCGAGTAGCGCCCACCCACCCTGGCCAGGTCCGGGCCGGTACGCTTGGAACCCCACAGGAACGGGTGGTCCCACACGCTTTCACCGGCCACCGAGTAGTGGCCGTAGCGCTCGGTTTCGGCGCGGAACGGGCGGATCATCTGCGAGTGGCAGCCCACGCAGCCTTCGCGGATATAGATATCGCGGCCTTCCAGTTGCAGCGCGGTATAGGGCTTCATGCCTTCGACCGGCTTGTTGGTGACGTCCTGGAAGAACAGCGGGACGATCTGGGTCAGGCCGCCGATGCTGACGGCAAACACCATCAGCAAAGCCAGCAGGCCGACGTTTTTCTCGATGACTTCATGTTTCATCAGGCAGGTCTCCTCAAGCCAGCTGGGCGTTCGCAGGGGCGACATCAAGCGCCGGCGAACGCACGGTGCGCCAGGTGTTCCAGGCCATCAGGAACATGCCGCTGAGGAAGATCGCACCACCGACGAAGCGCACGATGAAGCCTGGGTGGCTGGCCACCAGGGTTTCCACGAACGAGTAGGTGAGCGTGCCGTCGCTGTTGACCGCGCGCCACATCAGGCCCTGGGCGATGCCGTTGACCCACATCGAGGCGATGTACAGCACGGTGCCGATGGTGGCCAGCCAGAAGTGCGCGTTGATCAGGCCGATGCTGTGCATGCGCTCTTTGCCGAACACTTTCGGGATGGTGTGGTACAGCGCGCCGATCGAGATCATCGCTACCCAGCCGAGGGCGCCGGCGTGTACGTGGCCGATGGTCCAGTCGGTGTAGTGGGACAGCGCGTTGACGGTCTTGATGGCCATCATCGGGCCTTCGAAGGTGGACATGCCGTAGAACGCCAGCGATACCACCAAAAAGCGCAGGATCGGGTCGCTGCGCAGTTTGTGCCAGGCCCCCGACAGGGTCATCATGCCGTTGATCATGCCGCCCCAGCTCGGTGCCAGCAGGATCAGCGACATCACCATGCCCAGCGACTGTGCCCAGTCGGGCAGGGCGGTGTAGTGCAGGTGGTGCGGGCCGGCCCAGATGTACAGGGTGATCAGCGCCCAGAAGTGCACGATCGACAGGCGATAGGAATACACCGGGCGTTCGGCCTGCTTGGGCACGTAGTAGTACATCATCCCCAGGAAGCCCGCGGTCAGGAAGAAGCCCACCGCGTTGTGGCCATACCACCACTGCACCATGGCGTCGGTGGCGCCGGCGTACACCGAGTACGACTTGGTCAGGCTGACCGGCAGCTCCAGGTTGTTGACGATGTGCAGCATCGCCACGGTGAGGATGAACCCGCCGAAGAACCAGTTGCCCACGTAGATGTGCTTGGTGTTGCGCTTCATCAGCGTGCCGAAGAACACGATGGCGTAGCAGACCCAGACGATGGTGATCAGGATGTCGATCGGCCATTCCAGTTCGGCATATTCCTTGGAGCTGGTGTAGCCCAGCGGCAGGCTGATGGCCGCCAGCAGGATCACCAGTTGCCAGCCCCAGAAGGTGAACGCGGCCAGGCCCGGTGCGAACAGGGTGGTCTGGCAGGTGCGTTGCACCGAATAATAGGAGGTGGCAAACAGCGCGCAGCCGCCGAAAGCGAAGATCACCGCATTGGTATGCAGGGGGCGCAGGCGGCCGAAGCTGGTCCAGGGGAGGTCGAAGTTGAGGGAAGGCCAGGCGAGCTGGGCGGCAATGAAGACGCCGAGCCCCATCCCGACGATTCCCCACACCACCGTCATGATGGCGAATTGGCGGACCACCTTGTAGTTATAGGCGGTACTGCTGGTTGTGTTCATGTATGGGTTCCCATCCACGGTTATTTGGCAGGCTTTACAGCGAGGCAAGCATGATTAATGGGCAAAGTGCCGGTATTGACGGGGATCAATGGGCGAAGGTCGGAAATGTCCCAGGCTTGCGCTGCGATCTTGCGCAGGTTGAAGGTAAGGATGGCTACAAGGGCTGCCTGATCCTGGCCCATGGCGCGGGGGCGCCGATGGACAGCGGGTTCATGGACGAAATGGCGCAAAGGCTTGCGGCACTTGGGGTGGCGGTGGTGCGCTTCGAGTTCCCGTACATGGCCGAGCGCAGGGTTGGCGGTGGCAAGCGGCCGCCGAACCCGCAGAAGGTATTGCTGGAATGCTGGCGCGAGGTGTACCGGCAGGTGCGACCTTTGGTCGCGGGCAAGTTGGCGGTGGGCGGCAAGTCCATGGGCGGGCGCATGGCCAGCCTGCTGGCTGATGAGTTGGGCGCGGATGCGCTGGTGTGCCTGGGGTATCCGTTCTACGCGGTGGGTAAGCCCGAGAAGCCGCGGGTGGAGCATTTGGCCGAGTTGAAAACGCCGACCTTGATCGTGCAGGGCGAGCGCGATGCGCTGGGTAACCGCGAGGCGGTGGCAGGGTATGCGTTGTCGCCGGCAATCGAGGTGAGCTGGCTAGTGGCGGGGGACCATGACCTGAAGCCGTTGAAGGCCTCGGGGTTCAGCCATGAGCAGCATTTGCAGGCGGCGGCTGAGAGGGTTGCTGCATTCCTTTCGCAATAGTGTTGGATTCTTCGCGGGTGAACCCGCTCCCACAGGGTGGTCACAGGTTCTGAATACGGTGATATCCCTGTGGGAGCGGGCAAGCCCGCGAAGAGGCCAGAACAGGCTAACGCTTAGTCGCGGTACTCGCACAGGTAAGCGGTATCCACCTTCACCTGCAGCTGGAACTTGCTGTCCGCCGGCACATTGAACTTGTCGCCGGCATTGAAGGTTTCCCAGTTGTCGCTACCTGGCAGTTTCACGATCAACGCACCCGATACCACGTGCATGATTTCACGCTTGGCGGTACCGAACTCGTATTCGCCCGGGGCCATTACGCCGACAGTGGCTGGGCCTTCTTCGCCCGCGAACGCGATCGACTTGACGGTGCCGTTAAAGTACTCGTTGACCTGGAACATGGGCGACTCCTGAAAAAGGGGATGAAAAAGGGCTGGCCAGTATGCCCAAGCCCACAAGCCCCGTCATCTGCTTTCAGGCACCGTCGGCGGGCAGGCTCAAGGGCAACAGCCGCGCCGTGTTGCGCGCATCTTCCAGGGCTCGGTGCTGCTGCCCGCAAAAATGCATGCCGGCCAGTTGCAGGGCGCTGTTCAGGCCGGCAGGGCGCTGTAGGTGGCGGGCCTTGGCAAAGCGTTGCTTGAGGTTGATGTGCGGCAGCGTGCGCAGCAGGCTGTCCAGGCCATGCAGTTGCCATTCCTGATGCAGTTGCTGACGGTCGTAGTCGCCCCAGCTGACCCAGGCCTGTAGCTGTTCACGGTGCTGCCCGAGCCAGTGCTCGAAACGTGCCCACACCTCGCGAAACGGCGTGGCGCCGTCAACGTCGGCCTGGCTGATGTGGGTGAGCTCGCGGCAGAACGGGGTCAGTTGGGGGCGCCGCCGTGGCCGCACGAAACACTGGAAATGGTCGACCTCACGGCCTTCGCGCGTTACCAGGCTGGCACCGATTTCAATGATTTCCATCTCTGTGACCGGCCACCCACCCTCATCGGTGGTGGCTTCCAGGTCGATCACCAACCAATGGCCCATAGCAGGCTCCCTTGCAGATCCTGCTAGAGCGTAGCCAAACTCGGCGCATCCGGCACCCCATGGCATTTTGCCGCCTGCTTTGGCGTAAAGAGCAGGCACCAGCAGTTGTGCCGTCCCCGGAAAACGCCTAGCTTAGGCGGACCCAGGCATGAACCGTGATGAGTGTCCGTCTTGACCCCAGCGCCCGGCCTCAAGGCCTTGTCCACCCTGATGCTGCTGGCCGTTTTCTGGTTGGCGGTACCGGCATGGGCTGCGGATGCCATCGAGGTGAAGATTGGCGCGGCGCATTTCCCGCCTTATACGGTGCGCCCCGAGCAGGGCGCCGACACCGGTTTGCTGCCGCAGTTGGTCGATGCGCTCAACCGTGCACAGCAGCGCTACCACTTTGTCCTGGTGCCTACTTCCATCCAGCGGCGCTTCGGTGACTTCCAGCAGGGCCGTACCGACATGGCCATTTTCGAGAACCCGCAATGGGGCTGGCAGCAGATTGCCCACCAGAGCGTGGACATGGGCCTGGAAGACGCCGAAGTGTTCGTTGCCCGCCAGGCCAACGGCCGTGAGCCGCATTACTTTGACGACCTGAATGGCAAGCGCCTGGCGCTGTTCAATGGCTATCACTATGCGTTCGCCGGCTTCAACCCCGACCCGGATTACCTGCGCAAGGCCTACAAGGCGACGCTGACCTATTCCCACGACAGCAACCTGTTGATGGTGCAGGCCGGGCGCGCCGACATCGCCCTGGTCACGCGCTCGTACCTCAGTGACTTCATGGCGCGCAACCCGGCCAGCCGTTCGCAGTTGGTGCCTTCGCAGCGCATCGACCAGGTCTACCATCACTACGCCTTGTTACGCCCTGATGCTCCCATTGCAGGGCAATCGTTTGCCGACCTGCTGCGCGGCCTGCGTGAGAGCGGTGAGCTGGCGCGCATTTTCGAGCCTTATCGCATTACCGTCAGTGTGCCCAAGGGCTAAATTCCCGCTCGGCGCCATCGTTCTCGACAGTGAGCCTTTTCTTCATTTTCGCGAGACAAGCCAATGCCCTTCGATGCCGCTTCGCAGCCACAGTCACCACCACGCTGGCGCAGTCTCAGTGCCGAGGAGGGCGACAGCTGGTTAAGCTTGACCCTCGAGGGGCGCCCGCTGATCCAGGTGCGCCTGGAAGCCGGTGCCACCTTGCATGTTTACCTCGAAAGCCTCTGCCCAGAGCGCCCCTACCAGTCTTTGTGGGCAGCCTGCTATTGGCTGCTGTCGCGCGACACGGCGTGCCAGCGCCTGGCCTGGCACTTGCCCGAGGCGCTGCCGCAGGCGTTGGCCAGTGGCCTTTTGCTGGAGACTGAACAGCCTGGCCAATACCTGTGCGAGCGGGCGCTGTTCTGGCAACTGCCGCAGCCGTGGTTGGGCGATGCGGTGGCTGCGGTGTACCCGCAGCAGATGCAGCTGAGCAACGGCAAGCGCCACCCGCGCCGCCCACCCAAGCCCCGTGGCGAGGTGTACCGACGTTTCGATGCGCGCCTGGGCAGCTGGGTGTCGCTGCGCACCCTGGAAATCGAGCATGACCTGGAGCGCTTCAACCGCTGGCAGAACAACCCACGGGTAGAAGCGTTCTGGCAGGAGGGCGGCACGCTGGCGCAGCACCGCGAGTACCTGGCCAAGCTGGAAGCCGACCCGCATACCCTGACCTTGATCGGTTGCTTTGATGACCAGCCGTTTGCCTACTTCGAGGCGTACTGGGCCAAGGAAGACCGCATTGCGCCGTTCTACCCGGCCGATGACTACGACCGCGGCATCCATATGCTGGTAGGCGAGGAGAGCCATCGCGGGCCGCACAAGGTGGCCAGCTGGCTATCGGCGCTGGTGCATTACCTGTTCCTGGATGACCCACGCACCCAGCGGGTGGTGGCTGAGCCGCGTGCCGACAACGGCAAGATGATCGGCTACATGCACGACCAGTGTTTCCATTGCGACAAAGAGTTCGACTTCCCGCACAAACGGGCGGCGCTGATGATTCTGGGGCGGGAGCGGTTTTTCGATAGATGCAAGCTGGCTTGAAGGCCGTCGGGGCCGCTACGCGGCCCTGTGGGAGCGGGTTTACCCGCGAAGAGTCTGACTCGGTGCATGGCACCGGCTAAGCCGGTGTTCGCGGGTGAACCCGCTCCCACAGGGGATGCAACTCAGGCCTGGCGATTAGCGGTCTTGCGGCAATGCACCAGGGCATCGCGGATCATGAAGTTGACCAAGGTCGGCGACACGCCCAGCTCCTTGGCAATGTCCTTCTGCGGCACGCCATGCAGGCGGTACATCTCGAAGGCATAGCGGGTACGCTGCGGCAGCTCGTTCAGCGCCTCGGCAATGTCGTCCAGCGCCGCCAGGTTGATGTGAGTGGCTTCGGGCGAGGCGTTCTGGATGACCACGTTCAGGCCTTCCTCCTCGCTGCCGGAGTACTTCAGCTCCATCGCCTGTTTGCGGTAATGGTCGATCGCCAGGTTGCGCACGATCTGGAACAGGTAGCTCAGCTGCGCCTTGAACGACGAGGTGATCTGCGGGGCGGCACTGAGCCGGAAGAAGGCGTCCTGCACCACATCTTCGGCGCGTGAACGGCAGCCGGTAATGCGGGCAGCGATCTTGACCAGGATGCTGCGGTTGTCGACGAAGGCCTGCAGTAATGGTGAATCGCACTTACTTGTGGATAGTTGTTCCGCCATGGAAATCACCTTGTCACAGAGGGGAAAGGAGGCACCCAAGGCTGGGAAGCTTCCTACGACGTGCGACAAACTATTCAGAATGATAATGATTGTCAAATGCGAAATGTAATTAGTATCTGCATCTTTCGGTTCTAAGGGATTGGGTGGTTGGGGTGGGTAGGGGTGGGGTTGGGAGGTGTCTGCCTTGAGAGGTGTGGCGCCTGTGAGACCGAGCGCCGAAGTGTTCGCCGAAAGGTTTTTTGCGCCTGTGAGATCGAGCGCCGCCAGCGCGGCGCTTCGCGGGTGAA
>NZ_JACVZC010000017.1 GCF_016658545.1 Pseudomonas sp. S37 | reverse complement strand
GTCCCCACCACCCGCCTGCATCACCGAACACAACTGCGCCATCCGCCCCTCCCGTACCAGGTTGCGCACCGCCGGCGTCGCCACCAGCACTTCCCGCGCCGCCACTCGGCCACCGCCCACTCGCCTGACCAGCACCTGCGCCATTACCAACCGCAACGACTCGGCCAGCATCGCCCGCACCAGCGATTTTTCCTCGGCAGCAAACCCCTCCACCAACCTGTCAATGCTGCCCGCCGCCGAGCGCGTATGCACGGTCGCCAGCACCAGGTGCCCAGTCTCTGCCGCGCGCAAGGCCAGGCGAATGGTTTCAAGGTCGCGCAACTCACCAATCATGATCACATCCGGGTCCTGCCGCAGCGCGCTACGCAGCCCCTCGGCAAAACCGGCGCTATGGCGGCCAACCTCCCGCTGGTTGACCAGGCTGCGCTGGCTGCTGTGGATAACTTCGACAGGATCTTCCAGGGTAATTGTGCAGCGCCCGCTCGCGGTTGAGCTGGTCGAGCAGTGTCGCCAGTGTGCTGGACTTGCCGCTGCCGGTCGGCCCGCCCACCAGGATCAGGCCGTCACGACACGGCGCAACAGCTTGAAACACATCCACCAGGTCCAGTTCATCCAGCGTGGCGATGCGCCCCGGGATCAGGCGAAACGTGACGGCAGGGCCGTTCAACTGGCGGAACAGGTTCAAGCGAAAGCGCCCAAGCGCTGGCAACTCCATGGCCAGGTCCAGCTCATCACCCTGTGCCCACTGCCCACGCTGCTGGTCATCCAGCACGCCAGCCATGGCCTCGCTCAAGGCATCGGCCCCAAAGGGCGGCAAATCCATGCGCTGCAACTCGCCATCCAGGCGCAACATCGGTATCTGGCCCGCCGCCAGGTGCAGGTCCGAAGCCCCCGCCTCCACGGCCCGGGCCAACAGGTCGGTCACATCCATGAGACTCCCCAAAGGCCTTCAAGTAGGTAGAATGCCGCAAACCCAATAGCTGCCGGCATCCGTCCATGTCCACCCTAGCAGACAACCTTTCCGCGATTTCCGCCCGTATCGCCAGTGCTGCCCAGGCCGCCGGGCGCGAGCCGGCCAGCGTTCAGCTGCTGGCCGTGAGCAAAACCAAGCCAGCCGCCGCCATCCGCGAGGTCCACGCCGCTGGTGTGTGCGATTTCGGGGAAAACTACCTACAGGAAGCGCTGACAAAGCAGCAGGAACTCGGCGACTTGCCCTTGATCTGGCACTTCATCGGCCCCATTCAGTCGAACAAGACCAAAGCCATCGCCGAGCATTTCGACTGGGTACATTCCGTGGACCGCCTGAAAATCGCCCAACGTCTGTCCGAGCAGCGCCCCGCCGGGCTGGCGCCGCTGAATATCTGCCTGCAGGTGAACGTCAGTGGCGAAGACAGCAAGTCCGGCTGCGCACCCGCCGACCTGCCGGCCCTGGCCAAGGCGGTAGCCGCCCTGCCCAACCTGCGCCTGCGCGGGCTGATGGCCATACCTGAGCCGACCGACGACCGCGCGGCCCAAGAGGCAGCTTTCGCCAGCTTGCGTACCTTGCAGGAGGGCCTGGGCCTTGGCCTGGACACGCTGTCCATGGGCATGAGCCACGACCTGGAAGCGGCGATTGCACAGGGTGCGACGTGGGTGCGTATCGGTACCGCCCTGTTCGGCGCTCGCGGCTCACACAACGGCGGCCATAACTGATCGCATGCTTTACTCACTCTTTCCCACAAGGACCTGACATGAGCAACACTCGTATTGCCTTCATCGGCGCCGGCAACATGGCCGCCAGCCTGATCGGTGGTCTGCGTGCCCAGGGCCTGGACGCCTCGCAGATCCGCGCCAGCGACCCGGGCGCCGAGACCCGCAGCCGCATCCAGGCCGAGCACGGCATCGAAACCTTCGAGCACAACGCCCAGGCCATCGACGGTGCCGACGTGATCGTGCTGGCGGTCAAGCCGCAAGTCATGAAAGCCGTGTGCCAGGCCCTGCAACCCCACCTGCGCGATGGCCAGCTGATCGTGTCGATCGCCGCCGGCATTACCTGCGCCAGCCTGCAAAGCTGGGTAGGCGCCCGCCCGGTGGTGCGCTGCATGCCCAACACCCCGGCGCTGCTGCGCCAAGGCGTAAGCGGCCTGTACGCTACCGCCGAGGTATCCGGGGAACAGCGCCAGCAAGCCGAACAACTGCTGTCGGCCGTGGGCACCGCCCTGTGGCTGCAGCAGGAGCAGCAACTGGACGCGGTGACTGCCGTGTCCGGCAGCGGCCCGGCGTACTTCTTCCTGCTGATCGAGGCCATGACCGCAGCTGGCGAAAAACTCGGCCTGCCACGCGAAACCGCCTCCCAGCTGACCTTGCAGACCGCCCTGGGCGCTGCACGCATGGCCGTTGCCAGCGATGTCGATGCCGCCGAACTGCGCCGCCGGGTCACCTCGCCCGCCGGCACCACCGAGGCGGCCATCAAGTCGTTCCAGGCCAGCGGCTTCGAAGCCATCGTCGAGCAGGCGCTGCAGGCCGCAGCCACACGTTCCGCCGAGCTGGCCGAACAACTGGGCAAATAAGGAGCTTTAGATGAATGCATTGTCCGGCGCCGCGATCTTCGTGGTGCAAACCCTGGTCAGCCTGTACCTGGTGATCGTCCTGTTGCGCTTCGTGCTGCAACTGGTCAAGGCCAACTTCTACAACCCGCTGTGCCAGTTCGCGGTGCGCGCCACCCAGCCGCTGCTCAAGCCGATCCGCCGCATCATCCCCAGCATTGGCGGCCTGGACACCTCGTCGCTGCTGCTGGCTGTACTGATCCAGGCGCTGCTGATGGGCTTTGTGCTGATGGTCACCTACGGCACCTTCGGCGATGTCCTGCACCTGCTGATGTGGGCGATCATCGGCATCACCTCGCTGTTCCTGAAGATCTTCTGGGTGGCGATGATCGTCATGGTGATCGTCTCCTGGGTTGCGCCCAACAGCCACAACCCGGCCGCCGAGCTGGCCTACCAGATCAGCGAGCCGGTGCTGGCACCGTTCCGCCGCATCGTGCCCAACCTGGGCGGCATGGACATCTCACCCATCTTCGCCTTCCTGGCGATCCAGGTGATCCAGTCGTTCGTCATGCCGCCACTGGCCGCCTATGCCGGCATGCCACAAGAGCTGTGGCGGATGATCTGAGCCTCGCCGGCCCCTGCTTGCCCCCAGCCGCAAGCCTTTGCTTGCCGCTGGGGGTAGCGCTCTTTAGACTTACGCCTCCGTCAAGCGTGAGCAGGGTCGATGTCCACTGTCTTTCCCGAAGATTCCGTCGGTCTGGTAGTACCGCAAACCGCCCGGTTCGATGAACCGCTGGCCTTGGCCTGTGGCCGCTCGCTGGCCAGCTACGAGCTGGTCTACGAAACCTATGGCACCCTGAATGCCAGCGCGAGCAACGCCGTGCTGATCTGCCATGCCCTGTCCGGCCACCACCATGCCGCTGGCTTCCATGCCGCCACCGACCGCAAGCCGGGTTGGTGGGACAGCTGCATCGGCCCCGGCAAGCCGATCGATACCGATCGTTTCTTCGTGGTCAGCCTGAACAACCTCGGCGGCTGCAACGGCAGCACCGGCCCCAGCAGCATCAACCCGGCCACCGGCAAAGCGTATGGCGCCGACTTTCCGGTGCTGACCGTGGAAGACTGGGTGCACAGCCAGGCACGCCTGGCCGACCGCCTGGGCATTCAGCAGTGGGCGGCCATCGTCGGCGGCAGCCTGGGTGGCATGCAGGCGCTGCAATGGACCATGACCTACCCCGACCGCGTGCGCCACTGCGTCGACATCGCCTCGGCACCCAAGCTGTCGGCGCAGAACATCGCCTTCAACGAAGTGGCGCGCCAGGCCATCCTCACCGACCCTGAATTCCACGGCGGTTCGTTCCAGGACCAGGGCGTGATCCCCAAGCGCGGCCTGATGCTGGCGCGCATGGTCGGCCACATCACCTACCTGTCCGATGACTCGATGGGTGAAAAATTCGGCCGCGAGCTGAAGAGCGACAAGCTCAACTACGACTTCCACAGCGTCGAGTTCCAGGTCGAAAGCTACCTGCGCTACCAGGGCGAGGAGTTTTCCGGCCGTTTCGACGCCAATACCTACCTGCTGATGACCAAGGCGCTGGACTACTTCGACCCGGCTGCGGCCCAGGGCGGCGACCTGGCGGCCACCCTGGCCCACGTCAAGGCGGATTACTGCATCATGTCGTTCACCACCGACTGGCGCTTCTCCCCGGCCCGTTCGCGCGAGATCGTCGACGCCCTGATGGCTGCACGCAAGAACGTCTGCTACCTGGAGATCGACTCGCCGTACGGCCACGACGCCTTCCTGATCCCCACACCTCGCTACATGCAGGGTTTCTCGAATTACATGAACCGCATTGCCATCTGAGGACAGCATGAGAGCCGATCTGGAAATCATCCACGACTGGATCCCCGCCGGCAGCCGGGTACTCGACCTGGGCTGCGGCAGCGGCGAACTGCTGGCCTCGCTGCGTGACCGCAAGCAGGTCACCGGCTATGGCCTGGAGATCGACGCCGACAACATCGCCGCCTGCGTGGCCAAGGGTGTCAACGTCATCGAGCAGGACCTGGACAAAGGCCTGGGCAACTTTGCCAGCAACAGCTTCGACGTAGTGATCATGACCCAGGCCCTGCAGGCCGTGGAGTACCCCGACCGCATCCTCGACGAGATGCTGCGCGTGGGCCGCCAGTGCATCATCACCTTCCCCAACTTCGGCCACTGGCGCTGCCGCTGGTACCTGGCGACCAAAGGCCGCATGCCGGTATCGGACTTCATGCCGTATACCTGGTACAACACGCCGAACATCCACTTCTGCACCTTCGCAGATTTCGAAGAACTGGTGCACGAGCGCCGGGCTAAGGTGCTCGACCGCCTGGCCGTCGACAACATGCACCGCAACGGGTGGGCCGGCCGGCTTTGGCCTAATCTTCTAGGTGAGATCGGCATCTATCGCGTCAGCAGCCCGGGCCTGCAAGAGCACCAGCTCGCGGTCTGACGCCCAGCGGAGGAATCGCCCCATGCGTCGCCTAGCCCTGTTCCTGATCAGCCTGTGCCTGGCCCTGCCGGTACTGGCTGCCGATGCCGCCCGCCCCGAGCGCAAGGAAGTATTTGGCGACGTGACGGTGCACTACAGCGCCTTCACTTCGAGCATGCTTACCCCCGAGGTGGCTGCAGCCACGGGCCTGGTGCGCAGCAAGAACCAGGGCGTGCTGAACATTGCCGTACTCAAGGCCAACAAGCCCACCACAGCGCTGGTCAGCGGCTCGGTCAAGGACCTGACCGGGCGCAGCAGCCCGCTGTCGTTCAAGCAGATAACCGAACAGGGCGCGGTGTACTACATCGCCCAGTTCAAGATCGACCAGCCAGAAACCGTCACCTTCGACCTGAATATCGAAACCGGCGGCATCAGCAACTCCCTCAGTTTCAACCAGGAAGTGTTCCCAGGCGACTTATGAATTTCCAGCAACTCGTATTGGCCAGCCATAACGCCGGCAAACTCAAGGAACTCCAGGCCATGCTCGGCCAGTCGGTGCAACTGCGCTCGATCGGCGAGTTCAGCCAGGTCGAGCCGGAAGAAACCGGCCTGTCGTTCGTCGAGAACGCCATCCTCAAGGCACGCAACGCCGCCCGTATTTCCGGCCTGCCGGCCCTGGCCGACGATTCCGGCCTGGCGGTGGACTTCCTTGGTGGTGCGCCGGGCATCTATTCGGCACGTTATGCCGACGGCAAGGGTGACGCGGCGAACAACGCCAAGCTGCTCGACGCCTTGAAAGACGTACCTGAAGCCGAGCGCGGCGCACAGTTCGTTTGTGTGCTGGCACTGGTGCGCCATGCCGACGACCCGCTGCCGATCCTGTGCGAAGGCCTGTGGCACGGGCGCATCATGTTCCAGGCCAGTGGCGAACACGGCTTTGGCTACGACCCGCTGTTCTGGGTACCGGAGACCAACTGCTCCAGCGCCGACCTGGCGCCGGTGGACAAGAACCAGCTCAGCCACCGCGCCCGCGCCATGGCCCTGCTGTGCCAACGTCTGGGCCTGGCATGATCGCAACGCTGTCTACCCCCGGCGCGGCGGGCTTTACCAGCCTGCCGCCGCTGGCGCTGTACATCCACATCCCGTGGTGCGTACGCAAATGCCCTTACTGCGACTTCAACTCCCACGCCGCAGGCCCTGAGCTGCCGGAAGACGCCTACGTCGCTGCGCTGCTGACTGACCTCGACCAGGAAATGGCCGCCGTGCAAGGCCGGCCGATCAGCTCGATCTTCTTCGGTGGCGGCACGCCAAGCCTGTTCAGCGCAGACGCCCTGGGCCGTTTGCTGCGTGGCGTGGAGCAGCGCATCCCGTTCGCGCCAGACATCGAAATCACCCTGGAAGCCAACCCGGGCACCTTCGAGCAGGACAAGTTCAAGGCCTACCGGCAGACCGGCATCAACCGCCTGTCCATTGGCGTGCAGAGCTTCCAGCCGGCCAAGCTGCAGGCGCTGGGGCGCATCCACAATGGTGATGAAGCGGTCCGTGCCGCCGGCATGGCGCGTGCGGCCGGCTTCGACAACTTCAACATGGACCTGATGCACGGCCTGCCCGATCAGTCGCTGGACGACGCACTGGGCGACCTGCGCCAGGCCATCGACCTGGGGCCGACGCATCTGTCCTGGTACCAGCTGACCGTGGAACCGAACACGGTATTCTGGAACCAGCCGCCAGAACTGCCCGAGGACGACATCCTCTGGGACATCCAGGAAGCCGGCCAGGCACTGATGGCCGAACACGGTTTCCGCCAGTACGAGGTTTCTGCCTACGCCCAGGCAGGCCGTGCCGCGCAGCACAACCTCAACTACTGGCGTTTTGGCGACTTCATCGGCATTGGTGCCGGTGCCCACGGCAAGCTGACCTTCGCCGACGGGCGCATACTGCGCACCTGGAAGACCCGCCTGCCCAAGGACTACCTGAACCTGGCCAAGCCGTACAAGGCAGGCGAGAAGCTGCTGCCGGTCGACGAGCTGCCGTTCGAATTTCTGATGAACGCCCTGCGCCTGACCGATGGCGTGGAAACCGAGCTGTTCACCCAGCGCACCGGGCTGCCGCTGGAGCAGCTGCGCGAAGCACGCCGCGCTGCCGAACAAAAGGGCCTTTTGCAGGTCGAACCGGATCGACTGGTGGCCACGCCAAGGGGCCAGTTGTTCCTCAATGACCTGCTGCAGTATTTCTTGACCTAAGGATGACCCATGGATCTGGTACTTGATCTGCTCGCGACGGTTTCCCGCTGGAGCCGCAGCAACCTGTCGGAGATTTCACTGGCCTTGGTAGGCTGCCTGCTGGTGCTGTTCGGCACCGATGTCAAAGCCTGGGCCGAGCAACGCCTGGGCAGCCTGGCGGGCGCCCTGCGTGTGCCGTTCATGGCGGTGATGGTGATGGTTGGCAGCGGTGCAGCGCTGATCTATGCCACCCCGTGGGTGGTGAAGGGGCTGAGCCAGTTCAACAACTACGCACTGGCGCCGGTGCTGCTGGTGGTGGTGGTGCTGATTGGCGTGGTGGCGGACCGCCGCGGCTGAGCCGCAGTCTTGCGCTGAACGCTTGTGGGGGATTCTGCCTTGCTCAGTTTCTAGAAGTTGGCGCGGTCACTGTGGGAGCGGGTTTACCCGCGAAGAGGTCGGTACTGCCAGCAGAAGGCTTGAGATAGCCGGGGCTGCTTTGCAGCCCATCCAACCGGTCCGGCGCCCCGGCAAGGCCGCTCCTACACCGGTCGCGTTAGCTGGTCAGTACAGGAAACAGGCGGGGGACAGTCTAAAAGCTGCCCCGGGAACCAGGGCAGCCCTACCACCTGACTAGCCCTTAACGGGCATCATCGAAGTGGTCGCGCATGAAGTCCCGAACGGTCTTGAGCATAATCAAGATCCGGACAAGCTTCCAGACGCGGCTCAGCGCATCAAGCAATCGCTTCATATGCCTTGGCCTCCGTGTTGGCGGGCCAATCTTCCAGCATCTAACCGGTACTTCGATGCCTTCGAAAGCTGTGTAGAGTTTTCAGTGAAGTGGCCAGGTTAATGGCCCTTCGAAGAAGGTCACCGGCACGGTTCTCAGGCCATGTCGAAGGGGCCGGAAAGCAGAATTCTTCCCCTACCCGGCCCATCACTGAATTGACTCTCACAGGAGCGACTAGATGATACCCGGACTACTTGGCCGAGACTGTTAACCGCTTCGACACACGTGATGCCGGATATTTCCGCACATTGACCCTGCTTCTGAAGGTGCCTATGATCACCTGACTGTGTAGAGCTTTCAGTGAAGCCTTGGAGCGAAGGATACTCAGTCCTGCCGCTCACACAAAAAAACCGCTCTCCTCAGAGCGGTTTTTTTTCGCCTGCATTTCTGCAGACTTCAGCGTACCGAAAGGCCGAATCAGCCGATCAATCCACCTTCTCGAACTTCAAATCCCAAACCCCATGCCCCAGCCGCTCGCCGCGGCGTTCGAACTTGGTGATCGGGCGCTCTTCCGGGCGTGGCACGTAGGTGCCGTCTTCGGCACGGTTGCGATAGCCTGGGGCAGCGCTCATCACTTCCAGCATGTACTCGGCATACGGTTCCCAGTCGGTTGCCATGTGGAACACGCCACCGGGCTTGAGCTTGCGCCGTACCAGCTCGGCGAACTCCAGCTGGACGATGCGGCGCTTGTGGTGGCGCGCCTTGTGCCAAGGATCGGGGAAGAACAGCATCAGGCGGTCGAGGCTGTTGTCCGCCACGCAGCGGTTCAGTACTTCGATGGCATCGCAGTCATACACCCGCAGGTTCTTCAGGCCCTGGGTCAGTACACCGTTGAGCAGCGCGCCGACACCCGGGCGGTGCACTTCCACACCGATGAAGTCCTGCTCAGGTGCGGCAGCGGCCATTTCCAGCAGGGAATGGCCCATGCCGAAGCCGATCTCCAGGGTGCGCGGCGCCGAACGGCCGAACACCTGGTCATAGTCCACCGCGCTGTCGGCCAGCGGCAGGATGTACAGCGGGCCGCCCTGGTCCAGGCCGCGTTGCTGGCCTTCGGTCATGCGCCCGGCGCGCATCACGAAGCTCTTGATGCGGCGGTGCGGGCGGGCGTCGCCGTCGGCGGCGATCGGCGTATCTTGCGAGTCAGTCATCTGGGGCTCTTACTTGATCAGACCATCCAGCGGCGAAGAGGCGCTGGCATAGAGTTTTTTCGGCATGCGGCCGGCCAGGTAGGCCATGCGACCGGCGACGATGGCGTGCTTCATGGCCTCGGCCATCAGCACCGGTTGCTGCGCGTGGGCAATGGCCGAGTTCATCAATACTGCCTCGCAGCCCATTTCCATGGCGATGGTGGCGTCGGAAGCGGTACCCACGCCAGCATCGACCAGCACGGGCACCTTCGATTCTTCGAGGATGATCTGCAGGTTGTAGGGGTTGCAGATACCCAGGCCGGTGCCAATCAGGCCAGCCAGCGGCATGACCGCGATACAGCCGGCTTCGGCCAGCTGGCGGGCGATGATAGGGTCATCGCTGGTGTACACCATCACGTCGAAACCTTCCTTGACCAGCACTTCGGCAGCCTTGAGGGTCTCGATCACGTTAGGGAACAGGGTTTTCTGGTCGGCCAGCACTTCCAGCTTCACCAAGGTCCGCGACTCATGGGACTTGTAGCCCTCGAGCAGCTCACGGGCCAGGCGGCAGGTGCGCACAGCCTCGACCGCGTCAAAGCAACCGGCGGTATTGGGCAGAATGGTGTATTTGTCGGGCGACAGCACATCGAGCAGGTTCGGCTCGCCCGCATTCTGGCCAAGGTTGGTCCGGCGCACGGCCACGGTGACGATCTCGGCACCCGAGGCCTCTGTCGCCAGGCGGGTTTCTTCCATGTCACGGTACTTGCCAGTGCCGACCAGCAGGCGCGACTGGAAAGTGCGCCCGGCCAGGATGAAGGGCTTGTCGCTACGAACGTTGCTCATCGTTGTTCCTCGGGAATAGGTTGCAGGGCTTGCTTGTGAACCGCCGGGCTGCTGTCAGCCGCCACCGATGGCGTGGACCACTTCAACCTGGTCGCCGTCGTTCAGCAGCGTGCTGTCGTGCTGGCTACGCGGCACGATGTCCAGGTTAAGTTCCACGGCAATGCGGCGCCCGGTCAGCTCCAGGCGCGTCAGCAGGGCTGCAACGCTCTCGCCAGCAGGCAGTTCGTAAGGTTCACCGTTCAGTTGAATGCGCATGCGCACGGCCACCATTGTTCTTTGGGGCCCGCATTCTAGCGCCGAACCGCCCTGCAACCCAAGGGCGGTGCACGCCATTAGTCGCGATTGTGGACCAGTCGGTCAGCCCAGCCGCCAGGCTGCCAGGCCCAGGCACAGCCAGCCGGCAAGGAAGCAAAGGCCGCCAATCGGGGTGATGATGCCGAGCTTGCCAATGCCGCTGAGGGTCAGCAGGTACAGGCTGCCGGAGAACAACACGATACCCAGCGCAAACAGTCCGCCAGCCCAGACGACCAGGCGCCCGGGCAGGTGCGCCGCAAGCACGGCAACGCCGAAGATCGCCAGTGCATGCACCAACTGATAAGTCACGCCGGTATGAAAGATCGCCAGGTAGTCGGCCGTCAGCCGGTTTTTCAAGCCGTGAGCGGCGAAGGCGCCGAGGGCGACCCCGGTAAAGCCGAAAAAGGCGGCAAGCATCAGGAAGCTGCGAAGCATGGGACGACTCCTTGTATCGGGTCTGTATAATGGCCCCTTCCACCCGAACGGCCAAGCCATCACCATGCTGCCAACTCTTCTGCGCCGCCTCTCCCGCGCCCTGCTCTGGTTCGCTGCCGGCAGCATCGTGCTGGTGCTGGTGTTCCGCTGGGTGCCACCGCCCGGCACGGCGCTGATGGTCGAGCGCAAGGTGCAGTCCTGGGTCAATGGCGAGCCGATCGACCTGCAGCGCGACTGGGAGCCGTGGGAGAACATCTCCGATGAGCTCAAGGTCGCGGTCATTGCCGGCGAGGACCAGAAGTTCGCCAGCCACTGGGGCTTCGACATCCCGGCCATCCAGGCAGCGCTGGCCTACAACGAACGCGGCGGCAGCATCCGCGGTGCCAGCACACTGACCCAGCAGGTGGCGAAGAACCTGTTCCTGTGGTCCGGCCGCAGCTGGTTCCGCAAAGGGCTGGAGGCCTGGTTTACCGCGTTGATCGAGCTGTTCTGGTCGAAGGAGCGGATTCTCGAGGTCTACCTGAACAGCGCCGAGTGGGGCAAGGGCGTGTTTGGTGCCCAGGCGGCGGCGCGCTACCACTTTGGCGTCGATGCCAGCCGACTTAGCCGCCAGCAGGCCGCGCAACTGGCGGCGGTGCTGCCCAGCCCGATCAAGTGGAGTGCCAGCCGGCCGAGTGCCTACGTGGCCAGCCGGGCCGGGTGGATTCGCCGGCAGATGAGTCAGTTGGGTGGGCCTGGCTACCTGATGCAGCTCGACACTTCGCGCAAGCTTTGAGCCATTCGCTGGGCTTACCGGCCTATTCGCGGGTAAACCCGCTCCTACACAAGCACGCGCCCCCCTGTAGGAGCGGGTTCACCCGCGAAGAGGCCGGTACAGCCAGCACAAATAAAAAAGCCGCTCACCCAGTCAGGGCCAGCGGCTTTTCTGTGCAACCAAGGCCCGATCAGGCTGCAATCAGCGCCTTGACCTTGTTCATCGCATTTTTCTCCAGCTGGCGAATCCGCTCAGCCGAAACGCTGTACTTGTCTGCCAGCTCATGCAACGTGGCCTTCTCTTCCGCCAACCAGCGCTGGTAGAGAATATCGCGGCTACGTTCGTCCAGCCCTTGCAGCGCTTCGTGCAGGTTGCTGGTGGAGTTGTCGCTCCAGTCCGCATCCTCCAGCTGCACCGCCGGGTCGTAACGGTGGTCTTCCAGGTAGTGCGCGGGCGACTGGAAGGCGCTGTCGTCGTCAGCTTCCGCTGCCGGGTCGAAGGCCATGTCCTGGCCGCTGAGGCGGCTTTCCATCTCGCGCACTTCACGCGGCTCGACACCAAGGCTTTCCGCCACGCGATGCACTTCGTCGTTGTTCAGCCAGGCCAGGCGCTTCTTCTGGCTGCGCAGGTTGAAGAACAGCTTGCGCTGGGCCTTGGTGGTCGCCACCTTGACGATGCGCCAGTTGCGCAGGATGAACTCGTGGATCTCTGCCTTGATCCAGTGCACGGCAAACGACACCAGGCGCACGCCCATTTCCGGGTTGAAGCGCTTGACGGCCTTCATCAGGCCGACGTTGCCTTCCTGGATCAGGTCGGCCTGGGCCAAGCCATAGCCGGCATAGCTACGGGCGATATGTACGACAAAACGCAGGTGGGCCATCACCATTTGACGAGCGGCCTCGACATCCTGCTCATAATAGAGACGCTCGCCCAGATCACGCTCCTGCTCGACCGTCAGCAGCGGGATGCTGTTGACCGTGTGCACGTAGGCTTCCAGGTTTGCACCGGGTACCAGGGCATAGGCAGGTTGCAACGATGTGGTCATTCAAGAACCTCCGACTTACTAAACTCGCGCCTTGTGGGCGCTGCCAACATTGACCTGGAACGACGGTACAAGTTCCGTAGTGAAGAAAATGTCAATGCTGGCACGTAAAAACTATCGCGGCGCCAGCTCGTTCAAGTGGCGGGCGACGGCAATCCATGCACCGATATACCCCAACAACACCGCTCCGATCAAGAGCGACAGACCATCGGATGCCGGCACCCCGCCCAGGGCGAAGTCACTGCCATACAGCCCGGAAAGTCCTACCACGGCCTCGTTCAGCCAATTCAGGCCAAATGCCAGGATACCCCACGCCAACAGGCCTGCACCCAGGCCGTACAGGGCGCCCATGTACAGGAAAGGCCGGCGTACGTAGGCGTCGGTGCCCCCCACCAGCTTGATCACTTCGATCTCGATGCGGCGGTTTTCAATGTGTAGACGAATTGTGTTACCGATTACTAACAGCAGGGCAGAAATCAGCATCACGGCCAAACCGAAGACAAAACGGTCACCCAACTTGAGGATGGCCGCCAGGCGCTCGACCCAGACCAGGTCCAGTTGCGCCACCTCTACCCGAGGCAGCTCAGACAGGCGCTGACGCAGGGCCTCCAGGGCCGGCTTGTCGACCTCGGTCGGGGTTACCACCACCACACCCGGCAGCGGGTTGTCAGGCAGCTCGCGCAAGGCTTCGCCCAGCCCGGACTGCTGCTGGAACTCCTCCAGCGCCTGCTCGCGGCTCACATACTGCGCATCCGCCACCCCAGGCATGCCCTTGATCTCGTCACGCAGCGCCTCGCCATCACGGCTACCGGCATCCAGCTTGAGGTACAGCGAAATCTGTGCCGCGCGCTGCCACGAACCGCCCAGCTGCTCGACGTTCTTAAGCAGCAACGACAGGCCCATCGGCATGCTCAGCGCCACGGCCATCACCAGGCAGGTGAAGAAGCTGCCGATCGGCTGCTTACCCAGGCGGCGCAGGCTGTCGGCCATACTGGCGCGGTGGCTTTCAAGCCAGGCATGCAGCAGGGTGCGGAAATCCGGGCCGTCATCGTCTTCGCCGCGCTTTTTCTTCGCCGGCTGCGGGTCGGCCGGTTTCGGCGCAACCCGTTCGGAAACCTTCGGCGTACGTGTAGTGCTCATTGCCCGGCCTCCCCATCGCCGATCAAGCGGCCGCGCTGCAAGGTCAGCATGCGGTGGCGCATGCGCGCAATCAGTGCCAGGTCGTGGCTGGCGATCAGTACCGTGGTGCCCAGGCGGTTGATGTCCTCGAACACACCCATGATTTCTGCTGCCAGGCGCGGGTCGAGGTTACCGGTGGGTTCGTCGGCCAACAGCAGTGCCGGCTGGTGGACGATGGCACGGGCAATGCCGACGCGCTGCTGCTGGCCGGTGGACAGGTCGGCCGGGAACAGCTCGCCCTTGTCGGACAGCGACACGCGCTCCAGCGCCGAGTCCACGCGCTTGGCGATCTCGGCCTTGGACAGGCCGAGAATCTGCAGCGGCAAGGCGATGTTGTTGAACACTGTGCGGTCGAACAGCAACTGGTGGTTCTGGAACACCACGCCGATCTGCCGACGCAGGAACGGGATCTGTGCGTTGCTGATCTGGCCCAGGTCCTGCCCGGCCAGCATCAGTTTGCCGCTGGTCGGGCGCTCCATGGCCAGCAGCAGTCGCAGCAAGGTGCTCTTGCCGGCACCCGAGTGGCCGGTGACGAACAGGAACTCGCCCCGGCGCGCCCGGAAACTCAGCTCATGCAAACCGACATGACCATTGGGATAGCGCTTGGCAACCTGTTCGAATCGGATCATGGTCAGTCTCGCTCGGCGAACAGAGCCTTGACGAACGGCTCGGCTTCGAAGGTGCGCAGGTCGTCGATGGTTTCGCCCACACCGATATAGCGGATCGGTAGCTTGAACTGCTTGGCCAGGGCGAAGATAACCCCCCCCTTGGCGGTGCCGTCCAGTTTGGTCAGGGCCAGGCCGGTCAGTTCGACGCTCTGGTTGAAGTACTTGGCCTGGCTGATGGCGTTCTGCCCGGTGCCGGCATCGAGTACCAGTAGCACCTCGTGCGGCGCCTCGACGTCGAGCTTGCCGATGACCCGGCGAACCTTTTTCAGCTCTTCCATCAGGTTGTCTTTGGTGTGCAGGCGCCCGGCGGTGTCGGCGATCAGCACATCCACGCCACGGGCCTTGGCGGCCTGCACGGCGTCGAAGATGACCGAAGCGGAGTCGGCGCCGGTGTGCTGGGCAATCACCGGGATATGGTTACGCTCGCCCCACACCTGCAGTTGCTCCACGGCGGCGGCGCGGAAGGTGTCGCCGGCGGCCAGCATGACCTTCTTGCCTTCAAGTTGCAGCTTCTTGGCCATTTTGCCGATAGTGGTGGTCTTGCCAGCGCCGTTCACGCCAACAACCAGGATCACGTAAGGCTTGTTCTGCGACTCGATCTTCAGCGGCTGCTCGACCGGGCGCAGCAGCGCGGCCAGTTCTTCCTGCAGCGACTTGTACAGCGCGTCGGCATCGGCCAGTTGTTTGCGGGCAACCTTCTGGGTCAGGTTCTGGACGATGGCCGAAGTGGCTTCGACGCCGACGTCGGCGGTCAGCAGGCGGGTTTCGATTTCGTCGAGCAGGTCATCATCGATGACCTTCTTGCCCATGAACAGGCTGGCCATGCCCTCGCCGATGCTGGCGCTGGTCTTGGACAAGCCCTGCTTGAGGCGGGCGAAGAAGCCGGGTTTGGCCTGCTCGGGCGGCGCAGGGGCTGGTTCTGGCGCAGCTTCGACCGGTGCAGCAACCACAGCCACCGGGGCAACGACTTCGGGTGCCGGGCGTTCCGGGATGGCTGGCGGCGCTTTCGGCTCCAGGTCCGGCACCAGGGCCACGGGCTCTTCGGCAACCGGCAGTACCAGGTTGCTCACCGGTGCGGCTGACTCGACAACCGGGGCTGGCTCGACGCGGGCTACCTCGACCGGTGCAGCCTGCACGGGCATGGGGGCGACCGGCTGCGGCGCGGGTGCCACCAGCGGCGTAGAAGCGACCGGCTCGGGTTCAGGGGCGTGCAACGGCCGGGAGGCAACCGGCTCAGGAAGCGGCGCTTCAACCACCGGTGCTACCGAGGGCTGGGCTGGCTCGGCGGCCGGCAGTGGCTCGCTCAGCGGCGAGACCGCAGGCACCTGAACCGGCGCTGGGGCCTGGGGTGCTTCAGCAGCAGGGGCCTCGACCGGAGCAGCTACAGGTTGCTCGACAGCGGGGGCTTCTTTCGCGGGCTCGGTAGCCTCCACGGGTTGCTGCGGCTTCTTGCGAAACCAGCTGAACAGGCCTTTCTTTTCACCAGCCTCGGCCGGCGCTTTCTTGTCGTCGTTGGAACCAAACATGGAAGACGGCTATCTCAGGGTAGCGATGGGCCAGCTTTGGCGCATCGGGAATTCTCTCTACGCAGAACAGACTATCTTGAAGCCGGCTGGTTCATGCGCAACGTTTTGTCTTAGTGTCCTGCAGGCCAGAACGGCGACAGGCATGGTCGCCAGGCAACCGGATCAGTATCCTAGCACCTCCTGGCCCGTCGACGCTAAACCCAGCGGGCCGCCGAACAGGTTAAACACCTTATGAATGCTCTAGCCCGCCGCGCCGCTGGCCTGTTGCTCGGCACGCTCTGCCTGCCGCTCGCGGCCTTTGCCGCCGATGTGCAACCCACCCACGAATTCATCCTCGACAACGGCCTGAAGGTCGTCGTGCGCGAAGACCACCGCGCGCCGGTGGTGGTCTCGCAGATCTGGTACAAGGTCGGCTCCAGCTACGAAACCCCGGGCCAGACCGGTTTGTCGCACGCGCTGGAACACATGATGTTCAAAGGCAGCGCCAAGCTCGGCCCCGGCGAGGCCTCGCGCGTGCTGCGTGACCTGGGCGCCGAAGAGAACGCCTTCACCAGCGACGACTACACCGCCTATTACCAGGTGCTGGCCCGCGACCGCCTGCCGGTAGCCCTGGAGCTGGAAGCCGACCGCCTGGCCAGCCTGCGCCTGCCGGCCGATGAATTCAGCAAGGAAATCGAGGTCATCAAGGAAGAGCGCCGCCTGCGCACCGACGACCAGCCCAATGCCAAGGCGTTCGAGCTGTTTCGCGCCATGGCCTACCCGGCCAGCGGCTACCACACCCCGACCATCGGCTGGATGGCCGACCTGGAGCGCATGAAGGTCGAGGAACTGCGCCACTGGTACGAATCCTGGTATGCGCCCAACAACGCTACCCTGGTGGTGGTTGGCGACGTTACCGCCGATGAGGTCAAGGGCCTGGCGCAGAAGTACTTCGCCAGCATCCCCAAGCGCGCCGTGCCGCCGGCCAAGCTACCACTGGAGCTGGCCGAGCCCGGCCTGCGCCAGTTGACCCTGCATGTGCGTACTCAGCTGCCAAGCCTGATCTACGGCTTCAACGTGCCTGGGCTGCCAACCGCCAAAGACCCGCGTACTGTGCATGCCCTGCGCCTGATCTCGGCACTGCTCGACGGTGGCTACAGTGCCCGCATGCCCGCCCGCCTGGAACGTGGCCAGGAACTGGTGGCCGGCGCCTCGTCCAGCTACAACGCCTTCACCCGTGGCGACAGCCTGTTCCTGATCTCGGCCACGCCGAACGTGCAGAAACAGAAAACCCTCGCCGACGTCGAGAAGGGCGTGTGGCAGTTGCTGGACGAACTCAAGACCACCCCGCCCAGCGCCGAAGAGCTGGAACGCGTTCGCGCCCAGGTCATTGCTGGCCTGGTCTACGACCGCGACTCCATCAGCAGCCAGGCCACCACCATCGGCCAGCTGGAAACCGTCGGCCTGTCCTGGAAGCTGATCGACAGCGAACTGGACGAGCTCAAGCGCGTTACTCCGCAGGACATCCAGAACGCCGCGCGCACCTACTTCACCCGCGAACGCCTGAGCGTTGCCCATGTACTGCCCGAGGAGTCCGCTCATGAGTGATCGTCGCGCACCGCGCCCAACCCTGCTGGCCACCGGCATCCGCGCCTTGGCGCTGGCAGCCGTGCTGGCTGCCCCGGCCATGGCCGACGACGCCGCCAAGGCCAACAGCAGTGCAGCCCGCCCGGCCAACACCCTGCAGTCGCTGGCCGAACTGGATGGCAAGGCGCCCAGCCGGCGCCAGCTGAACATCCAGCACTGGAACACCGCCGAAGGTGCCCGCGTGCTGTTCGTCGAGGCCCGCGAACTGCCGATGTTCGACCTGCGCGTCACCTTCGCCGCCGGCAGCAGCCAGGACGGCGGTACGCCCGGCCTGGCGGCGCTGACCAACGCCATGCTCAACGAAGGCGTGGCCGGCAAGGACGTGACCGCCATTGCCGAAGGCTTCGAAGGCCTGGGCGCAGACTTTGGCAACGGTTCCTACCGCGACATGGCCGTGGCCTCGCTGCGCAGCCTCAGCGCCAAAGACAAGCGCGAGCCGGCGCTGAAGCTGTTCACAGAGGTAGCTGGCAAGCCGAGCTTCCCTGAAGACGCCCTCAAGCGCATCAAGAACCAGATGCTGGCAGGCTTCGAGTACGAAAAACAGAACCCCGGCAAGATCGCTGGCAAGGCGCTGTTCGCCAACCTTTATGGCGCGCACCCCTACGGCCATCCGAGCGACGGTACGGCCGAAAGCATCAACGGCATCAACCTGGCGCAACTGCGCGCTTTCCATGCCAAGGCCTACACCGGTGGCAACGCAGTGATCGCCCTGGTCGGCGACCTGAGCCGCGCCGAAGCCGAAGCCATTGCCGCACAGGTGTCTGCCGGCCTGCCCAAAGGCCCGGCACTGGCCGCACCGGCCCAACCCGCCGATGCCAAGGCCGGCCTGACCCACATCGATTTCCCGTCCAAGCAGACCCACCTGATGCTGGCCGAACTGGGCATCGACCGCCAGGACCCGGACTGGCCAGCCCTGTCGCTGGGTAACCAGATCCTCGGCGGTGGCGCCTTCGGCACCCGGCTCATGAGCGAAGTGCGTGAAAAGCGCGGCCTGACCTACGGCGTGTATTCGGTGTTCAGCCCGATGCAGGTCCGTGGCCCGTTCATGATCAACCTGCAAACCCGTGCCGAACTCAGCGAAGGCACGCTCAAGCTGGTGCAGGGCATTCTTGCCGACTACCTCAAGACTGGCCCCACCCAGCAAGAGCTGGACGACGCCAAACGCGAACTGGCCGGCAGCTTCCCGCTGTCCAATGCCAGCAACGCCAGCATCGTCGGCCAACTGGGCGCCATCGGCTTCTACAACCTGCCACTGACCTGGCTGGAGGACTTCATGCAGCAGTCCCAGGCCCTCACCGTTGAGCAGGTAAAGGCAGCCATGAACAAACACCTGTCAGCCGATAAACTGGTGATCGTCACCGTTGGCCCGAAAGTGCCACAGAAACCGCTGCCAGCACCCACTGACAAGCCCTCCGAGCAACCGCTCGGGGTACCGGAGCACTAATGCCAAGATCCACCCCTCCCGCCCGCCCGCAAGCGGGCCAAAGCAAGGGCCAGGGCCACCTGCGCATCATCGCCGGCGAGTGGCGCAGCCGCCGCTTGGCGGTACCGGAAGGCGAAGGCCTGCGGCCAACGCCCGACCGCGTACGTGAAACCGTGTTCAACTGGCTGGCGCCCTACATTGAAGGCGCCCGCGTGCTGGATGCCTTCACCGGCAGCGGTGCCCTGGTGCTTGAAGCCCTGTCCCGCGGGGCCAAAGACGCCGTGGCGCTGGACAGCAACTCGGCGGCCATCGCCAACCTGAAGAACAACCTCGAGATCCTGCGCTGCCCGCGCGGGCAGATCCTGCAAACCGACGCCCTGCGCTACCTGCAAGGCCCGGCCAAGCAGCAGTTCGACGTGGTATTCCTCGACCCACCTTTCCACCAGGACCTGCTGGCCAACACCTGCAACCTGCTGGAGCAGAACCAGTGGCTAGCTGAGCAGGCCTGGGTCTACACCGAAAGCGAGGCCGCCCCATCCACCTTGCAATTGCCGGGCAACTGGCGCCTGCATAGAGAGAAAAAAACCGGCCAGGTGCATTACGCGCTTTGGCAACGGGGCTAACTGTGTAACACCGCCCGCTTGACCCTTTCACTGAAGCTGTTCCGGTCCACTACAACCGGAGCACTTCAGCAATGGCATCAGCATCACCCCTGGGCATCGAAGAGATCAGTGCCGGGCTGGCCTCCATAGCATCCGCCGCCCCTTCACAACTGCAGCAGTTCACCTTGGACAATGGTTTGTCGGTCTACCTGAGAGAAGACCACAGCACCCCCTTGGTGGCAGTTCAGCTCTGGTGCCACGTAGGCAACAGCTACGAACCTGCGGGCCACACCAATCTCTCACACGTGCTTGAGCATCTGGTTTTCGAAGGCAGCAGCAAGCTGGCGGCCGGCCAATACAACCGCGTAATCACCCGCCTGGGTGGTTACACCAATGCCACCACCCAAGCCGACGGTACGGCATTTGAAATGCTGCTACCCGGGTCGCGTTTGCCTATCGGCCTTGAAATCATGGCCGACGCAATGAGTACCGCAACCTTTGGTCAAGCCGAAGTGGCGCAGGGTGTCAAAGCGGTAGAAAACGAGCGCCGGGTCAACTTCGTTGGCAATGCGAAAGAGCAAGCCTACAGCCAACATGAAACGCTTGCCCATGGCGACAGCCCTTATGCCCGGGACGGGTATGCCTTTCCCGCAGACCTGGGCAATATCACGCTTGAGACGCTAAGAGCCTGGTACAACACCTGGTATCAGCCCAATAACGCCACGTTGGTAGTGGTAGGCGACGTCGATCTGCCAACGCTGCAGTTGCATGTAGCCCGGTACTTCGCTGGTTTACCCAAGGCTCCGATAGCGAAACAGCCCGTACCTCGTCACGGCACACTGCTTGAGCAGCGCAAGCACACGGTGGCCCTGCCAGGCTTGCGACACGGCTTGTACATGTCTTTTAACGTACCGGGTTACGCCACCGCCCCTGATGCAACTACAGCACCAACGCTGGAGCTGATTTGCGAGGTGCTCGGCAAAGGAGCCAGCGCTCTGCTGTATCGAGAGCTGGTTCGCCAAAAACTGCTCATCTCCGACTTGAGGGTGCGTTACGAACCTCTTGTGCGTGGCGACACACTGCTGACAATCAGCGCCGACGTGAACATCAGTAATGCTACACACGATCAAGCCGCGGAAGCGGTTTACCAGGTGATCGACAAACTGCGACTCACGCCTCTGTCACGCGAAGAACTGGATCAGACAAAGCTACGGATGCTCTCGCGGCAACTGTTCGGTCTTGACGATCTTGATCGGCAGGCAGCACGGGTTGGCGCAGCGGCCGCGGCTGGCATATCCCCCTCTGTAATCGATGATCAAGCCCGGATAGTGCGCAATCTGGACAGCGCCGGGGTGCAGAAAGCGGTAGCTGCCTACCTGGGGCGTGAGCGGTTGACCATCACCTACCTTCAACCCGGAGCAGCAGCATGAGCCTTGAACAAAGCTATACAACGCGTCCATTGCTATGCGATGGCCCAGCCATCGACTCCGCTGTTGAAGCGATGAAAAAACTGCAATCAACCCATGCTGTCGAGCTTGATAAAGTACCGCCCCTGCAAGCCGAAACGCAGCAATGGCAGACTCAAGAGGGCACGAGAGTCAGTTTTATTGCATCCCACGATCGCCCGATGTTCGATCTGGTATTGCGTTTTCGTGCCGGCAATGTTCTGGATGGCCCTGCCCCAGGGCTCGCGGCCCTTGCGCTGTATAGCCTGGATCAAGGTACGGAGCAGCTTGAGGCGGACCAGTTCGCGGAGCAAATGGAGGGCCGGGGCGCAGTGCTCAGTACAGCCATCCGCAATGACAGTGCCGTCGTAACACTGCGCTGCCTCAGCCTGCCAGCTCTGCGCAACAATGTGATGGAACTGCTCACGCAGATGCTTGCACGCCCGGCGTTCAGGGCAACGGATGTAGAAAAAATCAGAAAGCGGCTGAGTTTACTGGCTAGTGCTCAAGCGCAACACCCGACTACGCAGTTGCTTGAAACAACCAGGGCACATGTCTTCGAAGGCCATCCGTACGCGACAAGAACCCTCTCAGGCACTATCAGTGACATAAGCAGCGAACAATTAAAGTCTTTCCATCAGCGAGCCTATTCGGCAAACAACCTGGACATAGGGCTGGTGGGAGATCTGGGGCGTGAAGAAGCCGAACAGCTTATCGGTAACCTCGTTCGCGCCCTGCCCCAACAGTGGGCCGCACAAAAGTTGCCGCCTGCATCCCCGCACGCTGACGTTGTACAACATCTGGAACACCCAGGTCACACAACCCATGCAATGCTGTCTATTTCATCGAAGGTGACGGCAAGCGACACGGTGTTTCCCGCGATGTCGCTGCTCAATGCAATTCTGGGCAGTGGGTATGAGTCACGCCTGACACAAGAGTTGCGCGTCCGACGCGGGCTGACCTACGGCATTCAAACGTTTCTGGTACCGAATGACGCTGGGAGCTTGTTGCACATCCTGTGGGACATTGACCCGAAATACCGTGATGCGGCAGCAGAGCTGATAACAAACCTGATCACGTGCCTTGCGGAGCGCGGCCCCAGCCAAGCCGAGTGCGACACGGCCTTGAACCAGCACGCAGCAGAAATGCACAGAAGGCTGTCTGACAAGACGAGGTTGGCCAGAGCACTTGCTGACGACAGCCATCGGCGGTTACCGGCAAACCATCTCGCCACCTATTTCGATAAGCTCAGCACGCTTACACCCGCGAATCTGCAAGAAACCGCGCAAGTCTGGCTGAAAAATGCACCAAAGGTGGTCATCACCCTAGGTCCCGACATCGAACAGTTGCCGTTGCCTATCCCGTCACTGGCCGACCAATAGCGCAGGTACAGGGGCGCTGTTTCATGGCACTCTAGGCAGGCACATCACGAGTCGCCCCAGCATGCCTAGCACCAGCGCACCCTTCCGCCCGGCCATCGGCCTGTCCAACCCCCACCTGCAAACCCTGTGGGGGCCACTGTGGCGCAAGCTGCCAGAACTGCAGCGTAACCGCGAGCGGCTGTGGCTGGCCGATGGTGACTTCATCGACCTGGACTGGCACGGCCCGCACCAGCCGCAAGCGCCCTTGGTGCTGGTGCTGCATGGGCTGACCGGTTCCTCCCACTCACCCTACGTCAAAGGCTTGCAGCAAACGCTGCACGCGCGGGGCTGGGCCAGTGTGGCGGCGAACTGGCGCGGCTGCTCGGGCGAGCCCAACCTGTTGCCACGCAGCTACCATTCCGGCGCCAGCGAAGACCTGGCTGAAATCATCAGCCACCTGCGTGCCCAGCGCCCACTGGCACCGTTGTATGCAGTGGGTTACTCGCTTGGGGGCAATGTGCTGCTCAAGTATCTGGGCGAAAGCGGTGTTGCCAGCCAGCTGGAGGCGGCAGTCGCGGTGTCGGTACCGTTTCGCCTGGACCATTGTGCCGACCGCATCGGTCAGGGCTTCTCGAAGGTGTACCAGGCGCATTTCATGCGCGAGATGCTGGCGTATGTGCAGCTCAAGCAGCGCCATTTCCACGCCAACGGCCAGCATGAACGGCTGGCGACGCTGGAGCGCCTGGGGCCGCTGACCAGGCTGCGCACATTCTGGGACTTCGACGGCAGGGTTACCGCCCCCTTGAACGGCTTTCGCGACGTGCACGACTACTATCGCCGCTCATCGAGCCATTTCTTCCTCGGCCAGAACCGCACGCCGACGCTGATCATCCACTCCAGCGATGACCCGTTCGTGTCCAGCCATAGCTTGCCAACCGCCCGTGAACTGGCATCACAGACCCACTTCGAACTGCACAGCCGCGGCGGCCATGTAGGCTTTGTCGATGGCAGCCTGCGCAACCCGGGGTATTACCTGGAGCGGCGGATTCCGCAGTGGTTGGTGGAGGGCCAGTAAGGCTTGAACTCCAGATCCTGCGCGGCTCCCTGTAGGAGCGGGTTGACCCGCGAACACCGGCGTAGCCGGTGCCATCCTCCGCGCGGGATTCTTCGCGGGTGAACCCGCTCCCACAGAGCCCCTGCTAAAACGGTCGATATTGTTACTCGCCAGTGGCCACGCCATGCTGCGGGTTGTTGATCCACTCACTCCACGACCCGGCATACAGCTTGCCCAGCGGGTAACCCGCCAGCGCCAGCGCAAACAGGTTATGGCAAGCCGTCACCCCGGACCCGCAATACGACACCAGTTGCTCCGGCGCCCGCCCGGCCAGCTTTTCGGCAAAGTGCTGCTTAAGCTGCTCAGCCGGCAAAAAGCGCCCGTCAGCCCCCAGGTTGTCGGTAAACGCCGCGCACTGGGCCCCGGGAATGTGCCCGGCCACCGGGTCGATCGGCTCCACTTCACCGCGAAAACGCGGCAAGGCTCGCGCATCGATCAGGGTCAGGTCAGCACTCCCCAGGCGCTTGCCCAGGTGCTCGGCATCGATCAGCAGCCTGGCGTCCGGCTCACCTTTGAAGGTGCCCTCGCGCTTGGCCGGCGGGTCCAGGCTAAGCGGCAGGTGAGCCGCATGCCAGGCCTTCAGGCCACCGTCGAGGATCGCCACACCGCTGCGCTTGCCCAACCATACCAGCAGCCACCAGGCACGGGCGGCAAAGGCGCCGGGGCCGTCGTCGTACAGCACCACCTCGCTGTCATTGTCCAGGCCCCACTCACGCAGGCGCTCGACCAGGCGCTGCGCATCGGGCAACGGATGGCGCCCGGTACGCCCCTTGCTCACCGGCCCGCTGAGGTCACGGTCCAGGTCGGCAAAGTGCGCACCGGCGATATGCCCCTGGGCATAGCTGCGCTGGCCATAGTCCACGTCTTCGAGGGCAAAGCGGCAGTCGAGAATCACCAACTTGGGCGAGCCCAGACGCTCGGCCAACTGCTGCGGGGTGATCAATTGCGCAAGCGGCATGACAATCTCCTGATCGATGGCACTAGGGCCCCGGGCTAATGCTCCAGGGCCTGGTTGAACGGTACATGGAATTCCTGGCACAGCGCGTCCACGGCCTTGCGTGCGTTATCGGTGACAAAGCCGAGTTCCAGCACCAGTACCTGATAAACGCCACGCTTGAAGGCTTCTTCACCCAGGTGCGCGGAATGCTCACGCGTGGTGCTGAGAAAACGTACCCACGAGGTCAGCACGATCCAGGCATTGATGGTCAGCGATTCGATCTGCGCCGGTGCCATGGCCAGGATGCCTGCCTCGACAAAGCCGCGGTAGATGGCCTGACCCTGGCGCAGGCAACGCTCGGAAAAACGCCGGTAACGGGCCGCAAGCTCTGCATCACTGTCCAGCAGGTGCTCCAGGTCGCGGTGCAGGAAGCGGTAGTTCCACATCGCTGCCAGCAACGCCTTGAGGTAGAAGCGCTTGTCTTCCACGGTTGCCGGGCGGCCTTGCGGCGGGCGCAGGAAGCTGTCTACCAGCTCTTCGTACTGGCTGAACAACAGGGCGATGATCGCCTGCTTGTTGGGGAAGTGGTAATACAGGTTGCCGGGCGAGATTTCCATGTGCGCGGCAATGTGGTTGGTACTGACGCTGCGTTCGCCCTGCTGGTTGAACAGCTCCAGGCTGTTCTGCACGATGCGCTCTCGGGTCTTCATCCGCGGGGCCATGCTCAGCTCCCAGTCTGCGGGCTTTCGATAAAGGTTCATCTTACGGTGATTCACACCGCTGATGCACCGTTGTCTTGCATGAAAATAGTCGCACCATGGTACCGATTAGAGTATAGGCTCTAGTGACTTAAAGCCCAGCCGGGAGACCGCCGTGACCTCGCCCTTCACCATGCCTCCTGTGCATTCCGACACCGACCTTGAAGCCCCGTTCGCCGCCCAGCGCCGGGCCTTCGCCGGCAACCCCATGCCGCCTGCTGCCCAGCGCCGGCAGTGGTTGAAAAGCCTGCGCGAGGCGCTGCTGGCAAACCGGCAACTGCTGATCGAAGCCATCGATAGCGACTTCGGCGGGCGCAGTGCCGATGAGACCTTGCTGGCCGAGCTGCTGCCATCGGTGCAAGGTATCCGCCACGCCGAACGCCACCTGCAGCGCTGGATGCGCCCGGCCAGGCGGGCCGTGGGCATGGCGTTCCAGCCGGCCAGCGCGCGGGTGCTGTACCAGCCATTGGGTGTGGTCGGCATCATCGTGCCGTGGAACTACCCGCTGTTCCTCGCCATCGGCCCGCTGACCTGTGCCCTGGCCGCCGGCAACCGGGTCATGCTCAAGCTCAGCGAGGCGACACCGGCCTGTAGCCTGGCCTTGAAGGCAGTGCTGCAAAAGGTCTTTCCCGAAGACCTTGTCAGCGTGGTGCTGGGTGAGGTCGAGGTTGGCCAGGCCTTCGCCCGCCTGCCTTTCGATCATTTGCTGTTCACCGGTGCCACCAGCATCGGCCGCCAGGTCATGCTGGCGGCTGCGCAAAACCTGACGCCGGTGACCCTGGAACTGGGCGGCAAGTCCCCCGCCATCGTTTCGGCCAACGTGCCGCTGGAGGCCGCCGCCGAGCGCATCGCCTTTGGCAAGACACTCAACGCCGGCCAGACCTGCGTCGCTCCCGACTACGTGCTGGTGCCGCGCGAGCGCCTGAACAGCTTCGCCGATGCCTACCGCAATGTCGTACAGCGCATGTACCCACGTATCGCCGATAACCCCGACTACAGTGCCATCATCAACCCTCGGCAGCTCAAGCGCCTGGAGCAGTTGCTGGAGGACGCCCGCAGCAAGGGCGCGCAAGTGATCGACCTGTACCCCGACGAAGCCCGCCAGGGCCGGCGCCTGCCACCGCACCTGCTGACCAGGGTGAACGACAGCATGCAGGTGATGCAGAACGAAATCTTCGGCCCGCTGCTGCCGCTGGTGCCTTACGACAGCCTCGATGACGCGCTGGCCTACATCAACCAGCGCCCACGGCCGTTGGCGCTGTACTACTTCGGCTACGACCGCAGCGAACAGCAACATGTGCTGCAATTCAGCCATTCCGGCGGCGTATGCCTGAACGACACCTTGCTGCACGTGGCCCAGGACGACCTGCCATTCGGTGGCATCGGGCCCTCGGGCATGGGCCACTACCACGGCCATGAAGGCTTCCTGACCTTCAGCAAGGCCAAGGCGGTACTGGCCAAGCAACGCTTCAACGCCGCCCAGCTGATCTACCCGCCTTATGGCAAAGCCTTGCAGCGCCTGGTCTACAAGCTGTTCATCCGCTGAGGGCCAGGCCATGCACCGCCGCGATCTGTTGCGCTTCAGCGTTGGCGCCAGCGCCTTTCTGGCGGGCGCCAGCCTGGTCGGCTGCAGCGCGCAAACCGCGGCGTCAGGCTACCAGACACTGCGTGCCGACGACCTGCCACTGCTGCGTGCGCTGATCCCGGTGGTGCTGGCCGCCACCCAGGCTGCCGAAACGCTGGTGCTGCACAGCCTCGACCACAAGCTGTCGGCGCTGTCGCCGGAAATGCTCAAACTCACCCGCCAACTGTTCGACGTGCTCAGCCTGCCGCTGACCCGTGGTCCGCTTACCGGTATCTGGGGCGCCTGGGAGCAGGCAGGCCCGGCGCAGGTCACAGCCTTCCTGCAGCGCTGGCAAGGCAGCTCGCTGAACCTGCTGCGCATGGGCCACGCCTCGTTGCTGCAACTGCTGCAGATGGCCTGGTACGAACGCCCCGAGTCCTGGGCGGCCTGCGGCTACCCGGGCCCACCGAAAATCTGAAAACAACAAGAGCATTGCCAATGCCTGTGCCTGACCCGTTTCGCCAAGGCCTCGAACGTGGCTGGATCACCCACGACGCTTCGCGCCTGGAACACGATCTGCTGCTTGAAGCCGACATTGCCGTGATCGGCAGCGGTGCTGGTGGCGCCACCACCGCACAGATGCTCAGCGCCGCCGGTTTCAAGGTGCTGCTGATCGAAGAAGGGCCGCTGAAGACCAGCAGCGACTTCCACCTGCTGGAAAATGAAGCCTACGCCAGCCTGTACCAGGAAGGCCTGGGGCGCATGAGCAAGGATGGCGCCATTACCATTCTGCAAGGCCGCGCCGTGGGCGGCACCACGCTGGTCAACTGGACCTCGAGCTTTCGTACCCCGCCACAAACCCTGACGCACTGGGCCACAGCCCACGGTGTGAGCGACCTGGGCGAAGATGCGCTACGGCCCTGGTTTGAACGCATGGAGCAGGAACTGGGCATTACGCCCTGGGCCCTGCCACCGAACGCCAACAACGACGTATTGCGCCGTGGCTGCGAACAGCTGGGTTACCGCTGGGCGGTGATACCGCGCAACGTGCGTGGTTGCTGGAACCTGGGCTACTGCGGCATGGGCTGCCCGGTGAATGCCAAGCAGTCGATGCTGGTAACGCGCATTCCCGCCACCCTCGAACAAGGCGGCGAACTGCTGTACCTGGCCCGCGCCGAGCGCTTCACGCACGATGGCGAGCGTATTCAGGGCCTGACCTGCCAAGCTCTGGATGCCCAAGGCATCTACCCGACGGGCCGGCATGTCAGCGTGCGCGCCCGCCATTACGTTCTGGCCGGTGGCGGCATCAACAGCCCGGCCCTGCTGCTGCGTTCCAAGGCTCCCGATCCGCACGGCCGCCTGGGCAAACGCACCTTCCTGCACCTGGTCAACTTCAGCGCCGCTCGCTTCAAGGACCGCATCGACCCCTTCTATGGCGCCCCGCAGTCGATCTACAGCGACCACTTCCAGTGGCAAGACGGCGCTGACGGCCCGGTGGGCTACAAGCTTGAGGTACCGCCGCTGCACCCGGCCCTGGCCAGCACCTTGCTAGGCGGGTACGGCCAGGCGAATGCCCAGCGCATGGCCGAGCTGCCCTATACCCATGTGATGCTGGCGCTGCTGCGTGACGGTTTTCACCCCGAAAGCCAGGGCGGCGCCGTGGAGCTGCGCGGTGATGGCTCGCCGGTACTCGATTACCCGGTCACCGACTACCTGCGTGACGGCTTGCGGCGCGCCTATCGCAGCATGGCGCAGGTCCAGTTCGCCGCCGGCGCCACCCAGGTAACCCCCGTGCACAGCGATGCCAACGCGGCTTCCAGCCTGGCACAGGCCCTGAGCATGATCGACCGCCTGCCCCTGGAGCCGTTCCGCACCCGCCTGGGCAGCGCCCACGTGATGGGCGGCTGCGCAATGGGCCAAGACCCTCGCCAGGCGGTGTGCGACAGCCTGGGCCGCCATCACCAGCTTGCAAACCTGTCGGTTCACGACGGTTCGCTGTTCCCCACCAGCATCGGCGCCAACCCGCAGTTGTCGGTGTATGCCATCAGCGCAAAGCTTACCGAAGCATTGGTCGCCCGCCTGGCACACAGCGCATGACAACGAATACGCGCCCTGTCTATAGTGCCATCAGCCGGCCGCATGACTTGGCCGGGGCGCCGTCGCTGCGCTACCATCCGACTCCCCAACGCACTCCAGCCAGGATGACGCGATGAACCGAGTGTTGTACCCGGGTACTTTCGACCCCATTACCAAAGGCCATGGCGACCTGGTCGAGCGCGCTTCGCGCCTGTTCGACCACGTGATCATCGCGGTGGCGGCCAGCCCGAAGAAAAACCCACTGTTCCCGCTGGAACAACGGGTAGCGCTGGCCCGTGAGGTCACCAAGCACCTGCCCAATGTCGAAGTCATCGGCTTCTCTTCGCTGTTGGCGCATTTCGCCAAGGAACAGGGCGCCAATGTGTTCCTGCGCGGCCTGCGAGCGGTGTCCGACTTCGAATACGAGTTCCAGCTGGCGAACATGAACCGCCAACTGGCCCCCGATGTCGAGAGCCTGTTCCTCACGCCATCGGAGCGTTATTCGTTCATTTCCTCGACGTTGGTTCGGGAAATTGCCGCATTGGGCGGAGATATCAGCAAGTTCGTCCACCCGGTTGTGGCTGAGGCGCTGACCGAACGCTTCAAGAAGTAACCTGTAGCGCCTGATCATCGCGCCCGCGTGCACTGCGGGCGCGAATGCGGCACAATTGTGCCCATTGCGTTGAACATGCCCGGGCGAAGCGCCCCGGCCGGAGTCCCCATGTCCCTGATCATCACCGACGATTGCATCAACTGCGACGTCTGCGAACCCGAGTGCCCGAACGAGGCCATCTCCCAAGGCGAAGAGATCTACGTGATCGACCCTAACCTGTGCACCCAGTGCGTGGGCCACTACGACGAGCCGCAGTGCCAGCAGGTCTGCCCGGTCGACTGCATCCCGCTGGATGAAGCGCACCCGGAAACCGAAGAACAGCTGATGGCCAAGTACCACCGGATTACCGGCAAGGGCTGAGCATCGCCTGGCAAGGGCTTCGCCCTTGTTCGCGGGTAAACCCGCTCCCACAGGTGTATACCAGCCCTTCTGGGCAGCGCAGTACCTGTGGGAGCGGGTTTACCCGCGAATTGGGCCGCAGAGCGGCCCCCTGCTTCAGCGCTGGCAGCGCGGGCAAAACACGCTCGCCCGCTGCCCCAGCTTCACCTCGCGCAGTTCCGTGCCACACACTTTGCACGGCTGCCCTCCGCGCCCGTAGACAAACAATTCCTGTTGGAAGTACCCCGGCTGCCCGTCGCCCCCGATAAAGTCGCGCAGGGTAGTACCCCCCTGCTCGATCGCCGCCGCCAGCACCCGCTTGATCTCGATCGCCAGCTTCAGGTAACGCGCCCGGGAAATCCCGCCCGCTGCGCGACGTGGGTCGATACCCGCGGCAAACAACGCCTCGGTGGCGTAGATGTTGCCCACCCCCACCACCACCGCGTTGTCCATGATGAACGGCTTGACCGCCATCGACCGCCCACGCGACAACTGGAACAGCCGTTCACCGTCGAACAGGTCGGTCAACGGCTCCGGCCCCAGGCGCAGCAGCAGCTCGTGGTTCAACGGGTCCAGGCTCCACAGCATGGCGCCAAAGCGGCGTGGGTCGGTGTAGCGCAGCATCAGCCCCGACTCCAGCTCGATGTCGACATGTTCATGCTTGGCCGCCGGCAAGCCCAGCTCGACCAGGCGCAGGTTGCCCGACATGCCCAAGTGGCTGATCAGGGTGCCGACTTCGGCATTGATCAGCAGGTATTTGGCGCGCCGCTCGACAGTGACGATGCGTTGCCCCGACAGGCGCACATCAAGGTCTTCGGGGACCGGCCAGCGCAGGCGCCGGTCACGCACCACCACGCGGCTGACGCGCTGGCCTTCCAGGTGCGGCGCGATACCGCGCCGGGTGGTTTCTACTTCGGGTAGTTCCGGCATGTGTCAGTGCCCGCCCAGCTCGCGAATGTTCTGCTTGAGGTTTTCGAAATCGTATTCCGACAAGCCAATGTAATCGAGCACCAGCGGGCCGACCACGTTCCATTCATGGTCGACGGCCTGGTTGCCCAGCACCCGGTAGGACGCGCAGATGTGCTCGGCCATCTTCAGCACCGCCAGCAGGTTCTTAAGCTGGTTCTGGGTATTGCGGCAGCTCTCGTCGCGGAACACCGCCAGGGCATTGTGGTGGTTGGCGATGGCCGCAGTGAGGTGCTCCGGCAGGCGCCAGGACTTGGCGGTGAAGTAGCCGACTACCGAATGGTTGGTGTTGAAGGCGCGGTTTTCGGTATCGACCACCCGCGTTTCCCCATCGGCCTTGGCATAGGCTTCTTCCAGCACATCCATGTAATTGGGGAAGCGCTTGAGCATCAGCGGCACGCCACAGTCATGGAACAGGCCGAGGGTGTAGGCCTCGTCCGCAGGCTGGATGCCGGTACGCTTGGCCAGGGTCAGGCAGGTCATCGCCACGTCCTGGGCGGTGTCCCAGAAACGGTTGAGGGTGACGATGGTCTCGTCACTCATCTCGCCCTTGATCGATTGGGCGTTGATCAGGTTGATGATTGAACGGCTGCCCAGCAGGTTCACTGCGCGCTGGATCGAGCCGATCTTGTTGGAAAGGCCGAACTGCGCCGAGTTGACCAGCTTGAGCAAGGCACCGGAGAGGCCCGGGTCCTGGGAAATCAGCTTGGCGATGGTTTCCAGGTCCGGGTCGGGCATGTACTGCTCGAACTGCAGGTCGACCATGATCTGCGGTTGCGGCGGGATGGTGATGCCTTGCAAGGCTTGCTGGATCTGTTCGGCGCTGAGTTCTTGGGACATACGTGCACACTCGTTTAGGACTGGCGATTTTAACCCTCTAACGCGGAATGGGACCAACCACAGAATCATTGCGGCAGGTATTTACCTTATCGGCACAGACCTGGCCCCCTGTAGGAGCGGCCTTGTGTCGCGATGGGGCGCACAGCGGCCCCAGGTTTTCAGCCTCGCAGCAGAAGTTGCCGGGGCCGCTGCGCGCCCCATCGCGACACAAGGCCGCTCCTACAATGACCGTGGTGCCTGGCAACTGGTCGAGCCCGGCACCGAAAACAAGGCAGACACGCTATAATCCCGCTCTTTTTCCCGGAGCGACGTCATGTCCCTGCCCAGCCTTCGCCTCAAAGCCAATGCCGACCGCCGCCTACGCGCCGGCCACCTGTGGGTCTACAGCAATGAAGTCGATGTCAGCGCGACCCCACTGCAAGGCTTCCAGGCCGGCCAGCAGGCCATTCTGGAGGCTGCCAATGGCAAGCCGCTGGGCATCGTCGCACTGAGCCCTAACAACCTGATCTGCGCCCGCCTGCTGTCGCGCGACATCAAGCTGCCACTGGACAAGTCGCTGCTGGTGCACCGCCTGAATGTTGCCCTGTCGCTGCGCGAGCGCCTGTTCGACCAGCCATGCTACCGCCTGGTCTACGGCGACTCCGACCTGCTGCCAGGCCTGGTGGTCGACCGTTTCTTCGACATCCTCGTGGTACAACTGGCCTCGGCCACCATGGAAGCGCACAAGGACGACGTGATCGCCGCCCTGATCCAGGTGCTCAAGCCCAGCGGCATCCTGTTCAAGAACGACTCCGCCGCCCGTGACGCCGAAGGCCTGCAGCGCTATGTCGAAACCGTTTACGGTGAAGTGCCGGACTGGGTCCCACTGGAAGAGAACGGCGTCAAGTTCGAAGCGCCGGTCCGTGAAGGCCAGAAAACCGGCTGGTTCTACGACCACCGCATGAACCGCGCGCGCCTGGCCCCCTATGTGAAGGGCAAGCGCGTTCTCGACCTGTTCAGCTACATCGGTGGCTGGGGCGTGCAGGCCGGCGCATTCGGCGCCAGCGAAGTGTTCTGCGTCGATGCCTCGGGCTTTGCCCTGGACGGTGTGGAGCGTAACGCCGCACTGAACGGCATCAGCGAGAAGCTGACCTGCATCGAAGGTGACGTGTTCGAAGCCCTGCGCGAGCTCAAAGCCGCCGAAGAGCGCTTCGACGTGATCATTGCCGACCCGCCCGCGTTCATCAAGCGCAAGAAGGACCTGAAAAACGGCGAAGCGGCCTACCGCCGCCTGAACGAACAGGCCATGCGCATGCTCAACAAGGACGGCATCCTGGTCAGCGCCTCATGCTCGATGCACCTGCCAGAAGATGACCTGAACAACATCCTGCTGACCAGCGCCCGACACCTGGACCGCAACATGCAACTGCTCGAGCGCGGCGGCCAGGGCCCGGACCACCCGGTGCACCCGGCCATTGCCGAAACCCGCTACATCAAGAGCATCACCTGCCGCTTGCTGCCAAACGGCTGATCTGTGCCAAAAAGGGCCGCCTGGCGGCCCTTTCCTGCTGCAAACACCCCGCCAACCATCCACATCTGCATTCCCTCGCCGCGCCAGCGGTGTAGAATCGGCCTATTCATCGCCAGTCATCCCCGGCGGGTTTATGAGCTCTGGCCAAGCACGCGGCGATCCCGCGCGGTCTTCGGCCTCATCCGTGCCAGTGGCAACCGGCCTGCGGCACAAAGGACAAGAGAAGCTCACTCCCCTTTCTGTGACCTGATTAAGCCGCCAGGAGTGTTTCATGCCTGATTATCGTTCCAAGACTTCCACCCAGGGCCGCAACATGGCCGGCGCCCGGGCCCTGTGGCGCGCCACCGGGATGAAGGACGAAGATTTCAAGAAACCGATCATCGCCATCGCCAACTCGTTCACCCAGTTCGTCCCGGGCCACGTGCACCTGAAGGACCTGGGCCAGCTGGTCGCCCGCGAAATCGAACGCGCCGGTGGCGTGGCCAAGGAATTCAACACCATCGCGGTCGATGACGGCATCGCCATGGGCCACGACGGCATGCTGTACTCGCTGCCAAGCCGCGAGATCATTGCCGACGCCGTGGAGTACATGGTCAACGCGCACTGCGCCGACGCCATCGTGTGTATCTCCAACTGCGACAAGATCACCCCCGGCATGCTGATGGCCGCCCTGCGCCTGAACATTCCGGTGATCTTCGTGTCCGGCGGCCCGATGGAAGCCGGCAAGACCAAGCTGGCCAGCCACGGCCTGGACCTGGTCGACGCCATGGTCATCGCTGCCGACTCCACCGCGTCCGACGAGAAAGTCGCCGAATACGAGCGCAGCGCCTGCCCGACCTGCGGTTCGTGCTCCGGCATGTTCACCGCCAACTCGATGAACTGCCTGACCGAGGCCCTTGGCCTGGCCCTGCCGGGCAACGGTTCGACCCTGGCCACCCACTCGGATCGCGAGCAGCTGTTCCTGACTGCCGGCCGCACCATCGTCGAGTTGTGCAAACGCTACTACGGTGAGAACGACGAGTCGGTCCTGCCGCGCAGCATCGCCAACTTCAAGGCGTTCGAGAACGCCATGATGCTCGACATCGCCATGGGTGGCTCGACCAACACCATCCTGCACCTGCTGGCCGCCGCCCAGGAAGGCGAGGTGGCGTTCGACCTGCGCGACATCGACCGCCTGTCGCGCAAGGTGCCGCAGCTGTGCAAGGTGGCGCCGAACATCCAGAAGTACCACATGGAAGACGTGCACCGCGCCGGCGGCATCTTCAGCATCCTCGGTTCGCTGGCCCGTGGCGGCCTGCTGCACACCGACCTGCCGACCGTGCACAGCCGCAGCATGGAGGAAGCCATCGCCAAATGGGACATCACCCAGACCGATGACGAAGCCGTGCACACCTTCTTCAAGGCCGGCCCTGCCGGTATCCCGACCCAGACCGCGTTCAGCCAGTCGACCCGTTGGGAAACCCTGGATGACGACCGCGAAAACGGCTGCATCCGCAGCTTCGAGCACGCCTACTCGCAAGAAGGCGGCCTGGCCGTGCTGTACGGCAACATTGCGCTGGATGGCTGCGTGGTGAAAACCGCCGGTGTCGACGAGTCGATCCACGTGTTCGAAGGCAGCGCTAAGATCTTCGAGAGCCAGGACAGCGCCGTGCGCGGCATCCTCGCCGATGAAGTGAAGGCCGGCGACATCGTGATCATCCGCTACGAAGGCCCGAAAGGCGGCCCGGGCATGCAAGAGATGCTGTACCCGACCTCGTACCTGAAGTCCAAAGGCCTGGGCAAGGCCTGCGCCCTGCTCACCGACGGCCGCTTCTCGGGCGGTACTTCGGGCCTGTCGATCGGCCACGCCTCGCCGGAGGCTGCTGCTGGCGGCGCTATCGGCTTGGTGCGCGATGGCGACAAGGTGCTGATCGACATCCCTAACCGTTCGATCAACCTGCTGGTCAGCGACGAAGAGCTGGCCGAGCGCCGCATCGAGCAGGACAAGAAGGGCTGGAAACCAGCTGAAGTACGGCCGCGCAAGGTGACTACCGCGCTGAAGGCTTATGCTCTGCTGGCGACCAGTGCCGACAAGGGTGCTGTGCGTAACAAGGCGATGCTGGAAGGGCTGTGAGGCTCTGAAAGCGTGAAAGAAAAACCGGCGCTCTGAGCGCCGGTTTTTTATGCCTGTCAGGGCCCTTTCGCGGGTGAACCCGCTCCCACAGGATCCCCTCTGACCTCAAGGCTTGTGGAGACCCTGTGGGAGCGGGTTTACCCGCGAAAGGGCCAGCAAAGGCAACACAATACTTACTGAATCTGCTCCGGCGTCACAATCACCCAGTTCTTGTCCGCCGTCACCGGCAACCCTTCCTTGGCCTGCGCCGCCGCATTTTTAGCGATCATCCCGTTCAGCTGGTCCATGTACTTGGCCTTGCGGTTTATCCACAGGTGGATACCGCCCTTGCCCACATCTACCCCATGAAACTGCATGTAGCCATCACTGGTCGGTGTATCGCCACCCACCAGCACCGGCTTCTTCCACTCATCGATATAGGTCAGGATCGCCGCCTGCTTGCCCGCCATCCAGGTGGCCGGGGTCCACAGGTACGGCGTCAGCTCCAGCCCTTCATTGGCCTTGGCGTCGTACTGCCCGGCGCTGATCTGCTTGCGCGCGGTGGTCAGCTGGCCGCTGGCGCGGTCCTTGAGCAGCAGGCTCACGCCAATCACGTTCTGCGGCTTCACGTTGTAGCCGTACTTGGGGTCTGAAGCGACCATGCGCACCAGTTCCTCGGAGGCCGCCGAAATCACATAAACCTCGATGCCGTTCTCCATCAGCTTGTTGTAAAGCTCGGCCTGGCCTTTGAAGACCTTGGGCGGCTGCACCTCGATGGCCTTTACCTGATCCCCTTCGTAATACGTGCTGGGGATCGGCTTGGTGGACGCCATCAGCTCATCCACCTGCACCTTCAACTCCTTGAGGGTAAAGCCGGAGAATACCTGGGCCACCCACGGGTAGCAGACCATGTCGTCGACTTCACACAACCTGTAGTAGTAACTGAACAGGCTTTCCTTGTGCCCGGCGGTATCCTTGAACGGCATCAGCTTCAGCGACGGGTCCAGCTTGTCACGGCTCAGCAGCCCCTTGTTTTCCATGAACGGCAGCAAGGCTTCTTCAAGGTCGTAGCGGTAGCTGGTGTTGTCCATGTCGAACACCGCGTAGTTACCCTTGTTGGCATTGGCGGCGATCATGCTGTCGAGCTGTTTGGCCGCTTCGGCAGGCCAGTGCTTGAGCTCGGTGGCGAAGGTTTCGATACTGAACAGCAGGGACAGGCCGATGGCGGCGGCTTTCACAGCGACTCTCATGTACGAATCTCCTGAAATGACCCGGAAACGCTAGTGCAACAATCCCTGCCAGAGGCCGTCGATAACGACCTCCATGCAGCAGTAAACGCCGTGTTCATTGCAATCTGCGACACGCCGTTATTCCATAAGCGACTATGCAAATTCCATTTGGGTATAAATTCGTTTGTTTTCAGCCTGTTAGCATTTCCGTTCGCAATCGCTCACAGAGGCGATGCCACTTCTGCTTTTTCTGCTGGAGCTTCAATGAACCTGCCGCTGTCGCTTAACCTCCTGGCGTTCCTGGCCCTGTTGCTGGGCCTGGCACAAACCCGCCGCACTGACTGGAGCCTGGCCAAGAAGGTACTGCTGGGCCTGGTGCTGGGCGTGGTCTTCGGCCTGGTCCTGCACACGATCTACGGCGCTGGCCACCCCGTGCTCAAGGCCACCATCAGCTGGCTTGACCTGGTCGGCAACGGCTACGTCGGCCTGTTGCAGATGATCGTCATGCCACTGATCTTCGCCTCGATCCTCAGTGCCGTTGCGCGCCTGCACAATGCTTCGTCGCTGGGCCGCATCAGCGTGCTCAGCATCGGTACCCTGCTGCTGACCACGGCCATTGCCGCGCTGATCGGCATTGTCCTGACCAACCTGTTCGGCCTCAGCGCCGAAGGCCTGGTGGCCGGCGTGCAGGAAAGCGCCCGCATGCAGGTTATCCACAGCGACTATGCAGGCAAGGTCGCAGACCTCAACATCCCACAACTGCTGCTGTCGTTTATCCCCAGCAACCCGGTAGGCGACCTGGCGCGGGCCAAGCCGACCTCGATCATCAGCGTGGTGATCTTCGCCGTTTTCGTTGGCCTGGCCGCGTTGCAGCTGATCAAGGACGATGCCGAAAAAGGCGAGCGTGCGCTGTCGGCCATCGACACCCTGCAAGCCTGGGTGATGCGCCTGGTGCGGGTGGTGATGAAGCTGACCCCGTATGGGGTGCTGGCACTGATGACCAAGGTGGTCGCCAGCTCGAACATGGAAGACATCCTCAAGCTGGGCAGCTTCGTGGTGGTGTCGTACCTGGGCCTGGCGCTGATGTTCGTGGTGCATGCCGTCATCCTGGCCGCCACCGGCGTGAGCCCGCTGCGCTTCTTCCGCAAGGTATGGCCGGTGCTGACCTTTGCCTTCACCAGCCGCTCCAGTGCTGCCAGCATCCCGCTGAACATCGAAGCACAAACCCGCCGCCTGGGCGTGCCGCAGTCGATCGCCAGCTTCAGCGCCTCGTTCGGCACCACCATTGGCCAGAACGGCTGCGCCGGGCTCTATCCCGCCATGTTGGCGGTGATGGTCGCGCCAGCGGTAGGCATCGATACCTTCGACCCGCTGTGGATCGCCACCCTGGTGGCCATTGTCACGCTGAGTTCGGCAGGGGTTGCCGGGGTTGGCGGCGGTGCCACCTTCGCCGCGCTGATCGTGCTGCCGGCCATGGGCTTGCCGGTGGAACTGGTGGCGCTGCTGATTTCGGTGGAACCGCTGATCGACATGGGGCGTACGGCGTTGAACGTGAATGGTTCGATGACCGCGGGTGTGGTGACCAGCCAGTTGTTGAGAGAAACCGACAAGGATGTGCTGGCGGACGATGAGCATGCCGAACTGAGCCATACCTGACAGATTGCCGGGGGCGCGCTGCGCCCCTTTCGCGACACAAGGCCGCTCCTACAGGGGTTATGCGTTCCCTTGTAGGAGCGGCCTTGTGTCGCGATGGGCCGCAGAGCGGCCCCGGCATTCTCAAGTCAGTAGCTGGCCCGCAAGCTCAACGTCAAATTTCGCGGCTCGCCATAGAAGTTAGACCCCCAGGCACTGTCCACCCGCTCGTAATACTTGCGATCAAACAGGTTGTTGGCCGTCAGCGTCGTGGTCAGGTGCTTGTTGAAGCGGTACCCCACCTGCGCCGTCGCCACGCCATAGCCACCCTGCACGAAGTCCACGCCGTTGCGCATGTAATAGGTCTCGCTGACCACCCTCACCCCGCCACCCACGCTAACTCCCTGCAACGGCCCATCGTTGAACTCGTAGCGCGTCCACAGGTTGAAGTTGTGCTTGGGCGTAATGGTGATGCCCTGGTAGTCCTCGTTGCTCATCGACTTGAGCATGGTGAAGGCGTACCCGGTGCTGATGCTCCAGTTGTCGGTCAGGTTACCGGAAAGCTCGGTTTCCCAGCCCTGGCTGCGCACCTTGCCCTGGGCCTCGTTGTACGTCGTCTGGCCCACCAACTGCGCACGGTTTTCGTCATAGATGCGGAACACCGCCACACTGCCGTTCAGGCGACCGTCGAAGAACTCGCGCTTGAGCCCCAGCTCGTATTGCTTGCCCTTGCGCGGGTCGATCGGCAAGCCATCGATATTCACCTCGGTCTGCGGCTTGAAGATACTGGTGTAGCTGGCGTAGGCCGACAACTCAGGCGTCAGCTTGGCCACCAGCGCCCCGTAGGGGATGAACTTGTGGTTGATGTTGGTTTTGGTGGTGGTGAAATTGTCGAAGAACGGGTTGGCGTTATGCGCCTCGCTGTCGAACCAGGTCAGGCGGCCGCCCGCGATCACGTCCAGCCAGTCGGTGGCGCTGACCTTGGCTCGGGTATAGGCCCCGTACTGGTTGGACTTCGACCAGTTGCCATTGGGCATGTCGAAGTCCTGTTTGGGAATATCGATACTGCCCGGGTCGAAAACGTTGATGGGGAAGTAATCGTCGCGACCGCCGCCACCGTAGGTGAAGTCCTTGTCCAGGTGCTGGTACTCGGCCCCCAGCGTAAATTCATGGCTGCGGCCGAACGCCTCCACCGGCACGGTGACGAAGCTGTCCAGGCCGAGCGACTTGATATGCGTGTAGTAGGAATAGGCAAGCGCGAAGCTGTCGCCGGTGCCCTCGGCTACCGCATCATCGGTCCAGGTGAAATTGCGCGTAGGGGTTTCGGCATCGCGGTAGGTCAGCGAGGTCTTGAACTGGCCGCCGTTGTCCAACGTATGGTCCACCTCGAAGAAGCTCTCCCACAGGCGCTCGTCCAGTTCGTTCCACTTGGCGTCGACGAAGGTCGAGCGGCTGACGTCGAGCAGCTTGCCGCTGGCGTAGGCTGGCAAACCGAAGGCAGGCGTGGAGTTGTTACGTTGATAGGTGCCACCTAACGACAACGTGGTTGCTGGCGTAACGTCGTACTCCAAGCGGCCGTACACCATCGGCCGCTCGTTCTGCGCATGGTCGACGAACGACTGGTTGTTCTCGTAGGCCGTAACCAGGCGCCCGCGCAGCGTGCCCTCGTCGTTCAGCGGCCCGGTGATGTCGACCGTGGAGTGATAGCGGTCCCAGCTGCCGGCCGACAACTCACCAGACAAACCGAACTGCCCCAGCGCCCGCTTGCGCACCAGGTTGATGGTGCCGCCCGGTTCACCCGCGCCTTGGTACAACCCGGAAGGGCCACGCAGCACCTCGACCCGGTCGAACATGGCCAGGTCGAAGCTGGTGGCCATATCGCCCTGGCCGGTGCGCTGGGAAACACCGTCTACCTGCACCTGGTCGACCAGGAAGCCGCGAATGTACACGTCGTTCAGGTTGGAACCGGTGTTATAGGACTTGATCGTCGCCCCGGTCACCTGGCGCATGGCGTCCTGCAGGCTGTTCATGTTCTGGTCGTCCAGCCGCTGGCGGGTGACGACCGACACCGACTGGGGGATGTCCTTGAGCTTCTGCTCGCCCTTGCCGATGGTCAGCGCGCTGGTGGTGTAGGAATGCGTACCTTCGGTGGTGGTACCCAACTGGCGGCTGTCGATCTTGATCGCGCCCAGTTGCAGCGAGGCATCGTCGGCACTGCCACGCCGTTCCAGGGTTACGCTGTCGGCGTCGATATACGTGGCACTGAGGCCGGTGCCCTCCAGCAGGCGTGCCAGCGCCTGGGCCTGTGGATAACTGCCACTCACGCCCGGCGAACGCAGCCCTTGGGTGAACTCGCCCGGCACCAGCACCTGAAGCCGCGTCACCGCACTGAAGGCCGCCAGCGCCGAATCCAGCGGCTGGGCCGGGATCTCGAAACGGTAGGCCTGGGCCTGGGTCGCGGCACTGGCGTGCAGCGGCACGGCCAATGTGCCGCAGGCAAGTGCGACGGCCAGCCCGAGCGCAGTGCGCGTGGCGATGATCTTCATGTGGTGAGGCTCCCCGAATTCGTCCTGATGATCGACGGCGCGGCACTGTCTGAGAGTGCTTATTATTTGCGCCTACCCAATCAAGGACGTCGGCTCGGCGGGAATCCCCGAAAAATTTTTGAAAATCTTCGCTCAACCTTCACGCAGGATGCGCAACCACGGCGTGTACTGCTCGGCGCGCAACCCCAAGGTGTGCGTCAGCGCCTTGAGCACGGCATCGGGTTTGTCGATCTCGAACACGCCAGACACCTTGCGCTGGCGCAGGCCCTCGCCCAGCAGCACGGTCTGGCCCGGCCAATAGCGGTTCAACTCGGCAACCACCTCGGCCAGCGGTTGCTGGCTGAACACCAGCTGCCGCTGCCGCCAGGCAAAAGCACTGGCCTGGTCGAACGGGTGCAAGGCGGCCAGTGAGCCCGCCGCATACTCCACGGCCTGCCCCGGCCCAAGGAACACGCCCAGGCCGCTGCCCGCGTTGACCTCAACCCGGCCCTGCCCGACCTTGACGCGGGTCTGCCCAGCGTCACTGGCCACGCTGAAGTGAGTGCCGACCACCCGCACCCAACCCTCACCGGCATTCACCACGAACGGCCGAGAGGGGTCGCGCGCCACGTCGAACCAGGCTTCGCCGCGCAGCAGCCGCACCCGTCGCTCACCGCGCGCCAGGGTTACCTGTACCGCCGTGTCGGTGTTCAGTTGCAGTTGCGAGCCGTCTTCCAGCCGGATACTGCGCGATTCGCCGGTGGCCGTTGCATAGTCGGCGCGCCAGCGGTCGACATAGGGCGTCTGGCCCAGCAGCAAGCCGAGCAACAGGGCCGCCGCAACCCCCTGCGCCACCTTGCGCCAGGTACGCCGGGCAGGCTTGCGCCATTGCCGGCGCTGCTGTTCACGTAGCTGCGCCGCGGGTGCCTGCAAAGCACCCAGCAACAGGATCACCTCGTCCCAGGCCAGCGCCTGCGCAGCGCCGGCCGCCTTCCAGGCAGCGAACGCTGCCCGCTCTTCAGGCGTGACATCGTCGGCCTGCAAGCGGTAGTACCAGGCTGTGGCTTCGGCGAACATCTGCTCGCTGTCGGGCGTTTCGCTCATCGGGGTATCTGCAGTTCCAGGGTTCATGGCCGCGGCACCCTCACCTGGCCGGCCAGTTGCCGCTTGATGAAGGTGCGGCAGTCTAGCAGCGCCCGGCGCAGCTGGTATTCGACGCTGCGCGGGGTAACATTCATGCGCTCGCCGATTTCCCGGTAGCTGCAGCCGTCCACATGGTAAAGCAGGAAGATATGCCGGGTAGCCTCAGGCAACGACTCGATCGCGGCTTGCATCAAGGCGTGTTGCTGCTGTTCGAACAGTTTTTCTTCAGCACCGGGGTCGTCGCTGGCCAGTTCTTCGCTCGGCTCGCCAGCATCCAGGCGCTCACGGCGAATCGCCTGGCGCTGGTGGTCGCGGACCAGATTACTGGCAATGGTGAAGAGAAAGGCCGGCAGGTTGTCGATCTGCTTGTCGGCAGGCAGCCGCGCCAGGCGCAAGAACGATTCCTGGGTCAGGTCGGCAGCGACCTGGGCATTACCAGTACGCCGCGCGACGAAGGCTTCCAGCGCTTTCTTCTGCTCGGTGAACAGCCGGGCGATCTGCTTGTTCCATGAAGACACGGCACGCCTCGGCTGCAAGTCTCAAGAGGTGCGCACGCTAGCAGAAGATGAGATGAATTCGCAATTGATACTGAGTGAGCCCGCCAATATCCGGTTACTCAAAGGCATGGGAAGCGCGCGTCAGCTGGCGACGGCCGTCGCTATACTGCTAACCGGGCTTTGCGAATACTCCGAGGGAAAGGAACCATCATGCAGCAGTACGACATGACCCAGGCCGAGGCCGTCAAGATGACCCGCGAAACCTTCTGGTATCCGGTTGCCATCGCCGTGGGTTTCGTTACGACGGTGGCCACTGTCACTGCCGTGATCATCAAGCTACTCACCTGACTATGGGGCTTGCCGGCGATCACCGCGTCGCCTGTTTCGCGGGTAAACCCGCTCCTACAAGGGACCGCGCAGGCTTTGAGCTCACACGGTAAATGTAGGAGCGGGTTTACCCGCGAAGGGCTGCAAAGCAGCCCCAACAATCTCAAACCCTGTCCCAAACCTCAAAGTGATACCCAGGCTTACCTTCCTCAACCTGCGCCTCACTCGAAACCAGCGTCCACTGCCCCCGGTCAAACTCAGGAAACCACGCATCCCCCTCCGGCGCCAACTCCACCCGCGTCAGGTACATGCGGCTGACCAACCCCTTCTCCAGCGCCTGCCCATACAGCTGCGCCCCGCCAATCAGCATCAGCTCATCGACCCCCTTCTCCCGCGCCCACTGCTCGGCGCGCACCAGCGCCTCTTCCAGCGAGCCGAACACCTCGGCCCCCGCCAGTTCCAGCCCGGCCTGGCGGCTGACCACGATGTTCAACCGCCCAGGCAGCGGCCGGCCCAGCGAATCCCAGGTCTTACGCCCCATGATGATCGGCTTGCCCAGGGTAGTAGCCTTGAAGTACTTGAAGTCCCCCGGCAGGTGCCAGGGCATGGAGTTGTCGATGCCGATCACGCGGTTCTCGGCGTGAGCCGCGATCAGGCTGAGGGGGAGTGATGTATTCATGCCAGCGAGGATAGCACCGGGCGTGTGGGTTATGCTTCTGCCCTGACCTGTGCAATGGAAGACCTTGTGACTGCACCCACTTCACTGGACAAGCGCTGGCTCACCGAAGCGGTACGCTTGCGCGAGGAACACGCCGGCCTGCTGGAAGACCAGGAAGCCAACCGCCATGCCCGCCAGCTCGGCGGCGACCTGGCCACGCGCATCGAAACCCGGGCGCTGTTCCTGGCCGAGCGCGACGGCATCACCAGCGCCCTGCGCCACTGGAAACAAGGCGCGCGCCTGGCGCTGCTGGCCCTGCTGCTGCTGGCCGTGCTCAGCGGCGCCGGCCTGGCCCTGGCTGGCCTTGGCGACGGCCAGCGGCCGGTCAATGTGTTCTGGGCGCTGGGCAGCCTGCTCGGGCTGAACCTGCTGACGCTGCTGGGCTGGGCCATCGGCTTTGCCTTGAGTGGCGAGCATGGCGCGGGGCTGGGGCGCCTATGGCTGTGGCTGAGCGAGCGCTTTGCCCGCGATGCCAAGGCCGCGCACCTGGCGCCGGCCCTGCTGGTGCTGCTGCAACGCCAGCGCCTCAACCGCTGGCTGCTCGGCCTGTTGGTGCACGGCCTGTGGCTGCTGGCGATGCTCACCGCGCTGGGTATGCTGCTGGCATTGCTGGCCACCCGGCGCTATGGCTTCGTCTGGGAAACCACCCTGCTTGCCGCCGACCCGTTCATCCACCTGACCCGGGCGCTGGGCGCCCTGCCCTCGTTGCTGGGCTTTGCCGTGCCTGACGAGGCCATGATCCGCGCCAGCGGCGACAGCCTGCCGGCCCTCGACCTGGCGCGCCAGGCCTGGGCCAGCTGGCTGCTCGGCGTGGTGCTGGTGTACGGCCTGCTGCCGCGCCTGCTGCTGGCCGGGCTGTGCCTGTGGCGCTGGCGCCAGGGCCGCGAACGCCTGGCCCTGGACCTGAGCCTGCCCGGCTATGCGCAACTGCGCGACGCACTGATGCCGCGCAGCGAGCGCATCGGCGTGCAGGACGCCGCGCCCGAAGCCTTGCCAACGTTTGCCGCCGGCCAGCTGGAAAGCGGCAGCAGCGGTGCCCTGCTGGTGGGCCTGGAGCTGGACGACCAGCGCCCTTGGCCACCCGCCCTGCCAAAAAGCGTGATCGATGCCGGTGTGCTCGACAACCGCGAATCGCGCAACCGCCTGCTCGAACAACTCAGCCGCTTCCCGCCGGCACGCCTGGCCATCGCCTGCGACCCGCGCCGCTCACCCGACCGCGGCAGCCTGGCGCTACTTGCCGAGCTGGCGCGCAATGCCGGGGCAACCCGTATCTGGCTGCTGCAGGCCGCCCCCGGCCAGGCGCTCGATGCCCAGCGCCTCGGCGACTGGCACGAAGCCCTCGACCGGCTTGGCCTGCAGCATGCCGACACCTCACCGCTGACCTGGCTGGAGCATGGCCATGACTGAGCCACTGAAACTGGCCGTGGTCGGCCACACCAACGTTGGCAAGACTTCACTGCTGCGCACCCTGACCCGCGACGTCGGCTTCGGCGAGGTGTCCCACCGCCCCAGTACCACCCGCCACGTCGAGGGGGCGCGGCTGTCGGTGGATGGCGAACCCTTGCTGGAACTGTACGACACCCCCGGCCTGGAAGACGCCATCGCCCTGCTCGACTACCTCGAACGCCTGGAGCGCCCGGGCGAACGCCTGGATGGCCCGGCCCGCCTCGAGCGGTTCCTGCAGGGCAGCGAAGCGCGCCAGCGTTTCGAGCAGGAGGCCAAGGTGCTGCGCCAGTTGCTGGCCAGCAATGCCGGCCTGTATGTGATCGATGCCCGCGAGCCAGTGCTGGCCAAGTACCGTGACGAACTGGAGGTGCTGGCCAGCTGCGGCAAACCGTTGCTGCCGGTGCTCAACTTTGTCGCCAGCCACCAGCACCGCGAGCCGCAATGGCGTGAAGCCCTTGCCCGGCTTGGCCTTCACGCGTTGGTGCGGTTCGACAGCGTGGCCCCGCCAGAGGATGGCGAGCGCCGCCTGTACGAAAGCCTGGCCCTACTGCTGGAGGACGCCCGCCCGGCCCTGCAGCGCTTGATCGACGACCAGCAGGCGCAGCGCCTGGCCCGCCAGCACAGCGGCAAGCGGCTGATTGCTGAGCTGCTGCTGGACTGCGCCGCCTGCCGGCGTAGCGTGGAGGCCGAGCCCGCTGCCGAGGCCCGTGCCATCGAGGCGCTGCGCCAGGATATCCGCCAACGGGAGCAGCGTTGCGTCGAAGCGTTGCTCAAGCTGTATGCCTTCCGCCGCGAGGATGCCCATGCCAGCGACCTGCCGTTGCTGGATGGGCGTTGGGGCGATGACCTGTTCAATCCCGAGACTCTGAAGCTGCTGGGCGTGCGCCTGGGCAGTGGTGTTGCGGCAGGCGCTGCGGCAGGTGCCGGGGTCGACTTGCTGGTGGGCGGGCTTACCCTGGGTGCGGCTGCACTGGCCGGGGCGATTGCCGGTGGTGCGCTGCAGACTGCGCGCAATTACGGGTCGCGGTTGATGGGCAAGCTCAAAGGCAAGCGCGAACTGACCGTGGATGACACGGTGCTGCGCCTGCTGGCCTTGCGTCAGCAGCAATTGATGGCGGCGCTGGATAACCGCGGGCATGCGGCGCAAGACAGCATCAGGTTGGGTGAACTGGATGAAAAGGCCTGGCGCGAGGGCAAGTTGCCGGAGGCGCTGGTGAAAGCGCGGGCGCACCCGCAGTGGTCCACCTTGAACCCTGGGGCGAAGCTGAACCAGGCGGAGCGGCAGGAGCAGTTGGAGGCGTTGGTTTCGCAATTTTGAGTGGGCAGGTCTGGCCTATTCGCGGGTAAACCCGCGAAGAGGCCAGCACAGGCAACCTCAAATCAAAGCCAAGGCCTTGTCCTTAAGCACTGCCAGGTCAACCACCGGCACCCCAACCTCCTTGGCCATCTCATCCCACTCCCGCATGCGCAAACTCACCGCAAACAACGGGTCCCGCTCAAACGCATCCGCCTCCGCCTCACTCATCACGCCCCCCTGATATTCCAAGGTGCGCCGGCTCGCCTCGCTCAACTGCTGGTAATACCCCGGCCGGCGCAACGTCAGGTAGCGCTTGGCCTCCACGTGGTACTGCACCAGCCGCGCCATGCGCTCGCCAAAGCCACAGCGGCGCAAGTACTCGGCACCAATGCGCTCATGGCTGACCACGCCGTACCCGCCCATGCTGGCATCACCGCCGCACAGGTGGCCGATGTCGTGGAAGAACGCCGCCAGCACCACTTCATCGTCGAAGCCTTCGGCCATGGCCAGTTGTGCGGCCTGGGACATGTGTTCGAGCTGGGTGATGGCTTCGCCGATGTAGTCGTCGCTGCCGTGGCGGTCGTACAGGGCGAAGGTGCTGGCGATGATCTGGGCGGGGGTGGGCATCAGGGTTTTCTCCTGGCTTGATAGAGGCGGTGGCTTCTTCGCGGGTAAACCCGCTCCTACAACGGCCGTACATCGTCTGTTGTAGGAGCGGGTTCACCCGCGAATAGGCCGGTACAGGTTACTGCTGGGCCACCTTCTCCGATTTGCCGTCATAACGCTTGCGCCATTCAGCCAGAATCTCGTCACGGTTCTTCGAGGCCCAGGCAAAGTCGTTCTTGATCAAGCGCTGCTCATAATCCGCCGGCAACTCGGTCTGCGGCTTGGCAATGCCAGGCGCAGCCAGCACGGCGAAGTTCTCTTTGTACAACTCCATGGCCGCCGGGCTGGCCGAGAAATCAGCCAACCGCTTGGCCGCATCCGCCTTGGGCGACCCCTTGATCACGGCAGTCGCTTCGATCTCCCAACCCAACCCTTCCTTCGGCAACACGATATCCAGCGGCGCACCCTGGCGCTTCAACTGCACGGCCGGGTACTCGAACGAGATGCCGATCGGGAACTCACCCGCCGCCGCCAGCTTGCACGGCTTGGAGCCGGAATGAACGTACTGGCCGATGTTCTGGTGCAGCGCGTCCATATAGGCCCAGCCCTGCGGCTCGCCAAAGGTCTGCAGCCAGGCACTCACATCCAGGAAGCCGGTGCCCGACGAGGCCGGGTTAGGCATGACGATCTTGCCCTTGTACTCGGGCTTGGTCAGGTCTTGCCAGCTCACCGGCTTGCTCAGGCCCTGCTTTTCGGCCTCGATGGTATTGAAGCAGATGGTCGCGGCCCATACATCCATGCCCACCCAGGCAGGCGGGTTGGCAGCGTCGCGGTAGTTGGCGGAAATCTTGCCCAGGTCCTTCGGCGCATAGGCTTCAAGCATGCCGTTCTGGTCGAGGATGGCCAGGCTGGAGGCCGCCAGGCCCCATACCGCATCGGCTTGCGGGCGGTCTTTCTCGGCCAGCAGCTTGGCGGTGATGATGCCGGTGGAATCGCGCACCCATTTGATCTCGATATCCGGGTTGGCCTTTTCGAAGGCTTGCTTGTAGCTCTTCAGCTGTTCGGCCTCCAGCGCGGTGTAGACCGTCAGCTGGGTACCGGCGGCCGAAGCCTGCAGGCTGAATACGGCGCAAACGGCAGCGGCAAGTGCAAGGTGCTTGTACATGGGTAGGTTCCTTACAGGTCAGACGGTCGCGGCGCGTTGGCGCCAGGCTTGGGAGCGGCGCAACAGGCCGCGTGAGGCTGCGGCCAGCAGCAGTGAAGCGCCGGCACTGGTCAGCAAAATCAGGGTGGACATGGCAGCAGCGCCGCCGACGTTGCCGGCGTCGTCCATGTTCAGCACGGCGACGGCCGCCAGGATGGTGTCGGGGCTGTACAGGAAGATCGCCGCCGACACGGTGGTCATCGCCGAGACGAACAGGTAGCGGATGATGTCCAGCAGCGCCGGCAGGCAGATCGGCACCGTCACCCGCAGGAAGTGCTTGTACAGCGGCGCCTTCAGCGACAGTGCGGCGGCTTCAAACTCGCCGTCGAGCTGGCGCAGCGCCGTGGTCGCGGTCATCTGCGCAGTGGTCAGGTAATGGGCGATGGTGCACACCACCAGCAGCCCCATGCCGCCATACAGCACATGCAGCGGGTTGCCGTTGAGGTTGAAGAAGAAGACATAACCCAGGCCCAGTACCAGGCCCGGCACGGCCATGGGGATAAAGCTGAGCAGGCGCAGCACCTGGTTGAGCAGGCGTTGGCCCTGGGTTTTCTCCATCAGGTAGGCGCCGGTGAAGATCACGATGCTGCCGATCAGCGCAGTGCCAATGGCCATGGTCACGCTGTTGCGGTAGGCCAGCCAGCCACCCCCGGCGGTGTCTTCGAACATGTAGTGACGCAGCGACAGCGACAGGTTGTAGGGCCAGAAGGTGACCAGCGACGAGTACACCGCCATGCCGATCACCAGCAGCAGCGCCGCGCACACCAGCAGCACGATGGCCAGGAAGCAGGCATCACGGCCACGCGACGGCTTGGGCTCGAACACCTGGGCACGGCCGCTCATGGCCTCGCCCTGGCGCCGGCGCAGCCAGGCGTCGACACTGAAGCTGAACAGCGCTGGCAGTAGCAGCACCATGCCGATCAGCGCGCCGCGGCCGAACTGTTGCTGGCCGACCACGGCCTTGTAGGCTTCCAGCGCCAGCACCTGATAGTCGCCACCGACCACGACCGGCACGCCGAAGTCGGTGATGGTCAGGGTGAAGACCAGGCAGAACGCCGCGAACACCGCCTGGCGCGTGGCCGGCCAGGTGATGCTGGTGAACGCCCGGCCTGGGCCGGCGCCCATGCTGGAAGCCGCGTCGAACAGGCGGGCATCGGCCAGTGACAACGCCGACAGCAGAATCATCAGCGCATGGGGGAAGGTGTAAATGGCCTCGCCCAGCACGATGCCCCAGAAGCCGTAGATGTTGTCGCTGAGCAAACCGCGCAGCAGCCCCTGGTTGCCGAACAGGTATACCAGGGCAATGGCCGGCAGCATCGACGGCGCCAGCAACGGCAACAGCGAAATCCCCCGCCACAGGCCCTTGGCCGGGATCAGTGTACGTTGCAGGGCATAGGCAAACAGGTAGGCCAGCGGCACCACGATGGCCGCCACGGTGAAGGCTACCGACAGGCTGTTGCCGAGCAACCAGTGGAAGTTGTCGCTGGCGAACAGCTCACGGGCGGCCAGCAAGCCACCGCCCTGGCCAGCTTCACCACTGAAGCCTTTCCAGAAAATGGCCAGCAGTGGCATCAGCACGGCCAGCACCAAAAGGATCAGCAGCAGGCCCTTGCCGCCGACGACGAACAACCGGTCGCCCAGGGCGACACCCGCACGCGGCGCGGCTTTGGCCTGGCTCAGCGGCAGGGACATTGGCGCGGCCATCTCAGGCAAACACCTGCAGGCTCTGCGGTGGCAGCGCCACCCAGATGTCCTGCGAGCCCAGGCGTGGCATGGCTTCGGGAGCCAGCTCGGCCAGCAGGGCATGGCCAGGCAGGGCCTTGAGCTCGAAGCTCATGCGGCAGCGGTTACCCAGGAAAGTGATTTCGCGGACCTTGGCCGGGAACAGGTTTTCTTCGTGCACCACCGGGTTGACCGTAATCGCCTCCGGGCGGCAGAACAGCCGGCCGCTGCTGGCCTGGGCCGAGCCGGGTGACAGGCGCATGTTCATGCCACCGACCTGGGCATGGCTGTCACCGCTGCGCTGGAACGGCAGCCAATTGCCCTGGCCGACAAATTCGGCGACGAACGGCGTGGCGGGCTGGTCGTAGATTTCCTGCGGGGTGGCGTACTGCTCGACCTGGCCGTTGTTCATCACCGCAATGCGGTCGGCCATCAGCATGGCCTCGTCCTGGTTGTGGGTGACCATCAGCGTGGTGATGCCCAGTTGGCGTTGCAGCTGGCGCAGCTCGGTGCACAGGTGCTCACGCACCCGGGCGTCCAGTGCCGACATGGGCTCGTCGAGCAGCAGCAGCGACGGGGACGGTGCCAGCGCACGGGCCAGGGCCACGCGTTGCTGCTGGCCGCCGGAAAGCTGGCCGGGGTACTTCTTCTCGCTGCCGGCCAGGCCTACCAGTTCGAGCATTTCGGCCACCCGTTGGCGGGCCTGCTCGCGGCCGCTGCCGGTCAGGCCGTAGGCGATGTTGGCTTCGACGGTGAGGTTGGGGAACAGCGCGTAGGACTGGAACAGGATGCCGTAGTCACGGGCCTGGGGCGCCAGCTCGGAAATGTCGCGCTCGCCGATGTACAGCGTGCCGCGGTCCTGGCGCTCCAGGCCGGCGATGCAACGCAGCAGCGTGGTCTTGCCACAGCCGGACGGGCCGAGCAGGCACACCAGCTCGCCCGCGGCGATGTCCAGCGAGACATCGTTGAGCGCGGTGAAGGCACCGAAGCGCTTGTGGATGTTGCGCACTTTCATCTGTGCGCCGGGGGTGGTGTGGTTCATGGCAAGGCCTCATCGAAGAGATGGGGGCCATGCTAGGAAGGCTGTGCGAAGGTTCTGTGGCTTTTGGGCAAAAGCTGGTGATAGTGGTATAGGCAGATTTTGTATTGGCCTGCGCGGGCCTCTTCGCGGGTAAACCCGCTCCTACAACGAGTTGCGTATACGCGGAAAATGTAGGAGCGGGTTCACCCGCGAAGAAGCCCACACAAATCTAGAAGTGCGAACCGGCCACTTCCTGCGCCACCCCCAGAAATGCCGCTGGCAACCGGGCCTGGCGCCGCTCTTTCAGGCAATACAGGTACTCATGCATCACCGGCGCATTCTCCAGCGCCAGCACCCGCAGCTCGGGGTTATGCGGCACCTCGTGCCGGGCAATCACGCTGATGCCGATATTGCGTAGCACCGCCTCGCGGATCGACTCGCGGCTGCCGATTTCCAGCAGCGCCCCGGCCTTGACCCCGGCCTCCTGCATCATCTGCTCGGTCAGCTTGCGTGTGGTCGAGCCCTTTTCGCGCATCAGCAGGCAATGCCCGGCCACCACCTCGATCGACACTGCCTGCCGATGAGCCAGCGGATGATTACGGTGTACCGCCACCACGAGCGGGTCCGTCCCCAGCACCCGCCGCACCAGCCGCGCGTCTTCCAGCAGTTGCGACGAGGCCGCGATATCCACCCGGTAATCCTCGAGCATTTCCAGCACCTGCTGCGAGTTGCCGATCTCCACCGCCACTTCCACCTGCGGCAGGCGTTCGCGGTAGATCTTTACCAGGTCGAGAATGTAGTAAGGCGCGGTGGCTGCAATGCGCAGGCTACCTTGGGCCTGGCCGCTGTTGCGCAGCTCGAATTCAATGTCGGCCTCCTGCTGCAGCAGTGCCTTGACCATCGGCAGCAGGCGCACACCCTCCTCGCTCAGCACCAGGCGCCGCCCGCCACGGTAGAACAGCTCTACCGCATACTGGCTTTCCAGGTTGCGGATCTGCGTAGTCACCGTGGGCTGGCTGAGCCCGAGCTTCTTCGCCGCCAGGGTGATGCTGCCCAGGCGGGCCACCATGTAGAAGGCTTTGAGCTCGGCACTGAGCATTGCATGACCTCATTTGCGCAGCAGGCGCAGACCGTTGAACACCACCAGCAGGCTCACGCCCATGTCGGCGAACACCGCCATCCACAGGGTGGCCATGCCGGCAAAGGTAATCGCCAAGAATATCGCCTTGATGCCCAACGCCAGAACGATGTTCTGCATCAGGATCGCCGCACTTTGGCGCGACAGCCTGACGAAGGCCGGGATTTTCCGCAAGTCGTCGTCCATCAACGCCACGTCGGCCGTCTCGATGGCGGTGTCGGTACCGGCCGCCGCCATGGCAAAGCCGATCTCGGCCCGGGCCAGCGCTGGCGCATCGTTGATGCCGTCACCGACCATGCCCACCCGATGGCCCTGAGCGTACAGGGCTTCAATGGCTTTCAGCTTGTCGGCCGGCAGCAAGTTGCCCTCGGCGCGGTCGATGCCCACCACTGCTGCAATGGCTTGGGCGGTGTGCGGATTGTCACCGGTCAGCATGACAGTCTTGATACCCAGCTCATGCAGCTCGGCGATGGCCTGGCGGCTGCTGTCCTTGACCGTGTCGGCCACGGCGAACAGCGCCAGAGGGCCGCTGCGGTCGAGCAGCAGGACGACGGTCTTGCCCTGACGCTCCAGCGCATCCAGTTGGGCCTCCAGCTCGGGCGAGCACAGCCCCAGCTCCTCGACCAGGCGATGGTTGCCCAGGTGATAGACCTCACCGCCGATACTGCCGCGCACGCCACGGCCGGCCAAGGCCGCAAAGTCATCAACCTCGCTCAAGGCCAGGCCCTGCGCCTTGCCGAACCGGGCAATGGCACGGGAAACCGGGTGGTCCGAACGTTCGCCCAGGCTGGCGGCCAAGGCCTGCGCACGGCCCTCGAACAGCGGCTCCAGCACTTTTGCATCAGTCTGCACCGGCTTGCCATGGGTGATGGTGCCGGTCTTGTCCAAGGCCAGGAAGTCCAGATGCCGGCCGCCTTCCAAGTACACGCCCCCCTTGATCAGGATACCTTTGCGCGCTGCGGCGGCCAGGCCACTGACGATGGTTACCGGCGTCGAGATCACCAAAGCACACGGGCAAGCCACCACCAGCAGCACCAGGGCGCGATAGACCCAGTCGAACCAGGCGCCGGCCATGAACAGCGGCGCAATGACCGCCACGGCCAGGGCAATGGCGAATACCACCGGGGTGTAGATACGCGAGAAACGGTCGACGAAGCGCTGGGTCGGTGCCCGCGCACCTTGCGCTTCTTCGACGGCCTTGATGATCCGCGCCAGGGTCGATTGCCCGGCAGCGGCGGTGACGCGGAACTCCAGAGCGCCCGCCTGGTTGATGGTGCCGGCGAACAGCTTGTCACCCACGGCCTTTTCCACAGGCAGGCTTTCGCCGGTAATCGGCGCCTGATCGACGCTGGATTGCCCACCGGTCACCTCACCGTCCAGGCCAATGCGTTCACCTGGGCGTACCCTTACCCGCGCGCCGATGGCCACCTCCCGCACCTCCACGTCGCGCCACTGGCCATCGGCCTGCTGCACCGTGGCCATGTCCGGGGTCAACTGCATCAGCCCGCTGATGGCGTTGCGTGCACGGTCCAGCGAACGGGCCTCGATCAGCTCGGCAACGGTGAACAGCACCATGACCATGGCCGCTTCCGGCCACTGGCCAATCAGTACCGCGCCGGTAACGGCGATACTCATCAGCGCGTTGATGTTGAGGTTGCGGTTTTTCAGGGCAATCCAGCCCTTCTTGTAGGTGCCCAGGCCGCAGCCGAGGATCGCCGCAAGAGCCAGGACCGCCACCACCCACTCAGGTGCGAGTGCAGAGAAGTGCACGATTTCGGCGGCGATCGCGGCAATACCGGACAATACCAGCGGCCACCAGCGAGTCTTGGCTGGTTGTGGCGTGCTGGCACTGCCGTCGTCCTCGGCACCCATTGGCTCGGCCTTCATGCCCAGGCTGTCGATGGCCCGCTCGATGTCAGCGGTACCCTCCAGCGTATGGCGTACACCCAGCACCCGGTTGATCAGGTTGAACTCCAACTGCTCGATGCCGGCCAGCTTGCCCAGCTTGTCCTGGATCAGGGTCTGCTCGGTGGGGCAGTCCATGGCGTCGATGCGGAAACGGCTGAGCTGCGCCTGCGCACTGGCCGTTTCGCTCAGTTGCACCAGAGAGGGCGCAGCTTTGGAACTGCAGCAGCTGTGACCGTGGCTGGCATGGCCATGGTCTTCATCGCCATGGGCGTGATCGTGCGTGTGCTTGTGTTCGTGGCTGACAGGCTGGTTCATGGGGTCATCCTTAAATTGAGCCTGTTGCCAAGTGAACACCCTGTAGCCACTATAGGGTCAAGCCATTAGCGAGAGATTTCGTGATGAAGATCGGAGAACTGGCCAAAGCCACCGACTGCGCGGTGGAAACCATCCGTTATTACGAGCGGGAAAACCTGCTGCCGGAACCGGCGCGCAGCGAGGGCAACTACCGGCTATACACCCAGGCCCATGTGGAACGACTGACCTTCATCCGCAACTGCCGCACGCTGGACATGACCCTGGACGAAATCCGCAGCCTGCTGCGCCTGCGCGACAGCCCGGATGATTCGTGTGGCAGCGTCAATGCGCTGATCGACGAGCATATCGAGCATGTGCAGGCACGGATCGATGGGCTGGTGGCGTTGCAGGAGCAGCTGGTGGAGCTGCGGCGGCGCTGCAATGCGCAGGGCTCGGAGTGCGCGATCTTGCAGCAACTGGAGACGAACGGGGCGGTATCGGTGCCGGATACCGAGCATTCGCATGTGGGGCGTAGTCATGGGCATTGAGCCAAAAGCTTCGCGGGTGAACCCGCTCCCACAGGGACCGCACCGCATCTGAAGGCGACGCTATACCTGTGGGAGCGGGTTCACCCGCGAAGAGGCCAGTACATACAACAGAGAGCTGTCAGACCGCCATCGGCGCCGTCATCGGCGCATGGTGCTCATACCCTTCCAGCCAGAAATCACCCGGCTCGATCTTCTCCAGCCACTCCGGCTCGTACTTCCCGGTCTCGGCAAACGCCGGCACACGGTCGCTGATCACCAGCTTCGGCGCTTCCAGCGGCTCGCGCTTGAGCTGCTCGTTGAGCATGTCCAGGTGGTTTTCATACACATGGGCATCGCCGATGAAGTAGGTGAACCAGCGCGGGGTGTAACCGGTCAGGCGGCCGAACAGCGACAGCAGCGCCGCGCCTTCGGTGAGGTTGAACGGCGTGCCCAGGCCCAGGTCGTTGGAGCGGATGTAGAGAGTCAGGGAAATTTCCTTGGTCTCGACATTCGGGTGGAACTGATACAGCAGGTGGCACGGCGGCAGGGCCATTTCGTCCAGCTGCGCGCAGTTCCAGCCGTGGAACAGGATACGGCGGCTGCCCGGGTCGTTGGCGATGGTGTCCAGGCACTGGCGCACCTGGTCGATGGCCTTGTACAGGATGACGAACGCGACGCCGTCCTCTTCGTCCTGGGCAATACGGCGGAAGCCCGCATTTTCGGCCATTTCGATGGCCGCCGGGTTGCTCAGCGGGATGCGCTTGTAGCCCGGCCACTGGCGCCATTGCACGCCATAGATTTCGCCGAGGTCGTCATGGCCCTTGCGGAACGGGTTGGCCAGCCACTGGGCGTTTTCGTTGGCGTTCTGGTCCCACACCTTGCAGCCCAGCTCGCGGAATTCACCGGCGTTGTTCACACCCCGCAGGAAACCGACCATTTCGCCGATCGCCGACTTGAACGCCAGCTTGCGCGTGGTAATGGCCGGAAAGCCCTTCTGCAGGTCGAAGCGCAGCATCGCGCCCGGCAGGCTGATGGTACGGATGCCGGTGCGGTTGCCCTGCAGCGTGCCGTTTTCGATAACGTCGCGGACCAGGTCCAGATACTGTTTCATGGCTTACCTGTAGCAAAAACAGCAGGGGGATCGCCCCTGCCGTGGGATTAATCAGGCGGGTTTCGCCGTAGGCTTGCGATTATAAGCCCACCAGATCAGGCCAAGGCCAGCGAGGATCATCGGCACGCAGAGAATCTGACCCATGGTCAGCCAGCCCCAGGCGATGTAACCCAGCTGCGCGTCCGGCACACGGACGAATTCGACGATGAAGCGGAAGATGCCGTAGAACAGCGCAAACATGCCGGAAACCGCCATGGTCGGCCGCGGCTTGCGCGAGAACAGCCAGAGGATGACGAACAGCGCCACGCCTTCCAAAGCGAACTGGTACAGCTGCGACGGGTGGCGCGGCAGCTGCGCCGGGTCGCTGAACGGCGGGAAGATCATCGCCCATGGCACGTCGGTAGGCTTGCCCCACAGCTCGGCGTTGATGAAGTTGCCGATCCGCCCGGCACCCAGGCCGATCGGCACCAGCGGGGCGACGAAGTCCATCAGTTCGAAGAACGACTTGTTGTTGCGCTTGCCAAACCACAACGCCGCCAGCATCACGCCAATGAAGCCGCCGTGGAACGACATACCGCCCTTCCACACCTCGAAGATCAGTGTCGGGTTGGCCAGGTAGGCGTGCAGGTCGTAGAACAGCACATAGCCTAAACGGCCACCGACGATTACCCCCATCGACAGCCAGAACACCAGGTCGGACAGTTTTTCGCGGCTCCAGGTAGGATCAAAGCGGTTCAGCCGGCGCGAGGCCAGCAGCCAGGCGCCACCGATGCCGATCAGGTACATCAGGCCGTACCAATGGATTTTCAGCGGCCCGATGGCCACGGCCACGGGGTCTATCTGCGGGTAAGGCAGCATGGAACTTCCTCTCGATTCAAATCAAAAAGCTGAGGCCGACACAGAACAGCAGGGCTGCGAACAGGCGTTTCAACAGACGCGGCGACAGCTTGTGCGCCAGGCGCGCGCCAAAACGGGCAAAAAACATGCTGGTCACGGCAATGCCGACCAGCGCCGGCAAGTACACGTAACCCAGGCTGTTGGCGGGCAGGTGCTCCTCGTGCCAGCCCAGCAGCATGAAACTCAGGGCACTGGCCATGGCAATCGGCAGGCCACAGGCCGAAGACGTGGCCACTGCCTGCTGCATGGGCAGGCTGCGCGAAGTCAGGAACGGTACGGTCAGCGAACCGCCACCGATGCCGAAAATGGCCGAGGCCCAACCGATCACCCCGCCGGCGCCGATCAGCGCGGGCTTGCCGGGAATGCCACGGCTGGCCTTGGGTTTGAGGTCCAGGGCCATCTGCGCGGCGATGACCAGGGCGAACACGCCGATGATCTTCTGCAGCAACGGCCCCTGGATCAGCGAGGCGGTCTTGGCGCCAACACCGGCCCCCAGCAGGATCCCGAGCGTCATCCAGGCAAAGATCGGCCATTGCACCGCCCCCTTGCGGTGGTGCTCGAGCACGGCGTTGATCGAGGTAAAGACGATGGTTGCCAGGGACGTGCCGACCGCCAGGTGGGTCAGCACCGAGGCGTCGAAGCCCTGCAGGGTGAAGCTGAACACCAGCACCGGCACGATGATGATGCCGCCGCCCACGCCGAACAGCCCGGCCAGTACACCGGCACAAGCGCCCAACAGCAGATAGAGCACGAATTCCATTCGGCTTCCCCGAGAAATCAATCCGGCATGGTAACGGAAGCTGGGTTCGCGGCTCTAGTGAAGTCTGTGTCAGGATGGATCCGCCCCGCGGCTGTGGGTACAGTGACAGAAAACACAGAGGCTCAACCGATGTGCCTGATCGTATTCGCCTGGCGGCCGGGGCATGTCCTGCCGCTGATCGTGGCGGCCAACCGCGACGAGTTCTACGCCCGCCCTACCCAGGCCCTGGCAGCCTGGGAAGATACGCCCGGGGTGCATGCAGGGCGCGACCTGGAAGCCGGTGGCACCTGGCTGGGCGTCGGCCCACAGGGGCGCTTTGCGGCGCTGACCAACATTCGTGACCCGGGGCAGGCGCTGGGGCCGCGCTCGCGGGGCGAACTGGTGGCGGCGTATCTGCGGGGTGAGCTGGGGGTTGAGGCTTACCTGGACCAGGTGGCCAGCCGCAGCGGGCAGTATTCGGGGTTCAACCTGCTGGTGGGTGATGGGCGGCAGCTGGGTTATCTGCATGGCCGAGAAGTGGCGCCGCGCTTGCTGGAGGCCGGGGTCTACGGGCTGTCCAATGCCGGGCTGGATACGCCATGGCCGAAGCTGGTGAAGGCGCGAAGCGGGCTGGAGGGGTTGCTGGAGACGCCGGAGCCGCAGCGGTTGCTGGCCTTGCTGGCCGATGGCGAGCCGGCGGCTGACGGGGAGCTACCGGAGACAGGCGTGGGGGTGGCGACCGAGAAGCTGCTGTCGAGTGTGTTTATTGCCAGCCAGAATTATGGGACGCGGGCGAGTACTGTGCTGATTGTGGATGATCAGGGCAGAAGGCGGCTGATCGAGCGCAGTTTTGGGCCATTTGGTGGGCATTTGGGGGAAGTTGAGTTGGTAGTCTGAACTTTTGATGTTGCCTGTGCTGGCCTATTCGCGGGTGAACCCGCTCCTACAAGGGATCGCGCCACATCTGGCTTACGCAATCCCATGTAGGAGCGGGTTTACCCGCGAATAGGCCCGCACAGGCAACATCACCCTCAAAGGGTTTTATTGGCCCCAGGCCCAATCATCCGCGCCAACCCAAGATTCTTCAGAGCCAGCTGCAGCGAGCTGTGGATAACCTGCGGGTTGTCATGGCTCAAGGCGTCGACCAACAGCTCCTTGGCCTTGCTCATGTTCACCTGGCGCAGCATCCACTTCACCTTCGGCAGGTTGGTGGCGTTCATCGACAGGCTGTCGAAGCCCATCGCCATCAACAGGATCGCCGCCGCCGGGTCACCGGCCATCTCGCCGCAGATGCTTACCGGCTTGCCTTCGCCATGCGCATCGCGCACCACGGTGTTCAGCGCCTGCAGCACCGCCGGGTGCAGGTAGTCGTACAGGTCGGCGACCCGCGGGTTGTTGCGGTCTACCGCCAGCAGGTACTGGGTCAGGTCGTTGGAACCAACCGAGAGGAAGTCCACCTGCCGCGCCAGTTCCTTGGTCTGGTACACAGCCGCCGGGATTTCCACCATCACGCCCACCGGTGGCATCGGCACGTCGGTACCTTCGTCACGCACTTCGCCCCAGGCGCGGTGGATCAGGTGCAGCGCTTCTTCCAGTTCGTGGATGCCGGAAATCATCGGCAGCAGGATGCGCAGGTTGTTCAAACCCTCGCTGGCCTTGAGCATGGCACGGGTCTGCACCAGGAAGATTTCCGGGTGGTCGAGGGTGACGCGAATGCCGCGCCAGCCGAGGAACGGGTTTTCTTCCTTGATCGGGAAGTACGACAGCGCCTTGTCGCCACCGATGTCGAGGGTGCGCATGGTCACCGGCAGCGGGTGGAACGAAGCCAGTTGCTCGCGGTAGATCGCCAGCTGCTCCTTCTCGCTGGGGAAGCGCTGCTGGATCATGAACGGCACTTCGGTGCGGTACAGGCCTACACCCTCAGCGCCGCGCTGCTGGGCACGGGCCACATCGGCGAGCAGGCCGGTGTTGACCCACAGCGGCATGCGGTGGCCGTCCGGGGTAACGCAAGGCAGCTCGCGCAGGGCATCCAGGCCTTGAGCCAGCTGGCGTTCTTCCTCGACCACTTCGCTGTACTGCTTGCGCAGCACTTCGCTGGGGTTGGTGAACACTTCGCCCTTGTAGCCGTCGACGATCAGCTCGATGCCGTCGACCTTGGAATACGGCAGGTCCACCAGGCCCATCACCGTGGGGATGCCCATGGCGCGAGCGAGGATGGCGACGTGGGAGTTGCCCGAGCCCAGTACCGAGACCAGGCCGACCAGCTTGCCTTCCGGCACTTCGCCGAGCATGGCCGGGGTCAGCTCTTCACTGACCAGGATGGTGTTATCGGCATACACCAGCGACTGCGAGCGGGCTTCCTGCAGGTAGGCCAGCAAACGCCGGCCCAGGTCCTTCACGTCGGAGGCCCGCTCACGCAGGTAGTCATCGTCCATCAGCTCGAAGCGGTTGACGTGTTCGCCCACCACCTGGCGCAGGGCGCCCTGGGCCCATTGGCCGGTCTTGATGACCTCGGTCACCTCGCCGCCAAGGGCCGCATCTTCAAGCATCATCAGGTACACATCGAACAGCGCGCGCTCTTCCGGGCGCAACTGGGTGGCCAGCTTGGCCGACAGCTTGCGCATGTCGGCACGCACGCCTTCGAGGGCGTTCTCGAACAGCTTCAGTTCGGCGTCGATGTCATCGACGGTCTTGTCCGGGACCACTTCGAGGTCGGCCGGTGGCAGCATCACCACCGCGCGGCCCACGGCGGCACCCGGCGAGCCCGGCACACCCACGAAACGCGCCTCCTGGATACCCTTGCCCTGGCGGCCCAGGCCACGGATCGAACCGGTGGCCTCGGCGTGGGCGATAACCCCGGCGAGCTGGGCGCTCATGGTGACCAGGAAGGCTTCTTCGCCCTCATCGAACTGGCGGCGCTCTTTCTGCTGGATGACCAGCACCCCGACCACGCGGCGGTGGTGGATGATCGGCGCACCGAGGAAAGAGGCGAATTTCTCTTCGCCGGTTTCGGCAAAGTAGCGGTAACGCGGGTGATCGGCGGCGTTTTCCAGGTTCAGCGGCTCTTCCCGGGTACCGACCAGGCCGACCAGGCCTTCGTTGGGGGCCATGCTGACCTTGCCGATGGAACGCTTGTTCAGGCCTTCGGTGGCCATCAGCACGAAGCGGTTGGTTTCCGGGTCGAGCAGGTAGACCGAGCAGACCTGGCTGCCCATGGCCTCCTTGACGCGCAAGACAATGATCCCCAACGCCGACTTGAGATCTTTGGCGGAGTTTACTTCCTGGACGATCTTGCGCAGCGTATTGAGCATGGCTCGGGGTCGAACTCCGTCGTCAGTCGCGCGTCAGCAGACGCGGTGCTAGCTCTTTCAGGGCGCGCCGGTACACCTCGCGCTTGAATGTCACAACCTGGCCCAGCGGGTACCAATAGCTCACCCAGCGCCAGCCGTCGAATTCCGGCTTGCCGGTCAGGTCCATCCGCACCCGTTGTTCGTTGCTGACCAGGCGCAGCAGGAACCACTTCTGCTTCTGGCCGATGCACAGCGGCTGGCTGTGGGTACGGACCAGGCGCTGGGGTAAACGATAACGCAACCAGCCACGGGTGCAGGCAAGAATTTCCACATCATCGCGTTCAAGGCCAACTTCTTCGTTCAGCTCGCGGTACAGGGCATCTTCCGGCGTCTCGTCAGGGTTGATACCACCCTGGGGGAACTGCCAGGCATCCTGGTTGATCCGTCGAGCCCATAGCACCTGCCCGGCATCATTCGTGAGAATGATCCCGACATTGGGGCGAAAACCATCCGGGTCGATCACGGCAGCAACCTCGCAAACGCATGTCACCGCATTGTTCCACAAAGCTTGCGAGCGCAGCAACGCGCCCGCCAAGCTTATGTGCAGCTGCGTGAAAACTCCGTATTCTGCGGGCCTACCCTGTGGCTGATGCGAGTGACCGCGATGCGCCTGGCTTTATTCGACCTGGACAATACCCTCCTCGGTGGCGACAGCGACCATGCCTGGGGTGATTACCTTTGCGAGCGTGGCATTCTTGACCCGGTTGCCTACAAGCAGCGCAATGATGGCTTCTACCAGGACTACCTCAATGGCACCCTGGACCTGCAGGCCTACCTGGCCTTTTCCATGGAAATCCTGGCGGCGACGCCCAGGGCGCAGCTCGACGAATGGCACCGCGACTTCATGCGCGACTGCATCGAGCCGATCATCCTGCCCAAGGCCCTGGCCTTGCTGCAGCAACACCGCGAGGCGGGTGACCAGTTGGTGATCATTACCGCCACCAACCGCTTCGTCACTGCGCCGATCGCCAAGCGTTTGGGCGTGCGGGTGTTGCTGGCGACCGAGTGTGAGATGCGCGATGGCCGCTATACCGGGCGTAGTACCGATATACCGTGCTTCCGTGAAGGCAAGGTGACGCGGCTGGAGCGCTGGATGCTGGAGAACGGCTTTGATCTTGAGGACAGCTACTTTTATAGCGACTCGATGAATGATTTGCCGTTGCTTGAGCGGGTGACGCATGCGGTGGCGGTGGACCCTGACCCAAACCTGCGGGTGGAGGCTGGGAAGCGTGGGTGGCCGGTGGTTTCGCTGAGGGATTGAGGCTTTCCTGTGCTGGCCCTTTCGCAGGTAAACCCGCTCCCACAGGTACGGCGCAGCCCTCAGGCCTGGTGCGGTCCCTGTGGGAGCGGGTTTACCCGCGAAAGGGCCGGCACAGGCAACCTCAGACTGTCAGACCGGCTTGGCCCCCATCAGCCCGGCAATCGACAGGAAGCAAACCCCGCTGAACACCGCCAATGCCAGGGTAAAGCGCAACCCCACCACCTCAGCCTTGCGCAGCCGGTTCAGCCGCACCAGCAGCCACCACACGGCAAACGCGCCAAGCGTATAAATGACGCTGGAAGCCAGCACCCAGGTCTGCCCAAGTGGCCAACCGACCAGGTGTACCAGCCACCAGCCGGTGAACGGCATGCTCACCAGGCACAGGCCCATCACCAGCCAGACGAACACCAGCGGCCGGCTCAGCAGCTTGGCATAGGCCTGGGCATCGCCCTGGCGGCGGGCACGTACGGTCCAGATCGCCAGGCCCAGGGCGCCAAGCAGCAGGAGCGCAGTGGCGATGATGTGCAGGGTTTTCAGGGTGGTCAGGTGTTCCATGTCTCTGTTGTCCTTGAGCAGGCCATTCGGCATTGGCTTCTTCGCGGGTAAACCCGCTCCCACAGGATCTCCACAGGCGTCGGAACCTGTGCGGTCCCTGTGGGAGCGGGTTCACCCGCGAATAGGCCCTCAGCCCCAGCTTAGCTTCTCAGCCCAGGAACAGCTTGTAAGCCGGGTTCTCGGTTTCATCCCAGTACGGGTAACCAATCTTGGCCAGCGCCGCCGGCACCAGGTGGCGCTCCTCCTCCGGCACCTGCAGCCCTGCCACCACGCGCCCGTCAGCCGCGCCATGGTTGCGGTAATGGAACATCGAGATATTCCAGCGCCCACCCAGCTTGTTGAGGAAGTTGAACAACGCCCCCGGCCGCTCGGGGAATTCGAAGCGCAGCACCATTTCATCGCTGGCACCGGCCGAATGGCCGCCGACCATGTGGCGAATGTGCAGCTTGGCCAACTCGTTGTCGGTCAGGTCGGTAACCGGGAAGCCCTGCTCGCTCAGGCTCTGCACCAGCGCAGCACGCGGGTCGTTTTCCGGGTGGGTCTGCACACCAACGAAGATGTGCGCCTCGTCCGAGGTGTGCTTGCGGTAGTTGAACTCGGTGATCTGGCGCTTGCCGATGGCCTCGCAGAACGCCTTGAAACTGCCCGGGCGCTCGGGGATGGTCACGGCAATGATCGCCTCGCGCTTTTCACCCAGCTCGGCACGCTCAGCCACATGGCGCAGGCGGTCGAAGTTGACGTTGGCGCCAGAATCGATGGCCACCAGAGTCTGACCGGTAACGCCATACAACTCGACGTACTTCTTGATACCTGCCACGCCCAAGGCGCCGGCAGGTTCGGTGATCGAGCGGGTATCGTCGTAGATATCCTTGATTGCGGCGCAAATCTCGTCGGTGCTGACAGTAACCACTTCATCCACATGGTGGCGGCAGATGTCAAAGGTGTGCTGACCGATCTGCGCTACCGCCACACCATCGGCGAACAGCCCGACCTGCGGCAACACCACGCGCTCACCGGCGGCCATGGCCGCTTGCAGGCAGTTGGAGTCGTCCGGCTCGACGCCGATGACCTTGATTTCCGGGCGCAAGTACTTCACGTAGGCGGCAATGCCGGCAATCAGGCCGCCACCACCCACCGGTACGAAGATCGCGTCCAACTGGCCAGGGTGCTGACGCAGGATTTCCATGGCCACGGTGCCCTGCCCGGCGATGGTATGCGGGTCGTCGTAGGGGTGGACGTAGACAAAGCCCTTTTCGTCGACCAGCTTCAGCGAGTAAGCCAGTGCCTCGGGGAACGAGTCGCCATGCAGCACCACCTTGCCACCGCGCGAACGCACGCCTTCGACCTTGATTTCCGGGGTGGTCTTGGGCATCACGATGGTGGCCTTGATGCCCATTTCGCGCGCCGCCAGGGCCAGGCCCTGGGCGTGGTTGCCGGCCGAGGCGGTGACCACGCCGCGGGCCAGTTCGTCCGGGCTCAGCTGTGCCAGCTTGTTGTACGCCCCGCGGATCTTGAACGAGAACACCGGCTGCAGGTCTTCGCGCTTGAGCAGAATCTGGTTGCCCAGGCGCTTGCTCAGCTGCCCGGCGCTCTGCAACGGGGTTTCGACGGCAACGTCATAGACGCGCGAGGTGAGGATCTTCTTGACGTACTGTTCGAGCATCGGGAAAGCATCACTGGGCCGCGGGACAAGGGCTGGGAGTCTACCCCAGCGCTACGTCGGGCGACCACAGCAAAGCCGTGCGAGCCGTTATACTAGGCAACTTTGAAACCGCCCTGCCCCTTCCGGAGCCCGCATGACCCAGGACCAACTCAAACAGGCCGTCGCCCAGGCCGCTGTCGACTTCATTCTGCCCAAGCTGGATGAAAAGAGCGTTGTCGGCGTCGGTACCGGTTCGACCGCCAACTTCTTCATCGACGCCCTGGCTCAGCACAAGACTGCCTTCGACGGCGCCGTCGCCAGCTCCGAAGCCACGGCCCAGCGCCTGAAGGGCCATGGCATCCCGGTCTACGAGCTGAACGGCGTCAGCGAGCTGGAATTCTACGTGGACGGCGCCGACGAAAGCGACGCGCACCTGAACCTGATCAAGGGCGGCGGCGCAGCCCTGACCCGCGAGAAGATCGTAGCGGCGGTGGCCAAGACCTTCATCTGCATCGCCGACGGCAGCAAGCTGGTACCGGTGCTGGGCGCCTTCCCGCTGCCGGTCGAGGTGATTCCGATGGCCCGCAGCCATGTGGCGCGCCAGCTGGTCAAGCTGGGCGGCGACCCGGTGTACCGCGAGGGTGTGGTCACCGACAACGGCAACGTGATCCTCGATGTGTACAACCTGCAGATCACCAACCCGGTGGAGCTGGAAGCGCAGATCAACGCCATTGTTGGCGTGGTGACCAACGGCCTGTTCGCGGCGCGGCCGGCGGATCTGCTGTTGCTGGGTACTGCTGAGGGCGTGAAGAGCCTGAAGGCCGAGTAAACCCCTTCGCGGGTAAACCCGCTCCCACAGGGGTCTCCACCGGCCTGAAGCCTGTAGAGATATCTGTGGGAGCGGGTTCACCCGCGAATAGGCCCTGACAGGCGATCAATCTGCTACTTGCTTGAACACATAGAACAGGTTCGGCTCACTGACCAGGTAAATGGTCCCTGCTTCATCCATCGCAATCCCCTCCGCCTGCGGCACCGTCGCCTGCAACCCCTGGAAACCCTTGCGCAACGACAAGGTACTCAGCGGCCGCCCCTCCACGTCCAGCTCCAGCACCAGCCGCGACTCGTCCGAAAGCGCCAGCAAATGCCCGCTGCGTTCATCGAACTGCAAACTCGACAAGTCCCGCACAAACAACCGTGAATCACGTTTGCGGTCCTGCACCACATGCACGGCATAGGGCTTGTCAGGGTTGTCATGCGGGAAGCCGTGCACCTCATAGATCAGCATCGGGTCACGTTCCTTGGCCACAAACAGGCGCTTGCCCGCCGAATCGTAGGCCAGCCCCTCGAAACCTTTGTTGCCGTTCAGGCCAATGCCCAGGCTGAGCTGCTCGGCGTCACCGGCATCGAGGAACAGCGTGTCGTCGTCCAGGCGCACGCGGATCAGCCGCTGCTGGCGCTCGTCGGTAATCACGTAATTGTTTGGCCCCACATACTCCACCGCCTCCGGGTCACCAAAGCCGGTCAGCGGCACGCGGCGCAGGATGCGCCCGTTCAGCGACAGCTCGATCAGCTCCGAGCGGGCATTGGTGACGGTGAACAGGGTCTTGCGGTCGGGGTCGTAGGTCAGCGCCGACAGGTCGTCATCCAGCCCCTCGACCGGCTGCGCTTCCAGCACCACCCGGTAGCGGTCCAGGCCAATGCTCTGCTCGGCCGGCTGCCACCAGGTCTTGAGGTTGAACCAGCCACGCTCGAACAGCCGGAACTCCTGCCCGGCCCAGCCAAGCAGGAACAGGCCGACAGCGGCCACAACAAGAGAGAAACGAACGAAACGGCGCATGAAGACAGACTCGACACAGGGGTGGCGAATCTAACCATTAATGACTGAAGCAAAGCTTAATGCCAGCGTCAGGCAATTCTGAAGATGCTGTCAGTTCTTCTTGAAGCGATAAAACAGCGCCGGCTCGCTGACCATGTACAGGTTGCCCTTGTCGTCCATGGCCACCCCTTCGGCACGCGGGATGGTGTGTTCAAGGCCGTTGAACCCGCCCAGCAAGGTCATGAAGCTGACCTGCTGACCCTGCTCGTCCAGTTCCAGCAGCATGTTGGAGTCGGCGGACAGCACCAGCAGGTGGCCGGTGCGCGGGTCTACACCCAGCGCAGATAGGTTGCGCAGGTCGAGTTCATCGCTGGGCAACGGCTGCTTGTCACCCTTGAGCGGGCTGCGGCCGTCAGTGTTCCAGGTATACAGCTTGGGCGGGCGCTCCTCGCCGATGATCAGGCGCTGGCGCAGCGGGTCCCAGGCCACGCCTTCGAAACCTTTGTTGCTTTTGACCGACGGGCCCAGGTCGTAGCTTTTGAAATCAGCGTGGTTGAGTGCGGTCGTGTGTGCATCCACCTTGACCAACGTCAGGTCGTGCAGGCGCTCGTCGGTGATTGCCAGGTAGTCGTCTTCCAGCACGGCGATGCCTTCCGGGTTGTTCCAGCCGTTGAGCGGGATCTTGCGTAGCACCTCGCCATCCAGGTTCAGCTCGACCAGGAACGGGTTCTTGCCCATCACCGCAAACAGGGTACGGGTGCGCGGGTTGAAGGCCACGTCGGAGGCTTCGTCATCGTCCATGCCCGGCAACGGTTTGGCATCGATATCGACCTGGTAGTCCGGCAGCCACACGCTTTCACTGCGCTGGGCGGTGCTTTCCAGGCTTTCCTTTATCCACAGCTCGCCACGGTCATCCCAGTGCATGGCCACGGATACGCCATAAGCAATCACCGCCGCCACGGCCAGGCCGAAGGGCCAGCGCAGGTAGAAACGACGCTTGGGAGTTGCCGGGGCGCTGGAGGGTGTTGGCATGCGGGGGTCCTGGGGAAATGGGCGTAGGTGCGCGCATTATCCGGATCGGGTGTGAAAAATCGGTAAACAGGTCTGGCCTCTTCGCGGGTGAACCCGCTCCCACAGGATCACCACAGCCCCCAAGCCTGTAAGTAAACCTGTGGGAGCGGGTTTACCCGCGAAGAAGGCGACGCGGTTCGGGCTCAGAGCACCCGGCTTTCGAAACGGCTCACACCCGGCAGCTCGAGCACCAGCTCGTCCCCCACATTGAACGGTCCCACGCCCGCCGGCGTACCGGTCAGGACCACATCCCCCGCCTGGAGCGAGAAATGCGCGGCCATGTACTGAATCATCGGCACGATCGGGTTGAGCATCATTGCGCTGTTGCCGTCCTGGCGCACTTCGCCGTTGACGGTCAGGCGTACCGGGATGTCGGTGACATCCTCGAAGCTGCCGGCCGAGACGAATGGCGGCAACACGCAAGCGCCGTCAAAGCTCTTGGCCAGCTCCCACGGCAGGCCCTTCTCTTTCAGCTTGGCCTGCACATCGCGCAAGGTCAGGTCCAGCGCAGGGGCGTAGCCGGAAATGGCGTCCAGCACCTCTTCTTCGGTCGGATGGGTCGACAGCGGCTTGCCCAGCAGCACCGCAATTTCCGCCTCGTAGTGCACCGAGCCGCGCTCGGCCGGGATCTTGAAGCCGCCTTCGGCCGGCACCACGCAGCTGCCCGGTTTGATGAACAGCAGCGGCTCGGTGGGGATCGGGTTGTCCAGTTCCTTGGCATGCTCGGCATAGTTACGGCCGATGCACACCACCTTGCCCAGCGGGAAGTGAATGCGTGTGCCGTCTACGTACTGGTGCTGGTAACTCATGGCCGACTCCTTTGATTACTGCTTTTGTTCAGGAGCGAAGATCTTACCCGGATTCATGATGCCGTTAGGGTCGAACACGGCCTTTATTGCCTTCATGCATGCAATTTCTTCGGCCGAGCGGCTGTAGCCCAGGTAGTCGCGCTTGGTCATGCCCACGCCATGCTCTGCGGAGATCGAGCCGTTGTAGCGCTCGACGATCTCGAACACCCATTTGTTGACCTTGGCACACGAGGCAAAGAAGTCGTCCTTGCTCATGTGCTCGGGCTTGAGGATGTTCAGGTGCAGGTTGCCGTCGCCGATATGGCCGTACCACACCACTTCGTAATCCGGGTAATGCTCGGCAACGATGGCGTCGATATCGCGCAGGAATGCCGGCACTTTTGAAACCGTGACAGAAATGTCGTTCTTGTACGGGGTCCAGTGCGAGATGGTTTCCGACAGGTATTCGCGCAGCTTCCACAGGTTTTTCAGCTGGGTTTCGCTCTGGCTCATCACCCCATCCAGCACCCAGCCCTGCTCGACACAGTGCTCGAAGGTGGCCAGAGCCTCGTTGGCCACCTCTTCAGTGCTGGCCTCGAACTCCAGCAGCGCATAGAACGGGCAGTCGGTCGCGAACGGCGCCGGCACATCGCCACGGCCCATGATCTTGGCCAGCCCCTTGTCAGAGAAGAACTCGAAGGCGGTCAGGTCCAGCTTGCCCTGGAAAGCGTGCAGCACCGGCATGATCGAGTCGAAGTCCGGCGTGCCCAGCACCATGGCGGTAAGGTTGCGCGGTGCGCGATCCAGGCGCATGGTGGCCTCGACCACGAACCCCAGGGTGCCTTCGGCGCCGATGAACAGCTGGCGCAGGTCGTAGCCGGTGGCGTTCTTGATCAGGTCCCGGTTCAGCTCCAGCAGCTCGCCCTTGCCGGTGACCACTTTCAGCCCGGCCACCCAGTTGCGGGTCATGCCGTAGCGAATCACCTTGATCCCGCCGGCATTGGTGCCGATGTTGCCGCCTATCTGGCTGGAGCCGCTGGAGGCGAAGTCCACCGGGTAATAAAGGCCCTGATCTTCGGCATAGCTTTGCAGCTGGCGGGTGATTACCCCCGGCTGGCAGACCACGGTGCGGTCGAAGGCGTTGAAGTCGAGAATCTGGTTCATGTAGTCGAAGGCGACCACCACCTCGCCATTGGCCGCCACGGCGCCAGCAGAAAGGCCGGTACGCCCGCCAGATGGCACCAGCGCTACCTTGTGCGCATTGGCCCAGCGCACGATGGCCTGCACCTGCTCCACGGTCTTGGGCAGCACAATGGCGCTGGGCGCCGGCGGGTAATGCTTGGTCCAGTCCTTGCCATAGGCTTCGAGTGAAGCCGCGTCAGTCAGGACCTTGCCAGGGTCGACAAGGGTCATCAGTTCTTCAATAACAGCGGGGTGGGTCATCGCTGGAACTCTCGACTTATTCATAGTCACCCTGAGCACTCTTCACCTGTCGGGATAAGCTCAGATTGTGTCGCGTATGCTAGCATAGCCCTCCCGCTGTTCATGCTAAGGCTGCCCTCGCGCCTGGCATCACCCCTCGCCATTTTTTCTCCGGGATACAGGTTTACGCAGATGAGCAAGACTTCTCTCGACAAGAGCAAGATCCGGTTCCTTCTTCTTGAAGGTGTGCACCAGAACGCGGTCGATACCCTCAAGGCCGCCGGCTACACCAACATCGAATACCTCACTGGTTCGTTGCCGGAAGCCGAGCTGAAGGAAAAGATCGCCGATGCCCACTTCATCGGCATCCGTTCGCGCACCCAGCTCACCGAAGAGATCTTCGACTGCGCCAAGAAACTGGTCGCTGTTGGCTGCTTCTGCATCGGCACCAACCAGGTTGACCTGGAAGCGGCCCGCGAGCGCGGTATCGCCGTGTTCAACGCGCCGTACTCCAACACCCGTTCGGTTGCCGAGCTGGTACTGGCCGAAGCCATCCTGCTGCTGCGCGGCATCCCTGAGAAAAACGCTTCCTGCCACCGTGGCGGCTGGATCAAGAGCGCGGCCAACTCGTTCGAGATCCGTGGCAAGAAACTGGGCATCGTCGGCTACGGCTCGATCGGTACCCAGCTGTCGGTCCTGGCCGAGAACCTGGGCATGCAGGTGTACTTCTACGACCCGCTGACCAAGCTGCCACTGGGCAACGCCGTGCAGGTCACCAGCCTGAACGAGCTGCTGGGCCTGGCCGACATCGTGTCGCTGCACGTACCTGAGCTGCCGTCCACTCAGTGGATGATTGGCGAGAAGGAAATCCGTGCCATGAAGAAGGGCGCGATCCTGATCAACGCCGCCCGTGGCACCGTAGTCGAGCTGGACCACCTGGCCGCCGCGATCAAGGACAAGCACCTGATCGGCGCCGCCATCGACGTGTTCCCGGTCGAGCCGCGCTCCAACGACGAAGAGTTCGAAAGCCCGCTGCGCGGCCTGGACAACGTGATCCTGACCCCGCACATCGGTGGTTCCACCGCCGAAGCCCAGGCCAACATCGGCCTGGAAGTGGCCGAGAAGCTGGTCAAGTACAGCGACAACGGTACCTCGGTGTCTTCGGTCAACTTCCCGGAAGTGGCCCTGCCGGCGCACCCGGGCAAGCACCGCCTGCTGCACATTCACGAAAACATCCCGGGCGTGCTCAGCGAGATCAACAAGGTGTTCGCCGAGAACGGTATCAACATCTCCGGTCAGTTCCTGCAGACCAACGAGAAAGTCGGCTACGTGGTCATCGACGTTGACGCCGAATACTCGGACCTGGCGCAAGAGAAGCTGCAACAGGTCAAGGGCACCATCCGTTCCCGCGTACTGTTCTAAGTTTGCTTGCTGCATGAAAAAGGGAGGCCCTGGTGGCCTCCCTTTTTTTTGCCGGTGAAATCGGCGTCGCCTGCTTCGCGGGTAAACCCGCTCCTACAGGATCGCCACAGGATTCAAAATCTGCGGGGGCCCTGTGGGAGCGGGTTCACCCGCGAAGAATCCAACACTTATTTCACGTCGACAGTAATCTTCTGCGACTCGACACTAGGCTTGAACGGCACATGATACTGGTCACCCAGCACCAGTTGCAGGGTGTGCTTGCCCGGGGTCAGGGTAATGCTGGTTTCGGTCTGTGCCTTGCCGAAGTGCAGCACCTGCGGCCCGGCTGGCAGTGCGGTGCCGGCCTCTGGCATCAGGCTGGTCGGCAGCGGCATGTCGGCGACTGGCTCTTTGTCCACATCCACCAGCAAGTGGTGGTGCCCGGTGTGCGGGGTCTGGTCACCGGCAGGCTTCAGGCCCATGCCCTCGATGCCGAACTTGACGGTGAAGGTCTTGTCGACCGTTGCACCATCGGCGGGGGAAACGATGAAGACCTTGGCCTCCTTGGGCGGCTCCTGGCTCTTCAGGGCGTCTGCGGCACTGGCGAACACCGACGCTCCCATCAGCAGACCGGCAACGGCAGCACGCGAAAATAGGCTGTTCATTCACTTCTCCTGTGATTCACTTGTTGACCGCCGCCATCAGTCCAGCGGCAGCGGTAGTTCACCTTAGTTGAAATATGCGCCAAGGTGTTCACATTGCCTGACAGAAATATTTCAGTCAGGGTTAAACAATGCCGAGGCTTCAAGGTCATAGGCTGCGCTCGATCACGGCGAGGAAGAAAGCCGTGACGAAAGTTATTCATCTGCTAAAAGAAAAGGGGCATTCATGCGTTCGACCATAGGGGTACTGCTGGCAGTACTGATCAGTCCATTGGCCCAGGCGGAGCTGATCGACGAAATCGCCGACCGGGGCGAACTGCGCATTGCCGTACAGGCCGACAACCAGCCGTACGCGTTCAAGCAAGACGACCACCTGACGGGTTTCGACATCGAGTTTGGCCAGGACCTGGCCAAGGAGCTGGACCTGCGCGCCGAATTTGTCGAAGCCACGCAAGCCGAGGTGTTGCCGGGTGTCGAGAGCGGCAAGTACGACATCGCGCTTACCTCGTCGAGCGACGCGCCCAAAGGTGACGGCCCACTCGATGCGAGCCAGCCGTTTGGCGAGAAGAAACGGGTGATTCCGTTCCAGAAGGACAACCCGGCGTTTGAAAGTGCGGTGAACAATGCGCTGCAGCGCTTGAAAGATAGCGGGCGCACTGCCGAGCTTGAGCAGAAGTGGTTCAAGGGTGTGCAGGAGACTGCGGCCGGGCAGTGAGGTTTTTGTTGCCTGTAACGGCCTCTTCGCGGGTAAACCCGCTCCCACAGTATTTCCACAGGGTTTGAATCATGTGGCGCTCCTGTGGGAGCGGGTTCACCCGCGAAGAGGCCGGCACAGGATTACCCT